>NZ_JAFEMD010000069.1 GCF_016892765.1 Microvirga arvi
CCCGACAGGTGATATCAGCCGAACTGACGGAAAGGGCCGCTCAAAGGGCTTGACCGGAATCCCCGGAATAAGAGAACAGAGCCGTCGTGAGTGCATAAGCGCCTGGTAAGTTCCGGGCTCTCGCCCTTCGGTGTGCGGCCGAAATGCGGACCTTCACTGGGTCTCCGTTTCGTTGCTCGTTGATACCAAGCAGTCCTTCCCAATTCGGAACAATTGAACGCTCAGGTCTAGTTCCCGAGCGACGACAAGCTTACTCATATCGATAGTGGCGGTGTTGGGCACCGCGGGGGTCCCATGTCGCACCGCTCCGCAACTGGTCGGCGCTATGGCGCACGCTGGTGGCTCTGAATTGTCTTCCGATAGCCAGGCTTGACGAACACCTTGACGGTTTGGACAAGTGGCTCGTCGGCGGGAGTGGGCTGGACGGCACCATCGAACTGCGCAAAATACGTTGATCTCGATGGAAGACCCGGGTCAGATCACCTCCTCGTCGTGGATCGGACGGGCACACGTCACATTGATTGCAGTCAAGAGCCGCTGACCTATATTCGGAGCCTCGTCGCCGAAGTGGGATGTCGCTCGGAATCCGCGATGAGGCAAGCCCATGTCTTTTCGGTATGCCGCCTCGTGCTGAAGGCCCAAACGAATGCTGGGCGGCTTCACGGACCCGGACGACCCACAGACAGAAGGTTCCCTCATTCATGAAGAAGATCGGTTTAGCCATCATCGGCCTTGGGCCCGCATCGCACCCACATTCAAAAAGCCTCCTCGACCTCTCGGACCGGATCAACGTTCACTGGGCGGTAAGCCGCTCGCCCGAGCGCGCTCAGGCCTATCAGCAACACTTTCCCTTTGTTACGACGACCGATCTCGACGCCGCCATCCAGGATCCTGCCGTCGATGCGGTCCTGGTCCTTACGCCCCCGAGTAGCCACCTCGAGGTGTCGGAACGCTGCTTTGCGGCAGGAAAGCATGTTCTGGTGGAAAAGCCTCTGGAACTGACCCTCGATCGAGCCGAGCGGCTCGTTGCTGCAGCGCAGGCGGCGGGCGTCACGTTTGGGGTCGTCCTCCAGCAACGGTTCAGGCCCGGCAGCCTCAGACTGCGGCAGGCGCTCTTCAGGGGAGAGATCGGCACGGTTCAGGCGGGTTTCCTGTCCGTGCCGTGGTGGCGCCCGCAGAGCTACTACGATGAGCCCGGACGTGGCACTCTGGCTCGGGACGGCGGCGGCGTTCTCCTGACCCAGGCCATCCACTCTCTCGATTTGTTCCGATCCCTGGTCGGCGTCTCAGGCGTCATAGGCGCCGATGTGCGGACGACCGATCTTCACCGCATGGAGACGGAGGACTACGTCTCGGCACTCCTGCGACTGGGCAATGGATCGTCAGGGACTCTGATGGCGACGACGGCAGCCTATCCCGGGCATCCTGAGCGAATTGAAGTCGTTGGCACGAAGGGTTTTGCGTCACTCATAGGAGGAACGCTGCGGTTGTCCTTCCTGGACGGGCGGGAGGAAATCGTTGAAGCGGAAGGTTCGACGGGGAGCGGAGCAAGCATCATGGACTTCCCTCATGATGCACATCGAGCCCTCATCGCTGACTTCGTGAATGCAATTCACAGCCGTCGTCAACCCACCGTGTCAGGCGAGGAAGCCTTGGCAAGCCAGCGCCTGGTGTCGGCAGTGCTCGCCGGCGGAAAGGGCGTACAGCATTGACAGGTCCAATGATTTCCGTGCCCAGGTCTTCGCCGATCTTAATGCCGATCCACGGATGAACAAGAAGGCGGGCGACAGTCCGATCCTGATCATTGCCAGGATTGGCGACGGTGTGGCGTTCCTGGAACATCGGCCGACAGCCAACTGGCGTGAAGGGAGGCGGCTCCACAGTTTGCTGCCACTGTGCATGCCTTCCAGCCGGAAGGCCGACTTCTGGCACGCAGACGAATGCCAAACTCCCGCAGTCGCGGGGTAAGCTGATATTTACACGGCCGCGCTCAACGGCCGCGTTTGACTTTGGTTGTGTCAAAACGCAGGCAGCGGGACAGGGTAGGTAGTAGTAGGATTGCCCAGCCTTGTTTGGGGGATCCGATGAGACGCTTTGTTGAAGGCGTGGATCGCAGCCAGACCACCCTGTTTCCCGAAAGCCTGGATGACTGGGTTGATGAGAATAATTCAGTCCGCATCATCGACGCTTTCGTCGACGCGCTCAATCTGAGAGCGCTGGACTTTGGTGGCGTCGTGTCCGAGACGCAACTCGGAAGAGCCAAGACTCTACATCGTGGCTTTAGGGTAATTAGACCGGGTCAAGATCCAGTCGGCCGCATGAATAGCGGCCAGAAGGCTTAATCCCGTGTGATAGCCAGGATCAAGGTCGGGCGTCGCCGGGACGAAATCAACCGGTCCATGCATAGTTAAGGTCTGATAGGCCATGGAGCCCCGCCAGTAGTGTGTGAAGAACGCATAATCGGCTTGCTCCCATATGCGCAGGACCTCGCCGTCACCCGTCGCGGCGAAGCACAAGGCGGCAGATCGGATGGTTTCGGGCAGAGGCCACCAGGGGCAGTAAGGACTTAGGGAACCGCCTGTTGCGGCTGAAACCGATAGGCAAAGGCCGGGTCCAATGAAGCCGCGAGTGAAGGAGGAATGGAGCACAGACTGAAGCTGTTTCACTAAAGCGGGTTCGGCGCTACCCTGCAGATGGTCCAGTGCGAAGCCCACGAACTCGATAGCATGCCCCACATTGCAGACATCCGTCCCCGGGACGTTGCGTAACAGTCCGCTCTGTGAGTCAAAATGATGTTTGAGAATATGGGCGATGAAGCGATCAGCGAATGCTGAGTGCTCGCTCCACCCAACGCGGTGGAGGAGGCCCACCGCGCCAAGAAGGATCATCCGCGGGCCGAAATCCTCAGGCTCATCTAAAGCCGCGCGGGGCGAGAGGTGACGGCGCTCGTCCATCTGGAACCGCCGCTGTTCGATCGCGTCGACCACCCCTGCTAGATAAGTGAGATGCTCTGGGAGGTCCGCCGGAGCATAGCGTGCTGCCCCGGCGATGAGGCCCTTGGCAAAGAAAGCATCGGAATAGGTGAACACTCCGTCAGCAACAGACTGCCGGTGCAGCACGCCGTCGGAACTCACATAGACAGGGTTCAGGTCGCGGTCGTAGCAGAAATAGCCGTGTCCATCTCGGCGCTGCAGATCCCGGAGTGCATGATAGAGAGCGAAACCGGCCTCATCGAGTTCTGCGGCCAGGGTGGGCTCCTCCGTCTCGAAAAACTCCGCATGCGTCGCAACCGCCTCAAGCCCCCGCCCCTGGATCCAACCGTAGAGGTAGGAGGGTCCGCGTACTCCATCTGCGTCTCCATAGTCCGAGAGGCTCAGACTGTTGACCTTGGTGTTGAGGAAAGCGCCGGCAATACGTGGGCGCGCGAGCATCCAGCGTAGGGTTGCTGCATTAGACCGCACGTAACGGGCACGCACATCTACCAGTGAGAAGTCCGATCCGCTCATTCCTTCAGCCCCGTGCTCGCCACGCCCTGCACGAAGTTCCGGCGTAGCAGGACGAACAGTGTGATACTTGGAATGAGAACTAGCGCGGAGGCTGCACTGAGCCGTCCAAGATCAACCGTGAAGCCGGTCTGAAACAGAGCAAGCCCCACCTCGATCGTATAGCTGTCCCGGGTCGTCGCTACGATCAAAGGCCATGCGAAGGCAGTCCAGGCCTGGAAAAAGGCCAGCACTCCAAGGGCTCCGAGAGCGCCGCGCAGGAGCGGCAGCACGATGCGCCAGAAGATCCAGAACTCCCCGGCGCCATCGATCCGGGCAGCCTCGAGCAACTCGTCTGGGATCGACTGGATCACGTTCTGCCGGATGAGGAAAATGCCGAAGCTCATCACCAGGTAGCCCAGTAGCAATCCCCAGGTAGAGTTGAGGATGCCAAGCGCTTTCGCCTGGAAATAGAGCGGGATCATGTAGACCTCGAACGGCACAATCGCCGTGGCGAGGATAATGGCGAAGAATACGTTGAACGCGCGGTAGCGGAACTTGCCCAGAATATAGCCGGAGATCGAAGAGGTCGCCAGAATGCAGAAGGTAGACAGAACTGAGAACAGGATGCTGTTTCCGATCCAGCGCAGCAGTGGGGTGTCGCCAAGCACTGCCTTAAAGTTTGCCACTGTCGGATCATCTGGAATGACGGTCGGTGGCCAGGCCAGCATTTCCTGCGGCGTCTTGAAGGCATTGGAGACGAGGAACACCAGCGGCAGGATCATCAGTAGGCAAGTGGCCGTCAGCACCACGTCGATCATGATGTTGATCAAGCGCTCTTTCGTACGCATGGACATGCCGCGGCTCGCTGTGTTTTCGGAGAGCGGTTTCATCGGCCGCCTTTCTCCCGTAGCAGTCTGAATTGAATCAGGGTCAGGACCAGAACGATCGCCAGCAGAACAACCGCCTCGGAGGCAGCATAGCCGACGCGGTAGTTGCGAAAACTGTTCTCCAGCATGTCGAGGACCAGAACGCGCACCTGCCGGCCTGGAGCACCCTGGGCGTCAGAGGCCAAGACAAAGGCCTGGGCATAGACGTTGAAGCCGGACACCAGCGTAACCACCGAAACATACAACGTAATCGGCTTGAGCAGGGGAATCGACAAATACCAAAAGCTCTGGGGGGCCGAGGCACCATCGAGCTTGGCAGCCTCGTAGAGGGAGGTCGGCAGGCTCTTGAAGCCCACAAGATAGATCATCACCGCATAGCCCAACGCCTGCCAAGAGCAGAGGACGATGATACACACAACTGACAGAACCGGATCAAAGAGCCAAGCCTTAGGCGCGAAGCCGAATGTCGTGAGAAGAGCGTTCAAAGGGCCGAGGCGGGAATCGAAGATCCACTTCCACGCCATGGCGGCCGGCACAAGCGAAACGACATGCGGAATGAAGATTGCCGTCTCGTAGAAACCGGCAAAGCGCGAGCGGGTGCGGTGATAGATGAGAGCGGCCAGCACCAATGCAAGCGGGATAGTGATGAGCAGAACGCCGAATGCGATGATGGTGGTGTTAAGGAGCGCCTCCCGGAACAGCGGGTCTCCGGTAAGCTCCTCGAAGTTTGCAAGGCCGATGAACGGCTTGTTCTTCGACAGAATGTCCCACTTGTGGAGGCTCAGGCGCAACGTGTCGCCAATGGGATAGATACGGACATAGGCGAAGATCGCCAAAGTCGGCAAGATCGCGAGGAGCGCGAACATCCATCTCTTGCGCTGCACCAGGGTACCTCCTCAGACTCCGTCCGGTGCGCGCTCGCTCACCGGACGACGCAAGACCAAACGGCGCAAGAGGTTACTTCCCGAGAAGACCTTCGCGGCGGAGGATCTGGTTGGTCTCGTCCGCAGCCGATTTGAGGAAGGCATCGATGGCCGCATCATCCTTTGCTAGTGACGCATTGCGGAAGGCGTTGGTGAGCTGGGCGGCCAAGCGCGTCAGTACCTCCTCGATCGGTCCGATCGAGGGCAGAGTGAAGAATTTGTAGTCCTTCGGGTAGTTCACGAAGGCGTTGAACGCTGGGGTTGCGCTGGTCACGCTGGAATAGTCGACTCCGGAGCGGTTCGGCAGCCAGCCGACATTCTTGAGAAGCCATGTCAGATTCTCAGGCTCATTGGTAGCCATGACGAAGTCCCAAGCCGCCTTGGCATCAGCACCTTCGGCCTTCGCATAGAGATTGGTCGGCAGGGCAATAGAGCCACGTGGCAGCGGGGCGGTAGCATAGTTGAGGTTGGGCGCCTTGGAGGCGATATCGCCGATTACCCAGGACTCGCGGATGAACATGGCGGTCTGGCCGCGCTCAAAAGCCTCTGCATCGGCCGGCATTTCGGGCGTGACGGTCTTGAGAACATGTACGTTCTGCAGGTACTGCTTGAGTGTCGCGCGACCAGCCTCGTTGGCGTAGTTGGCACGCCACTTGCCGTCGGCTGTCGGCTCGAGCACGGAGCCGCCATACTGGAACAAATTGATCCAGAACTTCTCAGCGATACCCTGCCCGCCGCCGGTGAGACGCAGACTCCACCCGGACACGGTCGGATTGCTATCAGGGCCGCGCTTGGTCAGCTTCTCAGCATATTGTGTGTACTCGTCCATAGTCTTGGGCGGTGTGGTCAGTCCGGCCGCCTTGAATATGTCGGTATTGTAGAACAACGCAGCCTGTCCACGGAACAGGGGTACGCCGTAGACCGCACCTTCATAGCTTGCGTTCGATGTGAAGAACTCATCGAAATTGGCTTTGTCTTTGACGAAGCTGGCCACCGCGTCAGGAGCCTTCGGCAGGAGGTCGTTCTCGAGATAGCGGCGAACAGTGGAGCCTTGGAGCTCGATCACGGTTGCACTGGCAACACCGGACGTGAGGCCCAGCGCGATGCGCTTCTCGTGCTCGCGAAGAGCAATAGCCTCAACCTTGACATTGAGGTTTGGATGCTTGGCCTTGAGGCCTTGGGCCACGTGCTCGTAGAATGGCGCCATTTCCGGATAGCCGCTCCAGACCGTGACGGTCTGGGCTGAGGTGGCGGAAAGCCCGGCTAGCATGGACGCTCCCAAGGCTGAGCCGAGCAAAGCCACACGGCCCAAACGCCGCTTCAGTGAAGTCGTAGTGGCAGAATTTAGCGCGTCGATCATCCCGTTCCCCTGTTTTTGATGGTGTCGAAGCTGGCAGCTGGCAGGTTGTCATGCAACCGGTTGCGGGTCAAGAAGCCCTTGTGGCTCGGCAGGACAGTCATTCCACTCCAGCCGGTCAGTCGGTTCTTCCGGTTAGAAGAGCGATGGCCGCTTCAGCCAAGGCCTCGGCCGATCCGGTGGCGAAGCTGGCTGGCTGGCCATAGTAGCGGTGTGCCTCGTCTACCTCATATCCGCCGAACGCATATTCGGACTCTGGAGGGATGTAGCCGGGATTGTCTTCTGCAAAGCCAATAACAAAGCCCGGACCGCGAGACATCTTCTCGCGAATTTGAAGCGCCGTCTCCGCAAAAATCTCTCCGGGAAGGGTGACAATCGGCATTCCTCCCCAGTTCAACACGGAGACGCGCGCCTCGACCGGTGTCAGAGGGCGACCTGCAATGTCCGCAGCCCAGGTAATCCAGTGGGTGAGCAGCGCCGTGCGAGCGGGATCCGCGGTCTCCCGCTCGCGGTACCAGCGCTCCGCTAAGGCCTGCGGAGGTTCTGCTTCGCGCCGCTCGAGGCCGAGATGCAGGATCCGGTTCGCCACCGAGGTGTGTTCTCCCAACGGAACCTCGTCGGCCTGGCATGCGGCGCCGGCAATCCGCTCGCCGTAAATTTGCGCCGACTCGAAACTCCGATACGTGCTCGACGCCAGGCTGATCGAGGCATGCGCCGAGTGACCGGTATTGGCGTCTCCCGCGCAACCGGTGAGAAAGAGTGCCATGGCGCCGGGATGGGCGGCTTCAAGGCGCTCACGCGCATAGTGCGGGTAATCGGCCGTCCAAAGCCGGTTGTCGGCGCCGAGCACCACCGGGTGACAGGCATAGGCTGTAATCACCGCCATCGGATCACCAGCCGCGTCTCGGACGCGCAGAACCGGCAAAGCAGTATCGACCAAGCCATCGGCATGCCGGCGATTTCTGGCCACTCCAGGATCTGCGCCCCATCCGGCCACCATATGGGCGGGCCGCGCGGAGGACACTGCCTTGTCGATCGCGTGTACACATGCAGTTTCCAGTCGCTCGAGATAGGCTGTGTCGGCATGCTGACTTAGGCGGCCCATCATGGAGACAGGGCCACCATGCGTATGCAGCGCCGCCACGACCACATTGTCGGCAGGCAACACGCACCGTTCGCGGATGCGACGCACCATGTCGCGATGAAAGCCGATCACGTCAGCTACTACGAGGGCGGTGTTCTCCACCGCGACGGCGCGAACGGTCAGAGGATCATGCGTGCCGAGCGCAGGCTGGCTGCGGGCTGCGAACCCGGAGAGGGCCAGCCCTACCGGCGGCGTGATATCCACCAGGGCTGTTCCGGCGCGGATCATCGCGAGAACACCTTTTTGCCTCGCAGCCAGACGGCTGAGACCTCGAGCCGGCGCTGTCCCTCATGCCAGGCGAACTGCATCAGATCAGCCTGGGCACCAACGGCGAGACGACCCCGGCCGCCGGCGATGCGACCGGGATTCTCCGTTGCGAGCCTGAGGCCTTCGCTGAGCGTCAGTCCTGCCATCTGAATGGCGATCGCGACATTGGCGCAAAGCGGCAACCCGGCGCCGGCGAGATACGGTGTGCCGGCAATGCCGACACGTCCATCAGCTGTGACGTCGACACTGCCCCCTACAGGCTGTTCGTAAAGGCCTGGTGGCATGCCAGCGAGTGCGACCGCATCCGAAACCAGGATGGCTCTCTCGAGACCCTTCGCCCTGATCATCGCCTTGAACGTGTCGGCCGGAAGATGATGGCCATCAGCGATGAAGGTTGCGGTCAGTCGGTCATTTGCGAGTTGGCTCCACAGAAAATTGGGGTGTCGTGGCAGGGTGGCCGCGGCGCCGTTGCCTAGATGCGTAGACAGGCTTGCCCCCGCTGCGGCAGCTTCGTGAATTTCCTCGGGCGAGGCGGCGGTGTGGCCGAGAGCCACATGAACGCCACGCTGTACGAGGGCTGATATGTAATCAATTGTGCCGGGCTGCTCAGGGGCTAGCGTGACAAGACCAACGAGGCCGGAGCTTACCATCTGCCAGCGCTCAAACTCTTCGAGGGAGGGCGCCCTCACATGGGCGGCCGGATGAGCGCCGCGCGGTCCGTCCAGCGGAGAAATGGAGGGACCCTCCACGTGGACGAAAGGAACCATCTCGGCCACGAACGGAAAGCGGCGGCGGGCCACCGCAATGACCGTCAGCGCGCGGATGATGTCAGCTTCCGGCGCGGTGATCAGGGTCGGCAGAAAGGTCGTGACGCCTACCGACAGCATATGGTCCGCCAGCGTCTTCACCCGATCTGGCGTAAGGTGGCCGTCATTGAGATCAAGGCCCGCAAAGCCGTTCAGCTGCAGGTCAACTAAGCCGGGTGCAACATAATCATGACTTGTTTCATCCGCGGCCTTGATCGCGGCAATGAAACCGTTCTCGACCGTAATGGCGATGGTCTCACCAGTCGCGGGATTGCGTCCCCGAATGTGGCCAGACGAGTTCACAGAGCTCTGACCCGGTTGTGGAAATTCGCAATAAAGCGTGCATTGGCTTCGTCGCCACCTGGGGCGTTGCCGCTCCGCCACACGGGCGGCTCGATGCCACGCTCAATGAGCTTGGACACGGTGCGGATCACCAGGCAGTTAAGCGCGAATGCATTGGCGAAGGTCGAGATTGCCGCGATGTCTTGGCTCATGCCGGGAACCCGCACTACCGCATCACCAATGGGAACCTTGGTGTCGATTGCGATGTCGACAAGGTCGTGCAAGTTCTGGCGGGTGGGATGCCGGGCTGGGTGTTCGGGGGAGGTGTTGCTGGCATGCTCGCGCGAACTGACGCCAATCAGAAAGACGCCGCGCGCCCTGGCTTCGAGGGCGGCATCGATCAGAGCCGCGTTGATGCCATAGGCGTTGACGAGGATGAGAAGGTCACCTTGGCCGAGCCGCTGGTTGGCGATGACCACCTTGCCGTAGCCGGGATTGCGCTCGATCGCCATAGAACGCAGAGCCCCGTTGGAGAGCAGCGTTCCTTCGTCTAGAATGGCGCTAACATGCATCAAGCCTCCCGCACGGAAGAACACCTCCTGCGAAGCGAGGTTCGAATGTCCGCCTGGACCGAAGATATGAATTAGTCGATCAGCCGCAATCTGATCAGCGAGACGAGCGGCGGCCCTGTCTGTCGCAGTGCGTTCCTCCGTCAGGATGTGCTGCATCAGATCCGTTGTGGACGCGAGATAGGCGGCGCAGAGAACATCTGCATCAATAAGCTCACCGTTCAGCATCGGGGTCGGACTCCGCATCGAGATAAAGGGTGCAGTGGGCCTGCTTACGCAGGATGCTGGCCGGGCAAGCGGTCGCTACTGGCCCATAGAGGGTCCGGCGAACGGCATCCCGCTTATTGAAGCCCGGGACGATGCAGAACAGGCGATCGGCTCGCAGGAGGCGCGGGATCGTCAGCGTCAATGCCTGCTCGGGAACATCGTCGTAATGCGCGAAGCATTGATCATCGACCTGTTGCTGGCGGCAGGTCTCGTCAAGAGCGACAATCTTGACGTCGAGCGGATCATGAAAATCCGCCACGGGGGGGTCATTGAACGCAATATGGCCGTTAACGCCGATACCGAGGCAGACGAGGTCGATGGGCGACTCGGCAAGGCGAGCCGCGTAGGTCTCCGCCGCCGTGGTGGGATCCGGTTCGGGGACAATGTGATGCACCGCCGCGAAGGGGAGATGAGCGAACAGGGCTTCGTCAAGCCAATGGGCGAAACGCTGCGGCGCATCAGCTGGAAGACCTATGTATTCATCCATATGAAAGGCCATTACCCGGTGCCAGTCAATTTCCTGCTCCTCCCGAAGGCGACGGAGGGTTTCTGCTTGGCTAGGCGCAGCAGCAAAAATCATTCGAACCTGCGATTGGCGGCTTAGTCGCTCTCGGAGGTCTGTCGCAATCGCGCCAGCGCTGGCGGCACCCATCTCGGCCCGCGTGCGGTAGCTCTCGATACGAAGTTGCTCGACCGTGCGATGGCTCGCTGGGGCAGGGGACTGGGCAGGAGTATCCGTCACGGTAGCCTCATGAATGCAGCGTGCCAGTTGATGAGGTGGGCTCTTGTACTCTGACTCTAGCAATGGCATGAACTAAAGCCTGCAACCGGTTGCATGTCAACGGGCTGATCTAGGCAACCGCATCCTAAGGGCAGATGTGAGCATTGTGTTCAAAGAAGACGGTCGGTACTGGCGGTTGGTGATAGAGGGGCCATGGTGAGTGGGCAGAAACAGAAGCTGACCATCAAACAGGTCGCGGAGGCAGCAGGCGTTGCCCGCTCGAGCGTCTCTCGTGCCTTTACCCGCCCAGAGATGCTCAGCCCTGAAACGGTCAGGCGGGTCCGGGATGCTGCCGAGAAGCTTGGCTATGTTCCTAACCAGACGGCCCGTGCGTTGAGTACGGGGCGCCATGGGAATGTCGCGCTGATTGTCCCTGATATTGCCAATCCATTCTTCCCGCCTTTAATTCGGGCCGCTCAAATGGAGGCTGATCGGTCGGACTTTTGTGTGTTTCTCGGCAATTCAGATGAGGACCCAAAGCAAGAAGACAAACTTGTGGGGCGTTTCACAGGTCAGGTCGAGGGGCTGATCCTCGCCTCATCGCGCTTATCGGACGAACGCATTCGAGCCCATGCTGCTCAGCGGCCCTTGGTTCTGATCAATCGCGATGTCGAGGGTATTCCTCGTGTTCTGATCAATAGCGGCTCCGGCGTGCGCGAGGCGGTTGCACATCTGGCGGGACTTGGACACCAACATATCGTCTATGTCGCGGGACCGGTGACATCATGGTCGAACAAGCAACGCCGCCTCGCAGTGCGTAAGTCGGCTGAGCGCCTGGGACTGAAAGTCGACATAGTGGCCACCATGGTACCAAGCTATGACGCAGGGCGTGAAGCCGTAGCGGCGATCATTACTACAGGGGCCACGGCTGCAATCGCATTCGACGATTTGACGGCGCAGGGGATCCTCGCTGGACTGGCGGATCGCAAGATCAGAGTCCCTCGCCAGTTCAGCGTTGTTGGGTGTGACGATGTGCTGGGCGCCGCTACATATCCGTCTCTGACGACGGTCTCGAACCGGTCCTTGGAGGCTGGAAAGGCAGCGCTGTCGCTCCTCCTCGAATTGCTGCAAAGCCAGTCTCTCCGTGACATTCGCTATGTGCTGGACACTCACTTGGTTGTCCGTAACACAACCATCGGCCACAAAGAGTGACGGGAAAGACTCTGCTACGCGACCCTTGTGGGATCTGTCGCAAGAATTTGTTTCAGAGTTTCAGCTAATGCTCCCTGGGCTCAGGGATAGAGGGTAGCGTGTTCAAGGGCAGGCATTTTGATCGCTCAGTCATCCTGCTCTGTGTCCGGTGGGGTGTTGTCACATTAACCCAAGTATGAGAGCGAGGCGTGTAGATGGACCGGCATGATCAAGCCCGTCAGCTCCAAACGTCATCGTTTCCACCCGAGATCATTGCCTATGCGGTGTGGCTCTACTTCAGATTTCCATTAAGCCTGCGACTGGTCGAAGAGATGCTGCTCGAGTGCGGCATCCTCGTCTCCTATGAGACGGTCCGGCGCTGGGCGATAAAGTTCGGGCCGGCTTACGCCAGCCGTCTCAGGCGCAAGAGGCCGAGCCGGCGCGATGTTTGGCATCTCGATGAGGTCGTGGTCACGATCTCCGGCCAGGGGCACTGGCTCTGGCGAGCCGTCGACCAGGATGGCTATGTGCTCGACGAAATTGTCCAGACGCGGCGCGACACCAAGGCGGCCAAGCGCCTGCTAAGACGCCTCCTGAAGAAGCAGGGTAGCCCTCCGCGACAGATGATCGCCGACAAGCTCGGTTCCTACGCTGCTGCCCACCGCCATATCATGCCAACGGTGGAGCACCGTTCGCATAAGGGGCTTAACAACCGTGCGGAGAACTCGCATGTGCCTCTGCGGCGACGAGAGCGGATCATGCAGGGCTTTAGATCGCCGGGAGGCCTGCAGAGGTTCGCTGCAATCTTCTCGGCCGTCCGCAACCTCTTCGTTCCACCTCTTTCACGCCGCTCCGCCCTTGCCATGCATCTGCATCGCCTCACCGCGATGGCGGAATGGAAAGGTGTGGCCCGCACCACCGCTTGAACCAACTACGCCGTTAAGCAAGTCTCATTGCGTCCAAAGGATGCTTAACATGACAAGCCCCTGGAAACTGCGCGGGATCGGGGGAATGGGTGGTGGCCTATAGAGGGCGTTAAGGATCGAAATTGTACAAGCACTTAGGTAAACCTGGGGGACGCTTTTTCGCCCGTATCCACCCGTGGTCTCTTGCACCGTCTCCCCCGCGTTTTGGCCCCTCTTTGTTTGCCTTCTTCGATGAGTCTGGCGTCGGGACCGACCACCCGAGAAAGCCTCTCAGATGGGAGCCCCTCCCAACCTGTATGATCCTCAGCGCAAGGCTCGGTTCACCATTCTTGAGGCGACCAGCCGCCCTGCACGGACCCTCTGCCTGGGATGCGAATGCTGTCTGTCATCCAGAGTTATAAGGAGCCTTGTTCAGGTCGGATGCCCCTCCGTATCCTCAATCCCCGGTGACTGCTCCACGGGTATCTGCTGATCCGGCACTTCTGCACTCTCGGTTGGATCGTGCTCCCCACTCTGGTGCGCTGGGTTGCCGGTACCATCTTCCTTCACACCGCTGCGGCGACTGCTGTTGACGCTCAGGTTCTCTAATCCTGTATCCTGGTTCGGTTGCTTGGGGCCTGCCATAGCTACCTCCTGCGGTTTCATGCCCTCAGGAGAACGGTGATCGCGGTGCTCGGTTCAGGTCCCACTTTGGCTGCTATCTTATTCGTGCCGTCTGGGTTCAGTGCGCCTCCCCTCACCGTGCCGACGAAGTGCCGCTCTGCCTTGTAGAGGCACATAGCAAGCTGCATCACCTCACTGGACGAACCTCTTAGAGATCAGCCAACTGATGATGCAAAGGATTGAGAGCCCCGACATTAAAAAGGCCAATGCCGCCCAGCGATAAACACGCTTTTCCCAAACGTGGGTCAGGTGCTCCACTTCCTCCGACAGGGGAGCCTTCAGAAGGGTGCGAAACCTCGTACCAGCGTACCAGCCCCCGATGAGATAGATGATCGCCAGCCAGCCTGCGAGAAGAGCCAAAATCCATAGCAGATCGGTGATTGATCCTGTTGTCACAATACCCTTCACCAAATTCCCACAAGGATGGCGTGTTTGGGAACGAAGATTTTCTTACTAAGCTCATTCAAGCTGCTTCCCCAGATCGAGGCTGGGGCTCTTTCGGCAACTCATCTGACCGATAGATTCTCAAGTCGCCCTCCAGGATGTCACGAAGCCGGATCATGGTGTCGCGGTGTCGGACCTCAGTCTTGGGCGAGCTTACCCTCTCGTCGATCAGCCTCAACAGCGAAAGAATGTCAGCTTCCGGCATGATCCAGCCACGCGTTCTCCGCCGCATGATTGACCTCCAGTTTCTCCTGGCCGGAATGTGGATGGCCAAGCTTGAGTGAGCAAGGCACAGGGCTCACCCTCGCAAATCCGGTCAGAAGGGGAAGAATTCAGCGAAACTATGGGGTCCGGGTCGCGTTGACTTTCGTTCTGCATGAACGGAGGACGCCATGTGCCACTATCGAGGATCATATGTGTCCGAGGACAGGGCGAAGGCTGAGGCTGAACGCCAGCGGGAGCTTGAGGCTAAACGCACCCAAGCTGTCGATAAGCTGAAGCAGGAGGCCGACACAGCGGCTCAGAAGGCAGCGTCCACCCCAGCAAAAGAGCCTGTTCCGGCGAAGTAGCTTGGCGCTACATTCGAGCTATCGTTGCAAATACCATGCCCCGCCTTGGCGGGGCATTCCACACCGAGGCGCGCAACGACACAGGGGTGGGAAAGCCTTAACGAAAACTCGGCACCTCACAGCACCGAGTTCAAGGGTTAATTTGACCGGCTATGGCCGATCCTGATCATGGCAGGATCGGTTAAGTAGCCTTCTTCGTGCGACGCTCCTTCGCGGGAGCGGCATCAGTTGCAACAGCCTCCACCGGGGACTTTCCCTTCCTGCGCTGCTGACCCAGCCCCATCGTCTTGGCAAGCTCGGAGCGAGCCTTGGCGTAGTTCGGCGCAACCATCGGGTAATCGGCTGTTAGGTTCCACTTGGCGCGGTACTGCTCAGGGGTCATGTCGTAGGTCGTCCGCAAATGACGCTTGAGCGACTTGAATTTCTTCCCGTCCTCCAGACATATGATAGAGTCCGGAGTAACAGACTTCTTCACCGGAACAGCCGCGATCAACTCAGCCTGAGGCTCGGTCTGCTGAACCTGTGTAGTCTTCGTCAGGGCGGCATACACGGAAGCGAGCAGCGACGGCAAGTCAGCGGCTTGTACAGAGTTGTTGCTGACATAGGCTGAGACGATGTCGGCACACAGTTCAATATAGTTCGGAGAGGTTGCGCTCTCGCTCATGATGTTCTTGTCCTCGGCTGCACGGGAATTGATGTGGGAAGGTGGTTAGAACAAGTTATTGTTCTAACAGGATCAGCAGAAACGGCCCGCACAGCACAACAGATGTCCGTGATCTTGGCCTCGCCTATGCCTCTTACTCACCTTTGGCAAGAGCCTTCTTCCGAAATCAAAATTTGTCGTTACCTCTGCGCCACTAAACTTCAGAAGGGGCCTTGTTTGCTGAGAGCCCCTTGGAGTGGGAAAAGCCAAGCTGAAACGCCCTCGTGCCGCAGCCGTTAAACTGGCAGCAGATCGCAATTCGCGATTGGCTCATGTGGAGAAACAGTCATGCGCTCAGATTTGAAATACGCTGTCCTTGCAGCCACCCTCCTGCTCCCGTCCATCGCCGCCGCTGACCCAGGTGGTGCGGCAGCCGGTGCTGCCGCAGGCGGTGCTGTCGGCGCTGTGGTTGGCGGTCCGGTTGGGGCTGCTGTGGGTGCCGGTGTGGGTGGCGCAACTGGCGATGCGGCGTCAGGACCAGACCAGAAAAACGTTGTGATTGAGAACCGGGATGTTGGCACGACCGGCAGCACCGGCTGCTCGACAACCACGAAACAGACTTCCGACGCAACCGGCACCACCACCAAGCAGAAGACCGAGTGCTAAGGCCACTTCCTTCAGGCGGTGCCGCCACACTGGCACCGCCTTCTCTCTGTGCCTTGTCCCACCTCCTACGCGGCTGTAACGCCCCCTGGCCTTGATAGCAGCTTTGAAGGAAAACCCGACAATCCCAGACTGTCAGTGGTGGTGTCCGTCAGACGGTTGATCAGCCAGCCTCTTGATCTCGAACACCACCGCAGTGACAAAGGCCGAGACGACAAGGAAGGTCATAACGGTCATGAAGGTCCCGTTCTGTATTCCGGGATTCATCCCAACCAGCGGGATCAAGAGCAAAGCGGGAATTCCAAGGGTGATGGCGGCAAGGATGTAGATTGGGTTCGCTGATCTTTGAGCTTCGTTGCTCTCATGAACCCTGCGCGCTGCTCCCTCTTGCGCCCAGACCTTCACGCGTCCCGAGGCACCCCTCACACGGTTTGATGCAGCCTGAAGACGTGGGCTCCACGCCCGGATCGCTCGCTGAACCGTACCTTCAGGAGCAATGCGGGATGAGCTTTTAGCATCTTCACGGCTGTCCGACTGGAGATCATGGACCATGGGTGAGGCTGGGTTGATCCGTGCCTTTGTCACTTCGCTGGGCCGAGACAGATCGCTTGCAACGCCCTGATCGGGCTCTGTTGGAGCAAGACCATCCGCCAATGCGACCGTCTGCACCGGTTGCTCGACCTCGTCCCTTATCCTGCTGTGTGTGCCTTGCTGGTCCAGCCCGTTCTGATTGCCTTCTGCAACCACGCTGCTGTCCGTGGCGAGAGCATCGTCCTGTGGGTGCGGAAGGCTGGAGACATTGCTCCCTTCTGGGCCTTCTGTTACCCCGTTGGATATCTCAGCGTCCAGAGAGTCCAGGACCGCGTCCGCCTTCTGCTTCGAAGCGGTGCGCGGCTTGCGGGTGGAGGATTTTGGCCGTTGACCACCGGCCCCACCATCCTGGTGTCTGAGGTCGTCACGTTGACTCGGGCGCTTCGGGGTTTTGCTCATAATGAGATCAGGAGCAGATACCTTGGCTTTTTAATGACAGTGATGCTGAGGCTCATGGCGAAAGAGCGTCTGACGTGATTCTCAAAGCCTCAACTTCAAGGTGGCATCGACCATGCGTTCGCCAATAATGGTTCCTTTACAGAACTGGAAGCTATCGCGCTGGAACCCCGATCCTGCATCGTTGTTGGCCTGATACATCCCGCCAGCTAAGAGGCCCCTCCGATGATCTGCCCATTCTGCAAGCAAGAGGTTGATGAGCCCTGCACGAACACTGTGGAGATGCAGCGGAGGGCCAGCGATCACATTGAACGGTGTGACAAGGCTCTGAAAAGCCTTACAGAGATCAAGTATAGTTAACCGTGGCGGTTGGCGTAGCGACGCTTCTTGGTGAGCTTCTTCATCCCTTCGAGCGTCTTGGCTGGGGCAATCACCTCCTTGTAGCGGCGGGTGTGCTTCTTGAATGATGGGCGCATGCGCGATTTACCGGCCATGAGCTTGTTCCTTTCTGTGTGAGGCAGGAGCCACAATGGGCTGGGTTGTAGAGACTCACCTAATCCTTGGAATGCTCGCGTCGTGCGAGCCGCTCAACAAGCTCCGTCAAGCGAGCCGGGAGGGGAGCCTCGACTGGTCCATAGGCAACCCGCAGCCGTTCTCCCAACCACTGAAGGTCACTGGGATCGAGGGACTGGTCCAGCATGGTATGGGCTGGGAGGGGAATCTTGATTGTCGGGGCTTCAGTCGGGTGCAGGGCTTGCATTGAGACACTTTCATTAGCGACACGCACGTGCCGGTGAATGCCCCTATGTTCCCGCCCTTGTCAGGTCTCTGTTGTGCAAAGCAGCGGGACTATTGTGGCAATAGTGCGGACAAGGCATTACGCAAGCCTGTTTGTGGGCTCGGAGCAGGTCATTCAAACTAACGCCTTGCAAAAGCTCAGAGGCGACAAAGGTGGATTGGCTCCGGAATGCGCCGCCAGTCATTAAGACCTGCGTCCAATCGCGACCTCCCGGACAGGAACCTCTTCGAATCTGCCTACGTTGGCCCAGATCATGAGAGGTCGTATCAATGAAGAAGATTGCGCTCGCAGCTACCATCATGCTCTCGTTCGGCGTTGTCGCAGGGCCTGCTGAGGCTCAGAGCCGTCCTGGTGGTTGCCTGAAGTATGGGCTTGGCGGTGCTGTCGCCGGTCACTTTGCAGGCGGGCACCGGATCAAAGGTGCTCTCGCAGGCTGCGCTCTTGGTGTTTATCAGCGCAGACAGTACGAGCGCGCTGTCAGGGAGCAGAACAACCGCAACAGGAATGCAGAGCCCAGACGCTCGCCCAATGACGAACGAGCGAACCGCTACGAGCCCCAGGATCGCAGTGCAAATCGAGCCCCCTTGCCCCGCCAGGGGAGAATGGGTCCTTACGACGACCTCGGCTTGGACATGGGGCGTGATCGCCCTGCCAATCGTGAGCAAGCGGACGGGCTTGGAAACCGGACACGCGGTTCAGGTCGCGGGCAGGACGGCTATGAACCAGGAGGGTCTTTCACACGTGGCCAGAGCCGGTCAGGTAACAGCGAAGGGGCTAACGGCTCCAGATCGCCATGGCGTTATGATCCCGAGAACACCGGCAGCTTCCCCCGTGGGAATGGCACTATCTACTGATCTGGCGCTATCTCACAACGCTCTATGATGGATCAACAGAGCCCCAAGTGCTTATGGATACGGCTGGGCTACCCAGAGGAAGCTGGGTCAATCAGGTGAATCGGCTCTGCTGGGTTAATCGCAGAAACTGCATGCTTGTATACGACTTGCGTCCCATTGCCTCGGACAAGCTGTAACGTGAAGTTGTCAAACGATCTGATCTGACCCAGCAGTCTAATTCCGTTCGCCAGAAAGACAGTGACTTCCACTCTGTGATCGCGGAGGTGCTTCAGGAAAAGGTCCTGAAGACTCGGGGTGCTCTGGTTGGGCAATTTCCTGCTCCTGACGGAGGATTACTGCACCAGAGCACCTCAATGCTGTCAATGAAATTGGGTCTCGGCACCCATAATCGCCTCCTGCTGACAATTAGAGTTCCTGCTGAACGACGCTCTGCCCGTCAAAATAGGCTTGGATTATCCCGGTATCCTCTTCCCGTGAGAGAACATCCAATGAGCTTGATGCACCGCGAGCAATGATCTTCCCGTTCTCCAGATGGACGTGACCCGCGCTCACCACCGTGGCTGGAACTGACTGAGCCATGTGGGAGTGCTGCATGAACTCGGGAAAGAGCAGCGGGAGCAACTCGCCGCCGTCAAGTTTCAGCATGACATACTTCATAGACATTAGGCTCTCCCATTGAAGCTACAGCAATGGTCTCCCTACCTCAGATAGGAGCCCTGCCGGAAATAGCTGATGCTGCGCCCCTTCTATTAAGTTGCAATGCTCACCTTCAAAGCTCGTCCGCCAAGCTTTTCACATAGGTTAAGGCATTCAGGAACGGGGCTCGCAGCCTTAGCGTTACAAGTCGTGCAGGTCACTAATAACCTGCTCTGACTGTTTTGGAGGGCTCGTATGGTGAACCCGCTCGGTATCAACGGCCAATCCACCCCTGCTAAGAATGGGGGTAAGTCTATCGAGAGTTCCTCGGATAACAGTCTGGCCGAGAATTCGCAGGAGAACCTCGATGCAAGGCTCGACCATGCGATTGAGGAGACCTTCCCAACCAGCGATCCGGTCTCCGTGACCATCACCAAAGGCCCTGAGCCTGATGGCCCTGATCAGGGAGCCCGTTCCCCATCAGCGGGTGATCAGGGAGGCCCACCGGAGCAGGACTCCACTGAGAAAATTCTGGATCACGTGAGGGAAGCCCTGCACGACGTTGCCGATCAGGCGTCCGGTGCAGCCCGCGACATGTACAGCCGAGGTGAGGACTACGCGCGGCAAGCACGAGAACAGTATCCGGAGGCAGAGCGGTACATTCGCGAGGGCCGGCGAGCCGTGACCGAGCGGGTGGCAGGAAACCCGTTGCTTGCGCTGCTTATGGCAGGAGCTATTGGCTATGCCCTGGCCTGGATGATCCATGGGCAACAGCGAACCCGAGAAGCTCACGTGCCGGATTATGGTCGAACAGATCGTGGGTACGCTCCGCATCGGGAAACTTAAAGCAAATAGCACCTGAGATGACGCGTAAGAGGGAGAACACACATGGCTCAGGCAGATTCTTCAACAAACACCAATGCTCCCGGCGTGATGACCGGCAAGCCCCTGATCGAGAGTGATCGGGTTGAGGGAACTGCGGTGTATGATCCGCAAGGCAACCATCTCGGCTCGATCAAGCGGCTGATGATTGAGAAGATCAGCGGCAAGGTCGCCTATGCGGTGATGTCGTTCGGCGGCTTCCTTGGCATGGGCGAGGACGAGCATACCATACCGTGGAGCAAGCTCGATTACGACAACAGCTTGGGTGGATACCGCACCGACATCTCAGAAGAACAGCTTCGGGGAGCGCCGAGCTTCTACAGAGATCGAGATGATTACGACTGGTCAGATCGGGAGCGTGAACGGGAACTGCACGACTACTGGAAGGCGCCCTATTACTGGGGCATCTGATCCTATGCCTGAGCCTAAGAGTGCCAGGAGGCTGAGCACGTCCAGTCTCCTGGCTAACTCGTATACGCTGCATGGCTGCAAAGACAGACTAAGGATCATATAGCTAAGGCGCGACCTTAGTGAGCCCTTATAGATTGTGCCAAGGAGGCTATGGGGGCTATCTCAGCCGCCCCTGTGACAGGGGCCAATCTCCTGCCGAGTCACCAACAAAAACCCCGTCCAGGACAGAGTTAGAGTTTCAGGAGAAATCATGCTGTGTAGGGCAATGCTGGCCGACCCACGCCAGTTCCTCCTGCCAAGATGGCAAACTGAGTAGAACGAAGGGCTGTGCTTCCCGTTGATATGGTATGCGCCGCATGGCGCGAACAAGACGATGGAGGAAGACATGCTTGGTAAGCATCTCGCATTGGCTCTGCTCGGCACGACCCTGATCGCTGCCCCGGCTATAGCACAGACCAACCCGCCCGCAGGCTCCACCACGGCTTCTCCTACCGGTTCAACAGCAGCCCCCGCACAGATGGGCGGCGGCAACTGGATGACCCAGGAGCAGCCGGGGCAATGGCGGGCCTCGAAGCTTGAAGGGCTGGATGTCTACAACCAGAACAACGAGAAGATCGGCGACATCAGCGAATTGCTCGTGGACAGCAGCGGCAAGATACAGGCCGTGGTCGTCGGGGTTGGCGGCTTCCTCGGGATGGGTGAACGCGACGTGGCAATTCCGTTCGACCAGATCAAGTTCGTAAACGAGCCACGAGCCGTGGTAACCACTGCCACTACGACCGATCCGAATGCTCCGGCTGCTCCACGAGCCACCGCAACAGCCCCAGCGGCTCCGGGGACGGCCAGCCCGACCGCACCGACGACCACAGGTGCTGTGGCTCCAGACCGGGCTGCTGCCAATGCGGCCCGTTCGGCTCCAGATCATGCGATGCTGACAACGAACATGACCAAGGACCAACTCAAAGCGGCTCCCGAGTTCAAATACGCTCGGTAGAAGCATTGGTCGTCACGGAGGGGCTTAGAGCCACTCAAGGGTTCTGCTATTGCCTCAGAGGCGCAAAGAACTCTTTTCCGGCGTGAGAGGATCGATACATCTATCCGTGGCGCTTCTGCTCTGGCGCAGAGGCAGGTTTTGCAGCGATCACCCAATGACCCTGCCGCCACTCCCACCAGATGCGGCCCGTACCGATGTCGGTGACACAGCGAGCCACTGAGTTGGATGTCATCTCGGGCATACTCAGACCCTCCGCGTTCGCGTGTGAGTTTCTAATCAGTCGCGTCAGGGGGCCTTTCCGGTGCTGAGACATCGTCATCACCATAGTCACGCCGTCCGTGGAGCTTGACCTTCGGGGTCGGTGCGGGACGGTCTTCCAGCATCCGCATCTGTCGAGGCTTGGGAGACGTTCTACAACGGACCCACCTACCAGGGGTTTAAGAGGATGAGAGATGCGTGCAGTTCCGCCCGCCTTGTGAGTGTCGTTGGCCTCGAATGAGCACGGCCTCGTGCGCCCGAAAACCGGCACCGCAAGTGCATAACGCCCAGATGGAACGGCACGTTCGAATGAGGGGCGATATGCACCTGCGCGTTATTTGTTCACCCACTCCACTGTGGGATCGGTCAGAAATGCTTTCTGAGCCGGGACATCCACGCGCCCGGTGAGGGTGACCATGCACCTATCGCGTCTGTTCCTGTGAGAGTTCTGATTACCGCAGTCCTGCGTCGCTCGAAGACGATCCTCTTCCTTCGCTAAATTGATCAGGTAGAAAAGGATCGTCCGGCCTCCTGCCCAGAACTGTCGTAAACCTCGCACCATGTGGGGCTCGACTTTTGGGCATAGGTGATGAGACAGGATACGGTTACCTGCTGCCCGATGAAGTCTTTCGGAGCCGCGACCACCTTCAGGGCGTCGTCCGCCTCCGCTGCTGTCGGTAGAGCAGCAAGCATGAGCATAACTGCTCCCCCAACCCAGCGTATCACCGTTACCATCAAGGGATGTTTCGTCGACATGATCCGCACCCTAACCACCAAGTGGTTCCGGGGCGCATCACACCGGGCGCTCAAGAAAGCCGCGCGAGGAGTTGTGTCGTCGCGGATGCTCCAGCCTACGCCTCAGACCCTTTGGGCTCAATTCCGGAGCGGAAGCGGTCGCGCGAGCCCCTGCGAGTTGGCATAAGGCCCAGGATGGAACGGTGCGTTCTACTGAGCGGCGGCGGACTGGGGCGGCAAGATCGCACAACGGGTAAAGTACCCCATCGCGTCGCGTAACCCGCACCAATGAGATCCTCCGGTCTCGCCCCGGTCACCCGCGAGGGTGCGGTATTGGATGCTGCCCCTCGGGATATCGAGCCACTGCTCGTCAACGAACATCTGCACTCTTTTTAGGGTCAGACGGTAAGGCACAGGGCGGCAGTCGCCATCATGGCAGCAGGGCAGACCGGATCGGGTGAGCAGGTCCGTGTAGATGTCATGAGCCTGGATCGGCTCAAGCCCCATCACCAGAAGACCGCCGACGAGCGAGATCTGTTTCGGAGACATGCTGCGTACCCTGACCACCGAGTGGGTCCAAGACCCTTCACTGAGAGAGCCCTGAAGGCCGTGAGAGGGGTTGCGTCTTCGCGGTTGCACTCAGTTTACGCCTCACCCGCTTGAGGCACAGCTTTGAGGCAGGGAAGGTCGCGCAAGGGCGGCGGGTAACTCGCATAACGTTCATTCTGAAAAGCCGCTCAGCCGTGGGGTGAGCCGACACAGACCGCGCCGGTGGGGAAGTGGGTGGGAAGGGGCGCGCAATGGCTCATTTCCCCTCACGATGATGGCGGAGAGGTTGTCCGCCATACCGGCCCCGACGGGCGAACTTGGCGGAAGGCCGTGTGTGGAATGGCACTGCGCGCGTTTCCTACGCAATCGTGCGGCGTAGAACTGCCCTGGCTCGGCTGTGACCCGTTGCACACCAGTAGCTAAGCCAGGGCTGCAGTCTGCTTAGACGGGGATCAAAATGGCAATCCGATGGATTCCGACCCCTTTACCGATGTTAGTGGCATGATCGGTCCTGCCTTTCCCGCACGTGTAGAAGTCGCCTTCCTTCACGGTGTAGGGTTCCTTCCCCATCTTCTTGATGCTGAACTCGCCTGCAAGAATATAGCACATCATATCCATGTCCATCATCGCCTCCGTGGGATCGGCGGCTCCAGGCTGGAAAATAACGTCGATGATTTTGATGCTCTTGTAGGCGGCCATCTCAGAGGGTGCTGTGCCGACTTCCACCAGCCGACGCCCTGGGCTGAGCTCCTTGCCATCGTTGGGGCCATAAGCTGGGACGCCCGCAGCGCCTGCGGGCGTTACGAAAGCGAATAGGGGAGCGGCGGCTGCTGTCAAACCAAGTGCTACTGCCGATCTGCGGCTCATGAGCTCTGTCATGATTTCCTCCTACAGCTCGTGTGCGAAATCCACACCGGAGGAGTCGAAACCCCGCCTACCAGAATGTCAAATTCTTTGATGCAACGATGATCGGCTGGATAGCGATTGGTATCCTGCTCATGGCAAGCGCAGCTAATATCAGCCTCGTGCGCGTGAGAAGATTATCCGCGAATTGCGCGTCAGGTCATTTTGCGCGTAAGCGGCTGTATGGAACCGGATGCGGAGGCACGAGGGTGAAGAGTTCGCTTGATCAAATGAGACGTGAAACCCTCTCATCGAGCAGATGTGATGGAGCCGCTTATTGCCCTGCTTACTCCGTAGGCTAACTTGACCTTATGGGGCAGCAGCCCCGAGGGTCCGATGCCTACAGCGAATGGCCAAAGATCCCGATGGGTGCAAAAGGAAGCGGCCAAGCACACCACCTCCGACAGCATTCGGCGACGCATTGCCCAAGCGGAAAAGCATCTCCGTGCCCTGTCAGGCGCAGGGGTCACGAGTGGCCTTATGGGGGGGGCATTGGAGGCCCATTACGAGTTAATCGAAGTCCTGACGAACCGCCTCGCCGATTTCGCATAATCGTTTGTATGGAATAGTGCAGTCTGCGAGGCTAAATTTTCCTGAAGAGTTGAGACTGCAAAAAAGAAAGCGCCCTCTCTTGTGAGGAGCGCTCTAAGGTCCGACCCGTAGGGGCAAAAATAACAAAGTCGGGATGGCTCATGTACTCGGTCAAATCTTTCCCGTCAGTCGGGTATGCGACAGATGGGCGAAGAAATTCGCCGCTTAATCTCCACCGAAATAGGCTTATTGTTTCAATTTGAGCTTATGTACTTGCTGTATACCTACGAGGAGGTAGATATACGGACTTCCTTCCCATGAGGGCAACTACGGGCTGGAAGGGTCGCGAACATGGTCACAAGACCGGGCGCGGCCCTTTTTCATGGGCGCTCCGGCCCGGTCACACAGACACGTGAAAACTGAGCGCGTGTCGGCGCGATTTCGCAGAAGGCCTGTGTGGACGGCGCCTGCGTGGCAAGAGGGTTTTGGTCTTTTGACGCTTTGGTCGGGTGCAGCCATGTGTTCGGCCTTGCAGTGCGGCCACATGACCGCTGGCCCTTCTCTATTCGGCACCTCCACGTCAAGCGCCGTCTTTTCAACCCGTCGGTCTAGCGCATTCCTCGCGAGCTCTTGCTTCTCTCCGGGATCGGCATTTTGCCCTCCCATGATGGGATGAGAAGAATGAGGCAGCACAATCTGATGAGCGCATTGATCACCGTGGCAATCGATGCAAAGGCCAGCACGAACTTACCTCATCCATCGTCCCGCGAGGGACAGCGTTCCACCGATAGGCGGAACTTCGGTGTTTTCTCCCTAATGGGCGATCAAAGGGATGGCTGCACGAGGGGATCTTTCGTCCAACGGAACTCCGTTCCATCGCTCCAGATCCGGTGCATGAGGACAGCCAAGCGCCGCGCCAGCGCGACAATGGCTTTCCGAATGCTACGCCGCTTGGCGACATTCATCGCCCAAGCCTTCAGCCAGGACCACTTCTTCACCCGCGTCAGCAGGACCTGGGCGGCTTCGTAGAGCAGCCCTCGCATCATTCCATCGCCACAGAGGGAGATCTGCCCAACACGCTTGCTCTCCCCGGACTCCTTGAGCACCGGCGTTAATCCCAAGACAGGTCCAACCGCCTTCGACTTTCGAAAGCGGGCCGGGACATCGATGGTGCTGGTAAACGCCAGGGCGACAACCGGTCCGACGCCCGGAATGGTCATCAGGCGCCGGCAGACGCCGTCGTCTCGGGTGATCTCCAGTACCTTCCGATGGAGGCGGGACAGTTCCTCCCGCAAGATCCTCCTGGCGGCGAGCAGGGAGACGGTGATGTCCGCCAGTTCCGG
>NZ_JAFEMD010000006.1 GCF_016892765.1 Microvirga arvi
CCAGGATCAAACTCTCAAGTTGAAAGATTTGATCTCGACTAAATCTCTACGCAAATTGACAGAGTACCTTCCATCTGTGGGTCTCCCCACAGCGGTGTACTCACCAAAGCATAGAAAGGTCGATGTCTTCTCATGATGGTCCAAAGACCATCCGCAAGGACACCGCCGCCTACGCTTCTCTTCTCCTCTCAACAATGTCAAAGAGCACCTGCCCCACCAAGGAGACAGAAAAAAGAACCTCACCCCGTCCCGCCATCCCTTCACCAGAGACAACCGGACCGCTGAAGCCTTAGGGGCAGACCGCTCGTTGCCGAACCAGGCCGCCGATGAAGATGTTCTACCCGAACCCCTTCAGAAGATCAACACCTTTTTCGAATATTTTTTCGAAATTGGCATCACTCAGGGCCTTCCTTTAGTAATCAGACAAACTTCACCGTTCACAGAAAATATATTTTCCTCTGCGTTACTTGATCCAGATCAATGACACCAATCCGGAATATTCTCTTTTTCGTCAGAGGAGCCATGAAGGACCGCCATATACTGGCGCTCATGGCTCGTGCCGCAGATCAGGATCATCTGAGATCACCGATCCAGACCCGAGTAAACGGCGAGATCCGGAGACCTCGGCAGCATCGGCGTCTTTTGAAATTGAAGCTCGCCCGAACTGAATTCCGGCGGGGCTGCGGATATGTCGATTCCCGATTGGTTTGTCAACACCAGATACCAGTACTCCGAAACCTTTTTCCGCCCTTTCAGCAGCCATGGTTATCGGGAGCGCTTCCCCGCTGCAGACAGTCTTGATTGTATAGGAGATCGGAGCAGGCGATGAGAATCGAACCCACGACATTCAGCTTGGGAAGCTCCAGGAAGCCATTGATTTAGCTGCCCCACGTTCCTTGTCCATAAGGGCCGAAAGGAACGTCTCGTAAGCGACAACCGATTTCTAGAAATGAAAACCGCCTCTCCGGCACAAGCAACTTCTTTATCACAGAACACAAAGGCGTCAGAGAACGGTTTAGAGAACGGTTATTCCGCAGAGAATAGCCTCCGCAGCACACATTTCAGGATTTGGCTGAATGGTAGCTCCCGATCTTTTCCGAGCATCTCATTACCGGTTTGAGCGCATACGATGGAATGGCCTAGTGACCCGCTGCTTGATTGGGAGCAGATCAAGGGTATCTTCCTAGCTCTCTCGTCTGAGGACCAAGATCACGCTCCCGCCTCGCCGCAACGTACGGAAGTTCAAAGCAAGAAAGACGCTGGTCTGGGTTGTCGAGGGAACCATCACCTGGGTGGCCTGGAAGAGGCACCCGATGGTTTAAAGTGCGTCAAGCGAGTGCGTACGCCAGATAAGGCGCCGTCCGGCTGCCCGATGCTTTTGCCACTTCGTCCGGCGGCCCTGATGCAACCACCAACCCGCCCTCGTCACCGGCTCCCGGACCGAGATCCATGACCCAGTCGCTTCTCGCCGCCACACGCATGTCGTGCTCGACCACGATCACGGTATTGCCGGCTTCGACGAGCCCATCGAGCTGAGCCACGAGCCTTTCCACATCGGCCGGGTGCAGTCCGGTGGTCGGCTCGTCGAGGACGTAGAGCGTATCGCCGCGCTGGATCCTTTGAAGCTCGGTTGCAAGCTTGATCCGCTGCGCCTCCCCTCCGGACAACTCGGTCGCGGGTTGGCCAAGCCGCAGATAGCCCAGCCCCACCTCGCGCACGATCGTGAGGGAGCGATGCAATGGCGGCTCGTTGGCGAAGAACTCCCAGGCCGCATCGACCGTCATTCCGAGCACGTCGGCGATGGACTTGTCGCGGTATTTGATCTGGAGCGTCTCAGCATTGTACCGCGCCCCATGACAGGTCGGGCATGGGGCATAGACGCTCGGCAGGAACAGCAGCTCAACCATCACGAAGCCTTCGCCCTCGCAATGGGGACAGCGGCCCTTGGCGACGTTGAAGGAAAAACGTCCCGCATCGTAGCGACGGGCGCGGGCCTGCTTGGTTGCGGCAAACAGCTTGCGGACATGATCGAAAAGGCCGGTATAGGTCGCGAGATTCGAACGCGGCGTGCGCCCGATCGGCTTCTGATCGACCCGCACCAGGCGCTTGATTCCTTTCATGCCGCCGACGATCCGGCCGCTGGCGGGAATGACCGCTGCCCGCTCGAGCTCCTCGCCCTCGTCTTCCGGCTCAGGGATAGCGTGGCCGAGATGCTCCGCCACCAGTTCGACCAGGGCTTGGCTGACCAGGCTCGACTTGCCGGAGCCGGACACTCCCGTGACAGTCGTGAACACGCCCAAGGGAAACGCAACATCAAGCCCGTTCAGGTTGTTGCGCGTGACGCCGGCGAGGCGCAGCCAATCCTTCGGCGCGCGCGGCTCCCGAGGCCGGAGAGGGCTTTCGCCGAACAGGAAGCGCCGGGTCTGCGAGGCCTCAACCTGCTTGAGCCCGTCCGGTGGACCGCTATAGAGCACGAAGCCGCCCTGCTCGCCGGCGCCAGGGCCGACATCGACGATCCAGTCAGCCTGACGGATCACGTCGAGATTGTGCTCGACCACGAACTGCGAATTCCCGGATGCCTTCAGCTGCCCGAGCGCATGCAGCAGGGCCTCGGTATCGGCGGGGTGAAGGCCGGCCGACGGCTCGTCGAGCACATAGACCACACCGAACAGGTTCGAGCGCACCTGGGTGGCGAGCCGCAGCCGCTGGAGCTCGCCGGGCGAAAGCGTCGGGGTGCTGCGTTCGATGGCGAGATAGCCGAGCCCGAGATCGAGCATGACGCTGAGCCGGGCGACGAGATCCTGCGCGATGCGCTGTGCGACCACCGTCTTCTCCGGATGCTCCGCCTCGGTCTTCGACCTTCGTGAGGCCGTCCCGTCCGCATAGGGCCGAAAGATGTCGGAGAGGCGGGCGAGCGGCAGACTGGAGATGTCGGCGATGTCCAGCCCCGCGAACTTGACGGACAGGGACTCTTGCCGAAGGCGCTTGCCGTGGCAGAGCGGGCATTCGGTGCTTACCATGTATTGCGCCACCCGCCGCTTCATCAGCGGGCTTTGCGTATTGGCGAAGGTGTGCAGCACGTGGCGCTTGGCGCTCGTGAACGTCCCCTGATAGGCGGGCTCTTCCTTGCGTTTGAGCGCGCGCCGAACCTCCGCTTGAGTATATCCCGGATAGACGGGAACGGTCGGCTGCTCGTCCGTGAAGAGCAGCCAGTTGCGGTCCTTCTTGGGCAGATCCTTCCAGGGACGGTCGACGTCGAAGCCGAGCGTGGTCGCGATGTCGCGCAGGTTCTGCCCATGCCAGGCGGTCGGCCAGGCGGCGATGGCCCGCTCGCGGATGGTCAGCGAGTCGTCAGGCACCATCGATCGTTCGGTGACCTCATACACCCGGCCGAGACCATGGCACCGGGGACAGGCCCCCTCCGGGGTATTGGGCGAGAACGACTCGGCATAGAGGATCGCCTGGCCGCGCGGATAGTCGCCGGCGCGGGAATAAAGCATGCGCAAGAGGTTGGACAAGGTCGTGACGCTGCCGACCGAGGAGCGCGTGGTCGGTGAACCGCGCTGCTGCTGAAGCGCGACGGCGGGCGGCAAACCGTCGATGTCGTCCACATCCGGGACGGGCATCTGGTGGAACAGGCGCCTGGCGTAAGGCGACACCGACTCGAGATATCGCCGTTGCGCCTCGGCATAAAGGGTTCCGAAGGCCAGCGACGACTTTCCGGAGCCGGACACGCCCGTGAAAACAACGAGGGCGTCGCGAGGAATGTCGAGATCGATGCTCTTGAGATTGTGCTCGCGGGCCCCGCGGACGCGGACAAACCCGGTTCCTTCCCGCACGGCCATCGGAGATCGGAACTTGCGGTTCTCTGGCATTGCGTGGCTCGGCGAGATTTCGGATCCGCAAAGATCTAGGGTGATCTAACGCTCACACCAGAGAAATGGTTTCCAGTTCTGTCCGTGAGTAGGGTCCAAGAATTAAAGCCTATCCAGATCAATGACCGTGATCCTGGCATGCGAATCAGATCTGTGATGTCACACGACATAGCACCGACCGCTCCCAAAGTTGGGTGTCGAGCCTCGACAACGATGGAGCAGCACAGGTGTTCTGATCAGGTGTCCTTGCGTCCCAGCTCACGCTCGACCCGTCGCAACGCGAGTAGCAGATCAACCTGTTCGTCGGGGATCGGCTGTCCCTCGATCTCTGCGAAGATGGCTTGGAGATGGGCTCCGATATACTCCCGTGCGTCGGGGTCGAGCCGCGGACGCGTGACATTCTGATCCGGATTTCCCTCTGTACTCATTGGACTCCCTGTTGCACGCGCGCCCTGCGGCACCTGCCGCGAGCCTGTTTGTGTTGCGCTGAGAGCATGTTTGAACATGGTTAATGGTTCGTTAAGGCCCATCCTCGAGCTATGGCTCCTGAAGAGGGTGTGATGCCGATTCTTTACGTGCGAAAGGCTTAGGCCGAGTCCCGCGGCAAAGTGGGACACCATCCCTCGCTACAGCCGCGATGCTGGAGTGGCGCCTCCTAGACTGCCGGAAGGGCTCCGCCCGTTTAACCCCGCTCGATGATCTCGCGAATCCTGACTGCCAGGTCCTCGATGGCAAAGGGCTTTGTGATCATCTCCATGCCGTCTGCCAGGAATCCTGACGCCATGGCGGCCTGCTCCGCATAACCGGTAATGAAGAGAACTTTGAGGTTGGGTCTTACCAGGCGGGCATGGTCAGCCAATTGGCGGCCATTCAAACCCGGCAGGCCGACGTCGGTCACCAGAAGATCGACCCGCTGCTTCGACTCCAAGACCTTGAGACCGGACGGGCCGTCCACTGCCTCAAGAGCCTGATAACCGAGATCGGCTAAAACCTCCAGGATCAGCGACCGTACCACTGGCTCATCTTCCACCACCAGGACGGTCTCGCCTGCTTCCGCTCGGTGTGACTGGCTCAGGCTTGGTGCGATGACAGCATCGGAGAGCTCACCTTCATGGGACGGAAGATAGATCCTCACCGTGGTACCTTGACCCACCTCGCTGTCAATCCGGACATGGCCCTCCGATTGCTTGGCGAAGCCATAGACCATGGAAAGACCCAGGCCGGTTCCCTCCCCGATCGGCTTGGTCGTGAAGAATGGATCGAAGACCTGAGCCAAGACATCGGCAGGCATGCCCGTTCCCGTGTCGGAGACACAGATCGTCACGTATCGGCCTGGTGTCATGTCCTGCTGCGCAGTTCTATGGAGGCTGTCCAGCTGTGACACTCCGGTTTCAATGATGAGCTTGCCGCCCTCCGGCATGGCATCCCGGGCATTGATCGCAAGATTGAGGATAGCGCTTTCCAACTGGTTGGGATCACACAGGGTCAACGGCAGATCTCCGGACGGTGCAATCTGGAGCTCGATCGCTTCGGAGGTGGTTCGCCGAAGGAGATCCTCCATGGATATGACGAGCCGGTTGACGTCGACCAGCTTCGGGTCGAGAGGCTGTCGTCGCGCGAAGGCAAGAAGACGATGGGTCAGGGCGGCTGCGCGGTTAGCCGATGTTGTCGCTGCCGTGATATAGCGCCCGATGTTTTCCAGCCGTCCCTGCTTCATGCGCGTTTGCAGGAGATCGAGGGAACCGACGATCCCGGTCAGGAGATTGTTGAAGTCGTGTGCGATGCCTCCGGTGAGCTGACCGACGGCCTCCATCTTCTGACTCTGTCGGAGTTGTTCCTCCAATTGCTTGCGCTGCGTGACATCACGTCCGACGCTGTAGAACACATCACCGGCAGGCGCGAAGGTCCAGCTGATCCAGTGATAAATTCCATCTCTTGCTTGAATGCGAACGTCGAAATCCTTGAGCGACTCTCCCTGCCTCAGCTCCTGAAGCCGATAATGGCTCAAGGCTCGATCCTCGGGATGAACCCAGTCCTCGAAGCGGGTGCCGACGACTTCATCCTCCCGATAATCCAGCAGATCGGACCATGCGGGATTGATGGCCTTGAGGGTTCCATCGGCGTCGCACACGCTGAAGAGATCGCTTGAAAGGCTCCAGAGCCGGTCACGCTCACGGGTCGTCTCTTCAACGCGATTCTCCAACCTTTCATTGAGTTCTTGCAGTCTCTCTTCAGATTGCTTGGCAGCGGTGATGTCGTAGATCACGCCGATGAAGCGCAGACCGGCTGTTTCCATGTCGCGTACATATTCGCCTCTGCGAGCAAGCCAGCGAAGATCCTTGCTACCTGCATGCTGGATTCGACACTCCGCATAGGTCGGGACACCAGGGCCTGCGTCCTGTCCGATGATGAAGGGATCCCCTGGCACGACGAGTGCATTGATCGTGCGGACCGGCAGAACGTCGGTGGGATGCAATCCAAGAAGCCGGCAGAACTCTTCCGAGACGCTGACCGTCGCAAAACCGTGCACGTACTCGAACGTTCCGACTCCGCCAGCACTCTGCGCGATACGCAGACGCTCCTCGACATGCTTCTGCTCGGTAATGTCGAGGACGACGCCGGTAAATCGCAATGGCCGATCGTCAGGGCCGAAGTGGCTGCGTCCCCGCGCATGAACCCAACGGATGGATCCGTCGGAGGCAAGCAGGCGATATTCCTTGGAGAAGATTTCAGCCCCATTGAGAATGCCCGCAACGGCAAGGCGAACTCGCATGCGATCTTCAGGGTGAATGGCCTTGAAGAAAGCATCAGCCGGCAGGCCTTTCACGGCTTCGGCTGAATCGAAGCCATGGAGCGCCGCAAAACGGGTGTCAGCAGTAAAGCGCCCGTGAGGAATGTCCCAGTCCCAGGCTCCGCCGGTTCCGGCGACGGTGAGAGTTTGGCGCAGGCGTTCGTTGGTTTCATCAAGCTCCTCCTGGCTTGCCTGGAGGGCAGACTTCATCTCATCCGCCAGATGCATCCGTGTGACATCAACCTGGGTCGAGAGGAAGAAGAGCAGATTGCCGTTCTCATCACTCACAGGGGTGATGAAAAGATGATTCCAGAAACGATCGCCATCCTTGTGCTGATTCAGGAGTTCAACCGAGATGGCGCGTGCATCTCTGACCGCTTCACGGATCTGTGAGACGGCCTCTTCATCGCGGTCAACCGGCTGAAGAAAACGACAGTTGCGACCGACCGCCTCTTCGGCGGAATAGCCTGTCGTTCGGCTGAAAGCCTCGTTGACGAAGACGATAGGATTGTCGGGCAGCCGCGGATTCGTTGCGACCATGGACAAGCCTGAGCGCTCCAGCGCCGAAAAGATCGGTCCTGCCAATTGCCGGAGCTCTTGAGCTGCCGCTTCGACGGTCTGTTCGACCGTGGCATATGGGAGGATCCGAGCCGTCATACCTGCCAGAATTCGGTTGAGTTGTTCTTCTCACATGACATGGCCTAAGCCTCGTCGCCGATCACGCGATCGATGAAGCCGGCGATGAGCGCCTTCAGGGCTGTCAGCGACGGCAGATCCATAAGCATGGCGATGTAGCCTCGGATATCCTTGTTGCGCACTGAAAAGTTGATGTACAGGAAGAGCACCAATCCGTCAGTCGAGCGACCCTTTTCAAGGATGAACAATCGAGCTCCATCTCCTCGGACCACTTCCGGTAATGAGATGTCGAGGGAGCGCTTCAGCATATTTGCCATGGTAGCAAGACAGCCGTTCAGGATCACGTTGCCGGTCTCGGCCAGAGCCTCTTGCTCCATTTCGGCAATCTCATCGGGCGGCACATCTCCACCCATGATAGCCCGAACGAGGTCGAGGCTGGTCGCTTTAGGAAAGATCAGCAAAGCGCGACCTGAGAACGCACCCTCGAATTGCTGCTGGATGGCGACGAGCTCATCCGTCTCGCGTTCCCCGATCAGTCGGGCGGCATCCTGCGGTGCCATGATTTCAATGGCCGGCACAGAGAGGATAACCTCCTCCCCGATCATCTTACGCAAGCTTGAAGCTGCCCGGCTAACGCCGATATTCACAACTTCGGTCAGAGCATCGCGTTCAAGGTCCGTTAGGGCAATATCCTGGGCCATAATCGTTACGCGTCGCCTGCCCGCAGGCGCAAGGCCGCCCCGGAGATAAACCCTCTCAGGCCCTCCTCCGTCAGAGGCTTGCTGACGAAGGTGGCATTCACCTCCCGGGCCCGGGCAATCACCTCGTCCTGGATGTTGGCTGTGATTACCGCAATCGGCATCGTCGGGTAGGTGGAGCGGATCTCGGCCGCCAGTTCGAGCCCGTCTTTCTCCGGCATGTTGAAGTCGATCATGGATAGGTCGATCTTCCGCTCGCCCAGAATAGTCAGGGCCTCCTGAGCATTGCCAGCCTCGATCTTCTCCCAATCGGGCTGCAAGGCGGCCAGGGTCTTGCCCGCGACGATGCGGGCCAGCTTGCTGTCATCGACGATCAGGACAGTTATCGCCACTCAAGTACTCCGCTAGGGAAAATTCTGCCCGGGACGACCGGATCTGCATGGAGGAAGGCTATTGGCTTCTTTTAGTGTATGCCGGGAGAATAACAACTGCTCAGCCTTCATGGGGTGCCATGCCGAGCGGGTCTGCCTCCAACAGAGCCGGGGTAAGCCACTCTCGGATGAAGTCATCCCTGGCAGGCCCCTTGAGGGCCGGTCTCATGGCCATTAGGAGCTGAAGAACAGCCGTGTGAAGATGTTCAGCATCGGTCAGGTCGACGATTAGGCTTCTGTCTGCCTGAAGCCAGCCGAGCAAGGGCTCCGCGTCTTCGACGCGACAAGCCCCTTCCAGAACGATGATATTGCCGTCAAGTCGCGCGCTCATCCGATCAGCTCCGGGACATCGAGAATCATGAGAACGCTGCCATCGCCGAGCAGGGTCGTACCCATAAGACCGGGGGCGCCAGCCAAGATCCCAGTCATGGGCCGCATCAGAACGTCCATTCTCTCGGCAAATCCGTCCACTGCAATCCCAACGAGCTCGTCGCCTACCGCCATTACCACCACCTTCATGCCTGAATGCGGCTCTGCCGGACGCGGAAGGTCCAGCAGGTCGGCAAGCCTGACCAAAGGTAGCGTCCGATCACGCAGAACGAAAGCTTCGGCACCCCGGACGGGAAGGATGCGGGAGGCCGGCACGAAAGCCGTCTCCACGACTCCATCCAGAGGAATGCCATAGAGTTCGCCGCTGACTCTGACCGCCATGATCCTCGTCATGACGACCGTCAATGGCAGGGACAGGTGAACCGTCGCACCCCTGCCTCGAGAGCTTCGAACGCTGGCTTGACCACCTAGGCGCTCGACAGCGGAGCGCACGGCATCCATGCCGACCCCACGGCCCGACAGGTCCGTCACCTCCGATGCCGTTGAGAAGCCCGGCGCAAAGATCAGCTCGACCACCTCGGCATCGCTCATGCGCTCGATGTCATCTGCCGAGGCGACTCCCCGCTCGCGGGCCGCCCGCCGGATCGCAGCCGGATCGATGCCACGACCGTCATCCTCGACCTCCACCATGACGCGGTCGCCATTGCGACGGGCCCGGAGCACAATCCTGGTTCTCGCCGGTTTTCCTGCTTCCAGACGCAGATGTTCAGGTTCGGCGCCATGACCGACCGCATTGCGGAGAACATGGAGCAGGGGCTCGAACAGGCCCTCCACGACCGCCTTGTCGGCTTCTACGTCCTCCCCTTCCATGGAAAAATCGATAGCTTTGCCCAGCTGACCAGCAATATCGCGTACGGCGCGGGGAAAGCGCCGGAAGATGTCCCGCATGGGCATCATGCGGACATCCATGACGGCCCTGTGCATCTCGGCCACGAGACGGTCGATGACAGCTTGGCTCGCAAGCAGACCGTGGGCAAGATCCTTCCTGTCCAGACCGTCTCCAGCCTGGCTCGCCAGATGCGACAGGGCGTTCTTGGCAACGACCATCTCGCCAACGAGGTCTGCCAGACGGTCGATCCGCGCCGCATCGACGCGAAGCATCCGCGCGCTGCCTCCTCCGGCCGCGCCTGCCGCCTGTCCTGTGGCTTGAGGGCCGGTTTTTGCCGCGTCAACATGATCCCCTGAGCTCTGGATGATCTCAAGGATCGTCACCTGATCCGGAACGAAGCGGAAAGCGGCCTTCACCGCATCGAGCCCGGCCCCGGACAGCGCCTCGATCCTGATATTGCAGGCGAAGGGGTCGATCTCCGCCGCGGGGGGCCACGGATCCCGGTTCGACAAGCGGACAGCCATGAGCTCCGGCACCGAGCGCAGGAGCGCAATCGGATCGTCGCCGGCAAAAAAGCAATCGGCGCGCGGCGTGTACCGAACCGCCACAAGAGGTTTGTTCTGCGCCCTCAAGGGCGCCGGAACGTGGCTCCTGGCCATCATTTCCCTGACCCAACCCAGATCCGCCTCGGGAATTGCGGGCGCTGCACTGGCGGGACCATCGTCAAGCTGGGACCGCAGAACGCGCGCCAGGCGATAGCCCTCCTCGGCAGCGTCCAACGGCAGCTGGCCTGTCTGCTCGATCGTTCCGACCCAATGCTCCATTTGGCCGATGCATTCGAGGAGGCTGTCGATCACGCCGCCGTCAATGCGCCCCTCGCCTGCCCTGAGGATTCCCAGCAGATCCTCAGCGGCGTGCAGAGCAAGCCCCATCGGAGCAAAGTCAAACAGGCCGACCGACCCCTTGAGCGTGTGAACGGCCCGAAAAGCGCTGCCTAGGTGCACAGCCTGGGCGGGATCGCGCTCGAGAGCCAGAAGGTCATCCGTGGCCTGCTGTATCAGCTCGCGGGCCTCGACGATGAAGTGCTGGAGCAGATCATCCATCGCGGTCACTCCCCGGCCGCTGGTAGACGATTGCATCCTCGAAGCGGCGAAGGTCGAACCGTTTCGAGATCCGGGTCATCGACTCGGTATGGCCGAGACAGATGTAGCCGCCCGGATGCAGGGAGTCGTAGAGATTGTTGACCGCCTGGAGGCGGGAGGCATCGTCGAAATAGATCAGGACGTTGCGGCAGAAGATGACGTCGAACCCTCCCTGCGTCGCAACGGACGCCGTGTCGATGAGATTGGCTGACGTGAACTTCACCGATTCCCGCAAATCCTGGATCAACTGACGCTGCCCATCTCGAGCTGATCCAAAATAGCGCTCAACCACGTCCGGAGGCAGGCGCGAAAGGGCGCGCTCCCCATAATGTCCAGCTTGCCCCTCCAGCAGCACCCGCGTATCGATGTCGGAGCCGACGATCTCGATATGGTAGGCATCGACCAGGGGCCAGTTCTCGAGGAGCCAGATGGCGATCGAATAGGGCTCCTCCCCAGTCGAGCAGGGTACAGACCAGATCCGTACGAGATCGCCCGGCTTCCTGTTCTGCACGATACCCGGCAGGAGCGAGCGGCTCAGACAACGCAGCTGGTGCTCTTCGCGGTAGAAATAGGTTTCGTTGACTGTGAAGATGTTGATCAGGTGCTCGACTTCGCTCTTGTCGGATTCGAGATGGGCGTAATAAGCCGGAAATGGTCGCATCCCGGTCGCCGCCATGCGGTCGGCGACGCGTCTTTCAATGTAGTAGCGCTTGCTTTCTCCGAAGATCATTCCGGTCTGGCGATAGAGAAACGTGCAGAGATGGCGGAGTTCATCGGCAGAGAGCGCGCGCGCCTTTCTGGTGCTGGCAGCTTTGTCCATCATCGCGCCGGGAGGCTTGCTCATGAGCGCCCCACCATATCCAGGATCCAGTCGACGATCTGCTCCAGGGGAGCGACGACCTCCGCGCCGCCACGGCGAACCAGTTCGCCAGGCATGCCCCAGACGACCGCACTCTCTTCTGCCTCCGCGATGGTGCAGCCGCCGTTCTCGTGGAGCCTTGCCATGGTCTCGGCTCCGTCGCTGCCCATCCCGGTCATCAGCACGCCGATCAGGCTTGCAGGCGCAAAGTGCTGCATGGCGCTGTCGACCAACCGATCCACGCTCGGATGCCAGCGATGCTCCGGCAGCGAGGGGGCCGCCATTACCACAGGACCATCCGGCCGAACGCTGATGATGACATCTGCGTCCCCCTTGCCGATATAGACATTGCCTGGCGCGAGCGGCATCGGATGGGTCACTTCCATCACCGCAAGGGCGCACAGCTTGTCGAGCCGTCGCGCCAAAGGGCCCGTGAACGAGCCCGGCATGTGCTGAGCCACCACGATTGGCCAAGGAAAATCTGCGGGCAGCCGGGACAGCAGAGCATCCAATGCCGGTGGGCCTCCGGTGGATGTGCCAATCAACACAATTCCAAGCGCGGGCGCAGCCTTGATCGGTCGCTTCATTGGTATGGAAGGCGCGCGCCTTCGCGGCGCGGCAACCGGTGCCTGGCGTGCCAGACCGCTGCGAAGTCGCACGCGTTCGGCCAGTCTCAAGCTGCTCGGCAGACGGGCCTTCGATGCTGCCCGGACCTTCTCGACGAGTTGGGGGGCGAGGCTTTCCATCTCGAGGGAGACCGCTCGATCAGGCTTTGTGATGAAGTCGACGGCCCCAAGCCCAAAAGCTTCCAATGTGACGCTCGCACCTGCTTCCGTGTGGGATGAGACCATCACCACTGGGCAGGGCCTCTCCAGCATGATGCGGTCGAGGCAGGCAAGGCCATCCATCTCGGGCATGTTCACATCAAGCGTGATCACGTTCGGTTTGAAAGTACTCAGCTGCTCTAGTGCCTCGATGCCATTGCGGGCGAAGGCGATCTCGAAATCTCCCTCGGCCGTGAAGACGCCGCCGAGAAGACGTCGCATCAGGGGAGAGTCATCGACGATGAGCAGCCGGATCACGAAGCGGGTCGCTCCACATCACTGTCGCCCATCGCAGCGAGCAGATCCTTCTCTGCCCTGTCCAGCAGTTCGCGAGGATTGAGCAGGAGGATCATTCTCCCCTCAACCTCTATATTGGCAATACGATCAATGACCTGACTGCCGTCGGCAGCCAGATCAGGCGTCGGGCGAAGCTGGCTCTGGTGAATCTTGAGCACCTCAGACACGCCGTCGACGACAAAGCCCGCGTGCATGTGGTCAATTCTGACGACGATGATGCGTTCCCGCCGCTTCTCTCCCTGTCCTTCGAACTTGAACCGGCGGCGCTGATCGATGACCGGAACGACACGGCCCCGCAAGTTCATGACGCCATCGATGAAGGCCGGAGCCTTGGGCAGCCGCGTCAGTGCATCCGGTACGCGCACCACCTCGTCGACTGCCGTGATGGGCAGACCATATTCCTCGCCGCCGAGCTGAAAAACGATGAACTGCTCGCCGGCAGTTGAAAGCCCGTCGGCTGCGTCCATGTCGTGGTTCTCCTCCGTTTGAGGCGAGATCTGCTCGACCAGTGTCTGATCGCGGAACAGATGCTCCGCCGATAGGATCGAGACCAGCCGCTGTCCTCCCTCGAGCCGACAGATGCCCTGGATCTGGGCCTCCGCGTCTCCCCTGGTCAGAATCGTCGGGACTGGATCAATCATATGGGATGGGATGCGAAGAATCTCCCTCATGCCATCAATGGCAAGACCCACCACCCCCAGCCCGATCCGGGCCACCACGATCCGGGATCTGTCGTTCTTGTGTACGCCTGCCGGAAGGCCAAGGAGCCCGTGAAGTGAAACCAACGGCAGAAGTCGTCGGCGAAGAGTCATGACGCCGAGCATGACTGCATCCGTCTGCGGAACCGCCGCGACCTCTTCCGGGAAAGCCACCACTTCATGGACGGACGCGAGGGGCAGCGCGAAATCCTGGCCTGCCACGGCAAAGCACACGAGGGCAATTTCGTCCCGGTCCGCAGCGGCTTCTTCACGAAGCGCTTGAGGTGCAAGAAATTGTTTGTGCTGCACCCGGCGAGTGAGGCCGCCGAAGTCCTTGGCCAGCAGCATATCCAGATCAATCCGCTGCGCTGGTGCCCTTCCGCCGTCAGCATCATCCGTCGATGCTCCCAGCGATGCGACCCTGTCGACCAAAAGCCCAACAGGAGCGCCGCGATCGACCACCACGATACGCGCATGCGAGGAGAGGCTGCCCTCGCGCCCGAGAAGGCTATGCAGCGACACCACCGGCATCACTGCCCCTCGCAGGTTAGCCACCCCGAGCAGGCTTGGAGGCCCGAGCGGGACGCGGATCATGGCCGGAGGTCGGATTACCTCGGCGACATCGGAAGCAGGTAGGGCGAAGCGCTCGTCTCCCACATGCACCGTCAGAAACGACTGTTCGACAGCCGAAGGGGCCGCCCCGGTCATGGTCTTATGACTCCACCATCTGGAGTTCATCAGCCAGGGAGGCGATCTCCTCGATGGCAGCCGCCAAGTCCTCGGCTCCGCGTGCCTGCTGACGTGCCGCGGCTGCGGCCTGCGCGGCAGCACTTCCGGCCTCCTCCGCGACAGCCGCGACCTGCTCTGCACCGAGCCTAATCTCGCGCACAGCCGTCAAGATCTTCTCAGAGCCTGACAGGATGGCAGCGCTGCCGTCACGGAGTGCGTTGACGTCGGCCTCCACGGCTCCCAGCCTCTCGGCCACCAGAGTATTCTTGGTCACTTCCGCCTCGGCGATGGCGGCGCTCTGCTCCAGATCACGCCGGACAATGGTGATCTGGTCGCGAATCTGGCGTACGACGTCCTTGATGCGGTCGGCGTTCTCGGAGGCATCGCGAGCCAGGTTTCGGATATCCCCGGACACGATCGCAAAGCCACGCCCTGCTTCTCCGGCTCGTGCGGCCTCGATCGAGCCGCTCACAGCAAGCATGTTGGTCTGCACTGCCACGAGAGCAATGCCATCGACGATCTTCTCGATTCGTCTGCTGGACTCGTCCAGGCCACCCATCAATCCGATGACCGCTCGGGTCTCCCGCAACCCCTCCTCAACCCCTGAGGCCAGTCGCATGGTTGCGGTGCGGTTGTCCTGGAGATCGACTGCCAGGGTGCCGATGCGCTCGACGGCTGCGCTGGCGACGCCCCGCGAGGCAGCCGTTGCGCGATCGATCTGTTGCATGGCCACGTTGGCCTGGTGCGTGGCTGCAGCCTGCATCTGCGCCCCCCGGCTGATCTGATCGACAGCCGTCATGATCTCGCCGGCTGCGCCCGAGATCTCCTGAATGGCCGCCGACAGTTCCTCGGCGGCCGATCCGACCTGTTCGGCGCTGGACGATCCCGCCGTATTTGCCTGGAGATTGTCCGCCAGAGAGGCAAGCGCCTGTGCGGTCTGCTGGCTCTGGTCCAGCGCCACGCTCTGCTGCTGCACGGCCCGCTGAGCTTCGGCTGCTGCGGCTGCCTGCTCCTCGGCGGCACTGGCGACCTGCTCGGCCCCACGATGGGCCTCGCGGATGGCGGCCTCAGCCTCGACGGCAGCAACGAGGATGGATTGGCTGCCCTCGGCAAGGAGCGCAACCTCGGTTCGGATCTTGTCCAGCGCCGCGACCACGGCGCGGCCGATCTGGGCCTCGCCGGTTGCGGTTTCCGCTGCCGTCCGGATCCTCTCCGCGACGGACCGCACCTCGCGGACGATCCCTTCCGCCAGGATCTGGATGTCCTGCGCACTTCTCTCCGAGGTGCCGGCGAGAGCCCGCACTTCGTCGGCCACGACAGCAAAGCCCCGTCCGTTCTCCCCGGCCCTGGCCGCCTCGATGGCGGCATTCAGCGCCAGAAGGTTGGTCTGGTCGGAAACATCGCCGACCACGCGGGTGATCTCGCCAATCTCGGTCGCCTGCTTCTCGAGGAGCGAGACAATGTCGACCATGGCTCTCTGACGTGCCGCGTTGGCTCCGACGGCAATGACGGAGGCGTCGATCTGGGCTCCGGTCTCGATCAGCAGGGTCTGGAGGCTGGTAGTTTTGGCCCGTGCAGCCTCGGCATGCGTCCGGGATTCGGAGAACGAGGTGCCTAAACTCATGATCGCCGAGAGCGACTGCTGGGAGGCACCAGCCGCCTCTTCGGCTCCGCTGGCGATCTGCTCCATGGCGCGCCGCAACTCCTCGGCTGCCGATGATGCCTCCGCTACCCCGCTCGCCAGTTCCTCCGTGGCGGCGCCTATACGCTCTGCGGCCTTCTGCTGCCGGGCTCTAACGCGCTCAAGGGTTCGGCGCTGGGACGGCGCTCCTCGTGCGGGAGGCTGAACTCCCTGGGGAGTTTCCTCATCGCTTGACGGTCGTGAGCCACCCCTGTCCGGCAGTGCGGACGTCTTGACCAATGCCATCGGGATCCCTTGAGATTTATCTTAAAGAGTGTCGGGCCGCACCGCATCAACCAGAAAGCCACCGCGCTGGCTTAGTCGAAACGGGCGAACAAAGCTTGTGTTTTATAGACCCCTTTACTCTCCAAGCAAGCCGCCGAATGGATTGCTCCCCGACAAAGGAGCGCCAGGGTACTCCGCAGCTTCCCTCGGAGCTTTCTGTTTGGTAGCTCTACCTCATGAGAGACAGGTTTGCGTCAACAATGGCCTATATGTGGGGCCATAGGTTGGTCCGCTCATTGGGTCATTGCAGAACATCGGCGTACTTCCGCCTCGTGCCATCAAGAGACCTTGCCGGTTCACAGGTGGGCATGGCGCCCAAGTTGAGATGCCTCTGATTTCGCAAAGTAAAACTGTCAATCATCTGGGGTGAGGCGGGGATGGCGGCATGTGAAGGCACATGGGATGATCTCGGCAATACTTAGCAACCGCGGCCCCAGCCAAGCACAGCTTCGTCGCTGGATTGCATCAAACGCTGCAAATTTATGTCTAGATTAAATGAGATTACGGTAGGCCCTTGCTATTAGCAAAGAAAAGACCTACATAGTCTTATCGGATTTTGGCCGGACAATCGGGTCGTTTCGCTTTTGGTTTTTCCAGGCGCACGTTCGGACTTTCTTACCATTACATCGACGAACCGAGTTGAGGCCACGCTTTTGCGTGACTTCGCTCACGTGCATCTGCAACAATCGCGAAAGGTTACCCCAATGGTTATGGGCACAGTAAAGTTCTACAATGACATGAAGGGCTTCGGCTTCATCCAGCCGAACGATGGCAGCAAGGACGTGTTCGTCCATGCCACCGCTCTTGAGCGTGCCGGCATGCGTGGCCTCGTTGAAGGCCAGAAGGTCGCCTTCGACACGGCTGAAGACCGTCGCTCCGGCAAGATCGCCGTCAACAACATCGAGACGGCATAATCTCTGATGATGGGCGCAGGATACGGACCTGTGCCGCTAAGGCTTGAAGCCGCTCCCACGTGGGGCGGCTTTTTCGTTTGTTCCGAAAGACACCAGGTAGCGGTTATCGCCCTACCCTGCCCAATAGCTATCGAGTTCCAGGAGGAACGAATGTCCCATAAGTACCAGGTTAATCAGTTGGTTCGCATCACCCACCCGCGTATTTCGGATAAGCGTGCAAGTGCAAGCGGCATTTACGAGGTGACCCGGCTCATGCCGGCAGATCAGACTGGTGAAGTCTCGTACCGCATCAAGTCGTCCGGCTTCGGCGAGCGTGCCGTACGCGAAAGCGAGATCGCGGCTCAGGCGTCACTCATTTGACCAGCGCCGAAGCGTTCTTCCACGGTTCCCAGATTTACGAACCGGTCACGCTGCTTCGTCGGGGCGACGAGATCCTGTACGTCGCCCGCGTGGGCATGAAGGCATCACGGCAGTTTATGGTCCTGACGCCCACGGGCGAACCTGCTTGGCCGCACGAGCCGCTCGGCAGCCTCTCGGATGTGGGTTGGGCGCTTCGAGCGCATGAATGGCACCACGTGACGCCCGAGTCTGTTGGACAGAATGAGCGCTTGGCCAAGATACTGGCTCGCCTGCTGAGCGAACGCGCTTAGGAGGTCGGTCCACCTGGGGATGCGCAGATAACGGACACGGAGGAACAGACTATGGCTGATCAACCGACCAATCTCGATACTCATCGCGGCATGGCAGCCCAGAAGGCAACCGACCTTCGGCGTCTACGGTCCGAGGTCGAAGCCGACCAAGAAGCGCTGCGCAGGAGACAGGCGGAACTCGAAGACCTGCTGGCAGCCGCGCCTGCCACCGATTGGCACGAGGCGGTTGAGAAGGCACGCTACCTGCTTGGCCTCTTCGCGCAGAGCTTGGATGCAAGCGATCTACGTCGCCGCAAGCTGATCGACCGTGCGCTGGCCGACTTTGACCATCTGCTCGACAAGTCGCCCCACGACTGAGATGATCTCAACTACGAACTTACGGACAACGGAGACCAACCATGGCCAGAGGCGAACAACGGGGCAATCGCGAGGCCAAGAAGCCGAAGAAGGAAAAGCCCAAGGAGGCGATCCCGACCTCACCCTTCGCGAACCAGGGCAAAGGCGGGACGCCGGCGAAACCGTTCGGTGGCAAACGATAGGGTCCTCGCGCAACCACCTGCCAACGGCTCTGCTCGACCCAATATTTGAACGCGATCATGAAAGAGACTAACGCGTTAGCTAAAATCTTGCATGAGCTGTGCGGCAATTGATCCGCCCTTCCTGACAGGTGTATTCTACTGTGCGTGATCCTACGCAAAATGAGCAATACCGTCCGAAGAGCTATTCATGATCCCCTGGGTCTTACTCGACACAGCACAAATTCCTGGTGACGGGGGCGAATTGCGTCTCAAGAAGCGCGGTGCCGAGTTCTCCATCATGTTGGGCAACAACGAACTGATGAATAGCCGCCTTAGCGGCTCCGAGGAGGCTCTCGCTAAACTGTCCTGCCTGAGACTTCGGGACCGCGAGCGGCCGCAGATCCTGATCGGTGGGTTGGGAATGGGCTTTACGCTTCGCGCTGCGCTTACTGAACTCGGCTCTGAGGCTCAGGTTACCGTAGCTGAGCTCCTACCTGCTGTTGTGGCATGGGCCCGAGGTCCTATGGCCGAAGTCTTCGGCGATAGTCTTACGGATCCGCGCGTCCGCATCTTCGAAGGAGATGTTGGGCGTCTGATAAGATCGAGCCGGTCTGCTTACGACGCTATTCTGCTCGACGTCGACAACGGACCCGAGGGTTTGACACGCAAGGATAACGACCGCCTCTACGACTTGCCAGGACTAAGCTCGGCCCGCACGGCGCTGACACCCGGTGGCGTTCTGGCCGTGTGGTCATCGGCACCGAACAGAGCCTTCACCGGACGTCTGCGCCAGGTGGGGTTTGGCGTGGATGAGGTAGGTGTGCGCGCCAATGGAACACGTGGCGGGGCAAGACATACTATCTGGATTGCAGCCAAGCAACGAAGCTCACCTGCCCCGCAGGCGCAAAGCTAAGGATCCAATGCCACGTGTGCTTCGTCCCTATTTTAGTCCGACGCGCAACTTTCATGCTGGATCGCTTGTTCCGATGACTTTTCCTGCCTTGAGCATAGCCAAAGCATAGCATCCATAGACCCGATCTCGGGCCAGGAGCAGCAGAGATGATGAAAAAGCAGATCGTTGCAATCCAAGATGTCTATGTGCCTGTTCAGCGGCGTCAAACCCTTGATCGGCAAAAGGTTGATGTCCTTGCCGAAAGCATCCTGGCAAAAGGGCAAGAGGCGCCTATTCTTGTGCGGCCTGATGGCAATCGTTTTGTGCTGGTTGAGGGTTTGCATCGCTTGGAAGCCTGCAAGGCTCTCGGAGAGACAACGGTACCCGTCTACTTGGTGCAAGCTCGTAAGCATTAAGCCGGCGCTCAGTGAGACGCCGGTGCGCGAAATTCGTGGCTCGGCATGATGGCGGTTGCTACTCCGTCTTAGGCTGACCAGAGATCCTATGCCGAGTGATCGCGCTCAGCAGCCGAAGGCTCGGCTCCAGGCGAAGCTGAGCGCTGCTTCTGGCAAGGCCGTACCAGCCGCCTTTGCTGCATGGCAAGTCCCGCGCAGCGAAGACCCGGGCTTGCCAATCGAGCCGTGTGACGGCAATCTGAAGCTCAACAAAACGTTCAGCGGGTGGTTGCCGGAGTATTGTCTCGTCGGGCAATAGGACATGGGAAATGGCCAAATCATGATTATGGACAGTGGGAATGCCGATGCCGGCGAGAGAGACGAGGTGGCTTCGCTCGGGCGTCGGGCGGGGCTTCTCAACCGCCGGTCGTTTCTGGTCGGCGTCGGCGCGCTGGGGCTGGCCGGTTGCGCCACATCCGACGGCATGAGCCTCGCCGAGGCGGCAAAGGTCTACGGGCCGGTGCCCGATGAGAAATTCCCGATCCCGGCCATCGATGTCAGCAAGGTCGATCCGAAATATTACCGCCGGACCGTTCGCTACGACACCAAAGAGTCGCCCGGCACGATCATCGTCGACCCCGGCAATTACTACGTCTACCGCATCGAGGAGGACGGAAACGCCACCCGCTACGGGGCCAATGTCGGCCGCGACGGGTTCCGGTGGAGCGGTGACGCCTATGTCGGGCGCAAGAGCGAATGGGCGACCTGGACCCCGCCTGCGGCGATGATCAAGCGCCAGCCCGAAGCGGCTAAATGGGCCCGCGGCATGCCGGGCGGCCTCGACAACCCGCTCGGCGCCCGCACGCTTCATCTCTATCAGAACGGCGCCTACACGCTCTACACGATCTACGCCAGCCTAGACGCGGAATCGATCGGCAACGGCATCACGAGCGGCTGTGTCGGCCTGCTCACTCAGGACATGATGCACCTGTACTCACGAACACCGGTCAAGACGAAGGTGATCGTCCTGCCGGCATAGCAACGGCACCAGCCCCATCTGCCGGATCGAAGGTTTCCTTCGGATCAATAGCGGTAGTAGAGCAGAGCCTTGCCAGTGTCTGCTTTTCTGCCCTTTGCAGACGTTGCTTCTAGATGGAAAGACCCGCTCCATCTACAAGCCTGCGGCCTATCGATGATACCAAGACCGGCTCCTATCACCTCCGAAGCGGACACCGCACTGCGAAAAACAGGGCCTGAACAGCCCTAGAGGAACGTGATGGGGAATGTGGGGATCGCGAGATCATTGGAAGAATGCTCAAATCCTTATCCACCAAAGAGTTAGGTGGAGCGGGCGATGGGAATCGAACCCACGACATTCAGCTTGGGAAGCTGACGTTCTACCTCTGAACTACGCCCGCGTGCCTTTATTCATATCCGGCCTTTTGGCGATCCTGCAAGGGGGAAGCATCAAGGGATTATCGGAAGTGCTTCGAGAGCTTCAGCCCTTGGGCCTGATAGTTCGACCCCGCGCCAGCGCCGTAAAGCACATTGGGCCGCTCAGCCATTCGCTCGTAGACCAAGCGGCCCACGATCTGCCCATCCTCCAAAATGAAGGGGACGTCGCGGGAGCGCACCTCGAGCACCGCCCGGGCCCCCTCCCCTCCTGCCTGGGCATGGCCGAAGCCCGGATCGAAGAAGCCGGCATAGTGGACGCGGAATTCGCCCACGAGAGGATCGAAGGGCACCATCTCGGCCGCGAAGTCTGGGGGCACGTGGACAGCCTCCTTGGAGGCGAGAATGTAGAACTGCCCCGGGTCCAGGATCAGGGTGCGGGAGGAATCCGCATAAAGCGGCTCCCAGAAGTCGGCGATGCGGCAGGAGCCCGGCTTGTCCACATCGACAAGGCCGGTATGGCGCTTGGCGCGGTAGCCGACGAGATTGTCCGGACCGAAGCCCGCGAGATCCACGCTTACGGCGACGCCATCCTGAATGGAGGGCTCGGCCGAGGTCACCACCCGCTCGCGCTGATGAAGAGCCAGGAGCTCGGCATCGCTCAGGCGCACCTCGCCCTTGCGCAGGCGCAGCTGGGACAGGCGGGTGCCGGTCCGGACCAGCACCGGGAATGTGCGCGGCGAGATCTCGGCATAGAGGCGACCGCGATAGCCGGCCCCGATCGTATCGAATTCCTGGCTCTGGTCGGTGATGACCCGGGTGAACACGTCGATGCGGCCGGTGGAGCTCTTAGGGTTTGCGGCGGCGGAGAGATCCTCCGGCAAGGCCAGTTCCTCCTGGAGTTCCGCGATATAGACGCTGCCAGTTTCGAGAATGGCCCCCTGGCTCAGATCGATCTCGTGGAAGCTCAACTGGTCAAGCCGGTCGCGCACCGTATGGTTGCGGCCCGGCAGGAAGCTGGCCCGGACGCGATAGGCCCGGCGGCCGAGCCTGAGATCGAGGCTTGCCGGCTGGACCTGATCGGACGCGAAGGGCGTCTCCGGTTTGATGGCTCCGGCTTGCGCCAGGCGCATGATGGCATCAGCCGATTGGATCCCGTCCTTCAACGCAACCATGTCCGTCATCCGAGAGCCCTGCCCTCTTTCAAGTGTTGAGCCTGACAGTATCCTCTAAGGCTTGTTACGGAATTCTCAATCGCTTTCCTCCGGCTCGTCCCGGAAGGCATGCCAAGCCAGCGTCACCCGTGCGACCCCACTCATGAGGGTCAGCCCGGCGAACGCATAGGCCAGGATCGGGAAATATCGTGGAAACAGGATCATGGCGGCAAAGAACAGGATCGTTTCCGTACCCTCCATGAAGCCCGCCGTGAAGTAGATCGACTTGATCCCTCGGACGTGGCTGCTCATGCCTCGCTTGGCAGCCACGGCCGCGTAGGCGAGGAAGCTCGCTCCATTGACGTAGAAGGAGAACAGAAGCACTGCCGCCGGCAAAGCGAGGGCATCGGGATCCCGCAGGGCAAAGGCCAGGGGGATGGCACCGTAGATAGCGAAGTCGAGGACGATGTCGAGAAACCCGCCCCGGTCCGTGCGCCGGGTCGAGCGGGCGACCGCTCCGTCGAGCCCGTCGAGGAGCCTGTTGAGCCCGAACAGGACAAGCGCGGCCGCATCGAGCTGCAGCACGATCATGAGGGCCGCAATCAATCCGAGCCCCAGGCCCAGCAGGGTCACGGCATCGGCTGAGATTCCACACCTCGCAAGGCCCTGCCCCAGCCGATCCAGCAGCGGATCGATCCTGCGCCGCATCCATCCGTCGAGCATGGCCCGTTCTCTCCTGCCTCGATTGACGAGGTGTGAGGACGGCCTTACCACGGGCGGGTCGAACTCCTCTACTGGCTGAAGGCACCCTCATGTACAAGGCTGTGACCCGCGGCATCTCTGTGACGGTAACGCCCCGCTACATGCCCGAAGAGTCCTCCCCCGACGAAGGCCGCTACTTCTTTGCCTATACGGTGGAGATCATCAACACGAGCCTGGACCGGGTCCAGCTGCGCGCGCGGCACTGGCGGATCACCGACGAGCACGGTCATGTGCAGGAGGTGCGCGGCGCGGGCGTGGTCGGCGAGGAGCCGGTGCTCGGGCCCGGCGAGAGCTTCAGCTACACGAGCGGCTGCCCCCTGGCGACACCGAGCGGCACCATGCAGGGCACCTATCTCATGGAAACCGCCAGCGGGGAAACTTTCGACGCCGAAATTCCGGCTTTCTCACTCGATATTCCGCGCACGAAGCGCGTTCTGCACTGAGGTTCCTGATGTCTCTCAATGGTCAGCGGCTCACGCCGCTCGAAATGCTAGCGAAGCTTGTCTCTTTCGATACCGTCAGCACGAATTCGAACCTCCCCCTGATCGAATTCGTGGAAGGCTATTTAAAGAGCTGGAATGTGCCTTATGTGCGCGTACCGGACGAGACCGGCGACAAGGCAGCCCTCTATGCCACGATCGGCCCGCAGGATTGCGGCGGGGTCGTGCTCTCGGGACACACGGACGTGGTGCCGGTGACGGGGCAGGCCTGGACGTCGGATCCCTTCACCCTTCGTGTCGAGAACGGACGCGCCTATGGGCGTGGCGCCGTGGATATGAAGGCCTTCGATGCATTGGCGCTGGCGCTGATCCCTGAGTTTCAGGCCGCGAACCTCAAGACTCCGATCCACATCATGCTCTCCTATGACGAGGAGACAACCTGTCTCGGCGTCGTCGACACGATCCGACGCCTCGGCCACGATCTGCCGCTGCCGAAGGCTGCCATCGTGGGCGAGCCGACGATGATGGAGGTGGTGGACGCGCACAAAAGCGTCGTGACCTTCCACACCATTGTGCACGGCTTCGAGGCCCATTCGTCGAAGCCCTATCTCGGCGCAAGCGCCGTGATGACGGCAGCCGAACTGATTGCGGAGCTCAACCGCATTGCCGACGAGATGATGGAGCGGGGCGATACGAGCGGGCGCTTCGATCCGCCCTATACGACCGTGCATGTGGGCACGGTTGCGGGCGGCACGGCGCGCAATATCCTGTCGAAATCCTGCAGCTTTCATTGGGAGTTCCGCGGCCTTCCGAGCCTCGACCCGCAGGAGATCCCGAGCCGCCTGGAAACCTTCGCGCAGGAGGTCGCTCTCAAGCGCCTCAACCGCTTCGGCGAGTTCGGGCGGATCGAGACGAAGATCGAGGTGGCGGTGCCGGGCCTTGCACCGGAGCCGGGATCCTTCGCGGAGACTCTCGCCCTGCGCCTTGCAGGCAAGAACCACACGCAGACCGTGCCCTTCGGCACCGAGGCGGGCCATTATCAGGCAGCCGGCATTCCGACGGTGGTCTGCGGCCCCGGCTCCATCGATCAGGCCCATCAGCCCGACGAGTACATCACGCTGGACCAGCTCGAAGCGGGAGCAGCCTTCATGCGCCGGCTCGCCGCGGCGTGCGCGAGTTCGTGACAGGAAAAGTGCCGTCATGCCCGCACTCGATGCAGGCATCCACGTCTTTGATGCGCTGCGGTTCTTAAGACGTGGATGGCCGGGACAAGCCCGGCCATGACAGAGGTTGAGACAAGACAGCAGCGGAGATGCAGCTTTACGCTTCCGACTTGGCGATTTCGGCTTCGACCTCGGCCGGATCAAGATCGTAGAAGCGCGAGCAGAACTCGCAGGTGATGCCGATGCGGCCGTTTTCGCCGACCATGTCGCGCCGATCTTGCAGAGAGAAGCGGTGCATCATGCTCATGATGCGCTCATGCGAGCAGGTGCATTCCTCATGCACGTGCTGCCCCTCGAACACACGCACGCCGCGCTCGTGGAAGAGACGGTAGAGCAGCCGCTCGCTTGATACGGCGGGATCGATCAGCTCATGATCCTCGATCGTGCCGATCAGGGACTTCGCCTCAACCCAGGCATCGTCTTCCGAGGGTGCCGCGAGATCGTTGGAGGCATGCCCCTCCGGGATATCGCCGGGATGCATATCCGCCTGCCGCAGCCGTTCCGAGGACGAGGGCAGGAACTGGATCATCAGGCCGCCGGCGCGATAGGTGTGGCGGCCGTTCTCGAACTGCTCGGCAACGGCCAGACGCACCTGTGTCGGGATCTGCTCCGACTGGCGGAAATACTGGTGCGCGGCCTCCTCAAACCCCTGGCCTTCGAGGGCGACGACGCCCTGATAGCGGCTGCGGTCGGAGCCTTGGTCAATCGTCATGGCGAGATAACCCGACCCCAGAAGCTCGCCCGTTCCCGCTGACGCCGCATCGAGGGCTTCGAGCCGGTCCTTGTCGAAGCGGGCCGTGGCGCGCAGACGGTCCGGTGCGTTGAAGTCGACCACCACCATGTCGATGATGCCGTTGGTCTTCGTCTGCAGCTGGAAGCGTCCCTCGAGCTTGAGGGAGGCCCCGAGCATGACGGTCAGCGCCGCCGCTTCGCCGATGACGCGCGCGACCCTGTCGGGATAGCCGTGGCGGGCCAGGATCGTATCGATGGAAGCTCCGAGACGCACCACGCGCCCGCGCACGTCGAGAGGCTCGACGGCGAAGGGCAGGACGACATCATCATTTCCTTCAAACGAAGCTGAACTCATGCGCTTGCTGCTCCGAGGCACCAGGCCAGGATGCCCTTTTGTGCATGAAGCCGGTTCTCGGCCTCATCGAAGACCACGGATTGCGGACCGTCCATGACCTCATCCGTCACCTCCTCGCCGCGATGGGCGGGAAGACAATGCATGAAGATCGCCTCCTTGTCGGCGACCCCCATGAGCCTGCCGTTGACCTGATAGGGCTTCAGAAGGTTCTGGCGGCGGAATTCGTCATCGTCGCCCATGGAGACCCAGCAATCGGTGATGATCGCATGGGCGCCTTCGGCGGCCTCGAAGGCATCGGTGGTCACGCTGATCTTGGCCCCTTCCTGTTTCGCCCAGGACAAAAGCTCCGGGCGTGGCGCAAGTTCCGGCGGGGATGCGATCTTCAGCGTGAAATCGAGGCGCGCCGCCGCATGAACCCAGGAGGCGAGCACGTTGTTGGAATCGCCCGTCCAGGCCACCGTCTTGCCCTTGATGGAGCCGCGATGCTCCTCGAAGGTCATGATGTCGGCCATGATCTGGCACGGATGGGTCACCTTGGTGAGGCCGTTGATCACCGGGATCGAGGCATACTGGGCGAGTTCCGTCACCATGGCATGATCGAGGGTGCGGATCATGATGGCGTCCACGTAGCGGGACAGGACCCGCGCCGTGTCGGCGATGCTCTCGCCGCGGCCAAGCTGCATCTCCTTGCCCGTGAGCATCAGCGTCTCCCCGCCGAGCTCGCGCATGCCCACATCGAAGGAGACGCGGGTGCGGGTGGAGGGCTTGTCGAACACCATCGCCAGAACCTTGCCCTCAAGCGGACGGTCCTTGGCCTTTTCGCCTCGGCGGCGCTTGGCCTTGATCTCGGAGCCGATCCTCAGAAGGCTGCGGATCTCCGCACCGGAGAAATCGCTGAGATCGAGGAAGTGACGGGTCTTCATTGTGCGGCTCCCCGCTGAGCGGCGGATGGTTGCCCAGCTTCAATGGCCGTGCAGGCGGCATCCAGACGATTGATGGCTTCTGCGAGATCTGCTTCCGTGATGATCAGCGGCGGCAGAAGACGGACGACGTTATCTCCGGCCCCGATCACGATGAGCTTCTGATCGCGGGCGGCACTGACGAAGTTCGTGTTGGGCACGACGGTGCGCAGGCCCATGATGAGCCCCTGCCCCCTCACCTCGGCAATGATGCCCGGATGGCGGTCCTTCAGCTCGGCAAGACGCTGCTTGAGCAGCAGGCCCTTGCGCTCGACACTCTCTAGGAAGCCGGGCTCCAGGATGACGTCCAGCACGGCATTGCCGACCGCCATGGCCAGCGGGTTGCCGCCGAAGGTGGTGCCGTGGGTGCCAAGCGTCAAGCCCTTGCCGGCCTCCGCTGTGGCCAGGCAGGCGCCCAGCGGGAAGCCGCCGCCGATGCCCTTGGCGACCGTCATGATGTCGGGCGTCACGCCGCTCCATTCATAGGCGAAGAGCTTGCCGGTGCGGCCGACGCCGGTCTGGATCTCGTCGAAGATCAGGAGCAGGCCCTGGCTGTCGCACAGGGCGCGCAGCTCGCGCAGGAAGGCGTTCGAGACGGTCCGGATGCCCCCCTCGCCCTGGATCGGCTCGATCATCAGGGCTGCAGTCTCGGGGCCGATCATGGCCTTCAGGGCCTCGAGATCCTCGACCGGAACCTGGTCGAACCCCTCCACCTTCGGGCCGAAGCCTTCCAGGTACTTGGCCTGTCCACCGGCAGCGATCGTACCGAGCGTGCGGCCATGGAAGGCACCCTCGAAGGTGACGATGTGGAAGCGCTCGGGGTTGCCGTTCACGTAATGGTAGCGGCGCGCCATCTTGATCGCGGCCTCGTTCGCCTCGGCACCGGAATTGGCGAAGAAGACGAAATCCGCAAAGGTGCTGTCGACGAGCCGCTGAGCGAGGCGCTCGCCCTCTGGGATCTGGAACAGATTGGAGCTGTGCCAGATCTTGGAGGCCTGCTCCGTCAGGGCCTGAACGAGGTGTGGGTGGGCGTGGCCGAGGGCATTGACCGCGATCCCGGCGCCGAAATCGAGATATCGCTCGCCGTCTCGGCCGTAGAGCCAGGGACCCTCTCCCTTCTCGAAGGAAAGCTCGGCGCGGGCAAAAGTCGGCAGTAATGGCGATGTCACAGGTTGTCTCCGCCTCCAAGGACCCAAGGTCGCACCCGGGCCCGAAAAAGAAAGCGCCGCCCCAGCAGGGGCGGCACGGCTGGGGATTCTAACGAGGACCGGGAACCTGTCAATTCAAGAGAAATGAACTGACTCATCACAAGGAATTTTTGACCTTGGGTGAGTTCCTTGGGGAAAACGACAGGCCCTGTACAGGGACTCTTGCGCCGGAGTCCACCCATCCTGTAACTTCGGGTTAGTCGAGTACGGCATTCGTGCGGCGGCATTCACCCTCAGGAGCGACCCTCGCAACGCGGTCGGACACAAAAAATCTGTCCGCGAGGCATCCGGGATTCTGACGTTTGAAGGCCGCCTCCGATGGAGGCAAAGCGAAAATGATAGATGCGGGCGCAACTTGGACGGACGAGCGGGTCGAGCTTTTGAAGAAGCTCTGGACCGATGGTTTGAGCGCGAGCCAGATCGCCGCCGAGCTTGGCAATGTGACCCGCAACGCGGTCATCGGGAAGGTTCACCGTCTGGGCCTCTCGGGTCGCGCCAAGGATGCGAAGCCGAACGGCTCCGCCGCCGCGGCCCGCCCCCGCAAGGCCACCCGTGCGCCGAGCGCACCGGCTCCCATTCCGCCCCAGCCGCACAACAATAACGTGGTGATCGCCCCGATCTCCCTGCAGCCCGTCACGCAGGAACCCGCGGTCTTCGTGGAAGAGGACATGGCCGTTCCCGTGTCAGAGCGCGTGACCATCATGGATCTGCGCGAGTCCATGTGCCGCTGGCCCATGGGAGATCCGACCAAGCCGGAATTCCGCTTCTGCGGCGCCCGCTCCATCACGGGCCTGCCCTATTGCACCCACCACGCCCGCATCGCCTACCAGCCGGTGGCCGACCGCAAGCGTGATCGGAAACTGGCCCGGGCTTAAATTCAGCAAATCCTCGAGAAAGCCGCGCTGAGAATGATCAGCGCGGCTTTTTTATGGATGTGTGTATTCGTGTCTCAGGCGTCCATCGCCTGCTCCTCGCGGGCGAAGTTCTCGTCGAAGGAGTAGCCTGCGCCTCGTACCGTGCGGATGGGGTCGGGCCTGCGCGGCAGGCTGATCGCCTTGCGCAGGCGGCCCACATGCACGTCCACCGTCCGCTCGTCGATATAGACATCGTGGCCCCAGACGGCATTGAGCAGGTGCTCGCGGGAAAAGACGCGGCCTGGGCTCTGCATCAGGAACTCCAGGAGGCGGAACTCCGTCGGGCCCAGATGCAGCTCCTGGCCGGAGCGGCGCACGCGATGGGTTTCCCGGTCAAGTTCGATATCGCCGGCCCGCAGGAGGGTTGCGATATGGGCAGGCTTCACCCGACGCAGGAGCGCGCGCACCCGGGCCAGCAGCTCCGGCACCGAGAAGGGCTTGACGATGTAGTCGTCGGCCCCGGTGGAGAGGCCGCGAATGCGGTCGCCCTCCTCGCCCCGCGCCGTGAGCATGATCACCGGAAGGCGCTCGGTTTCCGTTCGGGCGCGGATGCGCCGGCACAGCTCGATCCCGGAGAGGCCGGGCAGCATCCAGTCGAGCAGCACGATGTCGGGCACCTGCTCGCGCAGGCGGATCTCCGCCTCGTCGCCACGGGACACGCTGTCCACCTCGTAGCCCTCGGACTCGAGGTTGTAGCGCAGAAGGAGCATCAAGGGCTCCTCATCCTCCACGATCAGAACGCGAGGCCCCATCATCAGTCTCCCGCCTCGACCGTCGTGTCGATGGAACGGTCGTTCTTCGGCCGGTCGATGGCGAGCGTCTCGCCCGTGACGAGATAATGGACCGTCTCGGCAATGTTCGTGGTGTGGTCACCGATGCGCTCGATGTTCTTGGCGCAGAAGAGAAGATGGGTGCAGAACGAGATGTTGCGCGGGTCTTCCATCATGTAGGTGAGAAGCTCGCGGAACAGGGAGGTATAGAGGGCGTCGATGGCCCCATCGCGCTTCCAGACGTCGACGGCTTTTTCCGTATCCTTCTGCGCATAGGCATCGAGCACGTCCTTGAGCTGCCCCAGGACCAGATCGTTCATATGCCGGAGACCGACGACAATCTTGTGCGGCTGGAACTCGCCGCCGATGGCGAGCGCCCGCTTGGCGATGTTCTTCGCCAGATCGCCGATGCGCTCCACATCGCCGGCGATGCGGATGGCCGAGATGGTCTCGCGCAGGTCGACCGCCAGGGGCTGTCGGCGGGCGATGGTGAGAATGGCGCTCTCCTCCACCTCGCGGTGCAGGACGTCGAGGCGGGGATCCGAGGCGATCACCGTCTGGGCCAGCGGCTTGTCGTGGCGTGCGAGCGCGAAGACGGAATCGACCAGCATCTTCTCGGCGATGCCGCCCATCTCGGCGATGCGCTGCCGGAGCCCCTGGAGATCGGTGTCGTAGGAGCGGACGATATGCTCTGACATGAAGGTTCTCCTTGAGCCGTTTCGATCAGCCGAAGCGGCCCGTGATGTAGTCCTGCGTCTGTTTCTTGCTTGGATTCATGAACATCTTCGTCGTCGGCCCGAACTCCACGACCTCGCCTAGATACATGAAGGCGGTGAACTGCGAGATGCGGGCCGCCTGCTGCATGTTGTGCGTGACGATCACGATGGTGAACTCGGAACGAAGCTGCTCGATCAGTTCCTCGATCTTGCCCGTGGAGATCGGATCGAGCGCCGAGGTCGGCTCGTCGAGGAGGATCACTTCGGGCTTCTGCGCGATGGTGCGGGCGATGCACAAGCGCTGCTGCTGGCCGCCGGACAGGCTCATGCCGGACTGACGCAGCTTGTCCTTCGCTTCGTCCCACAGGGCCGCCTTGCGCAGGGCCTCCTCGACGCGTCCGTCGAGTTCGGATTTCGGCAGCCTCTCATAGAGCTTGATGCCGAAGGCGATGTTGTCGTAGATCGACATGGGGAACGGCGTCGGCTTCTGGAACACCATGCCGACGCGGGCGCGCAGCTCGTTCACGTCGATCGACGGCGACAGGACGTTCTGGCCGTCGAGCAGGATCTCGCCGTCGGCGCGCTGCTCGGGGTATAGGCTGTAGATGCGGTTGAAGGTGCGCAGCAGGGTCGACTTCCCGCAGCCTGACGGCCCGATGAGGGCTGTCACCTGCCGGTCGTAGAAGTCGAGGGAAATATCCTTCAGGCTGCGGAAATCGCCGTAGTGGAAATTGAGATTGCGGACGGCGATGCGAACCGGCACATCGGCGCTGGCGGCGGCATTCTTTCCGACGGCGCTGCTTGCGGAGAAGGCAATCGTGCTCATCGGACTTTATCCTTCCTCAGGAGCAGGCGCGCCACGACCGACAGCGCCAGGATCGACAGGGTGATGACGAGGGCGCCGGCCCAGGCGAGCTCGCGCCAGTTCTGATAGGGTGAGAGCGCGTACTGGTAGATCATGACGGGCAGGTTCGCGACGCCGCCCATGAGATCGGGGCGGAACCAGAAATTGTTGTTGAGTGCCGTGAAGAGCAGAGGCGCGGTCTCACCGGCGATGCGGGCGGTGGCCAGCAGCACGCCGGTCACCATGCCGGCACGGGCGGAGCGCCAGGAGATCTTTCTGATCACGGTGGACATGGGGGCGCCGAGAGCGGCCCCTGCCTCACGCAGGGAGCCCGGCACGATGCGCAGCATGTCCTCGGTGGTGCGCACGATCACAGGCACCGCGATGATCGCCAGGGCCACGCCGCCTGCCCATCCCGAATAGCCCCCCATCGGCTGCACCATCAGCGTGTAGACGAACAGGCCGATCAGGATGGAAGGAGCCGCGAGCAGGATGTCGTTCACGAAGCGGATGAGTTCGGCGAGCTTGGAGTCCTTGCCGTATTCGGCGAGGTAGGTCCCCGCGAGAACGCCGATAGGAGTCGCCACCACGATCCCGAGCGCCGTCAGGATCAGGCTTCCGACGATGGCATTGGCAATGCCCCCGCCCTTCGTCATGGGGCCTGGCGTCGTGTTGACGAAGATCTCAGGCCTCATGGCGCTGATGCCCTCATAGAGAAGCATCAGCAGGATCCATCCGAGAACGAAGGCGCCGAGGGCGGTGAACAGGACGCAGATGGCCTTGAGAGCCCAATCCGCCAGGTAGCGGCCGCGGCGCACGCGTCCCCAGGCATCAGGCTGAATCATTTCCGTCCGAGGCATTCCGTTCATCCGGTTCATCATGGCCTCCTCAAGCCGTCTTCACCCGTGCCACCAGCAGACGTGCCAGGACGAGAACCGTGAACGTAACCAGGAACAGGATGCAGCCCAGCGCCATCAGCGCATTGAGCTGGAGACCGATGGCCTCGTTGAATTCGTTGGCGATGCGCGACGCGATGGTGGAGCCTGGATCGAACAGCGAGGCCGAGAGCCTGTTGGCATTGCCGATCACGAAGGTCACCGCCATCGTCTCTCCCAATGCGCGTCCGAGGCCCAGCATGATCGCCCCGATGATGCTGACGCCAACCTGCGGCAGAAGAACATGGCGCACCACCTCCCAGGTGGTGCAGCCGATGCCGTAGGCGCTCTCGCGCATCACGGGCGGTATCTGATCGAGAATGTCGCGGGCGATCGAGGCGATGAAGGGAATGATCATGATCGACAGGATGATCCCTGCTGTCAGAACGCCGACCCCCGAGGGAGTGCGGGCATAGAGGATCGAGCCGACTAGAGGCAAGCCCTCCACGAGACTCGACACGGGGATCTGGATGAAGCGCGCGAAGAGAGGCGCGAAAACGAACAAGCCCCACATGCCGTAGATGATGCTGGGCACTGCGGCGAGGAGCTCGATGGTGGTCGCCACAGGCCGCTTGAGCCAAGGCGGGCAGAGCTGTGTGAGGAAGACCGCGATCCCCAGGGAGATCGGCACACCGATCACGAGGGCGATCAGAGCCGTGGTGAGGGTGCCGACGATCGCGACCCAGGCCCCGTATTGATCGCGCTGCACGTCCCAGACGCTGGACGTGATGAAGCCGAGCCCGAACTCGCGGAAGGCCGGCCACCCGCCGTAGATCATGGAGCCGATGATGCCCAGGAGCACGATCAGCACGATCAGCGCCGAACCGAGGCTCGCGAGGCGGAAGGCATCATCGAAGGACAGGAAGGAGGACCGGCGAGACGGCTTATCCGCGCTCGTGACGAGTGCTTTCTGAGACAGGGCCACCATTCGCCGGTTCTCCAATCAGATTATCAGGACGGCTGCTTGAGCAGCGGCTGACCCGACTTGTCCTTCAGTTCGCTCTGCCAAGTGGCGCGGACGAGGTCCTTCACCGGGGTGGGAAGCGGCACATAATCGAGGTCGATGGCCATCTGGTCGCCCTTCGTGAAGACCCAGTTGAAGAACTTCAGCGCCTCGGCCACCTGCTCCGGCTTCTCGGGCGCTCTGGGAACGAGGATAAAGGTCGGAGCCGTGATCGGCCATGCCTCGTCGCCGGGCTGGTGGGTGAGCGAGATGCCGAAGCCGGGAACCGCCTTCCAGTCGGCATTGGCGGCAGCGGCCTGGAACGTCTTAGCCTCGGGCGCGACGTACTTGCCGCTCTTGTTCTGAAGCTGGGCGACCGGAATGCTGTTCTGCTTGGCGTAGGCATATTCCACATAGCCGATCGCGTTCGGCACCTGCTGGACGAGCGCCGCGACGCCCTCGTTGCCCTTGCCACCCTGCCCGACAGGCCATTGCACCGAGGAGCCCGTTCCGGGGCCGCTCTTCCAGGTCTCGGAGACCTGGGACAGGTAGGTGGTGAATACGTTCGTGGTGCCTGATCCATCGGAGCGGTAGACCGGGGTGATCGTCGCATTGGGGAGCGTCACGCCCTGGTTGATCTGGGCGATCCTGGCATCGTTCCACTTGGCGATCTTGCCGTTGAAGATGTCGGCAAGCACCTCGCCCGTCAGCTTGAGCTGGCCGGTGGGAACACCCTGGATGTTGTAGACCGGAACGACGCCGCCCATAACCACCGGGAACTGGACGAGGCCGTCCTTCTGCAGCTCCTCCGCCTTCAGGGGCGCATCGGTCGCGCCGAAATCGACGGTCTTCGCGCGGATCTGGCGAATGCCGCCGCTGGAGCCGATCGACTGATAGTTCAGGCGGTTGCCCGTCTCCTGATTGTAGACCTCGGCCCAGCGGGCATAGACCGGGAACGGGAAGGTCGCTCCGGCTCCGGTAATCTCGGCGGCGGTCACGGCCAGCGAGCACGAAGCGAGAGCGAGGCCGGCTGCGACGGAAAAATGCGAAATTTTCACGAGACGTCTCCTGTTCATCCACACGCAGCAGGCCGTTCGTGACGATAGGCCCGTGCTGCTCGTGAGGGGACTAAGTTCTCTCGATGTCTCGTCTACGACGGTTGAATGACAGTTCAATGACAGTAGCCGCGTGCGGGTTGCACGGGCTTCGTCGTGCCACCGGCAACCGCTCAGCTCGAAACCGCCGGCAGCGTCACCGTGAACCGGGCCCCCTGCCCCAGTTCGCTCACGATGTCGAAATGGCCCCGGTGCCGGTTGGCGATGTGCTTGACGATGGCAAGCCCCAGCCCCGTTCCGCCCTTGTCGCGGCTCTGCGCGACATCGGCGCGGTAGAACCTCTCGGTCAGGCGCGGCAGGTGCTCGGGCGCGATCCCCGGTCCGTAATCCTGGACAGTGAAGGCGACGTGAGGACCCTGCGCGCCGTGTGAGGCACCGATAGGAGCGACCTCCACATCGACCCGCCCGCCGCTCTCGCCATACTTCACCGCATTCTCGATCAGGTTCTCGGCCACGCGCAGAAGCTCGTCGCGGTCACCGCGCACGAGGATCGGCTGCTCAGGCAGCTTGGCCTGGATGACGACGCCCTTCTCCCGTGCAAGAGGCGACAGGGTTTCCACCATGTGGGACGCAAGGGAGACGAGATCGACGGTCTGGGTCGGGGAGAGGTGGGCTCGCATCTCGATGCGCGACAGGGACAGGAGATCGTCGATCAGGCGCTTCATGCGCTGGGCTTGACCTTTCATGATGTCGAGAAACCGCTCCCGGGCCTTGGCATCGTCCCGGGCCGGTCCCTGCAGGGTCTCGATAAAGCCCAGGACAGAAGCCAGCGGGGTGCGCAACTCGTGACTCGCATTGGCGACGAAATCGGCGCGCATGGCCTCGAGCCGCCGGGCCGAGGTGAGATCGCGGAAGAACAGCACGACTCCGGCCTGGACCCCCATGCCGGGATCACCCTGCAGAGGGCCGATATGCACCTCGAAGGTTCGCTCGGTCGGGACCCGCTCCGAGTATTCCACCTTCAAAGGATCGCCCTTGCGCAGAACCTCCTGGATGCCGTCGAGCACATCGGGGCTGCGGAGCGCGAAGGACAGGGGGTGCCCTGTCTTCAACCCACCCAGGAGACCGTAGGCGGCCTTGTTGGCCTCGATGACCACCGCCCGCTGGTCCACCAGAATGACCGGATCGGGGATCTGGGTCAGGACGGCCTCGGCGATGCTGGAGCGCTGAGGGTTGCTCGGTTGCGGACGCCCCCCGACCCCGAGGCTACGCTTCGGCCCGGCGACGAGAAGGCCGGCAAGAATGGCGATGGCGGCCCAGAGCAGAAGCCAGATATCCCCATGGCCCCGCACCAGCGCGACGATCGCCATGACGAAGGAGGCCGCAACCGCTGCCCGAAGGGCCACATCACGGAGAGGCGTGACACCCTGTGGGTTGGCTTCCGGCGTGGGATCGTCGGGATCGGGCATGGAACGGCAAGTCTCGGAGGCGTTGCCCGCACTCTTTAAGGCAGGTCCCGGCAGGTGTCACCTCCGGCCAAGCTCCACCTCGGCCGCGACCTCGCCGTCGTCAGTATCGAACGAGAGCCGGGAGGAGCGGATGCGGTTGCGGATCTCGTAAGCCCCGAGCAGCGCAAGGGCGAACACGAACGGCACGAGGTAGTAGCACAGGCGGTAGAGGAGCAGCGCGCCCAGAACAGGCTCTCGAGGATAGCTCGAGAGAGCCAGAAGAATGGTTGCCTCGAAGACGCCCAAGCCACCCGGCGCATGGCTCGCCACACCCAGCATGACGGCGAAGATGTAGACAGCCACGAAGGTTTCGAAGCTGAGACCATGCCCGCCCGGCAGCAGCACGAAGAGAACGCCTGCGCCTGCACAGACATCGCCTGCTCCGATCAGGATCTGCGCCAGGGACAAGCGGAATCCGGGCAGCTCCAGCTTCCAGCCCTGGATTTTGACGGAGCGGCGCTTGAGCGAAACCCAAACCATGTAGGCGATGACGAAGGCGACCGCGCCGAGCCCCACGAGCTGGTTCATCCAGATATGGGTGTAGACGAGGCTCGCCAGCTCGTCGGCCTTGCTTATCAGGCTCCAGGCCAGCACGAGCGCCATGCCAAGCCAGAAGGTGATCCCGGCGATCACGGTAAGGCTCGCCACCCGGCCTGGCTTCACGCCCTTGGGCGAATAGATCCAATAGCGGACTGTTCCTGCCGTGAGCAGCGGAAATCCGAGGGTGAAGCTCACCGCATAGCTGGTGAAGGATGCCAGAGCCGTGGTGCGGTAGGGGATCTGCAGCTTGAGCTGGCGCAGAGCGATAGCATCGTAGCAGGTCAGCAGGCTGTAGCTGATGGCGGTGAACAGCACCGCGAGACCGATCTGGCGCAGGCTTGATGCCGTGAAGGCGGATTTCAGCTCATTGACATCGATTTCGGACACGATGTGCCAGAGAACGACGAGAGAAGCACCGAACAGCAGGATGCTGGCAGCCATTCCGATCCAGGCGAAACGGCGGGAGCGGCGCTCCTTCGGATGAAGGGCCTCGGCAGATGACATCTCCGGTGGGGACACCGGGCGGGAGCTCATATCGTTCATGAAAACTGTCAATCAGCCTCAGCGTGGGAGAGATCGCATCGTGGTTGCGCCGGCTGCCCTGCATCTATGCGCTGGCGGGAAGAACCGCCAGACATGAGGCGGCCTTTTAATGGTTTCGCAGGGCCGACGCTACTCTTTCGCCCCGGGAAAATGCAGCCGGAGACGGATGTGGGTTGTCAGCCTCGAAAAAGGCCTACAACAATGCTTGCCTGATCGAAGGTGACTTGTGAGAGACGTGGCCGCAGGGTGGCCCTGGGAGTTCTGAGTGCAATTCAAGGAAACGGAAACCCAATTTGCGGTCCTGGCGGAATCCCTCCCTCAACTGGTCTGGTCAGCGCGCCCCGATGGATCCATCGATTATGTGAATCGCCGCTGGCGTGAGTTCACGGGCCTCTCGGGAGAGCAGTTCCTGGGGATCGGCTGGGAGGCTGCCATCCATCCGGATGACCTGCCCCAGGTTCGGGACCACTGGCATCGTTCCCTTGAATCCGGACACGCCTATGAATGGGAGTACCGGCTCAGGAACGCCGTGGGGGAATACGAATGGTTCCTCAGCCGGGCTATTCCGATACAGGATCTCACCGGCAGGATCACTCGCTGGTTCGGCACGAGCACCAATATCGATGAGCAGAAGAAGACCGAGGACGCCGTCCGGATGCTCGAGAGCCAATACCGCCTGGCTCTTGACGCGGCCCGCCTTGGAACCTGGCAGATCGATCTGGAAAAGCGCCGGATCACCTGGGACGAGGGAAGCTGCGCCCTCTACCACATTCCTCATGACGGGTTATACAGCCTCACCCTCGACGAGGCCTTGGACATGGTTCATCCTGAGGACCGGGAGGAGATGCAGGCGCGGATTGCCGCCGCAGCATCCCCCGAATCGGATGGCAAGTACGACAGTCAGTACCGGGCCATTCTTCCAGACGGGAAGCTCCACTGGTTTCGCTCTCATGGGCAGGTCCGTCACGTGAATGAGGGCGGCGAACGCCGTGCCGTCAGCCTGTATGGGGTGATCAGCGACATCACCGAGCATCACGCGCTGGAGGAGGCGCAGAAGCTCCTGACCCGGGAGCTCAATCATCGCGTGAAGAACCTGTTTGCCATCGCAAACGGCATGGTCTCGATGACGGCCCGTACCGCCAAGGATCCCAAGGATATGGCCACAGCCCTGCGGGGCCGCCTGAGTGCCCTGTCGCGGGCTCACGAGCTGGTGCAGCCGGTCTCGGCGGCGGGAACAGACTCCGGCCACGATGTCGAGTTCGCCCGCCTGATCGAGGCCGTCCTTGAACCCTACAGGCAGTCCAGTCAGAACAGGATCGTCATTGAAGGCCCCAGCGTTGCTGTCGGCTCCAACACGACGACGAGCCTTGCGCTGGTTCTGCATGAGCTCGCGACTAACGCCGCCAAATATGGGTGTCTCTCTTGTGCCGAGGGTGAGCTCACCATCCGATGGATCCTAGACGACGAGAACGTGGACCTCCTCTGGACCGAAAGCGGCGGACCAACAATCGACGGCCCTCCCACATTCGAAGGCTTTGGCAGCCAGCTGTCCCAGAGGAGCATCGCCGGGCAGCTCGGAGGCACCCTGGAGCGCGAATGGCGGCCGGAGGGCTTGCGCGTTCACATGATCCTTCCCCTCAGCCGTTTGACCGTCTGACCGCCGTGCCCGCGTATCGCCGCATCCTCGTTTTGGGCGGAGCGCGCTCGGGAAAGAGCCGGTTTGCCCTGCAGCTTGCCGAGCAGGCCTGCCCGAAAAGGACCTATATTGCGACGGCCCAGGCCTTTGATGACGAGATGCGCGATCGCATCGCCCTTCACCGGCTGGAGCGTGACAGCTCCTGGCAGACAGTGGACGCTCCCTGGGAGCTTGCGCAGGCGATCCAGGCCCAAACGGGTCCGGGGAAGGTGGTGCTCGTCGATTGCCTGACCCTTTGGCTCTCCAACCTCGTTCTCGCCGAGCGCGCCCCGCAACCCGAGACCGATCGGCTGATCCATGCGGTTTGCGAGGCCCAAGGTCCCCTCATCCTGGTCTCGAATGAGGTCGGGCAAGGGATCGTGCCGTCGACCCCCCTCGGGCGGTCCTTTCGTGACGAGCAGGGCCGCCTGAACCAGCGGATGGCTGAGGCCTGCGATGCGGTGATCTTCGTGGCGGCAGGCTGTCCGATCCTCATGAAGCCCACCCCTCCCCTCGATCTGAAACTGGCCTGAGCTGAGCCCTCTCAGCGCAGCTTGGCCTTCGCCTCGGCGCTCAAGGCCTCGATCATGGCAGGCGTCGAGGGACCTCCACAGATCGTCAGTCGGCCCGAAACGGCAAGGCGTCGCCCGGGAGGTACGGCCGCTGCCAGAGCCGGGTGGGCGAACAGCGCTGTGCCGTTGTCGACCACCTGCTGTGACCCCGCATCGACGAGCATGACATCCGGTGGCGACGTGACGATCGCCTCCAGCCGCGCAACACCTCCGGCGTTCAATCCAAGGGCCTCCTGATGCAGCGTGAAACCCAGCTGCATCAACACTTCGCTTAAGAGTGAACGGGCGGCGGCAACCCAGCCGCCCCGTTCATAGACCAGGACGGTGGGCCCGCCCGGCGCGGTTCCCCTTGCCACCTCCAGCGCCGCATCGATCCGGGCGATGAGGGCCTCGCCGCGATCCGGATGGCCGAGCTTCGCGGCAAGGGTTCGGATCTGCGCGCGATCCTCGGCCAAACCCGACCAGGGGCCGAGTTGGAGGACATCCAAGCCCTGCCGCCTGAGGAGAGCTACCTGTCCCTGCTGGCCGTAGGTGCCGGTCAGGACAAGGTCGGGCCTGCTGAAAAGCACGCTCTCGGCCCGACCGTCGTTCAGAGGCAGGCCTTCGGCCAGCTTTGCCATGAAGGAAATCGAGGAATCACGGGCAAGCCGGCTCAAGGAAGCGATCTGGGCGCGATCTGCCAGAGCCAGGAGCAACTGATCCGCGCAGAGGTTGAGGGAGGCAACCTGCCGTGGCCTCGGCTGAGCTACAGCGGCAGAGACCCCAAACAGGCAGCCGATCAGAACGGCCAGTCTGACACCGCGGCTATGGAGAGCCATTGAAATCATCACGCGACACCATTGAGCGCCTGTTTGCTTAAGGCTGCGGCCTTACAGACCAAAGCAGGCTGCTCCACCTCATGACAAGCTGAGCAATTTCCTAAGTGCGGCCTAATGACCCACACGATCTAGATGATCTTCCACTTCAGGAACGTTTTCGCGCCAGTATTCCTTCGAAAGCCAAAGACTTTTCGAAGATTATCCCCTGCGTACGGATAGTTGCAAATGGTCGCAGATGGGAACAAAGTCCAAATCAACCGTCAAGCTGACCCATTCTGGACATATCTGACACGCACATACTCACTCTCTTGAACGAAGAACAACCGCAAACCTGTCCAGGCAGTGAAGCGGCGCATTTCTAGGGGGCTTCTTCATATGCAGATCGCTCTGACGGCGTCGTGCGACGCATGCCAGCAAACGGCCATTTGCCTTGACTGTGAAAAGCAGAGCAGGTTTCGGTTGCGCCGCACAACATCGCAGAAGCGTTCAGCCCTTCAGGGTGGCTACACCCTGCTGAACCTGACCAAAATTCTCGGTCTCGGCGCCTGCATCACGTTCGCCATCTGCCCGGCTGTCACGTCCCAGGCCGCTTCGGCTGCAGAGTCCCAAACGAACCTCCCGGCGGCTTTCGATGCAGGGGAGAAAGCCATCAAGGTTCCCGCTCCTTTCACCGTCACTGCAAGCGACCCTGCTCCGGCCGATCCGCTCGAAGCCATCGTTCCGATTGAATCAGCGGAGCCTAACCAAGCCGAACTCCAGAAGCAGATCATCCTGTCGCTCCCCCTCACCAATCCTCCGGTTTCGGAAGGAAGCGAGAATGCTGAGCCCATCTCCCGGGAGCTCACGGAGTACATGGAATTCGAGGAGATGCGCGTTCCCGTCTGGATCGTGGACACGATCCTGCGTGCCTCGAAGCTGACCGGCGCCGATCCCGTCTACATGATGGCCCTTGCCGATAAGGAATCGAGCTTCCTGCCCGGCAACAAGGCCTCGACCTCCTCTGCAGTCGGCTTGTTCCAGTTCATTACGAGCACATGGCTCGAGGTCGTCCGCTCCTTCGGGCCTGTTCATGGCCTGCATGCCGAGGCCCAGGCGATCGAGCGCACCGACGGCAAGTTGGCCATAGCGGACGAGACGATGCGCGAGCACATCCTCGGGCTGCGCCGGAATCCATACATCTCCGCTCTGATGGCAGCTGAAATGATGAAGCGCGATAAGGCGAAGATCGAAGCACGGCTCGGCCGCAAGCTCAGCCGCTCGGAGTTCTATATGTCCCACTTCCTCGGTGTGGACAGCGCGAGCAAGTTCATCGCCCTGGTGGACGATACACCCAAGAAGAGCGCGCCCGATGCCTTCCCGGCCGCGGCGAAGTCGAACAAGTCCCTGTTCTTCACCAAGGACGGCAAGAAGACCCGCCAGCTCAGCGTGGCGGAGGTTTACGGCAAGATCGATGGCATGATCGACAAGCGCCTCAACCGCTATGGGGATGTCTCGACCCGCGTGGCTGCGGACACGTCCTTCTGGCCCGCCTCTTCAGCCAACCCTTGATCCTGATCGGGACCGACCTCGGCGCGGGGCGTCAAGCCTGCCGAGGCGGAGCTGCTGGGTGCTATATCGGCAAAGCCGCCCTTGGCGGGCGTACGCTGCACCCTGATGATCCGCACCGCGATGAAGACGGCAAGCCCCAGTGAAGCCAGGGCCGAATAGATGAAAAGACCCTGGGGTCCCAAGACTTCCATGGCCGCGGCGCCCAGCAGCGGGCCGATGGTCACCCCGGTCGCCCAGGAGAACAGCAGAGTGCCGACCGTGGACACGATCTGTCCGGGCTCCACGATATCGCAGGCATGGGCCACGCACACCGAATAGATGCAGAGAGCCAATCCGCCCCAGGCCGCGAAGGACCAAAGGATCAGCAGGCTCGCCCCCTGCGCGCTCGCCCAAAGGATCACGAGAGACACAAGGCTCGCGCCGGCGGCCAATCCTGCGATCACGTAACGCCGGTCGGCACGGTCGGACAGCCATCCGAGAGGCCATTGCATGGCGAGGCTCCCGGCCTGCAATGCGAACAGCAGGGCCGCAGCCTGATCCTGGCTCAAACCGATGCTGACGCCGAAGACCGGCGTGATCGCGACCACCGGACCGTTGACGAGGCCGACCACGAAAGCCCCGATCACGGCGGAGGGCGCCGTGGAGAACAGCTTTTTCACCTCGATCCGCACGCCTTGGGGGGCATTCGGCTCTTTCGTGGTGGTTGCCGCGATGGGAAGCAGCGAGAGCGTGATCAAAGCGCTCACCGCCATGAACAATCCGTCGGTCCGGATATTGCCCAGGCTGATCCCGAGCGGAGACAGCATCAGGGCGACCTTGGTGCAGATCATGTAGATGGAAAGGATCCGTCCGCGATGGCTCGACGTCGCGCGGGCGCTGATCCAGCCGTCGGTGACGGTGAAGATGCAGGCGAGCGTGACGCCCGTCAGTCCGCGCAGCAGGATCCAGGCCAGAGTCGAATGAGCCTGGGTCATGGTCAGAATCAGGACGGAGACCATGGCCGCAAGGCTGGCGAAGGCCCTGATGTAACCCACGTGACGGATGAAGCTCGGGGCGAGAAAGCAGCCTGTCGAGAAGCCCACTCCATAGGCTGCGGCCACAATACCGATGGATGCGACGGAGATCCCCTCCGCCTGCATGCGAAGAGGCATCAAGGCCTGCAGCAGGCCGTTGCCGGCCTGGAGCAAGGTCGTGGCAGCAGTGATGGTCCAGATCAGAGCAAGAGAGGAGTTCACAATCGAATCGGTGATGCGGGGCGGCGGGCGCGAAGCTCAGCAAGATAGAGAGCAGGCGCTGCCCAAGATCAAGAGTCGATCTGAATCGTATCGATGTTCTTCGGTTGCCGGCATGCCCGGCAGCGGACCGGGCATACTTGCAGATGCGCTCGGAACCTTACCAGTCCGAGCGGTCCTTCTGGAAGGTGGCGAACAAATAGAAGCCGTTGAAGCGAACGCCTTCCATAGCGGCTTTCCGGTCGAAGCCGAGAGGGGCGTCCTGCCCCTGAACCCGCCCACCGAACTTCCAATGGGGTTCAACGACGAATGGGGGGACCGTGCGCTCTTCCGGCACTGCGCAGACGAGCCCGTCCGGCTTTGTACTACGGAACAGATTATAGGCGTACATGTCCTGCTCCATCTCTTATCGCGACGAATCGCATCCTGCCGGAGAAGAATGACAGGAGTGTGATATTGCAGCGCAACATTACTAGAATTTCTTCTTTTTCGGTATGGAATGGAAGTGGCGCAAAGGGATGATCCTTTGTTAGGCTTCCTCCACCCTATCGGGATAAGCAGAAAAAGAGGGAGCACACCGCATGATCATCCAGAGCACCCTTCGTAGAAGCTTCATAGGACTCGGCCTCTTGGCCGCCCTTCCCCTTTCGCTGCCGGCCTTTGCCCAAGCGGTGGCTCCTTCGCCTGAAGCTCCCACGGGACGTACGCTCAAGCCTGTCGCTTCTGCAACGAAGGACATGGTTGCCGCAGCCAATCCCCTGGCAGCGCAGGCAGGCCGGGAGATTCTTGCGGCAGGGGGCAGCGCCGTCGATGCGGCCATCGCCGTCCAGCTGGTTCTCAACCTCGTGGAACCGCAGAGTTCGGGCATCGGCGGCGGCGCCTTCATGGTCTTTTGGGACGGCAAGACCATGACGACTCTCGACGGACGCGAAATCGCACCTGCCGCCGCCAAGCCCGAGCGCTTTCTCGGGCCCGACGGCAAGCCCATGAAGTTCTACGACGCCGTCGTGGGCGGCCGCTCGGTCGGCGTGCCGGGAACGCTGCGTCTGCTCGAAACGGCTCACAGGAACTGGGGTAAGCTGTCCTGGCAGCAGGTGATCGAACCCGCTGCGCGTCTGGCCGAAGCGGGCTTTGCCATCTCGCCTCGCCTGAACGGCCTGCTGACCCAGGAGAAGTATCTTCAAAACGATCCGGTCGCCCGCGCCACGTTCTACGAGGCTGATGGCACCCCAAAGGCCGTCGGGACAGTGCTGAAGAACCCGGCCTTCGCAAAGACGCTGCGCACCGTCGCAGAAAAAGGCGCGGACGCGTTCTATACCGGCGAGATCGCCCAGGACATCGTGGCGACCGTGACCGGGCACCCGACAAATCCCGGCGACATGACCCTTGAGGACCTGAAGGGTTATAAGGTGCAGGAGCGCGAGGCCCTGTGCGGCAGCTATCGGACCTATCGGATCTGCGGCATGGGTCCGCCGAGTTCCGGCCAGGTGGCCGTGCAGCAGATCATGGGCGTTCTGGAAACCCAGGACATGGCTTCGATGAAGCCGGGCCCCGATGCGGTGCATTGGATCGCGGAAGCAGGCCGCTTGGCCTATGCGGACCGGGCCCTCTTCCTGGCCGATCCGGCTTTCGTCAATGTGCCGGTCAAGGGCCTGACCGATCCGGGCTACATCAAGAGCCGCGCGGCCCTCGTCGATCCGAACAAATCCATGGGCAAGGCCAAGCCCGGCGACCCGCCGTTCCAGAAGACCTTCCTCTGGGGGCCGTCGGAGGGGATCGAATACGGCACGAGCCATATGTCCATCGTGGATCGCAACGGCAATGCCGTGTCGATGACGACCACGATCGAGGATGGGTTTGGGGCGCGGATCATGACGAAGAGCGGGTTCCTGCTCAATAACGAGCTGACGGACTTCTCCTTCGCCACGACCGAGGACGGCAAGCCCGTCGCCAATCGCGTGGAAGCCGGCAAGCGCCCGCGCTCGTCCATGGCGCCGACCTTGGTGCTCGACGGCAGCGGCAAGCTTTATGCGGTGGTGGGTTCGCCCGGCGGAAGCCTCATACCCAATTATGTGGCAAAGACCCTCGTGGGCATCCTGGACTGGAAGCTCGATCCCCAGGTGGCCGCCGATCTGCCCAATGTCGGCAGCCGCAACGGGCCGACCGAGCTCGAGGCCGGCACCGAATCCGAGGCCTGGAAGGCCGCGCTTGAGGCGAAGGGGCACGAGGTCAAGCTGATCGACCAGAACTCCGGCATCCACGCCATCGTGGCGACGCCGGCAGGGTTCGTCGGCGGCGCCGACAGCCGCCGCGAAGGCGTTGCCATCGGCAACTGATATCTCATTGGCAGCTCCTGTCAGAGAGCTGCTTTCAGATCGAAGAAGGTTGGAGTTCCATGCGTATCATCGTCATCGGCAAGGAAGGGCAAGTGGCTCGCTCCCTCGCGGAGCGTGCGCGGGCTCACGGCGCACAGGCCGTGCTCGTCGGCCGCCCCAAGCTCGACCTTGCCGATCCATCGGGGATCGAGGACGCCCTGATCGAAACCGGGGGCGACGTCATCGTGAATGCGGCCGCCTACACGGCTGTCGATCAGGCCGAGGCAGCCCCTGAGCTGGCCGAGGCCATCAACGGGATCGGCGCGGGCGTCGTGGCCGGCACCGCGGCCGCCATGAACGTGCCCCTCATCCACCTGTCCACCGACTACGTCTTCGACGGCACCGCCGACCACCCCTATCGTGAGGACGATCCCGTCGCGCCCCTGGGAGCCTACGGCGCCTCGAAGCTCCTGGGCGAGGAAGCGGTGGCGGCCGAGGCCGAGAACTACGCCATCCTCCGGACGGCCTGGATCTACAGCCCGTTCGGCAAGAACTTCGTGAAGACGATGCTGCGCCTTGCCGGCGATCGCGACGAGATCGGCGTCGTCGCCGACCAGTTCGGCTCGCCGACCAGCGCCCTGGACATCGCCGACGGCATCATCGCGGTCAGCCGCAACCTCCTGGAGAAACCAGAGGACAGGAACCTTCGCGGCCTGTTCCACATGGCGGGAACGGGCTTTGCCAGCTGGGCCGAGTTTGCCACCGAGATCTTCGCCCTGTCGGCACGGTTCGGCGGTCCTTCGGCACGGGTCCGGCTCATCGCCTCGGCCGATTACCCTACCCCGGCCAAGCGGCCGGCCAATTCCAGGCTCGACTGCACCAAGCTCAAGGAGAGGCATGACGTGGTTCTGCCGCCCTGGCGCACCTCCCTCGAGCCATGCGTGAAACGTCTCATCGAAGAGACCCGGAAAGAGGTCATCCGTGGAACTTTGGCCTAGAAGGAGCGATTTCCGCAAAAGAAGACGGTTGTTCTTTATAAAGAACAACCCTAGGATCCCCCCATGACCTCTCCGCAAACGCCAGATTACCGCCTAGAGACCCGCCTCGTCCATGAAGGCCACCAGCGCACGCCGTTCGGGGAGACGTCCGAAGCGCTATTCCTCACGCAGGGCTTCATCTACGAGACCGCCGAGAGTGCCGAGCGGCGCTTCCTGAACGAGGAGGCCGGCTACAGCTACAGCCGCTACTCGAACCCCACCGTGGATGCTTTCGAGCAGCGCATCGCCGCGCTCGAAGGCGCCGAAGCCGCCCGTGGGACGGCAAGCGGCATGGCCGCGGTCACGGCGGCCATGGTCGGGCAGGTCCAGGCCGGCGATCACGTGGTGGCTGCCCGCGCGCTCTTCGGCTCCTGCCGCTGGGTGGTGGAGGATTTCCTGCCCCGCTTCGGCGTCGGCTGCACCCTGGTGGACGGGACGGACCTGAGCCAATGGCGCAACGCGTCAAGGCCGGAAACCAAGGCCTTCCTGCTCGAGACGCCGACCAATCCAAGTCTCGAGATCATCGACATCGCCGCGGTCGCCGCGATAGCGCACGAGGCCGGCGCGACGCTCACCGTCGACAACGTCTTCGCGACCCCGCTCTTCCAGAAGCCGCTCGCCCTCGGCGCCGATTGCGTCGTTTATTCTGCGACCAAGCACATCGATGGCCAGGGCCGATGTCTGGGCGGGGTGATCCTGGGTTCGACCGAGTTCATCGAGAACAAGGTGCAGCAGTTCCTGCGCATGACGGGACCGTCGCTGTCCCCTTTCAATGCCTGGGTACTGTTGAAAGGCCTTGAGACGCTCCCCCTGCGGGTCGAGCGGCAGACGGCCACCGCCGGCTTTCTTGCGGATGCGCTCCACGATCATGCGAAGCTTCGCCGGCTGACCTATCCTGGGCGCCCGGAGCACCCTCAGGCAGACCTGATCAGGCGGCAGATGAGCGGCGCCTCGACTATGATCGCCCTCGACGTCAAGGGCGGCAAGGAAGGCGCCTTCCGGTTCCTGAACGCCCTTCGATTGATCAGGATCTCCAACAACCTGGGCGACGCGAAAAGCCTCGTCACCCATCCGGCCACCACGACCCACCAGCGTTTCACGCCCGAGCAGCGCGCCGAGATGGGGATCACGGACGGGCTGGTGCGCCTGTCGGTAGGGCTGGAGCACCGGGACGATCTGCTTACGGATCTCCTCGCCGCCCTCGAGCACGTCTGACGGGCGCCGACAAAGGCTCGCCAATCACTCTCACCGTCTCCTCCGCCAGGAACGCCGCCGCCTCATCGGCGTTGGCGTGCATCAGTCACCTCATCGGAGGCCATCATGATGAAGCTCAAGCACCTGCCTCTCGTGCTGGCGGGGTGCCTGCTCGTCGGCAGCGCGGCAGAGAGCGTACAAGCGCAATCCCGGATGGACCGCGACTGGGATCGTGGACAGGATTGGGAGGACCGGGACTGGCGCGGACGAGACAGGGATCGCGACTGGGATCGCGGCCGCCGCTGGAGAGAGCGCGACCGCGGCCAGGAGTGCTACACCGTCCGCCGCGAATACCGGGATCGCTTCGGCGACATCATCGTGCGGCGCTACCGCGTCTGCGATGACTGAGCGGCGGAGCAGGAGACCATGACCTCACGGTTCCGCCACCCGGTACCGGCCTACTGAGGCGGCTGAGCTGGAGTTCCGGAAGGTCTGCCGGACGCTCCCTGCTGTGACTGCAGCCGATCGAACATGCGCAGGGCAGCATCGACGCACGACTGGGTGGATTCCCGATCGCCACAGGTTACGCGAAGCTGCGTGTCGCCGCTGCGCAGGAAGAAACGGGCACCACCTCCGGAACGGCTGACCCGATCCTCGTCTTCATCGTCATCACGCATGCCCGGTCCATGCCGCCGATCCCGGTCACGGTCCCACCCGTCGCGGCTTTCACGCCAGCCGCCGCGATCGAAGTCATCACGATCTCGCGAGCCGCTCTGGCCCCACGCCGAGGTGCCGACCAAGGCAAGCCCAACCGCCAGTATCAGAGCTTTCTGCATCTTCATCTCCCTCTCGGATTTTTTCCGGCGCTCAGCGCGTCAGTACTCTCCGGCAGACATGCCAACATTTCGGCATGGAAAGCCTTGTGATGAACAGGCCCTCGGGCTCTTGGTTCCTGCATCGGGATCGAAAACATTCCGCTCAAGAAAAGCCTCGTCACTCACTGGGGCACCACGACGCGCCAACGCTTCATGCTCGAACATGCGCGTCGAGATGGGATTTCAGACGAGCTGGGGCGCCTGTCCGTTAGCTAGAAGCATCGGGACAATCTGCTCGCGGGCCTCGCTGCCGCTCAGCCATCACGAACATCGCAGAGATCCTCCACCTGTCTTCAACCTGAACGCATCGTGCGGACCCGAAAGCGAATCCCAATTCCGGATCCGGTGTTCTAGCCGCCGTAAAGATAGCGCGGCAGCCACAGGGTCAGCTCAGGCCAGATATACATGAAGATCATGCAGACGATCACGATGAGCATGTAGGGCATCATGCCCGCGAAGATCTGGTTCAGGGTGACGTGCGGTGGTGAAACACCCTTGAGGTAGAAGGCCGACATGGCTACGGGCGGCGACAGGAACGCAGCCTGAAGATTGACGAAGACGAGAACCCCCCAGAGCACCGGGTCGATGTTGAAATGCTTCAGCAGCGGCAGGAAGATCGGCACGAAGATGATGATGATCTCGGTCCATTCCAGCGGCCAGCCGAGAATGAAGATCACGGCCTGCGACAGGATCATGAACTGTATAGGGGTCAGATCCATGGCCAGAACCCAACGCTCGACCAACCCCTGCCCGCCGAGGATCGCAAAGACGGCCGAGAACAGCGCCGAACCGACGAAGAGCCAGCACACCATCGCCGTGGTCTTCGCCGTCAGGAACACGGCCTCCTTGGTCCGTTTCCAGTTCAGCGTCCGAGCCTGGAACGCGAGCAGGAACGCTCCGGCAGCGCCGACCGCAGCGGACTCGGTCGCGGTGGTGATTCCGAACAGAATGACGGCGAGCACGAGGAGGGTGAGAATGCCGAGCGGCATGATCGAGGATGACAGAAGCTTCACGACCTGGAGGCGCTCGGCGTTCATGTTCCGGTAGTAGCGGGCGAGGATCACCAGAGCCAACGCGGCAACGATGCCGAAAACGACATAGAATGTGGTTGCCGGTCCTATGTCGGTCGGCGTCACCGGCGCGCTCACCGCCGGTCCGCCGAGTTGCTCCAGCCCCTCGGGAGCCTCGCCTTCGGCCGATGCCTGCGGGTGGATGACGACGTACCACCACACGAGCCATAGGGTGAGCGCCGTCAGCGTGAGCGGGATGAGGGTCGCGAGAAAGTTCTTGAACACCGTCCAGTAGGTGAGACGCCCGCCATCGCCGTCGAGGCCCTTCATGCGGCCTGGCGAGAACAGGGCCGAGAACAGCCCGACCAGCATGTTGTTCGAATAAGCCGCCTGAAACCTTCGCATCCATTCCGGCACCGGAACCCGTGTTTGTTCCTCGGGAAGGGCAGGTGCAATCTTCGGGTTTATCATCGCCCAGCCGATGATGTAGACGAGGTACAGGAAGGCGAGGAAGAAGCCGGGAAACATCGCTGCCGCGTAGAGCTTGACGACGGACTGGCCGGCCACCGCCGCATAGACGATGATCATCACCGAAGGCGGGATCAAAATTCCCAGCGTGCCTCCGGCCGTGATGACCCCGGAGGCGAGCTTGACGTCGTAGCCGGCGCGCAGCATCGGGTTGAAGGCGATCACCCCCATGAGGACGACGACGGCTCCCACGAGGCCGCTGGCGATGCCCCAGAATGTGCAGACGATCAACGTCGCAATCGCGAGCGAGGCGGGCAAGCGCCGGAACGAGAGCTGGATTGCGTAGAACATCTTGTCGACGAGCGCCCCGCGTTCCATCACATATCCCATCAACACGAAGAGCGGGATGGAGATGAGAACGTCGTTGGTCATGGCGCCGTAGGTGCGCTGGACCATGAGGTCGAAAACCCGGTTGTCGAACCAATGCTCCGCCGGATTGTAGAACGCATAGAAGCCGAAGAACATCCCGAGGCCCATCAGGGTGAAGGCCGTCGGGAAACCCATCATGATCACCACCACGATGAGCATAAGCATCGTGAGACCCAATGCCGGATCGCTCATGTCTGCAGGTCTCCCCCCATCCCGCGTTGCCGCGCCGTTTCGTCGATCTGCTGCGCGCGCGCGATGGCGGTCTTGCGCGTTTCTTCATCCACATATTCGCTGTGCGCGAGCTGCTCCTCGACCACGTCGATCTCGCTGACGTCCTTGAGCCGACTGGGCCATACCCCGGTTTTGAGACAAACGACGCAGCGCAGGATCTCGGCCAGGCCCTGAAGCATCACCAGGGCGCCGGCTATCGGAATCACCGCCTTGAAATGGTAGATCGGCGGACCATTCGCCGTCACGGTCGAATGCTCGCCGATCCGCCAGGAAAGCGCCGCGTAATCGTAGCCCGCATAGATGAGGGCCATGATGCCCGGCAGGAAGAAGACGATGTAGAGGACAAGATCGAGCGACGCCTGCGTGCGAGGCCTCATCGAGCTGTAGAGAAAGTCGCCGCGCACATGGGCGTTCTGCGCCAGCGTGTAGGCGCCGGCCAGCATGAACAGGCTGCCGTAGAACATATTGCTCGCATCGAAGATCCATGCTGTCGGCATGTTCATGATATAACGCTTGAAGACCTCGACGCAGACAAGGGTCATAAGCCCGATGACGAGCCACGCCGCAGCCTTGCCGACCCATGTGCTGATGCCGTCGACAATATGCAGAATTTGCTGGACGTTCATGCGGGGAGCCGACCGAAGAGAGGGTAATAGGATCATGACCAAGCGCCATCGGAGAGAGGCCGGTGGCGCTTGGCCGAATTGATCGCCGGTTTAGATCTTCTTTGCAGCCGCGTTGGGTCCGAAGTAGTGATCGAACGCCATGCGGCGATTGACGACGGTGTCCTGCTCCCAGCGTGTGGCCCGCTGAGCGAAAGCAAGCTGCGACTCAAGGATCTCCTTGAACAGCGGATTCTCCCCGGATTTCTTTTTCACGACCTCGTCATAGACCTCGAGCTGCTTCTTGAGGATCGCGTCCGGCGTTTTGTAGAACTTGACGTTGTCTTTCGTCTGGAGCTCGACATAATCCTTCGAGTACCTGTCGATCGCCTTCCACGACATATCCTGCGATGCAGCATCGACTGCATTGGCAATGATCGCCTTCATTTTCTCGGGCAGCCCATCATATTTCGTCTTGTTGAACATGATCTCGAACTGCTCGGCGTTCTGGTGGTAGCTCTGGAGCATGCATACCTTGGATACGTCGGCGAAGCCGAGGGCACGGTCGGACGAGGCGTTGTTGAACTCGGCCGCATCGAGAAGGCCGCGATCCATCGCCGAGACGATCTCGCCGCCAGGCAAGGCATTGACAGCCGCGCCCATGCCGGTGAACACGTCGATCGAGATGCCTACGGTTCGGAACTTGAGGCCCGCCATATCCTCCATCTTGGTGACCGGCTTCTTGAACCAGCCGAGCGGCTGCGTCGGCATCGGCCCATAGGGGAACGACACGACATTGGCGCCGATCGAGGCATACAGCTTCTCGAGCAGCTCCTTGCCGCCGCCGTAGCGATGCCAGGCCATCAGCATGTTGGCATCCATGGCGAAGCCAGGACCGGATCCCCAGAGAGCGAGGGCCGTCTGCTTGCCGTAATGGTAGACCATGACGCCATGCCCGCCATCGAGCGTTCCCTTCGACACGGCGTCGAGCAGGCCGAAAGCCGGCACCACGGCGCCTGCGGGCAGCACCTCGATCTTGAGGTCGCCGCCAGTCATGTCATTGACCTTCTTGGCGAAATCGAGTGCGAACTCGTGGAAGATGTCCTTGGACGGCCACGTGCTCTGCCAGCGCATGTTGATTGGGCCCTGGGCCTGGACGATGTTTGGAGCGGCGACTGTTGCGGCAGCGCCGATGGTAGCAACCTTGAGGAAACGGCGGCGTGATTGTTTCACTCCGCCAGGATCTTGCGTTCCGAGAGTCTTAGATTTGGTCATGACTTCCTCCCTGGGGCGCTTTTTATTTGAGCGGCTCGCGCCTGATCTTAAGCTTCTGTTACTTTTGGGGGGGAGATCAAGAGGCCTAAGTCTAAAGTTGCAGGCTAATCCGGATGCGCCGGGGCGTCGTGGACGCCATGATCCTGTTCTACATCTTCCCGGACCTCGGTTTGTGGCCGCCGCGCCATCTTCTACGGCTGAGGTTAGGCACCGAACCAAGCCGTCAAAGGCACGGGTGAAGCTCGGAACCCTGTTTGCGCCTTTACGTTGGCCTCCTGTTCATGCCGCATAGGAGGCCACTATGAAGTGCCAGTTCTGCCAGCAAGACGTGGACGATCCTTGCCATAACAAACAGGAAATGCAGCAGCGTGCCGCAAGCCATGTGGACCGCTGCGAGCATGCCCTCAAAGATCAGCAGGGCATGGGGTCCGGGGCGCGCCGGAGCGACATCCAGAGCGGTGGCTGACGCCATGCCTCGCAAGGGCCGCGACCAGGGTCAGGGCCTGGCCGAGCAAAGCCTGAACACCAGCATCGTGCATCCGGGTCGGAGCGGTTCGGATCACGCGGCATCAGGCAAGGGTTCCGCCGGCAGCAGAAGCCTGAGCGGGAACGACCAGCGCAAGGGTCTCGAGAAGACCGACCCCGATGCTCCGAAGGCGGACGACCGCATCGAGCCGTAGGAGAGTGCCAAGGTAGCCGTCCGCAGCGCGCCCCAACGGCGGATATTGAAAGCGGCGGCCGGAAGTCATGGTCTTTGCGCCGGACCCGACGAAAAGCCCGAGGCGCGGACCTATCCTGCTCCCGCCGGGAGCGACGATAACGCCTCAAGATGACGCGGGGAGCCTTGGCTCCCCGCATTGTGCTCTGCTTCAGTAAGGCAGCTGGGATCCTTGCCTGTTACAGCACGAACCAGCCCTTCTGCAGGTCCATGGCTCCCTTGAGCTTGATCACGCCTTCCGCCGTCTTGTCGCTGTCGGTGTTGAGGTAGACATAGGTGTCCTTACCAGACTTCTCGTAGCGCACCTGACCGGCCTTGGTGAAATCGTTCTTGCCGATGAAGCTGAAGGCCTGATCGCCTTTCTTCTTTGTGTCGGCATCGATGGCCTTCAGATCGATCTTGTCTCCTCCCTTGCCGGAGAAGTCCGTGATGTAGTCGGCCGTGCCCTTGCTCGTGCCGGTATCCTTGCTGGCGAACGCGAACACGTCCTTGCCGGCTCCGCCGGTGAGCGAATCCTGGCCGGCGCCGCCAATAATCCTGTCATTGCCGGTGCCGCCATCGATCTTGTCCTTACCCCCGCCGGCATTGAGGACGTCGTTGCCGCCTCCGCCGGAGAGGCTATCGGTGCCGGATCCGCCTGAGACTGTATCGCTGCCAGTGGTGCCGGTGGTGCTCTCCTTCGCCACGTCTTGCAGGACAATGGTCAGCGTCTGGTCGACGCTCTTGCCGAACTGATCGGTCGCGCGCACCACGACCGTGTGGGTTATCGCCTGCTCATAATCGAGCAGGAGCCCGTTCTTCACCTCAATCGTCTTACCGTCGCTTGCAAGTTGGAAGCGCCCGCCGGCATCGTTGACCAGGGTATAGCTATGTGTGCTTAGAGCATCCCGATTAGTGACTGACAGGGTTCCGATATCGGCGCCGGTTGCGCTGTTCTCGAACACCATGCCGCCAGACAGATTGATGGCCGATCCGTGGTTGATCACCTCCGCAAGGTTGAGGACCGTCCCGCCGAAATTGAAAACCTCGACATCGATGACGGTGTCTGTTCCCTCGCTACCATCCCGTTGATCCGTGATGGTCAGGGTCGTCCCGTTGTTCACGACATGGTAATTGGATCGGGCACCGCTGTAGAGCGCCGTGTCGACGCCGGCGCCACCCTCAAGCTGGTCGTTGCCTGCCCCGCCCGACAAAAGGTCGTTGCCGTTGTCGCCGCGCAGACGGTTGTCGAGACCATTGCCATAGATCCTGTCGTCGGCTTCCGTACCGCGGATGCGCTCGATCTTGGTGAGAGTATCCTCGGCACCGGAGAGATCGGTCACCTTCACCGTATCTCCACCTCGCAGGTCGATGGTCATGCCTCTCTTCAAAGGGTCAGGGGTAGCGCGGTAGTCGGCCCGGTAGTCGATCTCATTGAGCCCGTTCGTGCCGTCAAAGATGTCTGCGCCGGAAAAGCCGATAAAGCGCTGAGCAACCGAGCTCTCGGCGCCCGTGAATGTATCGGCTCCCGCCGTCCCCCGCACGGCGTGTATGTTGAAGAATTGATCCGTTCCGACGATTTCGTTACCGTCCTTCTTCACGACCGTTCCGGTGCCATACCGGTTGCCCGAGGTGAACGTTACCTCAATGCCGGAGAAGATCCCATTACTGTAGCTGAGATCATTCCAGTTGGTGCTTGGGTCGTCATTCTGCTCAACGTCGCCGCCATAGATCGTGTCGTTGCCGATGCTGCCCAAGAAGGAGTCTTCATCCGTGGCAGCGCCGACGCCGCCGACGAGAACGTCGTTGCCGGCACCACCGTCCAGGGTGTCCCAGCCGGCGCCGCCATTGAGCGTGTCGTTGCCCGCATCTCCCAAGAGAATGTCGTCGTCCCCACCACCGTTCAATTTGTCATTGCCAGCACCGCCTTCAAGGCGATCGAAGCCATCACGCCCCTCGACGAGGTCATCGCCGCCATCGCCGCGAAGACGATTGTTCAAATAGTTTCCATAAAGCTTATCACCATGGTCCGTGCCGCGAAGACGCTCGATCAGGGTCAGCGTATCCGTATCACCACCAGCATCCGTTATCTCAACCGTGTCGCCGGAACTCAGATCGATGGTCATACCGGTCGTACGCTCAGCCTCGCGAGCCTCGAGGCGGTAATCGACCTCGTTAATCCCTCTCGTGCCATCGAAGAGATCGTCGCCTGCGAATCCCATGAACCGCTGGACAACTGTGCCCTCGCCGCCGACGAAGACGTCTTCCCCGTTCGTGCCACGTACGGCATGAATGTTGTAGAAGGTGTCGGTGCCGACGACCGATCCATCGTCTGCCTTCTTCTCGACGATACCTGAGCCATAGCGCCCCGTGAAATCGTCGAAGGTAACGATGATCCCGGCGAAGCCGCGCTCATAATAGGTGAGATCGTTCCAGTCGGTGTTCGGGTCGTCGTTCTGCTCATAATCGCCGCCGAAGATGGTGTCGTTGCCGGCACTTCCCCAGAAGTAATCTTCATCGGTGGCAGCGCCGACGCCGCCCACGAGAATGTCGTTGCCGGTACCGCCGTCCAGGGTGTCCCATCCGGCGCCGCCCTCAAGCCGGTCGTCACCCGCCTCGCCTGTCAGTAGGTCATTGCCGTTGTCGCCGCGCAGGCGGTTGTTGAGACCATTGCCATAGATCTCGTCATCCTCTTCCGTGCCGCGAACACGCTCGATCTTGGTGAGTGTGTCCGTGTCGCCCGCGAGATCGGTCACCAGCACGGTATCCCCATCCCGCAGGTCGATCTCCATGCCCCTCTTCAACTCGGCCGGAGCGGCTCGGTACTCAGCCCGGTAGTCGACTTCGTTGACACCCTTTGTGCCATCGAAGGTGTCGTCGCCTCCATATCCGATGAACCTTTGAGGGACAGCTGACTCGCCCCCAATGAAAGTGTCGTTTCCATTCGTGCCGCGCACGGCATGGATGTTATAGAAGGTATCGGTGCCGCCTTCGTCCGGCTTCACGACGGTTCCCGAGCCGTACCTATTGGCGTTATCGTTGAAAGTAACCGTGATACCCAACAGGCCGCTCTCGATGTAGCTGAGATCGTTCCAGTTGGTGTTCGGGTTATCGTCCTGCGCAACCTCCCCGCCATAGATCGTGTCGTTGCCGGCACCTCCCACGAAGTAATCCTCGTCCGTATTGGCCCCAACGCCGCCAATCAGGACGTCGTCGCCGGCACCTCCGTCCAGCGTATCCCAGCCGATGCCGCCATTGAGCGTGTCGTCGCCGACGCCGCCTTCAAGGCGGTCGTCGCCGTTGAGACCGCTGATGACGTCGCTGCCTGCATCGCCGCGCAGGCGGTTGGACCCAGCGCTCCCTGTGATGGTGTCGTCGTTCCGGGTACCGCGGATTCTCTCGATGTTGATGAGGGTGTCGACATCGCCGTTCGCACCGGCGACCGTGACAGCGCCCTGTGCATTGACGTTCGACAGGTTGATGTTGATCCCCGCCTTTCCAGCAACCTCGGCGGTATCACTGCGATAATCGACCTCGTCGTCGCCTGCGCCGCCATCGAACGTGTCATTTCCGGCAAAGCCGCGGAAACGCTGGAATCCTGCCGCCCCGGTGAATCGATCGTTGCCAGCCGTGCCGTAGACGGCCTCGATGCCGGTGAATTGATCCGTCTCGGGCCCTTGCTCGTTCGATGTGACCGTGCCGGATCCCTGTGCGGTGAAGGTGACCGTGATCCCCTGTGTGCGCCCCTCCGGACCTCTGTAGCTCAGCACATCGAAGTTATCGACCGGCCCATCGCCGCCATGGATCGTGTCGTTGCCGAAGCCGGCGTAGAACTCGTTATCGTGATTGTCACCGATCAGGAGATCGTCGTACGCTGTTGCATAGACGCTGTTGATCGAATGCAGGATATCAGTTTCTGCAGGTCCGCCCCTGCTTGTGATCTTGCCCAAATCGTCGGCGGCATCGCCGTCGACGAGATCAACCTCAATTCCATGCTGCCGGTTGTCGAATGCATAGTTCACATAATCATAATCGTTGATGCCGGTGTCGCCGCCACCAAACACCTCATCGTTGCCCAGTCCGGGCACGAATGTGTTTTCGAGACCGTTGCCGTTCAACGTGTCATTGCCGCCCATGATGAGGGCAAACACGGCGGACGAGCTTGCTCCAGGGCTGAGCCAAGCCTCCTCGAACTGCGCACGCGTGAGGGGAATCGCAATGTCATCGATCCCGCCGATCGGTTCCTCGTCCCCGCTTTGCGGATCCTCATCGGAAAGGTAAAGGCCGATGGCATAGATATTGAGAGTCTCTGAATCCCAGAACACCCGGACGATGCGGGTCTCACCGCCGAGGGTGAATGTGTAATCCCGGCCGGTGTCCCCGTTCGGGGTTTGGATAACGGTAACGCCAACCGGGAAGAAGCCTTCCGCAGACAAAGCAGCGTTGTTGTAGATGTTGAATATGGCCATGGATTGCCCCTCTAAATTGCCCAGCTAACCTTCGAGCCGATCAAAACGCAGGAATACCTTTCCGGCACCGGTCGAAATTTGTTGTTTGAAGGAATTTATCCAGAATTGAAGGCCGCGAACAAGTCCCACCAAAGAGGAATGTCTCAGCTTACCGGCTCTCACGAAGCTAAGACATTCGTCGTCTGCTTCAAATATCTTACAGTGATTATGATTTCTGGATGCCGAATCCGAACTATTCCAATGAAAAAAGCCGGTCGAAGATAATGCAGATCAATAAGAAATCAGGTTTGAATTTTATGAAGATCAGTAAAGAAATGTTATCACAGCACGATGAGCGCAGAATTAGCAGTTGTGATTTTACGCACATCCTTCATTCTGACCTTGGCTGTAATTAAAAGCATCAATCAGCCAGGGAATACTTTTCAGAGGACTTCAATATGCGCGCTTCTTCACTCAGCTTCCGATTGGCCGTTCTGTTCGTCATCGCCGGAATGGCCATGGGGATTGGCATGGCTGCGACACAGAACCACGCGATCATGCCGGCCCATGCCCATCTCAACCTGCTGGGATGGGTCTCGCTGTTCCTGTTCGGCATCTATTATGAGCGCCGCCCTACCATCGATTCGAGCCGTCTGGCCACGATCCAAGTCGTCCTGTGGTCGCTCGGCACCGTCGTGCTCACGATCGCCGTCGCGGCCATCCATCTCGGCTATACCGCCGCCGATCCGGTCGCCGCGCTGGCCTCCCTGATCGTCCTGGCTGCCATGATCCTGTTCGCCTACTTCGTCTTCCGCCCAGCGCGGGATCTCGCTCCAAGTCCAACGGCTCATCTGACGCCGGCAGAATAGAACTATCAGGGCAAGTAAATCGTAGAGCCGTCCGATTCAGGTCATAAGCGAACGAAAGGGAGGGCGCGCGCCCTCCCTCACGTGTCGCTGGACCTCTCCCGCACACAATCACGCATCAGAGGATGAGGTCATTTCTAAATTCATAATCAGTCGCGTGAAGGCTTGTGATCCCTTTCAATTGAAAGGTTGCGGTGTAGGCCCCGTCGGTCACGGTCCAAATATCGCCCGAGTTCTTGAGAGAGCCGGCTGTGAAGCCTTGAAAGATGAGACGGTCCCCGGCGTTTGCACCATTGCCGATAAAGTCAGTGACAATATCGCCGCTGATCTCGCCTTTCTTGAACACAAAGGTATCGAATTCGCTACCTCCCGTCAGAGTATCCGTGCCTGCGGCCCCGTTGAGAACATCGGCACCGACACCGCCCTTGAGGATGTTGGCAGCGCTATTGCCCAGCAGCTTGTTGCCGAGGTCGTTTCCAGTGCCGTTGATGGCGCCTGTTCCTTCCAGGGTGAGGTTCTCTACATTGGCGGAAAGCGTATAGCTGACCGTAGTACGGATCTGATCGGTGCCCGCATTTCCAACCTCGATAACCACATCGCTGGTGGTGTTCACCCCGTAGATGTCGTCGCCACCCCTGCCCTCAAGGCGATCATTCCCCAACATGCCATCGAGAAGATTGTTCTGATCGTTCCCGGTCAAGGTGTTGCTGCTGGAATTGCCGATCCCATTGGCAGCCGCTCCCGTCAGGAACAGGTTTTCGACTTGGTCGGATAGGGTGAAGCTGACACTGCTGTAGACCGTGTCGGTTCCGCCGAGGCCGCTGTTGGCCTTCTCCACGATGATGTCACTCGCGTTGTCGACGAAGTAGGTATCGTTGCCGTCCCCGCCGTCCATGCTGTCTGCCCCCTCCTTTCCATCGAGGGTATCGTTGCCGCCGGCGCTCTTGAGCACATTCACAAGGGCATTGCCGGTGAGAATATTGGCAAGTTCGTTGCCGTAGCCGTTGATGGCGCGGGTCCCCGTCAGGGTCAAATTCTCCACATTGGCCGTCAGCGTATAGGTGATCGAGGAGAGAACGTGATCGGCGGAGCCTTCTCCGGGTTTCTCAGTGACGAGATCGCCGGAATGGTTGACAGTGTAGGTGTCGTTGCCGCCGGCGCCGCGCATGTCGTCACCGCCGGTGCTGCCATCAATGCGGTTGTCGCCTGCGTCGCCTATCCAAACGTTGCTGTAGTTCGGAACCGAAATCGATCCTGTTTCCATCCCGGTGATGGTGTTGTTGGAGAGCGCCGTTCTGGTGGGACCTCCATCGTCGTTGGTCCCCTCCTCCCGGATGCCGTAGCGGGCGTTGATGGCACCGTCGGAGAAAATCGTGTTGTTCAGGATCTGTGTATCGGTGGAGTAGTAGGTCTTCTGGCTGTAATCGTCATCGAAGCGCAGGCGGATGTTGATCTCGTCATAGATATTATCGGCTTCCTGCGAGTTGTTGGAGACGCGGCTGTTCTGAACGATGGTGTAGGTCGAGCCTTCGATCTTCACGCCTTGACGCATGTTTCCATAGATGTTGACCTGATCAATCGTGACGTGATCGGACAGCTTGACCAGGACACCTTCCTTGCCGTTGTTGTGATAGGAGCCGCCAATGATCTGGACGTCGGTGACCCAAGGGATCTCCGTCGAGTTCGCGGGAGGAATGTTTCCGCGCTGAATGGTGATTCCGGCTCCACCGGCCCAGGCGCCGTTGTACATGTAACGAAAGCCGTTGTTGTAGGCTTCGTTGTCCTTCAGGACGAGGTTCTTGGTCTCGTTCTGGATATTGAAGCCGTGACGGTCGTTCTCGTAGGCTTTGTTGTTCTCGTAGACTCCACCCACCACTGCGTCTGCCACGAAGCCGTCGAGGCCGTTGTGGTGGGAGACGGAGTTCTTGATCGTCATGTTGTAGGTCAGTTCATGTGGGTTGAACCCATAGGCCGTGCAATTCTGGACTTCTACGTTGTCGAGAGTGATGTTCGTCTGCGTGCGACCGGAGCCGTCCTCTTTGATGCCGCAGATGAACCCGGCCTGATGCCCCGTGTTGTTGGCGCGGTTACCATCAATGACAAGGTTAGAGACCGTCACGTTGTCGACATTTTCCAACTTGGTGCGCACAATGCCGTTTATTCTGGCGTCGAAGTGGTCGACCAGCTTGATGGTCGATTCACGCGCACCAGCGGCCCCGGAACCGACGAGCGCAACGCCCGACATCAGTTCGACGGCACCCGTCGACGGGTTGTTTGGATCGCCGGTCACGAGGTACGTGCCCTTGGCCAGCATAACGGTGACCGGGCCGGCGGATGGGTTCTTCAGGTAAGCTGCGTTCGCTGCCTTGATCGCGGCATTAATGGCATCTGTGTTTGCTCGAGCATTGGTCGAGGGCGGCGCAACAAGAATGGGCTCTGCTGCCATTTCTGCTCTCCCCTTGAAGGCTGTGCAGCATAGCAATTGCAGATTCCCGATCGAATGCGCATCGGGGGTATCGCACATAAGTATATTTAGATCTTGTGCGACAACCTCGACGCATCATCGAGCATGAATGCTGATAATGACTCATATTAAATGTGAGCATACTTTCCCTATATTGAATCCGGGTTAGGATTATATAGGGCATTATGCTGGCATCCGATGCTGGGCGGTCACGCTCGCCCCGCATTCACGACAGAATATAGGACCAAATGCAAAAAGCCCCGCACGCGGCGGTGCCCGCGCCGCGGCAGGTACCGTCGAGAGGACGGCCATGGGCATGGCAAAAATGCATGCAGACAAACCCGATCTGCTCATCTGCCTCCTCCTGTCCCTGGGTTCATGGCTGGGTCATGGGGCCCTGGGTCCGGCGTTGAATACTACCTTTCAATCCCGCTTCATGTCGAAGAGGGTCCGGCCCGTGGCCGTCGGCTTGTCCCATGCCTTATCGAGCCGGCCGATATGGGACTGGTAGCCGTAGGCCCACTCGCGCTCGGCATCGGTATGATGGACGATGCTCGTGAAGCGACGGGGACGAATTTGATGATCGCCTACCTGGCGGCCCCATCGTTCCAGGACGGAAGCACATCGCGTCCATGCCGTACCCTCCGGGTGCCTGGATGATTCAACCGGGCGGAGAGCCATCGCCCACCGCCCGGCAGGTCGCGTTCAATCGCCGCCTGCGGCCTCCGACATCTTCGCCATCGCGTCGTCGATGGTGAAGCTGTTCGGCTTCTGCACGGCAGGGAAGTCTCTGAAGGTTTCCGCGAACTTCCCCGCGACCGCCTGCACTGCGTAGATGAGGTAGGCGTGATTCATCATCCAGTCGTTGTAGGTGTTCGACGTGACGGTCGCGAATTCATACGGATCGGTGCGGAGATTGTAGATGACTGGGGCCCGCAGCCGCGTGAACGGCTCGCGCCAGACGGCCAGCGTGCCCGGAGTCCGCTGCTCCATGAACGTGATCTTCCAGTTGTCCATGCGAATGGCCAGCACGTCGCCGTCGTCGCTGAAATAGACGAAGAAGTTGCGCGGGCTCTTCTCTTCCTCTCCGGTCAGGTACGGCAGCAGGTCGTAGCCATCGATATGGTTCTTGTAGGTGCGCCCGATGGCCTGATACCCCTGCTTAAGCTTGTCGACCACGTCCGGGGCGCCTGCCATGGCCAGGAAGGTCGGCATCCAGTCATGGTGCTGGACGATCTCGTTGCTGACCGAGCCGGCCTCGATCTTCCCCGGCCAGCGCACCAGCAGCGGCACGCGGAAGGCGCCTTCCCAGTTAGTATTCTTCTCGCTCCGGAACGGGGTGGTGCCGCCATCCGGCCATGAGTTGCGGTGCGGGCCGTTGTCGGTCGAGTACTGCACGAAGGTGTCGTCGGCGATGCCGAGCTCGTCGAGGAAGTCGAGCATCTGGCCGACGTTCTTGTCGTGGTCGATCATGGTGTCATGGTAGGGTGATTGCCAACGTCCCGCCTGGCCGCGGCTCTCGGGTTTGGTGTGCGTGTAGAGGTGCATGTGGGTCGTGTTCAGCCACACGAACCAGGGCTTGCCGGCCTCTTCCTGCCGCTTGATGAAATCCTGCGCCGCGGCGACGAAGTCATCGTCGCAGGTTTCCATGCGCTTTCGGTTGAGCGGTCCGGTGTCCTCGATCTTCTGCTTGCCGACACGGCCCCAGCGCGGCATCTCGGTCGGATCGTCCGTGTCCGTTGCCCAGGAATGCATGACGCCGCGGGGGCCGAACTTGTCCCGGAAATGGGGAAAATCCTTGGACGAGGGATAGTCGTCCATCTCCGGCTCCTCCTCGGCGTTGAGGTGATAGAGGTTGCCGAAGAACTCGTCGAAGCCGTGGTTGGTCGGCAGCATGTGGTTGAGGTCGCCGAGGTGGTTCTTGCCGAACTGGCCCGTGGCGTAGCCCTGCTCCTTGAGCAGCGCCGCGATGGTCACGATCTTTTCCGACATGCCGACAGGCGCGCCGGGGAGCCCGACCTTCGAGAGTCCGGTGCGGTAGACGCTCTGCCCGGTGATGAAGGCCGCGCGTCCGGCGGTGCAGGATTGCTCGCCGTAGGAGTCGGTGAACATCATGCCTTCCTTGGCGAGCCGGTCGATGTTGGGCGTGCGGTAGCCCATCAACCCCTGTGAGTAGCAGCTCAGGTTCGAGATGCCGATGTCGTCGCCCCAGATGACGAGGATGTTGGGCTTGCCGTTCTGCTTCCTAGGCTGCTGTGCCATGTCTGGCTCCCTGGACGTGAAGGCGTTGCAAGTGGACGGGCTGGCGCCTCCTCAACCGAATGGCCCGACCTGGAAGACCATACTCACGATGGCCGCGACGCCGATGGCGAGCAGGACGGCGGCGGTGATCAGCGTGAGCGAGACGGGAAAACGGCTCTCGCCGTGCACAAGTCCGGCGGCCTTCATCGCCTCGCGCTCGTGGCGCAGGCCGATCATGAACTGCACGTGGTAGACGATGCCGATGACGAGCATCGCGATGCCGAGCGCCACCAGGGCGACACCGAAATTTCGGGGCGCGGCGGCATGGGCGATGGTTCCCGCCTGCCGCAGCTTGTCGAACACCTGGTAGATCGTGAAGCCGAAGCTGATCAGCGACAGCGAGGTGCGGATCACCGACATCAGCGTGCGATCGGCGCTCATGCGCGTGCGTTGGAACGACATCCCCGTGCGGCGCGACGACAGCTCGACCGAGATCCGATCGGCGTCGGACCCTGCTGTGACCGGGGCACTGTTGTCGGTGGCCATGACGCGTTACCTCGTGCCGTCGGAGGAATGGACGAAGCGACGGGCGATCCGGCAGATCGGACCGCGAAGCAGGAAGTACGGCAGGACGGCAAGCAGCAGCGCGACGAGCAGCGCCTCCCCGGGATAGAAGGTGCCGAGCACGCGCCACTGGTAGACCACGTCCATTACGAGGCCGATCAGGACGAGGCGCGACGTCGCGAGCAGCCCTTCGCGGAGACGGCCCTCACGCTCGGAGGGGCTGCTGAGGACGGTCCAGAAATACGGTGCCCGGCCCATCCGTGCGTCCCGGAAGCCGTCGTGCAGCGCAGCGACGAAAGCCATGGTCGGCTGGAGCAGAAAACGGAACGACATCGGGCCGCCGGGCCGCTCGGCGATGTCGCGCCAGATACGGTGGTGCACCTCGGCCGAGAAGCCGTACCAAGCCGCCCCGAGCACGATCAGAGCGGCCGCGAGCACCACCACGAGCCAAGCCATGACCTGGGCTCCCGGTGGCGCCGTCTGCACGTTCATGCCTCCGGCCCCTGTCTGGACACGCACCGGAAGCCGATGTGGCTCGACGACGTGTCGACGGGCTGCGCATGCCGGGCGGCGGGGCGGTAGCGGCGGCAGTAGTTCGGCGCGCACAGATGCGAGCCTCCTTTCAGCACCTTGCGCGGGATTCGGATCTGCGGCTGGCGTGGGTCGTAGCTGTCGGCCTCGCGGCCACCGCGCGGGTTCTCGGGGATGCAGCAGGCCTTGGGCGCATCGGCCGGATGCTTGGGCGCGTACCAGTCCGAGGTCCACTCCCAGACGTTGCCGATCATGTCGTGCAGGCCGTAGCCGTTCGGCGGGAAAGCGGTGACGGGCGAGGTGCGATCAAATCCGTCCTCGCGCTTGTTCTGGAACGGGAAGGATCCCTGCCAGGTGTTGGCCATGTGCCGCCCGTCCGGCGTGAGCTCGTCGCCCCAGGCATACTCGGCGCCGTCCAGGCCGCCGCGGGCGGCGAACTCCCACTCCGCTTCCGTGGGCAGATCCTTGCCGGCCCATGCCGCATAGGCCTTCGCGTCCTCGTAAGCGACATGGACCACCGGGTGGTCGTCGAGGCCCTTGATCGACGACTTGGGACCGTAGGGCCGACGCCAGGTTGCCCCGAAGGTGAAGGCCCACCACTGGCTCCAATCCTGGAGATCAACCGGATGCGGTGGAGGGTCGAACACGAGCGAGCCCGCCTTCAGCATGTGCGGCAGGGCTCCCGGATAGTCCCTCGGGTCCGGCACCTTCTCGGCCACGGTGACGTGGCCCGTCGCCTGTACGAATTCTCGGAACTGTCTGTTGGTGACCGGTGTGCGGTCGATCCAGAAGTCGCCGACGGTCACCCGGTGGACTGGAGCCTCCTCAGGATAATGCTCCTCCGAGCCCATCCGGAACGTGCCGCCTGCAATCTGGATCATGCCGGACACAGGTTCCGTGTCGAGAACGGGATTGACGCCGTCCGTATGAAGCTCACGCGGCATCGGTGCTGCCCCCTTGCCGGCGCATCATCGTCACAAGCCGGACGAAGGCCATCGGGTGTTTCCCCGAGTTCCGCTCAGGGTAACATCTGAACGGCCATCGCAGGATCAGCCATGCCGGCATCTCGCGCGGATTCATGTGCCCCCTCCGACGGACAAGCCCGTCACATGGTCAGGAAGCGACGTCGGCAGCGTTGCCGATCAAAAGAGGCCCGCCGGGACCTAGGTTCGACGCAGGACGATTGATCTATGTTAACGAAACATGACCTAGGGCGGCGGCGGCAGGTGGAGAAGGGGGGGCGGGACAACGTTCCCGCAGGAACGATCACAACGGATTGTCGGGCACCGGCAGGGCTCGGTTTAACAGGGAATCTAATGGTATGATGCCAAGCAGCGTTCACCCCACCCGGATGCAAGCTCTTCACGTTCGAGCATCCGACACGGTTCTGTGAGATTGATGGGCTAGAACCTGTAAGCCATTGCAACCAATGGCGCTCCCTAGGGGACTCGAACCCCTGTTTTCGCCGTGAGAGGGCGACGTCCTAGACCGCTAGACGAAGGGAGCTAGCAAGGTGGAGGCCGCTCGTATAACCACCCTTCTGATTTGCTTCAAGTCCTTTTGCCCAAAAAAGCGAAGGGCCGTTTGGAAATGAGGATGCGGTGAACGACGCGACCCGGCAGGAATGGACGTTAGAGGATGGCCTGGCGCCCGAGCGGCTCGACCGGGTGCTGGCACGGCTTCAGGGCGATCTGTCGCGAAGCCGCCTGCAGGCACTGATCCGCGACGGTCAGGTCACCGTCGATGGTACGCCGGTCCTGGACCCCAACCGCAAGGTGGCCGGTGGAGCCAGCGTCGGGCTGAACATCCCGCCGCCGGTGCCGGCGGAGCCGGCAGGCGAAGCGATGGCGCTCAGCGTCGTCTATGAGGACGAGGACGTCATCGTCATCGACAAGCCGCCCGGCCTCGTGGTCCACCCGGCGGCAGGACACGATTCCGGCACCCTGGTGAACGCCCTCATCGCTCATTGCGGCGAGAGCCTTTCGGGCATCGGCGGCGTGAAGCGGCCGGGCATCGTTCACCGGCTCGACAAGGACACGTCGGGCCTGCTCGTGGTGGCCAAGAACGACCTCGCCCATCAGGCCCTCTCGGCGCAGTTCGCCGATCATGGCCGCACAGGCCCGCTGGAGCGCGCCTATCTCGCGATTGTCTGGGGCGTGCCCGAGCGGCGGCGCGGAACCGTCGAGGCGGCGTTGGCCCGCTCCACGCACAACCGCGAGAAGATCGTCGTGGTGGGAGAGGAGCGCGGCCGCTACGCCATCACCCATTATGAGCTCCTGGAGAGCCTGCCTCCTGCCCTGCCGCTCGCAAGCCTCGTCCGATGCGAGCTGGAAACCGGGCGCACGCACCAGATCCGGGTTCACATGGCCCATCTCGGCCATCCGCTGCTGGGCGATGCAACCTATGGCTCCGGCTTCAAGACCAAGGCGAACCGCCTGTCGGAGCCGCAGAGGGAAGCGCTGAATGCCCTGGACCGGCAGGCCCTGCACGCCGCGATCCTCGGTTTCGAGCATCCGCGCAGCGGTGAGTTCCTGCGGTTCGAGAGTGCCCTGCCGGCTGACATGGCCGCCCTCCTTCAGGCGTTACAGGCGGGAATTTAGCGTCAATCGGTCGCAAAATTCAGCCACGCTGGCACCCTTAGCAGGCTGATGCGTTCACCACGTCTTGAAGCCTGACGCCTCTATTCGGACAGGGTTGAACCGCTTATAGTGTTGTGAAGGCGGCCGGCCATGCTGGGGGCCGCCTCAGGCTTGCCTCGTGGTGAGGGAGCCAAAGGAGGAGATAATATGGCTGCAGCGCTTCCTGTGCTTGCCAATGAAGGGGGCCTTTCGCGCTATCTCGACGAGATCCGTCGTTTCCCCATGCTTGAGCCGCATGAGGAGTACATGCTCGCCAAGAGCTGGCGTGAGCATGGAGATCGCGAAGCGGCCCACAAGCTCGTCACATCCCACCTGCGCCTGGTCGCCAAGATCGCCATGGGCTATCGCGGCTACGGCCTGCCGATCAGCGAGGTGGTCTCCGAGGGCAATGTCGGCCTGATGCAGGCCGTCAAGCGCTTCGAGCCCGACAAGGGCTTCCGCCTCGCCACATATGCCATGTGGTGGATCAAGGCGGCGATTCAAGAATACATCCTGCGGTCCTGGTCCCTCGTGAAGATGGGCACCACCGCGAACCAGAAGAAGCTGTTCTTCAACCTGCGCAAGGCCAAGGGCCGCATCTCCGCCTTCGAGGAGGGCGACCTGCACCCCGACCATGTCAAGCAGATCGCCACCCAGCTCGGGGTGAACGAGCAGGACGTGGTGGACATGAACCGCCGGCTCGGCGGCGACTCCTCCCTCAATGCCCCCTTACGCGATGAAGGCGAAGGCGGCGGCGAGTGGCAGGACTGGCTCGTCGATCAGGGCCAGAGCCAGGAGCAGGTGCTCGTCGAGGAGGAGGAAGGCCAGAACCGGCTGAAGGCCCTGCGCAACGCGCTCTCGGTCCTCAACCCGCGCGAGCGCCGCATCTTTGAGGCGCGGCGGCTCTCGGACGACCCGATCACCCTGGAGGAGCTCTCGACGGAGTTCGGCGTCTCGCGCGAACGCGTCCGCCAGATCGAGGTGCGCGCCTTCGAGAAGATCCAGGATGCGGTCAAGAAGAACCTGACCCAGATCGAGACCTCGTCGGCCGAAGCCTAGCGCATCGTGCAGAAAAGTGGACCCGGTTTTCTGCGCTCAACGATGCGCCAGCCAAGAGTTGGAGCATCGGGTTGATCCCAAAAGTGCAAATCCACTTTTGGGTCCGATGCTCTAAAATTCCATCGACATCGAAGCCATGAAAAAAGCCGCGCTCGATGCGCGGCTTTTTGCTGGTTGGACCTTTGTCAGCCTACTGCCACTGGCTGAAGGCGTCGTTGATGATCTGCTCGCCGGAGCCGCCCTTCTCGAAGCTGAGAATGGCGCGCTGGCCCGAGGCCATGCGCACGGGAAGGTCGATCCAGTTGCGGCGCACGAACAATTGCGTGTTGCGCGCTATGTCGGCCTGCAGGTTGGAGAGACCGATCAGGAACAGGTTCTCGCGCACCGGCACCGGCAGGCCCGCGACCGGCGTGCCGCGGGCCGCCTCCTCGCTCTTGAACTGCAGGAGGCCCACATCCCGGATCACCCGGGCGGTGTCGCCTTCGCGGGTCGTGAAGGTGAGTTCGACCGTGTGCGACGCCGGCAGCGTCGTGTCGAGATTGCGCCGGAGCACCATTCTCATGGAGAGCCCGGCATCGGGAACCTCCACATTGGCGATGACCGCCCGCTCCAGCGGCTGGCCCTGCCCCGGATTGACGTTCTCGAGGCGCCACGTCACGCGCCCGACCTGCGCCTTTGGAGCCTGGGGATTGGAGGGATCCTCCTCGTAGAAGACCGCTCGCTGGACGACGCCGGTCTCCTGGCGGGGAGCCGGATTGGCTGGGGAGGCGGCCGGAGGAGCCTGGCCCCCGACGCGTTCGTTGATCTTGGAATCCGCCGGCGCCGGCTGCGGCGCCTGCGCGACGGGCGTCTCGGGGGCCAGATCCTCAGGCTTGTCGCGCCACAGAAAGGCGAAGGCCGCGATGGCCGCAATCACCAGAGCGAGCACCGATCCGAAGATGATGGTGCGCGTGCGCCCCTTGTTCTGCATGGCCGGGTGGGGCCGGCTGTCGATCTTGGGCCGGGACACCGCAGGCTCGGCATAGGCATCCTCACCCTCATCGTCCTGGGCCGGCGGAGGAGCCGGCGCCCGCAGGCCGTGAACCGATCCTGTGCCGCGCTGGGCCTCGGACCCGCGGGCAGGCGGCTCATCGGCCAGCATGGTTGGGAAGGCATCGGCATCGAACCCGGTGGGCGGCGGGGCATGATCCGCCTCGACCCTCGTGATGGCCTCGTCGAGGGAGCGGCTCTCCTGCTGGATCTCCGTCTCGGACAGGGGCGGGTTGAGCGAGCGCAGCTGGGCGATCAGAGCCGTGCGGGCGCGCTCATAGACGGCGTGCCGCCTGTCGGGGGTCTGCTCGGGCAGACCTTCGACGGCCCGAGCGATGAGAGGGTAATAATCTGCCATTTGCCCTTCGGAATGACCCGATGAGGCTTCGCCGTCAACCCTCAAAGGGGTTCTTCATCAGGATTGTGTCGTCACGCTCCGGCGAGGTGGACAGCACCGCCACGGGCGCGCCGATCAGTTCCTCGATGCGGCGGACATATTTGATGGCCTGCGCCGGCAGATCGGCCCAGGAGCGCGCGCCTGCGGTCGAGCCGCTCCAGCCCTCGAAATCCTCGTAGACCGGCTCTACGCGGGCCTGTGCGCCCTGGCTCGCCGGGAAGTAGTCGATAATCTGGCCATCGAGCCTGTATCCGACGCCGATCCTGATCGTCTCGAAGCCGTCGAGGATGTCGAGCTTTGTGAGCGCGATGCCGTCGATGCCGGAGGTGCGCACCATCTGGCGCACGAGCGTCGCGTCGAACCAGCCGCAGCGGCGCTTACGGCCCGTCACCACGCCGAACTCCTTGCCCTTCTGGCCGATCAGTTCGCCAGTCTCGTCGAAGAGTTCGGTCGGGAACGGCCCCTCGCCCACGCGGGTCGTATAGGCCTTGGCGATTCCGAGCACATAGCCGACGCTGCCCGGCCCCATGCCCGAACCGGTCGCCGCCTGGCCCGCCACCGTGTTGGAGGAGGTAACGAAGGGATAGGTGCCGTGATCCACGTCGAGCAGCGCCCCTTGAGCGCCCTCGAACAGGATGCGCTTGCCGGCCCGGCGCTGCTCGTCGAGGAGGCGCCACACGGCGTCCATGTAAGGCAGCACCTTCGGCGCGACGGAAGCCAGCTCCTCGTAGATGGCCTTCGGCTCGAATTCCTCGAGGCCGAAGCCGCGGCGCAGCGCATTGTGGTGCGTGAGCAGCCGGTCGATCTTCTCGGGGAGCGCCGAGAGATCGGCAAGGTCCATGAGGCGGATGGCACGGCGGCCTGCCTTGTCTTCGTAAGCCGGGCCGATGCCGCGCTTGGTGGTGCCGATCTTGGTGCCGGCGCTGCCGCTCTCGCGCAGGGCGTCGAGCTCGCGGTGAATGGAGAGAATCAGCGTGGCATTCTCGGCGACGCGAAGGTTCTCGCGGCTGATCGAGACGCCCTGCTCGGCCAGACGCTCCACCTCGCCGGCCAAGGCATGCGGATCGAGCACGACGCCGTTGCCGATCACGGACAGCTTGTTCGGGCGCACGACGCCGGAGGGCAGGAGCGAGAGCTTGTAGACCTTGTCGCCGATCACGAGGGTATGGCCGGCATTGTGTCCGCCCTGGAACCGCACGACCACGTCCGCCTGTTCGGACAGCCAGTCGACGATCTTGCCCTTGCCCTCGTCGCCCCATTGGGCGCCCACGACAACCACGTTCGCCATCGCTCAAACCCTCACATGAAAAAGCCCCGGCGCAAGGCCAGGGCTGGGTTAAAAACCTTGCAAACCCTCATGGTGGATCATGCGCCTCAGGTCAAGGCGGAATGAGCCCTGCTCCCCTGCATGATAGGCTTCGTGAAAGGCGGGAATGTGGTTTTGCAAATTCGGCCTCATGTACGATTGATCAAAGGGCCAGCACCTTGGGGCCCGCAGCGTTGCGCTGCGAGCCTGATGGGTGATCGAGGGTGGCGCGACGGGCAGCCCGGCTCGATGATGGATGGTGTGAGATGGAAGAGCCGAGATGCCTCTTCGCGCACGGTTTCTTTAGGCGGACAAGCGGTGCCAGCCCGGTGACCGTTTAAGGCGGGGTCCGTCTGCTCGACGGGGGCCTTGAACCGATTCCGACCACCGGCACACAGCCTGGGCCTCCTGTCACACCCGCCTGCGTCAAGCGCGTGCACAGGACCGTGTCTGCTCCCGCACTGCGACGCCTCGCGAGCGCGCCCCTCGACAGGACCAGATCTAAGACAACGATATAGCCCAGCTTAGGATGATTGTCAAGAACAAAATGAGAACGAATAACCTGCCCTCTCCCCTGTGCGGGAGAGGGTGACCTGCGCAGCAGGTCGGGAGAGGGGCCGTGCGAGACCGATGACACCCCCCTCTCCCGGCTCACTTTCGTTCGCCACCCTCCCCCGCACAGGGGGGAGGGAGAGACCACTGGACCGTCCTTCGAGACGCAGACTTCGTCTGCTCCTCAGGATGAGGGTTGAGGAACACAAGACGTGGATCCCCGGACCAAGTCCGGGGATGACGCGGCAGGTGGCATTCCAAACGCCGCAGCGCTCAAGCCCGGCCGCGTGCACTCTTTTCCGTCCGCACCCGATGCTCGATGAAATTGCGGATCTCGCGGGTGCGGCGGGCGGGTTCGAGAACCTCCGCGTCGATGCCGTGGCGCCAGGCGAGATCGAAGCGGCTCGGCTCCTTGTCCAGGGCAGCCAGATCCTCCGCATAGGAGAGGGCTTCCTCCGGCGTGCGGCAGAAGCCTTCCCGCACGAGGATGTCGGTGCGGCGGCTCAGGATCGCGGCGAGTTCGCTTAAGGAGAATTCCGGGTGATATTGCACGCCCCAGAACGTGCCGCCGTCGCGACGGATCTCGGCCGCCTGAACCGGGGAGACCGCATTGCTCGCCAGGACCGTGCACTCCTCCGGCACGACTGTCACCATGTCGAGATGGATGGCGGGCGCGTCGTAGGCGGCGGGGCGGCCTTCGAGAAGCGGATGCGAGCGGCCGGCCTCCGTCGGCACGAGCCTGCGGGCGATGCCTACCTCGCGGCCGAGGGGGTTGGGCCGCACGTCTCCGTCCGCCGCGACCGCGGCGATCTGCAGCCCCCAGCAGGAGCCGAAGGACGGCGTTTGCGAGGCATAGACCGCCCGCATCAGATCGATCTGGCTCAAGATATCCGGCGTGCGGTCGTAGATGTTGAGATGCGAGCCGGTGAGCACGATGCCGTCATAGGATTCGAGCCCCGCCGCATCCGGCAGGTTGGCGCCCTCGTCCGTGGGAAAGGCGATGTCGCAGACGGCATCCCGGGCGATCCCCTGGATCACCTCCGCATAGGACTCGGAGAGCGTGAGTCCATAGGCTTGCCTGTGAGCCTGCCTTGCGCCCCGCGTATTGCCCTCAACCACCAGAAACCTTAAGGCCATGCATGCCACCCGCTTGCTTTCGTGTCGGTTTAGCCAAACCGCACGCAGCGGCACAAGTGCAATAAGGTCCGGCCTCCGATGAAAATCCTGCACGCGCTTTGGAAGGGAGTCTGGGGGCAGGCCTATGTGCTCCTGACCCTTACCACGCTGATGTGGGGCGGCAATGCCATCGCCGGGCGGCTGGCCGTGGGCGAGGTGTCGCCCATGATGCTCACCTGCCTGCGCTGGGTCATCGTCGTGATCGTGCTGCTGCCGCTGGTCGGCCGGCAGGTGGTTGCGGCATGGCCGCAGATCAGGGAACGCTGGGTCTTCACGATCCTCATGGGAGCCTTCGGCTTCACCGGCTTCAATGCGCTCTTTTATGCGGCTGCGCATTACACGACCGCCGTGAACCTCACGATCTTCCAGGGCGCGATCCCGGTTCTCGTGCTTCTGGGCACCGCCCTGTTCTTCAAGGCCCGCGTGATCCCGCTCCAGGTCATCGGCATGGCCATCACGATCCTCGGCGTGATCCTGATCTCGGTGAAGGCCGACTTCGAGATCCTGAGAACGCTGGCGCTCAACATCGGCGACGTCTGGACGCTGATCGCCTGCGTGTTCTACGCCGGCTACACGCTGGGCTTGCGCCATCGCCCGGCCATTCCGGGCCTCATCTTCTTCGCGGCCCTGGCGGCGGTGGCCTTCCTGACCTCGCTGCCCCTTCTCTGGATCGAGGCCGCCCAGGGCAGCCTGCAATTCCCAACCCCGAAAGGCTGGCTGATCCTGCTCTATGTGAGCTTGCTGCCGTCGCTGCTCTCGCAGGTCTTCTTCATGCGCGGCGTGGAGCTCATCGGCCCGGCGCGGGCAGGCCTGTTCGTCAATCTCGTGCCAGTCTTCGGCGCCCTGCTCGCGGTGGTGCTGCTCGGCGAGCCGTTCGCCACCTATCACGCCCTCGGCCTCGTGCTGGTGCTCGGCGGCATCTGGCTCGCCGAGCGGCAGCGGTAGGAGCTGTTCTTCAGATGCCCTTCTCTGCCCGTCATGCCCGCACTTGTTGCGGGCATCCACGTCTTGCCGCCATTGAAGACGTGGATGGCCGGGACAAGCCCGGCCATGACGGTTGTGATTGTTAATCCGCGAACACCACCGTCTTGCGGCCGTTGAGCAGGATGCGATCCTCCAGGTGCTGGCGCACGGCGCGCGCCAGCACGCGGCGTTCGATGTCGCGGCCCTTGCGCACGAGGTCTTCCGCCGTGTCCCGGTGCGTGATCGATTCCACGTCCTGCGCGATGATCGGACCCTCGTCGAGATCGGAGGTCACATAATGCGCCGTGGCGCCGATCAGCTTCACGCCGCGGGCATGGGCCTGATGATAGGGCTTGGCGCCCTTGAAGCTCGGCAGGAACGAGTGATGGATGTTGATGCAGCGGCCCGAGAGCTTCGCGGCCAATCCGTCCGAGAGCACCTGCATGTAGCGGGCGAGCACCACGAGGTCGGCCTTGGAGTCGCGGATGATCTCCCAGACCTTCGCCTCCTGCTCGAGCTTCGTGTCCCTGGTGACGGGCAGGTAATGGAACGGGACGTTGCCCAGATCCACATGGCTGTAGGTCTCCACCGGATGGTTGGCGATCACGCCGGCGGGCTCGAAGGCGAGCTCGTCGATGCGCCAGCGGTAGAGAAGATCGGCCAGGCAGTGATCGAACTTCGAGACCAGCAGCATGACCCGGCGCTTCTCGCTGGGATCACGCAGATTCCACGTCATACCCAGGCGCTCGCCAAGCGGCGCGAAGCCGATCTTGAGTGCATCGAGATCACCCTCTCCCGCAACCGGATTGAAGACGACACGCATGAAGAAGCGATCGGTCTGCGTGTCGTCGTATTGCTGGGCGTCGAGGATGTTGAGGCCCGCATCCGACAGGTGCCCTGCCACCGCTGCTACGATGCCGGGGCGGTTCGGACAGGCGAGCGTCAGGACGAAGCGCTGTCGCAGGGGCGAAGCCATGATGGGTTCCTCAACTTCTAGCATGTCGCATCTTCTGATCGGAGAACCGGTATCCACTTCTCCGGAAGATGCTTTTAAAACCGCACGGCGCGGGCGCGCTTCACCTGCGGGATCTCCTCGATCCTGCGCAGGAGGTCGTCTGACACCGGTTCGTCCACCGAGACGAAGCAGATCGCATCGCCGCCGGGCTTGTCGCGGCCGAGTGCGAAGGTTGCGACGTTCACGCCGGATTCGCCGAGCAGCGTCCCGAAGCGGCCGATGAAGCCGGGCTTGTCGTCGTTCCTCACATAGATCATGTGCGGCGCGAACTCGGCATCGACCGCGATGTCGCGGATCTCGATGACGCGGGGCTTGCCGTCCTGGAACACGGTGCCGCCGGCGTGGCGCGCCATGTCCTCGGCATCGACGACGATGCGGATGAAGCTCTCGTAGTCGCGCGCCGCGTTCTCGCGCTTGACCTCCTCCACCATGATGCCGCGATCGCGCGCGACGAGCGGCGCCGACACCATGTTGATGTCCTGCAGGAAAGGACGCAGGACGCCTGTCACTGCCGCAGAAGTGAGCGCGCGGGTGTTCATCTCGGCGACCGCGCCCTCGTACTCGATGCGGATGCCCTTGATCGGAGCTTCCGTGAGCTGGCCTAGGAAGGAGCCGAGCTTCTCGGCGAGCGCCACGAAGGGTCTCAGGCGCGGCGCTTCTTCCGCGGTGATCGACGGGAAGTTCACCGCATTCTGGATCGCGCCCTGCAGGAGATAATCCGACATCTGCTCGGCCACCTGCAGCGCCACGTTCTCCTGCGCCTCGGTGGTGGCGGCGCCCAGATGCGGCGTGCAGACCACGTTGGGATGGCCGAAGAGCGGATTGCTGGTCGCCGGTTCCTCGATGAACACGTCGAAGGCAGCTCCCGCCACATGGCCGGAATCGAGCGCCGCGCGCAAAGCCGCCTCGTCGACGAGGCCGCCGCGGGCGCAGTTGATGATGCGCACGCCCTTCCTGGTCTTGGCGATGTTTTCCGCGGAGAGAACGTTCTTCGTCTTCTCCGTCATCGGCACGTGCAGCGTGATGATGTCGGCGCGGCGCAGCAGCTCCTCGAGCTCCACCTTCTCGACGCCGAGCTCGAGCGCGCGCTCGGGCGACAGGAAGGGATCGTAGGCGATGACCTTCATGCGCAGCCCGATGGCGCGGTCGGCCACGATGGAACCGATATTGCCGCAGCCGATGACGCCGAGAACCTTGCCCGTGAGCTCGACGCCCATGAAGCGGTTCTTCTCCCACTTGCCCGCCTGTGTCGAGGCATCGGCCTGCGGGATCTGGCGCGCGAGCGCGAACATCATGGCGATGGCATGCTCGGCGGTGGTGATGGAATTGCCGAAGGGCGTGTTCATGACGATGATGCCCCGCGCCGTGGCGGCGGGGATCTCGACATTGTCGACGCCGATGCCGGCGCGGCCGATCACCTTCAGGTTCTTGGCCTGTTCGAGGATCTTTGCCGTGACCTTGGTGGCGGAGCGGATGGCGAGGCCGTCATACTCGCCGATGATGGCGGCGAGCTTGTCCTTGTCCTTGCCGAGGTCGGGCTGGAAATCGACATCGATGCCGCGATCCTTGAAGATCTGCACGGCGGCGGGAGAGAGAGCGTCGGAAATGAGAACGCGGGGAGCGGGCATGGTGCACCTCTGAAATCCCTCTCCCCTCTGCGGGAGAGGGTGGCCTCGCGGAGCGAGGTCGGGAGAGGGGAAGAACTGTTGAGAGCTTAACGAGAGGGGCGACGCTCGTGACAAGGACGGCCCCTCTTCCGCCCTGCTTTGCAGGGCACCCTCTCCCGCTAAAGGGGAGAGGGATGAGAGGTTACGCCGCTTTCGCGAGGTTCGCCTTTTCCTGCGCGAAGGCCCAGTCGAGCCAGGGCGTCAGGGCTTCGAGATCGGATTGCTCGACGGTGGCGCCGCACCAGATGCGAAGGCCGGGAGGGGCATCGCGATAGGCGCCGATGTCGAGGGCCACATTCTCCTTCTCGAGCGCCGTCGTGATGCCCTTGGCGACCTGCGCCACGGCCTCGGGCCCCTTTGCGACGACATCAGGATCGGCGATGACGAGGCAGACGCTGGTGTTCGAAGCCGTCGCCGGCACCTTGGCGAGGTTGGCGATCCACGGGGTCTTGGCAGCCCAATCGGTGATGACCTTCGCGTTGGCATCGGCCTTGGCAACGAGGGCGTTCAGGCCACCGATGGACTTCGCCCATTCCAGCGCATCGATGTAGTCCTCGACCGCGAGCATGGACGGGGTGTTGATGGTCTCGCCCTCGAAGATGCCCTCGATGAGCTTGCCGCCCTTGGTCATGCGGAAGATTTTCGGCAGCGGCCAGGCGGGCTTGTAGCTCTCGAGCCGCTCCACCGCGCGCGGCGAGAGGATGAGCATGCCGTGGGCCGCCTCACCGCCCAAAACCTTCTGCCAGGAGAAGGTGACCACGTCGAGCTTGGAGAAGTCCATCTTCTGCGCGAAGGCCGCCGAGGTGGCGTCGCAGATGGTCAGGCCCTCGCGGTCGGCCGCGATCCAGTCAGCGCTCTGTACCCGTACGCCCGAGGTGGTGCCGTTCCAGGTGAAGACCACGTCGCGATTTTTCGTGTCGACCTGGGTGAGATCGGGAAGCTCGCCGTAGGGCGCGCTGATCACCCGGGCGTCCGCGAGCTTGAGCTGCTTGACCACGTCCGTGACCCAGCCCTCGCCGAAGCTCTCCCAGGCCAGCATGTCGACTGGCTTAGCGCCCAGCATCGACCATAGCACCATCTCCACGGCGCCGGTGTCGGAGGCGGGCACGATCCCGATGCGGTAATTGGCCGGCACCTCCAGCACCTCGCGGGTGAGGTCGATGGCGAGCTTCAGGCGCGACTTGCCGAGCTTGGCGCGGTGCGAGCGGCCGAGACTGTCGGTTTTCAGGTTCTGGAGAGACCATCCGGGGCGCTTGGCGCAGGGGCCGGATGAAAAGAAGGGCGCGCGCGGACGCGCGGCGGGCAGATTTGTCATTGTAATCCATCCTTACAGATGGGCGCCTCTCGGTGGGGAGAGGTGTCCCGCCGACCGGTATGCCGGAGCCCCGGGCGACGGTCAACAGGATTCGCCGCTCACCTGGCCGGGGACTGCCGCTCAGGAGCCCGGAGGGAACCAGGTATACTCCCGCAAGGCAAACCAAAGCCCGCCGGGATCCTCGTCCTTGCCGCCGTTGGCAAGCCATTCGCGCACCACGTTCTCTATGATCTCGCCCGGCTCCGAGCCGTATTGCGGCTGCGCGATCCAGTCGTGCTCGCCCTCGAGTCCACCGCCGACGACCGGAACGGCACCACGCGACAGAAGCTCGGCGATGCAGCGGCGGACGCAGTCGGTCAGCGCATCGCCCTCCAGACCGAAGCCATGGCGCCCACCGGGAACGATCTGCCACATGCCGACAGCATCGTCCGGCAATTCGTTGGCCACCATTTTGATCCATTCGCTCATAGGGTAGTCATATCGCAGATGTCTAGGTTCCATACTCATTTCTGATGTACCTTGTATCCGTTACGAATGTCAGGATGATTATTTTGAATGACATCAACCGTGACTCCATTTCGTTCACTTCGCCTGACGCCAAAAATTGATCCATCTGGGCGCCGATACCAGAAACCGCGATATCCTAGAGGGGACTGAACAATCTGTGAGCCCGGTGTTAGGGACTCAAGCAGGTTGTTGAATTCGGAAGGTGTCACCGTACGCGTCCGTTCATCTGTGCCTCTGTGCCGGATACCGACATGCTGCCCATTCGGCTGGAAGATCTCCTCCATCGGACCGCTAACCGGCTCCCGCCTCTGCAACTCCCGCAACCGAGCTGCAGCCTGCAATGCCTGCGACTCGCTGGCCAGGATCGCGCCTTCCACGCCTTCATACATGCTCGGTGTCGGGCGCCAGTTCGGATCGTGCCGCTGCACCTCCCGCGTCAAAGCACGCGCCCGTGCCGCTGCGACGTCGAGACGGACCTCCTGGGCGGGCGTGGTCGCGTAGTTCCGTCCACCAATGTTGCGTGTGCCGCCCCCGCGAGATCGCGCCGACACGAAGGTGGCGCGCGGATGCCCGCCCCCTCCACCATCCGTCCATTGTCCGCCATCGGAATGTCCTGCCGGCACGCGCGGCTGGCTTGGATTGAAACGTTTGAGGCTGAGGGAGAGGCGCAGATGCCGGAGCTCGAATTGAGCGCGGGCTAAGGCTTGGCGAACTGCCCTCCATTCCCGCTCCTGCGAAATTGACAATCCCATAAAACAATCCATCAAAATATGGATGTTTTCCTAGAACAAAAAGAGAACATTGTCAAGCTTGCCGTGGGTTGAGGCTTCACAAAGGAACCTCCCTTTTTAGAGGGAGGGACAGATTACGAAATCGTAATACAAAACATCGTGTTCACAGGGACCTCTTCGAGGTAATTGGCATATACTGTGCTAGGACAAGTTCCTGTATTCCAAACGACAAAGACTGATGTGTTAAGGAGCAAGCATGCGTGTGTCCGGTCAACTCGCTGTCATCGCCGTGCTGGGGGCAGCAGGCTTTGGCGGCTGGTACGCCTATAAGGGCGGCCACTTGGCCAATGTGCCCGTGATCGGCGCCTATGTGAGCCAGCCTTCCGGTCAGCAGGCCGGCGCTCCAAGAGGTCCTGGGGGTCCCGGCGGCCGTGGCGGCCCTGCGGGTCCGGCGGCCGTCGACGTCGATACGGTCAAGACCGGGCGCATCGTCGAGGTGCGGGAGTCGGTGGGCACCGTGCGTGCCTTTGAATCGATCATGGTGACCGCCAAGGTGGCAGGGATCATCGGCGAGATCGGCTTCGAGGAAGGCCAGAAGGTCAAGGCCGGCGACACGCTGGTCCAGTTCGATGCCGCCGAGCGCCGCGCCGCCATCGAGCAGGCCGTCGCCGAGGCCAACCGCGCGACCGCGCTCCGGAACGAGATCGCGATCAAGCTCGAGCGCGCCCAGGCCCTGAGCCGGACCGGCGCCGGCACTGGCGCCCAGGTCGAGGATCTGACGGCCCAGATGAAATCGCTCGAAGGCTCGATCGCTTCCGCCCAGGCCCAGCGCAAGGCCGCCGAGGCCCGGCTCGAGGAACTGACGATCCGTGCGCCCTTCGCCGGCCGCGTCGGCACCCGTTCCGTGTCGCTCGGCGCCTATGTGGCTCCGGGCACCCGCATCACGTCCCTCGACGACCTGTCCAAGGTGCGTCTCGACTTTGCCGTGCCGGAAAACCTGCTGGGCCGCCTCAAGCCGGGCCAGACGGTCAACGCCGTCTCTGCGGCCTATCGCGGCCGCACCTTCAAGGGCACCGTTGCGACCATCGATACACGCGTCGATCAGACGACCCGCACGGCGCGCCTGACGGCTGAGTTCGAAAACCAGGATGAAGCCTTGAAGCCCGGCATGTTCCTGTCCGTGGCCCTGGAGGTTTCCACCAAGGACGACGCCGTCGTGGTGCCGGAGGAGGCCGTCGTCAGCGAAGGCCTGCGCCACATCGTCTATCCGGTGAAGGACAGCAAGGTGGAACGCCGCGTCATCACCATCGGCCAGCGCCAGGGCGGCAAGGTGGAGGTGCTGGAAGGCCTGAAGGCCGGCGAGACCATCGTGGTGCTCGGCGTCCAGCGCGTGCGGCCCGGCGCCGAGGTCATCGCCCGCCCAGCGGGATCCGGCGCCCCTGCCGCCCCTGTTCCCGCAGCCAATCGGGAGCAGCCCTCCCGCTCCTCCCTGAACGTGCCGCAGGCCATCGGCAGCGCGCAGGCTGCCGAGCGCAAGTAGTTTTCTCTCCCGCCCTGGCGGGAGGTTTTCATTTGACCGACAGGACCAGAGCCGAACCGTCATGCAGGTTTCAGACCTCTTCATCCGCCGCCCCGTCTTCGCCGTCGTCGTCAGCCTGCTGCTGATCGTGGGCGGCCTTGCAGCGCTCATGAACCTGCCGGTTCGCGAGTACCCGCAGGTCGACCGGCCCGTCGTCTCGGTTTCCACCGTCTATCGCGGCGCCTCGAACGAGGTCATCGAAAGCCGGGTGACGGAGATCGTGGAGGGCGCAATCGCCGGCATCGAAGGCATTCGCCAGATCACCTCTCAGAGCCAGAACGACCGCTCGTCGGTCTCGATCGAGTTCGAGGTGTCCCGCGAGCCGGAAGCTGCGACCTCGGACGTGCGCGACGCCGTCTCCCGCATCACCGGCCGCCTGCCGGACGGCGCCGATACGCCGGTGGTGCGAAAAGTCGATGCGAACGCCTCAGCCATCCTGTGGATCGGCGTCACCTCCACGACCCTCGATGCCCTCGAGCTCAGCGACTTCCTCAAGCGCGTCTATGTGGACCGCCTGTCCACCGTGCCCGGCGTCGCCAACGTGAACTTGAGCGGTGAGCGGCGCTTTGCCATGCGCATCTGGGTCGACCGGCCGGCGCTCGCCGCCCGCGGCCTGACCGTGCAGGACCTCGAGACGGCCATCAAGCGCCAGAACGTCGAACTGCCCGGCGGCCGGATCGAGTCCAGCCAGCGCGAGTTCACCGTCAAGACCGATTCCCGGCTTGCGACGCCCGAGGAATTCGCGCAGGTGATCGTCACCAACAAGAGCGGTTATCTGGTCCGGCTCGGCGAGGTCGCTCAGGTCGAGGTGGGCCCGGAGGACACGCGCTTCGAATTCTACCAATCGGGTGAAACCGCCATCGGCATGGGCGTCGTACGCCAGTCGACCGCCAACACCCTCTCGGTCGTCGACGGGGTGCGCAACGAACTCGAGGAGCTCAAGAATTCCCTGCCGCCCGGCACCACGGCGGAAGTGTCCTATGATGAGAGCCAGTTCATCCGCGCCTCCATCGAAGGCGTGCTGCGCACGCTCGTGGAAGGTGTCGCGCTCGTCATCCTGGTGATCCTGGTCTTCCTGCGCGACTGGCGCTCGACCATCGTGGCCATGGTGGCGATTCCGGTCTCGATCATCGCGGCCTTCATGGTGATGGCCTTCTTCGGCGCGTCCATCAACGTGCTGACCCTGCTCGCCATCGTGCTTGCCATCGGCATCGTGGTGGACGATGCCATCGTGGAGATCGAGAACGTGCACCGGCGCATCGAGGAAGGGCAGCCGCCGCTGCTTGCCTCCTTCGACGGCGCCCGCGAGATCGGCTTCGCGGTGATCGCCACCACCGCCACGCTCATGGCGGTCTTCGTGCCGCTTGCCTTCATGACCGGCAATACCGGCAAGCTCTTCCGCGAATTCGGCATCACCCTCGCGGCTTCAATCTTCTTCTCGGGCGTAGTGGCGCGCACGCTCACCCCGATGCTCTGCTCCAAGCTGATGGTCCCGGCTCACGGCCGGATCCAGCGCATGACGGAGCCGCTCTTCGAGGGCATGAACAAGGGCTACCGCTGGCTCCTATCGCGTGCCTTGAGGATCCCGGTCGTCATTCTCTTCATCGGCTTCCTGGTGTCGCTCTCGGCCTATGGACTGTTCCAGTCCCTGCCGAAAGAGTTCGCGCCGCAGGAGGACCGGGGCGCCATCATCGTCCGTCTCCAGGCGCCGGAAGGCGCGAGCCTCGACTACACCCGCGATCGGGTGAAGGAGGTCGAGCGGGCCATCATGCCCCTGCAGGAGCAGGGCCTTGTCTCCTCCATGCTGAGCCAGGTGGCCCCCGGCTTTGCCCGTCCCTCCCCAGTCAACGAGGGCATCGTGATCGTGCGCCTCGTCCCCTGGGAGGAGAGGACCCAGAACCAGCAGGACATCGTTCGCCAGCTGACGCCGAAGGTGTCGAACTTCCCCGGCGCGCGCGTATCCGTGGTCAATCCGCCGGCCTTCGGCGGCGCCGGCGGCTTCGGCCAGCCGATCCAGTTCGTGCTCGGCGGCCCCGATTACGACACGATCCGCGGCTGGCGCGACACCGTCATGCAGAAGGCCCAGGAGACGGGCAAGTTCGTCAACATGGATTCGAACTACCGCGAGTCGCAGCCGGACATCCGGGTGCAGATCGATCGCCAGCGCGCCGCCGATCTCGGCGTCTCGGTGGAGGATATCGGTCGCACGCTCCAGCTGATGTTCGGCGAGACCGAGGTCTCGACCTTCGTCAGCCGCGGCGACGAATATCCGGTGATCATGCGCGCCCGCGCCCAGGACCGCGCGACGCCGAACGACCTCACCAACACCTTCATCCGCGCCGCCAACGGCGAACTGGTGCCTCTCTCCTCCTTCGTGACCCTGACGGAATCGGCGGCTCCTCAGGCCCTGAACCGGTTCGACCGCCTGCGGTCGATCACGATCCAGTCCTCGCTGGCGCCGGGCGTCTCCATCGGCGAAGGCCTGGAGATCCTCCAGCAGATCGTGCGCGACAACCTGCCGGCGGAGGTGCGCATCGGCTATAATGGGCAATCGAAAGACTTCCTCGACTCGACCGGCGCGATCTACGTGACCTTCGCCATGGCGCTGCTCGTGGTGTTCCTGGTGCTGGCGGCGCAGTTCGAGAGCTGGATCAACCCGTTCATCATCATGCTCACGGTGCCGCTCGCAGTCACAGGTGGCCTGCTGGCCCTGTTCGTCACCGGACAGACGCTCAACATCTACAGCCAGATCGGCATGATCCTGCTCATCGGCCTGATGACGAAGAACGGCATCCTGATCGTCGAGTTCTCGAACCAGCTGCGCGAACGCGGCTACTCGGTGCGGGACGCGGTGGTCGAAGCCTCCGTGATGCGCCTGCGGCCGATCCTGATGACCTCGATCGCCATGATCGGCGGCGCCGTTCCGCTCGCCTGGTCGACCGGCGCGGGCGCCGAGGCGCGCAACGCCATCGGCTCGGTGATCGTCGGCGGCGTGACGGTGTCGACCATGCTCACCATGCTGGTGGTCCCCTCGATCTACCTGCTGATCGGAGGCTTCACCAAGCCCGCCACCTACGTGGGCGAGATGATCGACAGGCTCCGCGCGCAGACGGGCCTGCGCGCCCATGGCGAGGACCTGCCGTCGCGCACGAAGGAGGTTCCTCCGGCCCAGGCGGCGGAGTGAATGGGCGAGAGGCAGAATGCGTTTCCCCTCTCCCATCCGGGAGAGGGAGATGTGCGAAACAAAAAGCCCGGCGATCATCTCGCCGGGGCTTTCGTTTGAAGTAGATAGAATCGTCGTGTCTTAAGCAGCCACCTTCGAAGCCGCCTGCGTCACGGCGGCCACCACGTCGTCCACGACGCGATTGACCAGATCCTCGTTGTCGCCCTCGCCCATCACGCGGATGACGGGCTCCGTGCCGGAGGGGCGGATCACGAGGCGTCCCGCATTGCCGAGGGTTTCGCGGCCGGCCTCGATGGCCTTGATGACCGAGGCTTCCTGCAGGGGCTTGCCGGCCTTGTAGCGCACGTTCTTGAGCACCTGCGGCAGGGGATCGAAGCAGTGGCAGACCTCGGAGACCGATTTCCCGAGGCTCTTCACCACCGCGAGAAGCTGGAGGGCTGCAATCAGGCCGTCGCCGGTGGTGGTGTAGTCGGACATGATGATATGGCCGGACTGCTCGCCGCCGAGGTTGAAGCCGTTGGCCCGCATGTGCTCGAGCACGTAGCGGTCGCCGACCGCGGTGCGCACGAGGCCGAGACCCATGCCGCCCAAGAAACGCTCCAGGCCGAGATTCGACATGATCGTGGCGACGACCCCGGGCTGAGACAGGCGGCCGTCCTCCTTCCAGGAGCGGGCGACAACGGCCATGAGCTGATCGCCATCGACCTTGTGGCCCTTCTCGTCGACGATCAGGACGCGGTCCGCATCGCCGTCGAGGGCGATGCCCACGTCGGCCCGCAGCTCCCGCACCTTGTGGATCAGGGCGTCGGGCGCGGTGGAGCCGACATCGTGGTTGATGTTGAAGCCGTTGGGCTCCACGCCGATCGAGACGACCTCGGCGCCGAGCTCCCACAGGGCTTCGGGCGCCACCTTGTAGCCGGCGCCGTTGGCGCAATCGATCACGACACGCATGCCCTCCAGGTCGATCTGACGCGGCAGGGTGCGCTTGGCGAACTCGATATAGCGCGCCTGGACGCTCTCGATGCGCTTGGCGCGGCCGAGCGTGGCGGAATCGGCCAGACGCCGCGTCAGGTCGGAATCGATCAGGGCCTCGATCTGAAGCTCCATGTCGTCGCTGAGCTTGAATCCGTCGGGGCCGAACAGCTTGATGCCGTTGTCCTCATAAGGGTTGTGAGAGGCGGAAATCATCACGCCGAGGTCGCAGCGCATGGAGCGGGTGAGCATGGCGACCGCCGGGGTCGGGATCGGGCCGAGCAGCAGCACGTCCATGCCGACCGAGGTGAAGCCCGCCTGGAGCGCGGATTCGATCATATAGCCGGACAGCCGCGTGTCCTTGCCGATGACCACCCGGTGGCGGTAATCGCCGCGCTGCTGGAACATGAGCCCGGCCGCCTGCCCCACCCGCAGGGCGAGGTCCGGCGTGATGATCCCGTTGGCGCGGCCGCGAATGCCATCGGTCCCAAAGTATTTCCGCACGTGCTTTGTCTCCGCATTCCGATGCGCCGATCCGCGCCTTTGCTTTTTCAAAGCAACCTCCCCCACTTCGGTCAAGGCATGGAGGCCGATCCGCGCATCACAAGTGATAAGCGATTGTTACAACCCTTACGCCTAGTTCATGTGTAGTATTAGTACTTTGAGGTAAACAAAAAAGAACGCCCGCTGGGAAAGCGGGCGTTCTTGAATTTCACAAATACTGACGTTTTAAGCCTGCGGCTGGGGCTCCATGCCCCCGTCGGTCTCCCGCGGACGGCCCGGGCGCGTGGTCGGGACAGCCGAGCCGCGGTTCGGGGTGACGGGATCGCCGGTATCGCGAACCGGGGGCTGGCCGTCGAGGAGGTTGCGGATCTCCTCACCTGTGAGGGTCTCGTATTCCAGAAGGCCGCGGGCCAGCGCCTCGAGCTCGTGCTCCTTCTCGGTGAGAATGCGGCGGGCGTCGTTGAGGCCGCCCTCCACGAGGCGCCGGACTTCCGAATCGATCTTCTGGGCGGTCGCCTCGGACACGTTCTGCTGCCGGCCCATCTGCATGCCGAGGAACACCTCGTCATTGTTGTCGCCATAGGCCACGGTGCCGAGTTCGGGCGAGAAGCCCCACTTGGTGACCATCATGCGGGCCAGGCGCGTGGCCTGCTCGATGTCCGACTGGGCACCGGAGGTGACCTTGTCCTTGCCGAAAATCATCTCCTCGGCGATGCGCCCGCCCATCATGATAGCGAGCCGCGAGGTCATCTGCTCGTAGCTCATGGACAGCTTGTCCCGCTCCGGCAGCTGCATGACCATGCCCAGCGCCCGGCCGCGCGGAATGATCGTGGCCTTGTGGACCGGATCGGTGGCCGGGACGTTGAGCGCCACCACCGCGTGGCCGGCCTCGTGATAGGCGGTCAGGCGCTTCTCGTCGTCGGTCATGACCAGGGTGCGGCGCTCGGCGCCCATCATCACCTTGTCCTTGGCGTCCTCGAACTCTTTCATCGTCACGATGCGCTTGCCGCGCCGCGCCGCGAGCAGCGCCGCCTCGTTGACGAGGTTCATCAGGTCGGCGCCCGAGAAGCCGGGGGTGCCGCGGGCGATGACCTTCAGGTCCACGTCGGGAGCCAGCGGCACCTTGCGCACGTGAACGCGCAGGATCTTCTCGCGGCCGACCACGTCGGGGTTGGGCACCACGATCTGGCGGTCGAAGCGGCCCGGACGCAGGAGCGCCGGATCGAGCACGTCGGGACGGTTGGTGGCAGCGATGATGATCACGCCCTCGTTGGCCTCGAAGCCGTCCATCTCGACGAGCAGCTGGTTGAGGGTCTGCTCGCGTTCGTCGTTGCCGCCGCCGAGGCCGGCGCCGCGATGACGGCCGACCGCGTCGATCTCGTCGATGAAGATGATGCAGGGGGCGTTCTTCTTCGCCTGCTCGAACATATCGCGCACACGGGAGGCGCCGACGCCCACGAACATCTCGACGAAGTCGGAGCCCGAGATGGTGAAGAAGGGCACATTGGCCTCGCCTGCCACCGCACGGGCGGTCAGGGTCTTGCCGGTGCCGGGAGGGCCGACGAGCAGCACGCCGCGGGGAATGCGGCCGCCGAGTCGCTGGAATTTTTGGGGATCGCGCAGGAACTCCACGACCTCCTGCAGATCTTCCTTGGCCTCGTCGATGCCGGCGACATCGTCAAACGTGACGCGGCCATGCGCTTCGGTGAGAAGCTTCGCCTTCGACTTGCCGAAGCCCATGGCCCGGCCGGCGCCGCTCTGCATCTGCCGCGACAGAAACACCCAGGCGCCGATGAAGAGCGCGATGGGAAGGATGTTCATGAGAACCGCGATGAACCAGGGAGTCGAATCCGACTGCGGACGGGCTGTGATCTGCACGCCCTTCTGCTGCAGCTTCGTGACCAGCATCGGGTCGCTCGGCGAGTAGGTCGTGAAGGTGCGGCCGTCCGTATAGGTGCCGCTGATCTCCGGACCGGAGATGACGACGCTGGTGATGCGGCCCGCATCCGCCTCGCTGAGGAGCTGGCTGTAGGCGATATCGCTGCCTCCACCCCTCTGGCCAGGGCTCTGGAAAAGGGTCACGAGCGCCAGCACCAGGAGGAAGATAACCACCCACAGGGCGAAGTTGCGGAAATTTGAATTCATCTGATCAGGTTCTGCCCCAGAGGGAGATGAAGCGTGAGGAGATCTCCCCGCGCGGCTAAACTCAATGTAGGCACACCGTCTCGCCTTGCCAAGGGAATGCGGCGCCCGTGCGGCATCATCCGATAGCCTTAGCTGCGAGATTAGGCTAACGGCCGCGTCGGCGTGGCGGTTCCGGCCCGACGGACACCCGTCCCGACCGGTCGAGGCGTACGAGGGCGCCGGCAATGGTGAGACTCAACGCCTCCCCTGCTCCGGCGGCCTGCCGCAGGCGCTCTACGCAGGCTTCCAGGCGGTGAAGACGGATGTTCTCCAGCCCAAGGCCAACCTGGTACAGGGCCTGCTCCAGCACCCGCAGGGCGATCTCGAAAGGCTCCTCCGCAAGGATCGCAGCCTGGAACGACAGGCCCTCGCGCTCAAGATGCGGCTCGCCGCGGGCCAGAGCTTCCCTGGCCTTGATGGCGAGGGCCTCATCGGCCTGCGCGGCCCTCTCCGCAAGACGGGCCAGTCGCCCGGCGGTGAGCCCTTCCTCGGCGAGGAGAGGCATGAGCCTGCGCCAGCGGACGCGGGCATAGCGCTCGTCCGCGTTCGAGGGATCGACGACGAAGCGCCAGCCCCGCACCCTGCAGCTTTCGACAAGAAGCGACTTCGGCAGATCGAGCAGCGGCCGCACGTGGCGGATCCCCTGCCTGTCCGTTTCGCGGCGCATGCCGGAAAGGCCCGACAGGCCCGAGCCCCGCGAGAGGCGCATCAGCACCGTCTCGGCCTGGTCGTTCAGGGTATGGGCCGTGACGAGATGGGAGGCTCCGGCCTCGCGGGCGTGGGCGACGAGGAGGCGGTAGCGTGCCTCGCGGGCAGCTTCCTGGATCCCCGCCTTCGGTTTTTCCCCAGTCCAGGGGAGCGTCCGGTGCGGCAGGTTCAAGGCAGACGCCTCGGCTGCCACGAAGGCAGCCTCATCGGCGGCCTCAGGCCGCAGGCCGTGATCGATCGTCGCGACGAAGATGGGAGGATGCCGCCCTGTCGAAGCCCAGCGGGCGAGACAATGCATCAAGGCGATCGAGTCCGGCCCGCCCGACACGGCGGCGAGAATACCCGAGGCTTGGTTCAGCGGGGAAAAAAGACAATCGAGCCCCTCATTCGAGAGCGGATCATCGGGGGGCGAGGACGGGGCCACGGCAGCGGGCCTTAAAGCTCAGCGGATCAGCTGCACTTGATCCGCTTCTGCTCGCGCTCGGAGGACTGACGGACGGGGGCCGACGCCTGCGGATACTTGCGGTCGAGCTCGGCGAAGACGGCGCAGGCACGATCCTTGGCGCCCAGTCCGTTCAGGGAGATGCCGAGCCGCAGCAGGGCGTCGGGCGCCTTGGCCGCATCGGGATGCTCGGCGGAGACGTTCAAAAACTGCTCCGCGGCCTCGCGATAGCGGCTGCGCTGGAGATAGGTCTCGCCGAGCCAGAACGTGGCTTCCGGCACGAGCTTGTCGCGCGGGTTGGACTGCAGGAAGCGGCGAAAGCCCATTTCGGCCTGATCGTACTGCTTCTGCGTGAAGGAGGCATAAGCCGAGTCGAAGTCCGAGCGCGGGCTGCCGACGCTGGTCGCCGCCACGCTCGGGCCGGGGCGCTCGACGATGGCGCCCTGGGGCATGGCTGCTGCCCGGCCGCTTTCGCCATAGTCGAGCGGAGCGCCCTCGGCATCGTCCTGCTCGATCAGCTCGCCGATTCCGGCCAGCTGCCCGCCCGGAAGCGGCATCGGCCGGCTCGCATCGGCCAGCGGTGCCGATGGCGGCGTGGAGCCGAGCGGCCGGGGCGCGCCGGGAGCACCCGGCGTCTCAGACGGATCGAACACGTCGCTGCGGCGCTGGGGCTGAGCCGGCGTCGGTTGTGCGGGTGGCTGGGCCGGACGCGAGGGCGCTGCGGTGGACGGTGCAGGAGCGGGCCTGGAGCCGCTGCCGCCACGCCCCTCCTGGAAGCGGAACTCCACGTCCTCCTGGAACTTGCGCAGCTGGTCCTTCAGCTGGCGGTTCTCGTACTGGAGCTGCTCCATCTGCCCCGACAGCTGCCGGAACTGGCTCTCGAGCCGGTTCAGGCGCACGATCGCGTCGGCCGCATCCTGCGCGGCGGCAGGGAGAGCCGACGTGGCAGCCAGGGCAAAGGCGAAAAAGACAAACAAACGTCGTAACATGCTGGATACCGTGAGATCCTCGAATGAGGGGCCGATAACACAAAAGCGCCGCCACGGCGAGAATGTGGCGGCGCTTTGCGATTTCACAGGACTTGAGCCCGATGAGGCTTTATGCCCCGGCAGCGCCGCCGAGCACCGTCACCGCGCGGCGGTTCTGCGACCAGCAGGAGATGTCGTTGCAGACCGCCACCGGACGCTCCTTGCCGTAGGACACGGTGCGGAAGCGGTTGCCCGGAATGCCGCGGGAGATCAGGTAGTCGCGGACGACCTGGGACCGGCGGGCGGAGAGCGAGAAGTTGTACTCGCGGGTGCCGCGCTCGTCCGCATGACCTTCGAGAAGGAAGGTGTATTGCGGATAGCGCTGCAGCCACTGGGCCTGCTTGTCCAGGGTCGCGACGGCGGTGGGGGTCAGGTCCGTGGAGTCGGTCTCGAAGAACACGCGGTCGCCCACATTGACGACGAAGTCCTGGGCGCTGCCGGGGGTGGCAGCACCACCGGCGCCGAAGCCGCCGGCCCCGCCGGCCATCTCATCTTTGTTGGACGAACACGCCGCCGCCCCGAGGGCGAGGACGAGGGCAGCGGCGAATTTGACGGCGCGCAGCGTCATCATGGGCAATACTCCTTACACATACGTTTGCCGAACGTTGTGTCTTTCATATCGGGAGGATGGTTAAGGGAGAGTTCCGTCAACCGAGAGGAGAGACCTGGGATTAAGGTGAATTACGGCCAAGTTGTGGAAGTTGGCGTCAGGGTTAATCGACCGTAAATGAACTTCCGGTGATCCTAGGATCCATGCCGTTTGGGAACCGGAACCAAGCTGAGCTGCTGCCGATTGCCCGTCTCAAGCGTTGAGAGGTCATGAACATCGTGACGACCCCGCCCGGAAGCCTCGGACAGCCCTATCGCAAAGCTCTCGACGACCTCCGTCTGGAGCGGGCTTTCGCACGCATTGCCGACAGCGATCTGCGTCACGGCAACGCCATGGCCCTGCTGAGGGACTCGCGCGAGAACTACCCGGCCTGGCTGACGGCGATCCGCTCGGCTCAAACGGTGGTTCATTTCGAGAACTTCATCATCGCCGACGACGAGACCGGACGCGAATTCGCCGACGCCCTGATCGAGCGTGCGCAGGCCGGCGTGCGGGTTCGGGTGCTCTACGACTGGCTCGGCTCCTCCATGCGTGCCCTGCCCCATTACTGGCGGCGGCTGCGCGAAGCGGGCGTTGAGACGAAGGTCTTCAACCCTCCCCGGCTGACAGACCCGTTCTGGATCCGTCGCAACCACCGCAAGCTGATCACCGTCGACGGGCGCATCGGCTTCGTCTCGGGGCTCTGCATCTCCGACAACTGGGTCGGCAAGGGTGGCCTTGAGCCCTGGCGCGACACGGGCCTCTCCGTCGAAGGCCCGCTGGTCGCGGACCTCGACGCCGCCTTCGCCGAGAGCTGGAGCCTCGCCGGCATGAAGGCGATCCCGAAATCGGAGCTGTCCCATGCCGACCTGATCCCGCATGCGGGCTCCATCGCAGCTCGGGTCATCAGCGGCGAGCCGGGCATGTTCCGCACCTACCGGGTCGATCAGTTCATCGCGGCGACCGCGCAGCGTAATCTCTGGCTCACCGACGCCTATTTCGTCGCCACCACCTCTTATGTGCAGGCCCTTGGGGAGGCTGCCCGGGACGGCGTGGATGTACGCCTCCTCGTGCCCGGATCGAGCGACGTGTTGGCGTTGCAGCCGGTGGTGCGGGCGGGCTATCGCTCGCTGATCGAGGCCGGGGTCCGCGTGTTCGAGTGGAACGGCACGATGCTCCACGCCAAGACCGCCGTCGCGGACGGACGCTGGGCGCGGGTCGGCTCCACCAACCTCAACCTGGCGAGCTGGGCGACCAACTGGGAGCTCGACGTCGTAGTCGAGGATGCGGGCTTCGCCGAGGCCATGGAGGCGATGTATCTGGAGGATCTCGCCAATGCCACGGAGATCGTTCCCGGCTGGCAGTCCCGCCGCCGGCAGGCGAGGAACATGCGCTCCCGCCGGGGACACCGCTACACGAGGGGTGGCGTCCGAAGGCTCGCTGCCGGTGCCCTGGCTCTCTCGAGCACGGTGGGCAAGGCGGTCGGCTCAGGATCGCGCTCGCTCACGGCAACGGAAGCCAGCAGCGTCGCCATCATCGGCTTCACGCTTCTGGCGCTGGCAGCGCTGGTCACGTACTTCCCGGTCCTCGTCATCTCTCCGGTGGTCATCGTCCTGGTCTGGCTCGGCCTCGCACTCCTCATCCGCGCCTTCCGTCTCAAGCGGCGCGTGCGCCTGAGACGCCGCAAGCTCGCCCTGCGGCGCAAGCTCGCCAGGACCAGGCAGGGCGAAACCTCGCCCGGAGAGTAAAAGGAAACCGGAGGCCAAGCTTGGCGTTGACGTCATGCAGGGCAGACGCGTCCCTTTTGCGAGGAGACTCCCATGGCATCAGGCACCTCCGGTTCATCCGAACTCTTCGACCGCACCCACGCCATGAGTTCGCTTCTGGCGCAGAACTGGTGGGCTGTGGCCCTGCGCGGGGTCTTCGCCATCATCTTCGCGCTCATCGCTCTCTTCTCACCGGGCGCGACGATCCTTTCCCTCGTGCTGTTCTTCTCGGCCTACATGCTGGTCGACGGGGTCTTCGGCATCGTCTCAGGCATCAGGGCCGCGTCCAACAACCAGCGCTGGGGCCTTCTGATCCTGGAAGGCATCCTCAACATCCTGGTCGGCATCATCGCCTTCATCATGCCGGGACTGACGGTCTTGTTCTTCGTCACCCTCATGGCCGTGTGGTCGCTGATCACCGGAATCCTGATGGTCGTAGCCGCCTTCAAGCTCAACCCGGATTTCGGCCGAGGCTGGCTGATCTTCAGCGGCGTCGTATCGGTGCTCTTCGGAGTCGCGCTGCTGATCGCCCCGCTCGTCGGCGCCGTGGTGCTGACCTGGTGGCTCGGCGCCTATGCGCTGATCTTCGGCATCGGCCTTCTTGTGCTCGCCTTCAAGCTCAAGGGGCGGAAGGACAGTTCCACCGATAGCGCAGGCACGCTGAAGGCCTGACCAACGAAAAGGGCGCCTCGGGCGCCCTATCTTCCCTCCCCCTTGCGGGGAGGGGTAGGGGTGGGGGTTGCAAAGTCGAGGCGCAGCGCTTCTTGATGAATGCACGAGGCAGCTACAGCGCCCAACTCAGCGATCACTCACCCGGTCATAACACCCCCACCCCTGCCCTCCCCGCAAGGGGGAGGGAGAATGAGAGATCGCTCGTTCACCGCGCCTCGCTCAAGAGCGGCGACCAGGTCGGGTCCGAGGCGAAGGACGGGGTCGGCACGGGCTGCTCGACGCGGCCGGTGATGTCGACCATGTAGAGCTTGCCGCCGGCCTGTCCGCCCGGATCGCGGAAGAACAGGATGTACTGGCCGTTGGGCGCCCAGGTCGGGCTTTCGTTGTGGAATCCCTCGGTGAGGATGCGCTCGCCCGAGCCGTCCGGCTTCATGATGCCGATGGCAAAGCCCCCGGCGCGCTGCTTGGTGAAGGCGATGTAGTCACCGCGCGGCGACCAGGCCGGCTGCGAATAGGAGCCGTCGCCGAAGGAGATGCGGCGCTGGTCCGAGCCGTCCACGTTCATGACGTAGATCTGCTGCTTGCCGCCGCGGTCGCTCTCGAACACGATCTGCTTGCCGTCCGGCGAGAAGGACGGCGACGTGTCGATGGCGCCCGTCGAGGTCAGGCGCGTGGTGGCCTGCGACCCCAGGTTCATCATGAAAATGTTGGCATTGCCGCCCTGCTGCAGGCTCATGACGATGCGCTGCCCCTCGGGTCCGAAGCGCGGCGAGGACGCCATGTCGGGGAAGTTGCCGAGAACCTGGCGCGAGCCGGTCTCGAGATTGATCACCTGAACGCGCGGCTGCTGGCCTTCGACCTGGGACATGTAGGTGATGTCCTGGGTCGCCGGCGAATAGCGCGGCGCCACGACGGAGGTGTCTCCTTGAGTCAGGTAGCGCACGTTCGCGCCGTCCTGATCCATGATGGCGAGGCGCTTGCGGCGGTTTTCCTTCGGGCCCGATTCATCGACGAACACCATGCGCGTGTCGAAGAAGCCGCCGAAGCCGGTGATCTTGGTGTAGACCGCGTCCGAGATGATGTGGCCGACCCGGCGCCAGAAATTGGCATCCGTGACATATTGCTGGCCCGTGAGCTGCTGGCCCGTCTCAATGTCCCACAGGCGGAACTCGGCCCGAAGCCGTCCCGACGGATCGCGCGAGACGCGGCCCGTCACCAGCGCCTGGGCGCCCGCCATCTTCCAGGCGTCGAAGCGCGGGGCGGCGTCGAAGGACGGCCGCTCGGGGAAGCGGGACTTGTCGAGGGGCGCGAAATAGCCCGAGCGCAGCAGGTTGTTGTTGATGATGCCGGAGACGCGCTGCCCCATGTCGCCTTCGCCGGAGAAGTCGGCGACGGCGATGGGCATGGGCTGGAACTGCCCGCCCGGGCCGACGCGGAACGAGAGCTGCGCCTGGGCCGCGGGAGCGAGCGCCATTATGGGCAGGACGACAGCCAGCGCAATGAGAAGACGGGAAACGAAACGAGTGATCATGGGATGCTGTCTCAAGCTTGAAGGGCTTTAAGAGAGAGGAGGATCGAACTGGACGTTCAAAACCTTCCAGTCCGCGTAATAGGGGACGAATTTCGCCGGGATTTCGAACTGGCGGCACTTGCGGATGGCCCTGACGGCGGCATCGGCAACGGCACGGTCGGTCGAAGTGCTTCCCGCCTGAAGAATCCGCGGGTCGGTGCTGAGCGAACCGTCCTGGTTCAGGCGGATATCGAGAATCGGGGCTGTGACCTGTCCGCCCGAAGCCGCGATCGGCGCACTGTAGCAGCGCTCGATCTGCGACACGAGAAGGCCGATAAGGGCGTCGCGCAGGCTCGGGGTGAGCTTCGCGGCCGATCCCGTCGCGGTGCCGAGCGAGGCGGTCTTCTGGACCTCCGCGCCCGTCGAGCCAGTGGATTGGTGCTTGTCCTTGGTGTCGAGGAACTGCTTCAGGTCGCCCATGTCGAGCTTCTTGGCGACCTGGGCCTCCTTGCGCGCCTTGGCCTCGGCCTCTTCCTTGACTTTCGCTTCCGCGAGCTTCTTCGCCTCGGCTTCAGCCTTTGCCTTCGCTTCCGCCTCGGCCTTCGCCTTGGCTTCCGCAATCTTCTTGGCCTCGGCCTCGGCCTTGGCTTTCGCCTCCGCTTCGGTCTTGGCCTTTGCTTCAGCCTCGACCTTGGCCTTTTCGGCGGCCTTCGCCTTTTCGATGGCCTCGGCTTCGGCCTTCTCGATCATCTTCTTTTCCGCCTCGGCCTTGGCTTCGGCGGCCTTGTCCTCCTGCGAGCGGGTCGGCGGCGCGGGCGGCGGAGGCTGGGCGGCGACGGGCTCTTCCTTGTCGGCGACCTTCATCTCGGCCGGGCGCTTCGGCGGCGCGGGCGCATCGCGCTTGTCCTCGCCGGGATCCTTCAGCTCGGCCTTGTCGGCAACGCGCTCGGCGCGGGGCTTGGGCTGCGGCGCCTTGGCGTTCGTCTCGCCCCTGGTGATCTGCGAGAGCTGAGCGTCGGTGATGACCTCAACCGGGATGCCTTCCTGCGCCTCGGGAAACTCGGCGACGGAGGACAATCCCACCATGGCGGCCGCCAACAACGCCGCATGCGCGACGCCCGAGACCCAGAAGCCCGGCTCGGAGGTGTTGAACTTCCATGTCAACGCCACGTGTGTTTGCCCCCTGCTCTCATCCGGCTCAGCGCTGATCGACCTCGGTCACGAGGGCGACGCGCTTGTAGCCGGCGGTCGTCACGATCGACATCACCTGGGCGACCCGCCCGTAATCCACCTTTTTGTCGCCGCGCACGAAGATGCGCTCGTCGAAGCCCGTCTTCGACACTTCCGCGAGCTTGCCGACGATGGCCTCGTCCGTCAGCTCGGCTTCGCCGAGGAACACCTGGCCGTTGGCCTTGATCGACAAGGTCACCGGCGTCGCATCGGAATTGAGCGGCGCGGCCTTGGTCTGCGGCAGATCGAGCGGCACGCCCGCCGTCATCATGGGCGCCGCCACCATGAAGATGATGAGCAGCACCAGCATGACGTCGATGAACGGCGTCATATTGATCTCGTTGATCACGCCCGAGTGCCGGGCGCGCCTGCGGCGGCGTCCGCCTCCTGCCGATCCTGCCATCATCGCCATGCCGGATCTCCCTTAAGCCGCGTTGGCCGGAGAGCGGCCCGCATGGCCGATGCGCTCGTCCACCTGACGGGACAGGATGGCCGAGAACTCGTCGGCGAAGCCCTCGAGCCGCGACTGCAGCTTGCCGACTTCCGAGTTCAGCTTGTTGTAGGCGAGCACCGCCGGAATGGCCGCGAAAAGGCCGATGGCGGTGGCGAACAGCGCCTCCGCAATGCCGGGGGCGACGACCGCGAGGCTCGTGTTCTTGGAGGCGGCGATCGACGTGAAGGAATTCATGATGCCCACCACCGTGCCGAAGAGGCCGATATACGGACCCGCCGAGCCGATGGAGGCGAGAACCGTCAGGCGGGCATTGAGCCGCTCCACCTCGCGCTGGATGGTGACGTCGAGCACCTTGTCGATGCGCTGCGGCAGGGTCTGGAACGAGCGGCCCGAGCCCTCGAAGGAGCGCTTCCACTCGCGCATGGCGGCGACGAACACGGCGGCCAAGCCCGTGGCCGGACGGCTCTGGAGGTTGCGGAAGAGCTCCTCCAGCGACTGGCCCGACCAGAACACGTCCTCGAACCGGTCCATGGCGCGCTTGGTGCGGCTGTAGAGCAGGGTCTTGTCGACGATGATGGCCCAGCACCAGACCGAAGCCGCCAGCAGGCCGATCATCACGAGCTTGACGACGAAATGCGCCTGCCAGAACAGGCCCAGGAGGGACAGGTCGTGGGCCACAGGAGCGGCCTGGGCCACATCAGCCGGATTCATGAAACTCGTCCTCGCTCTTCGAGCAGCCCCAGGGATGCCTGAGACCCACCGCAGATTGGTTTGGAAAGATTTGTTCTTGTATTACTGCTCGTTCGCCCCCGAATCTGTCGAAAATAAGGGCACCGGGCAGTCAGACGCACAATCGTCCCAGACCGTACCCTGTTAGGCACAGAGTAAGGTTAAGGTCTGGTTTAAGTGCGGCCCCGCAGAGGCGAATTGTCTGAAATTGATATGGAAATTCCGGCTAGTATGCGCTGGAGGCAGGGCTCCCGCGCACCCTGACCATAGGGTAAGTCCGGTCCTACGGATTCACGCTCAGCGCCGCCCGCAGCTCGTCCGGGATTCGCACGGCCCGCCCTCCCCTGACGGCCGCGACCATGACATCGGCTGTCACCAGCACCTCGTCTCCGCGCCGAACCTCCTGAGCGAGCGTCATCGACGCGCCGCGCATCTCCTTGGGCCGGGTCACGATGGTGAGCACGTCGTCCATGACGGCGGCGCCGCGGAAATCGATATTCATCTTGCGGACCACGAAGGCCAACCCGTCCATCCTCGCGTGAAGATCGGACTGCGCCACCTCGACCGCCCGCAGCAGCTCCGTGCGGCCGCGCTCCATGAAGCGCAGGTAGCTCGCGTGATACACGCGCGCCGAAAAATCCGTGTCTTCGTAGTAGACGCGGATGGGGAGGACGTGGGCGCCGTCCTGCATGAAGCCGGAGAGATGGGAGCCGACCACACCTCCCTGGTCCCGCTTCTCACTCATCCGCATCCCCGCCGAACAGCCCGAACTGCGCCACCGTCTCGCGGGTGGGCTCGGGGATGCCGAGGTGCTTGAAGGCGTGGGGCGTGAGGATGCGCCCGCGGGGGGTGCGCTGCACGAAGCCCTTCTGGATCAGGTAGGGCTCGATGATGTCCTCGATGGCGTCGCGCGGCTCGGAAAGGGCCGCCGCGATGGTCTCGATGCCGACCGGGCCGCCGCCGAAGGAACTGGCGATCATAGTCAGGTACTTGCGGTCCATCAGATCGAGGCCGATCGGGTCCACGTCGAGGAGGCGCAGCGACCGGTCGGCGAGGTCGCGGGTGACGGTCTGCATCCCTTCCACGATGGCGAAGTCCCGCACCCGGCGCAGGAGGCGCCCGGCGATGCGGGGCGTGCCGCGGGAGCGGCGGGCGATCTCGTTGGCGCCCTCCTCGCTCATGCCGAGGCCCAGCACCCGGGCGCCGCGGCGGACGATGAGCTCCAGCTCGTCGACGGTGTAGAATTCGAGCCGGATCGGAATGCCGAAGCGGTCGCGCAAGGGGGTGGTGAGCAGGCCTGCGCGGGTGGTCGCGCCGACAAGCGTGAACTTCGGCAGCTCGATCTTCACCGAGCGGGCCGCCGGACCCTCGCCGATGATGAGGTCGAGCTGGTAATCCTCCATGGCCGGATAGAGGATTTCCTCGACCGCAGGATTCAGGCGGTGGATCTCGTCGATGAAGAGCACGTCGCGCTCTTCCAAGTTGGTGAGCTGCGCCGCCAGGTCGCCGGCCTTGGCGATCACCGGGCCCGAGGTCGAGCGGAAATTGACGCCCAGCTCGCGGGCGACGATCTGAGCGAGTGTGGTCTTGCCGAGGCCCGGAGGGCCCACGAAGAGCACGTGGTCGAGGGCGTCCCCACGGGACTTGGCGGCATTGATGAAGATCTGAAGATTAGCCCGCGCGGCCTTCTGGCCCGTGAAATCGTCGAGCGACAGCGGCCGGATCGATGCATCGACATCGTCCTCGCGCTTTTCGGGGCTGATCAGGCGGCGGGAATCGGTCAAAGAGGCTTACCTTCCAAAGGCTTCATATAGGCGTTTTGCGTGTCATACGCCATCTTCAACAAGATCAAAACAGGAACATTCGTCCCTGCGGTTCGCCTATCGCGCCAGCTCCCGCAACCCTAACCGGATCAGGGTCTTCGCCTCGGCCTCATCGCCGGCCTGCTTCATGGCGGCGGCGACGGCGGCGGAGGCCTGGACCTGGGGATAGCCGAGATTGACCAGGGCCGAGATGGCGTCCGTCACCGGAGCGGGCGCGCTCCTGTCCTCCACCGCGCCGGTGAGGCGGATGAGGGCCGGATCCACGGAGGCGAAGGCCGGGGCCTTGTCCTTGAGTTCCGACACGATGCGCTGGGCGAGCTTGGGGCCGACGCCGGGGCCGCGGGCGACGGAGGCCTTGTCGCCGGTGGCAATCGCCGTGGCGAGGCTGCCAGGGTCGAGCACCGAGAGGATGCCGAGCGCCACCTTGGAGCCCACGCCCTGGACCGACTGGAGCAGGCGGAACCACTCGCGCTCCGAATCCGAGCGGAAGCCGAAGAGCCGGATCATGTCCTCGCGCACATGAGTCTCGATGGAGAGCACCGCCGCCTCGCCGGTGGGCGGCAGGTTCTGGAGGGTGCGGGAGGAGCAGTGGACCACGTAGCCGACCCCATGCACGTCGAGAATCACGAAATCCTCGCCGTAAGAATCCACCACGCCCTTGAGTTTGCCGATCACGTTCTTTGTCGCTCCTGCTTCCCTCCCCCTTGCGGGGAGGGATTGAGGGTGGGGGTCGAAAAGTCGGGACGCTGCGCCTCATCATCCAAGCATTGAGGTCAATACAGCGCCGTTCTTACCTGACCACTCACCCAGTCGAACCACCCCCACCCCTACCCCTCCCCGCAGGGGGGAGGGAGGAGACGCTTCACTCGTCCAACGATCCCGGATCGGCTGACGCCGTCCGGGATGACGCTGTGCTTTTCTGTAACACCCTAATAGCTCGCCGCCAAAGCGCGAGCCTTGCGGTGGTGGGCGTGGGCGATGGCGATGGCCAGCGCATCCGCCGCGTCGGCCTTCTTGAAGTCCGCCTTGGGCAGGAGGATCCTGACCATGGCCTGCACCTGATCCTTGTCGGCATGCCCGACGCCCACCACGGTCTTCTTCACCTGGTTGGCGCCGTATTCCGCCACCGGCAGCCCATGCAGGGCCGGAACGAGCAGGGACATGGCGCGGGCCTGGCCAAGTTTCAGGGTCGCCTGCGCGTCCTTGTTGACGAAGGTCTCTTCGACGGAAACCTCGTCGGGGGTCCAGGTCCTGATCACGTCCGTCAGCCGGTCGTGGAGCTGCTTGAGGCGCAAAGCCAGTTCAAGGTCGCCGTCGGAGGTCACGACCCCGCAGGCGACGTACGAGAGCTTCGTCCCCTCGACGGTGATGACCCCCCAGCCGGTGTTGCGCAGGCCGGGATCGAGGCCGAGGATGCGAATAGATTGGCTCAACTTCTAACCCTCTCCCCTCTGCGGGAGAGGGGGACCACTGCGATAGCAGGGGTCGGGAGAGGGGCCGTTCTCGGCCCACGACTCCCCCCTCTCCCGGCTCACTGACGTTCGCCACCCTCTCCCGCTACGGGGAGAGGGTTAAGAATCACCCAGCCATCTTCTGCATGAGCGCGTCGGACAGCTCGAAATTGCCGTAGACGTTCTGGACGTCGTCGTGCTCCTCCAGCGATTCCATCAGCTTCATCAGCTTCTCGCCGGTCTCGTCGTCCACGGCGACGGGGGTCTGGGGCTTCCAGACCAGCTTGGAGGCCTTGGGTTCGCCGAACTTGTCCTCGAGCGCCTTGGTCACCTCGTTGAGATTGCCCTGATCGCAATAGACCTCATGGCCGTTCTCGGAGGAGGCCACGTCGTCCGCGCCCGCGTCGATGGCGGCCTCCAGCATGGCGTCGGCATCCGCCACTTCGGGACCGAACTCGATGTAGCCGACCCGGTCGAACATGAAGGAGACGGCGCCGGTCTCGGCGAGGTTGCCGCCGCTCTTGGTGAAATAGGAGCGGATGTCGGAGGCCGTGCGGTTGCGGTTGTCGGTCATGGCCTCGACGATGATCGCCGCGCCGCCTGGGCCGTAGCCCTCATAGCGGATCTCGTCGTAGCTCTCCGCGTCGCCGCCGGAGGCCTTGTTGATGGCGCGCTGGATGTTGTCCTTGGGCATGTTCTCGGCGCGGGCGGCGAGGATCGCGGCGCGCAGGCGCGGGTTCATGTTGGGATCGGGCATGCCCATCTTGGCGGCCACGGTGATTTCGCGGGCAAGCTTGGAAAACACCTTGGACCGCACCGCGTCCACCTTGCCCTTGCGGTGCATGATATTCTTGAACTGTGAATGCCCGGCCATGGGGGCCTCCGGATTTTCGGCCGAGAGCCGCCTCATTGGGAAGCGCCCGTCAGGCCGGAGAAGTTGACGATGGCAGGCTTATAAGGCGGCGAACGGTTTCAGGCAAAGCCCCTTTGGACTTGCCCGCCCTCGATCCGGTCCAGAGCCCGCCGAAGCGCATCCACGCAGACCGGATCGAAGGCCGTCCCGATCTCCGCTTCGAGGATCCCCATGGCCTTCGAGACCGGCATGGCGGCGCGGTAGGGCCGATCGGCGGTGAGGGCGTCGAAGACGTCGGCCACCGAGATGATCCGCGTCTCCCGGCCGATCTCGTCTCCTGTGAGCCCCCTGGGATAGCCCTTGCCGTCGAGGCGCTCGTGATGAGCTCCGCCGATGCGGGCCAATTCCTCGAAAGCCCCGATCCGGGACAGGATGGTCTCGCTGTAGAGGGCGTGATGGCGCATGGCGGCAAACTCCGCCTCATCCAGTTTGCCGGGCTTGTCGAGGATCTCGTTGCTGACCCCGAGCTTCCCGATGTCGTGGAGAAGGGCTGCCCGCCGCAGCCGCCGCCGTCCCGCCTCGTCGAACCCCATCTCCCCTGCGATCAGATCAGCAAAGAACGCGACCCGGTCGCTGTGGCCGCTGGTATAGGGGCTTTTGGAATCCACGACTCGCGCGAAGGCCGCCGCGATGTCGTCGAGATAATCCTCATCGGCGATCTCGATGCGCAGGGCAGGCTCCAGGGCGAAGATGGCGTTCTCCACCTCCTCCGACGCCAGGGTGTCCCAGAAGGAACGGCTTCCGGCGATGCGCTCGAAGGCCTCGACAACCTGGGGATCGAACCAGGTTCCCGACCGCGCCCGCACCTCCCGCCGGGCCGCCGCCTCTCCGGCTCCCGTGTGGAACACATCGACCACCTGAGCCAAGAGCGCGATGCGCGAATAGATCGAGATTTCGGCCCTGGCGATACCCAGCGGCTTGCCGCCGCCATTCCAGTGCTCGTCAAGGGCCTGGATGCCCTGTGCCACGCCTTCGGGAAAGCGGAGCTGGCGGGCGATCTCGGCGCCGCGCTGGCATCGTGTCTCGATGAGTTCGCGGGCGATCTCGCCGCCGTTCTGGACGATGTTGACGACCGCACGGAAGCGCTCCGCCAGCCCGGCCTTCAACCCGGTATGAGACAGCACGAAGCCCAGGACCTGCGGGAGGCGGTCGCCGACGGACTTGAAGTCCCGTTTGAAGGCCAGATCGTCGGTGAGGTAGAGCTGACAGATGCGGGCCGCGTTGCTGCTGCAGCCGAGATCCTTCAGGAGAAGCGTGTAGTAGAGCTCCCACAGAGCAGTTTCGCTCAGGCCCAGCTCCCGTCCCACATGAACCCCGATCCAGCAGGCCCGCACGCAATGGCCCGCGGGCTGGCCCTCCGTCAGGTCCAACGCATGGCTCAGCGCTCCCAGCACCTCCGACAGGCGAACGGCCTGAACCCCTTCGGCAGACGCGCTGCTCCATTCGCGTGACTGTACGCCCACCCGCTGCCCCTCGGTTTCTTCCCGGAGCAGGATAAGACGACGCCGCTTAAAAGATCGTGCTTAGAACCCGAGCCATCCGGGCAGATTGTGGAAGGCCGCCAGGATGAGGTGGTAGGAGGCGCCGAGCACCGTGGCCGTATAGGCCAGCCCGGCCAAGCCGATGAGATAGCCGACGATGAGAAGATAGCCGTCCTCCTCCATGATGGCGATGGAGGCGATGACGAGGGCGATGGAGGGCGGGAAGTTGGTGCCCGGGAACGGGATCAGGACCGACACGGCGACCAGGAACGCGAAAAACCCGACCACCCGGTCTCCGAGTGGACCGAAGAGTTGGAGCAGGCGCGGCTTGCAGTAGCTTTCGAGCTTCTGAAGCTTGGGTTCCGCCACGTCGATGAGACGCTTGAACTTCGCGACGGAGACGGTCTGCCGCAGGATGAAGCCCGGCAGCCAGGGGCGCTTGTGGCCCAGCATCATCTGGATGCCGAAGATCAGGACCGGAGTGCCGACGATGCCGGCAATGCCGGGAACGTTCGGCACGCAGTTCGGCAGGGAAAACAGGATCAGCACGAAGCCGAAGGCGCGCTCGCCGAAGGCCTCGATAATCTCACGGATCGAGATCGTCTCGCCCTCGGCCTCGTCGATCACGGCGCGCAGGACGGCCGAGGCGCTCTGGTGCTCATGCGCCCGATGGAACTCGCTCTCCTGGCGGTAGACGTTGATCCTGGATCTGGTCGACTTCGTGTTGGCTTCCACCGATCTCCTCCGTGGCAGGAGAGATGGGAACGGCAACGCTCCACGCCAAGGGATGGCCATGGAGCGTCGCCCTCTCCCGCTAAGGGGAGAGGGAGAATTGCGCCTCAATCCCAGAACAGAGGCCAAGTCTCTTCCAGATTCGGCCCGAGCCGCACCGCCGCCACGCGCCTGGCCAAGCCAGTGCGGTCGTCGGTCTCGACCGCGATGCCGGAGAGCGTGCCCTCGCCCAAGGCCGGCTCCATGCGGATCCCCGGCGTCTTCTGGAGGAAGCGGCGGATCGATTCCTCTTTCTGCATCCCGAGCACGGAATCGTAGTCGCCGCACATGCCCGCATCGGTCATGTAGGCCGTACCAGCGGGGAGGATCCGGTGGTCGGCGGTCGGCACATGGGTGTGGGTGCCCACGACCAGGCTCGCCCGCCCGTCGAGATGGTAGCCCATGGCCTCCTTCTCGCTCGTGGCCTCCGCATGCACGTCAATGATGACGGCATCCGCCACCTGACCCATGGGGCAGGTTTCGAGCTCCCGGTCGACGGCGGCGAATGGATCGTCCAGCGGATCCATGTACAGGCGGCCCATGACGTTCACCACGAGGACGCGGGCCCCCGAGCGGGTATCGATGAGGTTCGCACCCCGCCCCGGCGTTCCCGGCGGGTAGTTCACGGGGCGCAGGAGCCGCGGCTGGCGCTCGATGAAGACCAGGGTCTCACGCTGGTCCCAGGTGTGGTTGCCGAGCGTGATCGCATCGGCGCCCGCACCTAAGATCTCGTCGCAGATCGCCTCGTTGATGCCGAAGCCCCCGGCGGAGTTCTCGCCGTTGATGACCACGCAGTCGAGCTGCCAGCGGTCGCGAAGACCCGGCAGGCGCTCGATCACCGCATTGCGGCCGGGCCGCCCGACGATGTCGCCGAGGAAAAGAAGACGCATGATGAGTCCTTACGCGGATTTCGTCCGAATGAGTTCGGCTTCGGTGATGACAATGTCGAGAAGCCGGTCATGGGGCTCGACCGGAACCTCGTCGATCTCCTGAACCGCATAAGCAAGCCCAATGGTCAAGACGGAATGTTTTTCCTCCAGCGCCGCGATGGCGCGGTCGAAATGGCCCTTGCCGTAGCCGATGCGCCCTCCCCGGCGGTCGAAAACGACGAGGGGAACGAGAAGCGCCTTCGGAAAGACCTCGGGCGCGTCGGGGCCGGGCTCACGCACGCCGAAGCCGCCCTTGATCAGCATGTCGCCGGGCTGCCAGAGGCGCCAACTCAGATGGGGGTGGAGAATCTGGGAGAGCGCCACGTCCTGTCCGCGATCGAGCAGCGCCTCCATCAGGGGACGCGGATCGACCTCGCTTCGGATCGGCCAGTAGCCGCCCACCGGGGTCACATCCTTGAAATCGGGACAGTCGAGGGCTTGGGCCGCGATACGCTGCGCGGCCTCCTCGCGAAACTGTTTCTCGAGCGCGTCACGGCGCGCAAAGCTCTCCTGGCGGAGGCGCTCTTTCAGTTCGGGAGGGGGTAGGGAGGTCATCAGGTGCGGAGCCACGAAAAGCCGTCGGAGAAGCGATCCCGGGAACCTACAAAGTAGGTGGGCGCCGTATGTTCCGGTCCACGGACCGGGCAGGGACAGCTCCCGTTGGGATCGATAAGGCCCCGGGGAATATGAACTCCTAACGCGCCCCGCAGCCCCGCCTTTCCTATGTAGGGATTGGGACGCGCGGGGGGAAGGGGAAAGTTCGGGAAATCGGCAAGGACCGACCGGCAGCATCAGAACTCCCGGCGTCGATAATGATAGCGGTACACCTCGCGTCGGAAGCCGAGAGCCTGGTACAGGGATCGTGCGGGAGCGTTGCTCGCCACCACCGCCAGGCAGGCTCCGGTGGCGCCGCAGCGCTCCTGCGCCCATGCCAGAACGGCGGCGACGGCCTTCGCGCCAGGCCCTGCCGTCTGAAGGCGGGATCGGTCACGACGGAATTCACGCAGACGAGCCCGTCGTGGACCGCCCCAAAGGCAAGGGCACCCAAGCGCCCGCCATCGAGCGGGACGGCCGCGAAGACAGCGGGAACCGACAGGCTTTTCAGGATCTTCCGGTGCGCATCCTGCGCGGGCGCGCTCTGCTCATGGAGCCGGGCCAAGGCTCCCAACCAAACCTCCCCTGGAAAACCTTCTTCCAGCACGACATCGGCAGCCGAGTGAGGCGAGGTTTCGGCGAAATCCGCGAAAAGGACGCAGCTTTCATCCTCCGGCGGGTCGTGTCCTCCCCGGTCGAGAGCCCGGCTCAGGGCAGGGTCGGCGGTGGTGGGGATGCAGAAGATCGGCGGCAGTCCCTGGGAGGTATAAAGAGCCTCGCACTAGGCGATCTTGTGATCGAGCGGCAGCGTACCGGAGGAGAGAAGGTTGACGGAGTTCGCCCTCCGGGTATGGCCGTCGGCCAATCGGATCAGCCAGCCGTCGAACACCACCTCGCGCAGTGCCGGCCAGCCGTTCAGGCAGGCCTCCTCGATTCGTTTGGCAAGGCGAATGTCCGGGAGAGAGTTCATTCTTGGATGAGAGCAGAACACCTGCGCCATCGCAACAGGATCACCTGGGGTCCGTCTAAACCTGCCCCACCCCGTTCAGGTTCCGGGCCAGTTCCTCGATGCGCTCGGCTGCCCGCTGGAGGCCATCGGCGAGCCTTGCCTCGATCCGTTCGAGGCGCTCGTCCCGGGAGACGTTGACGCTGTTGAGCAACGCCACTTCCTCCGCAAGCGCAGCGATCCGCTTTTTCGTTTCGTGCAGTTCGTCGGCCTGGGAGATGGCCGCCATGACGTGAAGGCGCAGGTCGTCGACTTGGCCAAAGGTGGCGCGCATCTCCTCGATCCGGGTGTTATAGGCGGCGGCCAGCCCTTCGAGATGCCGCTCCTCGCCCTCGGCGCAGGCGATCCGGTAAGTTCTGCCGGCAATGGTCACCGTCACCTGGGACATGCCTCTAGCCTTCCTCGGGTTCGAGCTGCCCGGCTTGGGCCAGTTGGCCGGCCTCGGCCAAAACGGACTCGACGGCCCCGATCGCCTGGCGCACCCGCCGGCTCACGTCATCGGTGGCAGCCTCGAAGCGGTGCAGGCGGGTGAGCGCCCCGTCGAGCTCCACCGCGAGGCGGGCCCTGTCGTCCTGCATGAGCTGGAGTTCGGTTTCCAGGCCGCCACGCCTCCTGTCGGCCTCCATGCGGCGCGATACGGACGCCTCGAGGAGGCCCAGGGCCATGTCCAGCCGCTTCATCGCTTCGTCGAGTGTGGGCGCCATCATGCCTCCGGGAATCGGGCACGAGACTAGCGCATCGTGCGGAAAAGTGGACCCGGTTTTCGCTAACGCGGCCCTGCGGGTCACGAGCGTGGCCCTTCGGGACCGCGAAGAACGATGCACCCATCAAAGAAGGAGCATCGGACCTTGGGGAGCAACGGTCCTCAAGGGGATTATGCCCCTTCGAGCCTTTGACTCGCCTTAGCCGCGTGATAAGGAGCCCACGCCTTTTCCAGACAGACCGCCCCGTTGCGGGGCCTCAAGACTTGTGGATCACGCCGTGCTGAATATCGCCCCCGCCGATCGCGTCACCCATTCCGATCTGGCGAACGCCGTGCGCGTCCTCGCCATGGATGCCGTCGAACAAGCCAAATCCGGCCATCCGGGCCTGCCCATGGGCGCCGCCGATATCGCCACGGTGCTGTTCACCAAGTTCCTGAAATACGATGCCGCCGACCCGACCTGGCCCGACCGCGACCGGTTCATCCTGTCGGCCGGCCACGGCTCGATGCTGCTCTATTCGCTCCTGCACCTGACGGGCGTGAAGGGCATGACGGTCGACGAGCTGAGGAATTTCCGCAAGCTCGATTCCAAGACCCCGGGCCACCCCGAAAACTTCATGACGCCGGGCGTCGAGACCACCACCGGCCCGCTCGGCCAGGGCATCGCCACGGCGGTGGGCTTCGCCCTCGCCGAGCGCATGCTCAATGCCGAATACGGTAACGACCTCGTCGACCACCATACCTATGTGCTGGCCTCCGACGGCGACCTGATGGAGGGCATCAGCCACGAGGCCATCGCGCTGGCCGGCCACCTGAAGCTCAACCGCATGATCGTCCTCTGGGATGACAACGAGATTTCCATCGATGGCCCCCTGTCGCTCTCCGACTCCGTCGACCAGGTGAAGCGTTTCCAGGCCTGCGGCTGGAATGCGGTCCGCGTCGACGGCCATGACCCGAAGGCGATCCAGCGCGCCATTGCCCGCGCCCAGAAGTCGGACCGCCCGACCCTTATTGCCTGCAAGACCACCATCGGCTACGGCGCTCCGAAGAAGGCCGGCACCTCCAAGGCCCACGGCGAGCCGCTCGGCGCCGAGGAACTCGCCGGCGCCAAGGCCGCTTACGGCTGGGGCCATGGCCCCTTCGAGGTCCCGGACACCATCCGCGACGCCTGGGCCAAGGCCGGCAAGAAGGGACGCCGCCTGCGCAAGGCCTGGACGGACCGCCTCAAGGCTCTTCCCGCCGACAAGCGCGCCGAGTTCGAGCGCCGCGTCAAGGGCGTGCGCCCGCAGGGTCTGGCCGATGCCGTCGCCAAGCTGAAGAACCGGCTTGTGGCCGAGCCGCAGGCCGTTGCCACCCGCAAGGCCAGCGAGATCGCCCTTGAGGTCCTCACCGAGGCCGTGCCGGAACTGGTGCTCGGCTCGGCGGACCTGACGCCCTCCAACAACACCAAGACCAAGAACCTCACCGCGATCTCGCCGGGCAACTATGCCGGCCGCTACATCCATTACGGCATCCGCGAGCACGGCATGGCGGCTGCCATGAACGGCATCGCGCTCCATGGCGGCTATGTGCCGGCCGGCGCGACCTTCCTGGTCTTCACGGACTATGCCCGTCCCGCCATGCGCATCGCGGCGCTCGCCGGCATTCCGACGGTCTACGTGATGACCCACGACTCGATCGGCCTCGGCGAGGACGGCCCGACCCACCAGCCGGTGGAGCATCTGGCGGCGCTTCGCGCCATGCCGAAGATGCGCGTCTTCCGCCCGGCCGATGCCATCGAGACGGCCGAATGCTGGCAGATGGCGCTCGAGCGCACCGACGGCCCTTCGACGCTGGCGCTCACGCGCCAGAACCTGCCGCAGGTCCGCAAGGAAGCTGGCCAGGGCAACCTCTCGGCCACGGGCGCCTACGAGCTGTCGCCCGCTTCGGCTAAGGCCCGCGCCACCCTCTTCGCCTCGGGCTCGGAGGTCGAGATCGCGCTCGCGGCCCAGAAGCTTCTGGAAGACCAGAGCTTCGCCGTACGCGTTGTGTCGGTGCCCTCGCTCGACCTGTTCCTCGCTCAGCCCGAATCCGTCCGCGCCCGCATCATCGGCGATGCGCCGATCAAGGTTGCGGTCGAGGCGGCCGTGCGCTTCGGGTGGGATTCGGTCATCGGCCCGGACGGAATTTTCGTCGGGATGCATGGGTTTGGCGCCAGCGCGCCCTACAAGGACCTTTACAAGCACTTCGGCATCACCGCCGAAGCGGTCGCCGAAAAGGTTCTCCGGACACACAATCTCTGAGGCTCGGGAACCCCTCAGGCCTCGTTATACAAGGGAGCTAAGACTATGACGGTGAAGGTCGCGATCAACGGATTCGGTCGCATCGGACGCAACATCCTTCGCGGCATCGTGGAAAGCGGCCGCAAGGACATCGAGGTGGTTGCGATCAACGACCTCGGCCCGGTCGAGACGAACGCTCACCTGCTCCGCTTCGACTCCGTCCATGGCCGCTTCCCGGCGGATGTGCAGGTCGATGGCGAGTTCCTCGTCATCAACGGCAAGAAGATCCGCGTGACGGCGATCAAGGATCCGGCGACCCTGCCGCACCGGGAGCTCGGCGTCGACATCGCCATGGAGTGCACCGGCATCTTCACCTCGAAGGAGAAGGCCTCGGCTCACCTGACCGCCGGCGCCAAGCGCGTCATCGTCTCGGCTCCCGCCGACGGCGCCGACCTCACGGTCGTCTACGGCGTCAACCACGACAAGCTGACGAAGGACCATGTCGTCATCTCGAACGCTTCCTGCACCACGAACTGCCTCGCCCCAGTGGCCAAGGTGCTTCACGATGCGGTCGGCATAGAGAAGGGGTTCATGACCACGATCCACTCCTACACCAACGACCAGCCGACCCTCGATCAGATGCACAAGGACCTCTACCGCGCCCGCGCGGCGGCCCTGAACATGATCCCGACCTCGACCGGCGCCGCCAAGGCGGTGGGCCTCGTGCTGCCCGACCTCAACGGCAAGCTCGACGGCTCGTCGATCCGCGTGCCGACCCCGAACGTCTCCGTGGTCGACTTCAAGTTCGTGGCTAAGAAGGCGACCACGAAGGAGGAGATCAACGAGGCGATCAAGCGCGCCGCCGCGCAGGAGCTGAAGGGCATCCTGGGCGTCACGGACCAGCCTAACGTCTCCTCGGACTTCAACCACGATCCGCACTCCTCCGTGTTCCACCTGGACCAGACCAAGGTGATGGAGGGCAACTTCGTGCGCGTGCTGTCCTGGTACGACAACGAGTGGGGTTTCTCGAACCGCATGGCGGACACCGCCGTCGCCATGGCGAAGCTCATCTAAAGGGAGGCTCGCGAATGACCGCCTTCCGCACGCTCGACCAGGCCGACGTCAAGGGCAAACGCGTTCTCGTCCGGGTGGACCTCAACGTCCCGATGGAGAACGGCCGGATTACGGACGCGACGCGCATCGAGCGCGTCCTGCCCACCCTCAGGGAAATCTCCGACAAGGGCGGGAAGGTGATCCTTCTCGCCCATTTCGGCCGCCCGAAGGGACGCGATCCCAAAGAGTCCCTGAAGCCTGTCGCGGAAGCGGTCTCGCAGCACCTCGGCAAACCCGTGGCCTTCGCCGATGACTGCATCGGCGAAGGTGCAAGCAGCGCCGTCAACGCCCTGAAGGACGGCGACGTGATCCTCCTCGAAAACACCCGCTTCCATGCGGGCGAGGAGAAGAACGATCCGGCTTTCGTCCAGGAATTGGCGAAGCTCGGCGACCTCTACGTCAATGACGCCTTCTCGGCAGCCCACCGGGCCCATGCCTCCACCGAAGGCCTCGCTCGCAGGCTGCCGGCTTATGCCGGCCGCGCCATGCAGGCGGAGCTCGACGCCCTCACCAAGGGCCTGGAAGCACCGAAGCGCCCGGTCGTCGCGATTGTCGGCGGCGCCAAGGTCTCGACCAAGATCGACCTGCTCGAAAACCTCGTCGCCAAGGTAGACGCCCTCGTGATCGGCGGCGGCATGGCCAATACCTTCGTGCACGCCACGGGCCTCGGCATCGGCAGGTCCCTGGCGGAAAAGGACCTGGCGGCGACGGCCATGCGCATCATCGAGAAGGCGCGGGAATCCAACTGCGCCATCATCCTGCCGGTCGACGGCGTCTGCGCCTATGAGTTCAAGGCGGGCGCGCACAACCACACCTACGGCATCGACGCGATCCCCGAGGATCAGATGATTCTCGATGTCGGCTCGCAATCGGTCGAGCGCATCAATTCCGCAATCAACGATGCGGCGACGCTGGTGTGGAACGGCCCGCTCGGCGCGTTCGAGATCGCGCCCTTCGACCAGGGCACTGTGGCGGCGGCCCGCCACGCGGCCCAGCGCACCAAGGACGGCAAGCTGGTCTCCGTCGCCGGCGGCGGCGACACGGTGGCGGCCCTCAACCATGCCGGCGTTGCGGACAGCTTCACCTATGTCTCGACGGCAGGCGGCGCCTTCCTCGAATGGCTCGAGGGCAAGTCGCTCCCCGGCGTGGAAGCCCTGAGAGCCTGAAGGCAGTCACGGCAAAGTGGGTAACCACTTTGCCGAACGCAAACATGGCCTAGATGGCTTAAGCTGAGGTTCAGCTTCTGCGCTGTTTAAAAGCAAAACCAATCGGAGGATGAGAATGGCCCGCATCACCATGAGGCAGCTTCTGGATCACGCAGCCGAGCACGGCTATGGCGTGCCTGCCTTCAACATCAACAACATGGAGCAGGCGCTCGCGATCATGGCGGCGGCAGGTGAGGTCGATGCGCCGGTGATCATCCAGGCGTCCCGCGGCGCGCGCTCCTATGCCAACGACGTCATGCTCAAGCACATGATGGACGCGGTGACCGAGATCTATCCGCAGATTCCTGTCTGCGTGCATCTCGATCACGGCAACGAGCCCGCCACCTGCATGACTGCCATCCAGGCCGGCTTCACCTCGGTGATGATGGACGGCTCTCTCAAGGCTGACGGCAAGACCCCGGGCGACTGGGACTACAATGTCGGCGTCACCAAGAAGGTGGTCGAGATGGCCCATCTCGGCGGCATCTCGGTGGAGGGCGAGCTCGGCGTGCTGGGCTCTCTCGAGAGCGGCGAAGGCGAGGCCGAGGACGGCCACGGCGCCGAGGGCAAGCTCTCCCACGACCAGCTCCTGACGAATCCCGACGAGGCCGTGAAGTTCGTGGCCGAGACCAAGGTCGATGCGCTCGCCATCGCCATGGGCACCTCGCACGGCGCCTACAAGTTCACCCGCAAGCCCGACGGCGCGATCCTTGCGATGCACATCATCGAGGAGATCCACAAGAAGCTTCCGAACATGCACCTGGTGATGCACGGCTCGTCCTCGGTGCCGCAGGATCTGCAGGACATCATCAACCAGTACGGCGGCCAGATGAAGCCGACCTGGGGCGTTCCGGTGGAGGAGATCCAGCGCGGCATCAAGCACGGCGTGCGCAAGATCAACATCGACACCGACAACCGCATGGCCATGACCGGCCAGATCCGCAAGGTTCTCCAGGAGAACCCGGGCGAGTTCGATCCGCGCAAGTATCTGAAGCCCGCCATGGAGGCGATGACGAAGCTCTGCAAGCAGCGCCTGCAGGAGTTCAACACCGCCGGCCAGGCCTCGAAGATCAAGCGCGTCTATACGCTGGCCGAGATGGCCAAGCGCTACGCCTCCGGCGAGCTCGATCCGACCTTCGGGGCGACCCGCCAAGCAGCGGAGTAAAGAGGGCCTTCAGACACCGCTCTCTCTTCCCTCCCCCTTGCGGGGAGGGATTGAGGGTGGGGGTCGCAAAGTCAAAGCGCTATGCTGGATGTTTAGGCGCCACTCTCCCCGCCCCGTCATCACCGGCCTTGGGCCGGTGATCCCGATTGATTGAAGCGCTGAGCCTCACAGCATCGGGATGGCCGGCACAACCGGCCATGACGTGCAGGTGTAACGGGGCGGTCTCACCCGGTCGTCCGACCCCCATCCCTGCCCCTCCCCGCAAGGGGGAGGGAAAAGGCAGTTGCACAAAGCATTTCATCGATCTGGCTTTCGCCTCAATCATGATCGACAAGCGGGGCCTCGCAAGATGGCCCCGTTTTCGTTATGGGAACGCTGTCTTTCCTTTCTCGTGACCTGGATCCATGGCCGATACCGCCGCCCGCCTCTACCTCATCACCCCTGTCCTGGAGGACGCCTCCTTCGCGCCGCAGCTCGCCGAGGCCTGCGCGACCAAAGCCGTGGCCGCAATCCTGCTGCGACTGGCTCCCGCCGACGAGCGCACCCTGATCAATCAGGTGAAGGCGCTGGCCCCGGTCGCCCAGGAGCACGGCGCGGCCGTGATCGTCACCACGGAAGCCAAGGCCGATCTCGCTGCCATCGCGGCGCGGGGCGGAGCAGACGGCGTCCATCTCACGGGCGGTCCCGCCCTCCTGCGGGAAATGCGCGACCGGCTGAAATCCGAGCGCGCCATCGGGGTCGGCGGCATCCGCACCAAGGACGATGCCATGTCTTTCGGCGAGGCCGGAGCCGACTACCTGCTCTTCGGCGAGCCGCGACCGGACGGGTCCCTTCCCTCCCTGGAGAGCGTGGTTGAGCGGGCTGCCTGGTGGGCCGAGATCTTCGAGACGCCCTGCGCGGCCTATGCACCGAGCCTTGAGGCCGTCGAACCCTTGGCCGCCACGAACGCTGAATTCATCGCCCTCGGCGACGCGGTCTGGTACCACCCTGATGGCGCAGGGGCTGGCGTGAAGGCGGCGGCCGAGATCCTCGAGCGCGAGGGGGCGTCGCGCTGATGCGTCTCTCATGTATCATCGGTGGTGTGTTTCTCGCGGCGACCGCCACGGCAGGCCATGCGGCGCAACCCGATCTCGCCTATGGCGCCTACCAGCGCGGCCTGTATCAGATGGCCTTTCGCGAGGCGACCTTGCGGCTGGAGAAGAACAACAACGACGCCGCCGCCATGACCCTTTTGGGCGAACTCTATAACCAGGGCCTCGGCATCCCCGTGGACCCGAAGAAGGCCTCCGAGTGGTACCGCCTCGCCGCTCAGCGCGGCGATGCCCATGCGCTGGCAGCCCTTGGCCTGATGGCCCTCGACGGACGCGGCATGGCAAGGAACACGGCTCAAGGAAAAGCCTGGCTTGAGGAAGCGGCCGCCAAGGGCAACGCGCTCGCCAGCCACAACCTTGCCCTGCTCCTGCTCACGAGCGAGACGAACACGGACCTGCAGAGGGCGGTCGAACTCCTGAAGAAGGCCTCGGATGCGGAGATCCCCGACGCGCAGCATGCGCTCGGTGTGCTCTACCTCAAGGGTCGCGGTGTCGAACGCAATGCCACCGAGGCCGCCCGCCTGTTCGAGCGCGCGGCCCGCAACGGCAGTTCGGTCGGCGAGGTGGAATATGCCATCCTGCTCTTCAACGGCGATGGGGTCCCAGCGAGCGAGTCCCAGGCCGCCCGCTATTTCCGCCGCGCCGCCGCCAAGGGCAGCGCCATCGCCCAGAACCGCCTCGCCCGCCTGCTCGTGGCAGGTCGCGGAGTTCCCGCCAACAAGATCGATGCAGCCGCCTGGCATATCTTGGCGGCGGCCCAGGGACTCAGCGACCCCTGGCTCGACAATGCGCTCAAGAATTTGACCGCCGACGAGCGCACCCGCGCCGAGCGTCTGGCGGCCGAGCGCCTCGGGATGCGGTAAAAATTGCTCTTACCGTCATCACCGGCCTTGTGCCGGTGATCTCGAATATTCTGAGCGCAATGCTCTTCTTATCGGGATGGCCGGGACAAGCCCGGCCATGACGAGAAACAGATGGCAAACCGCACAAAACTGCACGGCGACGGATCAATCGGGCCTCCCGCCCGGTTATCCACCGCTTGACGCGAACCCATCCGTGGTCCATCGACCACATCTTCTTTGAAAACCGCTCTTTGCCAGGACCTGTACGATGATCCGCTCGCCCCTCATGACCGTCATGACCGATGCCGTGATGAAGGCCTCGCGCTCCCTGAAGCGCGATTTCGGCGAGGTCGAGAACCTGCAGGTCTCCCGCAAGGGTCCGGGCGACTTCGTCTCGGCAGCCGACCGCAAGGCCGAGACGATCCTGCGCGAGTCGCTCGAGAAGTCCCGTCCCGGCTATGGTTTCGTCATGGAGGAGGGGGGCGTCATCGAGGGCACGGACACGAGCCACCGCTGGCACATCGACCCGCTCGACGGCACCACCAACTTCCTGCACGGCCTGCCGCAATTCGCGATCTCCGTCGGCCTGGAGCGCGACGGCCAGATCGTCGCCGGCGTGATCTACGATCCGGCCAAGGACGAGCTCTTCATTGCCGAGCGCGGCAAGGGCGCCTATCTCAACAACCGGCGCATCCGCGTGGCGGCCCGCGGCGACCTCGCCGATGCGGTGGTGGCCTGCGGCCTGCCCCATATCGGCAAAGGCGATCATGGCCTTTTCCTGCGCGAGACCGCCACCGTCATGGGCTATGTGGGCGGCATGCGCCGCTGGGGCGCGGCGGCCCTCGATCTCGCCTATGTGGCCTGCGGCCGCTTCGACGCCTATTGGGAGCGGGGCCTGAATTCCTGGGACATTGCCGCCGGCATCCTCATGATCCGCGAGGCAGGCGGCTTCGTCTCCGATGCCGATGGCGGCAGCGATCCGATGGCCAAGGGTTCGATCGCCTGCGGCAACGAGATCATGCACCGGGAGCTTCTCAAGCTCCTGAAGAAGGCGAAGGGTTGATATTTCTGTTCGTGCCGGTTCAAGCCAACCATGCTCGCGCTTGATCCTTTGAGCGGGCGCGGTCACATTAGTGCATCGTGCGGAAAAGTGGCCCAGGTTTTCCGCGCCGAGCGATGCACCCCTTAAGGGAGCATCGGATCGATCCCAAAAGTGGTTTCCACTTTTGGGCCGAGGCTCCAGGTCAGTCCCGAAGCACGAATGCACAGGATAACGATGGCGGACCAACCCCTTACCCCACCGCGGATCTATCTCATCCGCATGGCGGTCTTTCTGGTTCTGGCAGGGTTTGTCGCCTTCATCCTGTACCGGCAGATCTGGGAGGCCTTCCAGGCCAATCCCGGGCTCAATGCCCTGATTCTGGGCGTGATGTTCATCGGCATCGTGCTGGCGATCCGCCAGGTCTGGCGCCTGTTTCCCGAGGTTCGCTGGGTCAATACCCTCCAGCGAACCGAGGAAGGACTGGTGGCTCCCGAGCAGCCGGTGCTGCTCGCTCCCCTCTCCGCCCTTCTCGGCAACCGGCCGGGCCAGTCCGGCTTCTCCGTCGCCGCGACCCGCTCGGTCCTCGATTCCATCGGCGCCCGCCTCGATGAGAGCCGCGAGATCGTGCGCTATCTGGCCGGCCTCCTGGTCTTCCTTGGCCTGCTCGGCACCTTCTGGGGCCTCATCGACACGGTCGGCTCGGTCGGGCGCATCATCTCCTCGCTGCGCACCGGCCAGGATTCGGCGGTTCTGTTCGACGAACTCAAGAACTCGCTCGCCGGCCCCCTGCAGGGCATGGGCCTCTCCTTCTCGGCTTCTCTCTTCGGCCTGGCAGGCTCCCTCGTCCTCGGGTTTCTCGATCTCCAGGCCGGTCAGGCCCAGAACCGCTTCTACACTGAGCTGGAGGACTGGCTCGCCACTTCCACCATGGACACGCCCTCCGAGCCCTCCCTGCGCCCCGGCGCCAGCCCGGACCTGGCGATCGCCCTCAACCGGCTGACTGCTGCCGTCAATGACGGCGGCGGCGGCCGCGCGGCGACGCAGGCCATGGCCAATCTGGCGGAGGGCGTTCAGGGTCTCGTCCAGCACATGCGGGCCGAGCAGCAGATGATCCGCGACTGGGTGGAGGCCCAGGCTACCCGCGAGAAGGAGCTGAAGCAGGTGCTCGACCGCCTCTCCCGTGAAAGGCTGCCCTGATGCCGATCTCGAGCGCGGGCGGACGGCGGCGCGGGCGCGGCGGCCAGATCAATTACTGGCCGGGCTTCGTGGATGCCCTGTCCACCCTGCTGCTGGCCATCATCTTCCTGATCTCCGTCTTCACGGTCGGACAGTTCTTCCTGTCGCGCGAGCTGTCGGGCCGCGACACGGTGCTCGACCGCCTCAACCGCCAGATTTCCGAACTCACCGACCTTCTCTCCCTGGAGCGTTCGAGCCGGCGCACCATCGAGGATACGGTCACCTCCCTGCAGACCACGCTGCGCGCCAACGAGGCCGAGCGGGCGCGCCTCCAGAGCCTTCTCGACAGCGGCGGCGCAGCGCAGGCCCAGGCGCAGCAACTGGGCACGCAGCTCGAAACCGAACGCCAGGCCACAGGGCGCGCCTTAAGCCAGGTCGAGATCCTCAACCAGCAGATCGCCGCCATGCGCCGCCAGCTGGCGGCGCTGGAGGATGCGCTCGCAGCCTCGGAGAACCGGGACAAGGAGAGCCAGGCCCGCATCGCCGATCTCGGTAGCCGCCTCAATGTGGCGCTGGCCCAGCGGGTGCAGGAACTGGCCCGCTACCGCTCCGACTTCTTCGGGCGCCTGAGGCAGATTCTCGGCAACCGCCCGGACGTGCGCATCGTCGGCGACCGCTTCGTCTTCCAGTCGGAGGTGCTCTTCCCCGGCGGCCAGGCGACGCTGCGCCCCGAGGCCTCCGGCGAGATCGACCGCATCGCCAGCGCCCTGATCGAGCTGGAACGTCAGGTTCCGCCCGACATTCCCTGGGTGATCCGCGTCGACGGCCACACCGACCAGCGTCCCATCGCGACATCGCAATTCCCGTCGAACTGGGCCCTCTCGTCCGCCCGCGCCATCGCCGTGGTGCAGGCCCTGGTCGCCCGGGGCATCCAGCCCCAGCACCTCGTCGCCGCCGGCTTCGGCGAATTCCAGCCGCTGGATAACGGCACGACGGAAGAATCTTACGCCCGCAACCGGCGCATCGAGCTGAAGCTGACGGAGCGGTAAGTCTCAGGCCTTCCCCAGCGCCTGCGCCACATCCTGGACCTGATCGCCGACGCGCCGGATCGCCTCCACCACGTGATGGCGGGGGACGTTCCAGCGGTTGGACCAGTACTGGAGATCCCAGGGTTCGTGGACGTTGATGCGGGACGAATCCTGCGGATGTCTCTTGCTGACGGCCATGCCGTCCTCCCGACCGATCCTAAGGCTTGAACCTGATCAGATGGGGGCGGGTGATCGAATGTCAGCCACCCCGGCAATCTCTTTCGACGAAAACCACTTATTCCGCAGCCTCGCTGTGCTCCTGCGCACCTGTGAACTGCAGCCGCGCCAGGCGGGCATAAAGACCGCCCTGAGCGAGCAAAGTCTCGTGGGTCCCCTCCTCCGCAATCTGCCCCTGGTCCATGACCAAGATCCTGTCGGCGGAGCGGACGGTGGCCAAGCGATGGGCAATGACCAGGGTGGTGCGGCTCTCCATCAGCCGGTCGAGGGCCGTCTGCACCTTGCGTTCGCTCTCCGCATCGAGCGCCGAAGTCGCCTCGTCGAGGAGCAGGATCGGCGCGTCCTTGAGGATGGCGCGGGCGATGGCGAGGCGCTGGCGCTGGCCGCCGGAGAGAGTCACGCCGCGTTCGCCGATCAGGGTCCCGTAGCCCTTGGGCAGGGCCTGAATGAAGCCCTCGGCGGAGGCAAGCTCGGCCGCGCGCCGTACCTCCTCCTCCGTCGCCTCGGGGCGGCCGTAGCGGATGTTGTCGAGGACGCTCGCGGCGAAGATCGTCGGCTCCTGCGGCACGAGGGCCATGCGGGCGCGAACTGCAAACGGGTCCGCTTCGGTGATGGCGACGCCATCGACCCGGATCGCGCCGCTTTGCGGGTCGTAGAAGCGAAGTAGAAGCTGGAGGATGGTGCTCTTGCCCGCACCCGAGGGCCCGACGATGGCAACCCGCTCGCCGGACGCCACCGTAAAGCTCAAGCCGTGGAGGGCTCGCTGCTCCGAGCGGGTCGGATAGGCGAAATGCACATTTTCGAAAGCCACCGTGCCGAGCGGCGGCTCCGGCAGGGGCTTTGGATCGCGCGGCGCTTCGACGGCAGGCTTGGCGGCAAGAATTTCCCCTAAGCGCTCTGCAGCGCCGGCGGCCTGGGCGAGTTCGCCATAGACCTCGGACAGCTGGCCGAGGGAGCTTGCGGCAAAGACCGCGTAGAGCACGAACTGCGACAGGCGCCCACCCGTCATGGTGCCCGCCAGCACGTCCTGAGCCCCATACCAGAGCACGCCCACGACGCTCGCCGAGACCAGGAAGATGCCCGCGCCCGTCAAAAAGGCCCGCATGGTGGTGGAGAGCCGTGCCGCGCCGAACGCCTCCTCGGCGGCTGCCGCGAAGCGGGACGCGGTGGCGCTCTCCATGCCGAAGGCCTGCATGGTGCGCACGGCGCCGATGGCCTCCGCCGCATACGCCGCGGCGTCGGCCAGACGATCCTGCGCGGCCCGCGACCGCCGCCGCACGGCTCTGCCCGAAAAGACGAGAGGCAGGACGATGACGGGTATGGCGAGAAGCACGAGGGCCGAAAGCTTCGGGCTCGTGATGATCATGAGCACCGTTGCACCCAGGAACAGAAAGAGATTCCGCAGCGCGATCGAGATGCTGACCCCAAAGGCCGCCTTGACCTGGGTGGTATCGGCGGTGAGCCGCGAGACGATCTCGCCGCTCCTGGTCTGGTCGAAGAAGGCCGGATCGAGGGAGGTCAAGTGCCGGAACACGGCGGAGCGCAAGTCCGCCACCACCCGCTCGCCGAGGGTGATGACGCAGTAATAGCGCAGGGCGCTGGCCAGGGCCAGGACGCCGACCACCATGATCAGGACAACGAAATAGGCATTGATGTAGGCCCTGCCCTCGTCCGAGAAGCCGAAATCGATCACCCGGCGCACGGCGATGGGAACGACGAGCGTGGCAGCAGATGCCATGACGAGAGCCGCCAGCGCCGCGGCGATCCTGCCCTTGTAAGCGAGGCCGTAGGGAACGAGCGGCCTCAGGGCGCTCAGAGCAGCCTTGGGGCGGTTCTGCTCCTGGGATTGATCGGCCATGTTACCCTTCGTCATCCGAAATCTGGTCGTGGGATGGTTTAGCACCTTTGCGCCGGCTTGTTTCAAGGTCTTAAGTGAGGTATAGGCGCGCATTCATCAATTCAGGCTCGATCTCACATTGCGGGCTGACCAGACTTGGCTGGCCGCAAGAAGGACTATGGCAATGGCGCGCAAAGACACCGATCATCCCGACTACCACTTCATCAAAGTGGTCATGACCAACGGCACCGAGTACACCACCCGCTCGACCTACGGCAAAGAGGGCGACACCCTCAACCTCGACATCGACCCGAACACCCATCCGGCCTGGACCGGCGGTACGCAGCAGCTGCTCGACCGCGGCGGCCGCGTGTCGCGCTTCAACTCGAAGTTCGGCGGCCTGGGCCTCGGCGCCAAGAAGTAACCGGGCGCCTCGCGCTGGTTGCTTCAAACCGGAATGCGAAAAGCCCCGCTTCGGCGGGGCTTTTTCTTGGCGTTTCAGTTGGCTGGTCCGAAGGCTTTCTGCAGCATCCCGAGCTGGTCCGCGACCGCATTGTGCGCCGCCGGACGGGGAGCAGGTCCGGCCTCGGAGATCAGCCGCTCCAGATGCAGGATCCGCGCATGGAGCCGGGTTGCGAGGCCCATGAGTTCGCGCAGGCGGGCCGGCAGTTCCTCATATTCGGCAATGGTCGTCGGGGTGTCATGCGAGGACAGGCGGACCCGGTTCTTCTCGCTCTGGGCCTGATCGGGAGAAATCTCTCCTTCGGCCACGGCCCGCTGCACCAGGAGCCATGAGGCGACCTGCATCAGGCGGGTGGTGAGCCGCATGCTCTCGCTGGCATAGACGAGGCTCGCCTGGCGCTGCAGGTTGCGGGATTCCTCCCGTCCGGGGCCGTCGAGATAAGCCGCCGTTTCTTCAATGAGCTCCATGCCTTCCTGGAACAGGGCCCTGAAGGCGTCGGACCCCACGAAGCTCTGCCCGAACCGGACAGGGTCGACGCCAATCTGGATCACGTCGGGTTCGTTCACGCGTCGTCTCCCAAAGACCCGCTCCCCGCCTGGGCGGAGGGCTTCAACTCATGAGACGATTATAGGACGTTACGGGAAGTCTTGCCTCGGTAACCTCTTCTTAAGGTTAAGCCAGCGCATCAGGCGGAAAAGTGGCCCCGGTTTTCCGCGCTGAACGATGCGCAGATTAAAAGATGAGCATCGCATAGATCCCAAAAGTGGTGTCCACTTTTGGGTCCGAGGCTCCACAAAAATCGAGCCGCTCGTGGCGGCTCTTCAAGTCTAACAGGGAAGCGTCAAACAGAGTGGGCTCGAAAGCCACTCGGCACCCAGGGAGAGACCTGGATGCCCTTTTATGAGCTCAAATGGTTAACGCGCCGTTAAGCATGTTGTCAGGCCATTTCCCTCATCCTTGACCGAGCTTGAAGAAGGCGCTCGCGGCGGCAAGAGAGCTTTCCTTCTTGGCCCTCGCCTCCTTGAGGCGGGCGATCTCCCGTTCGAGCATCTCGACGCGTTCGTCGAGTTCGTCGATGGAGAGCATCGACAGGTCCTGGCCGATCTCATATCCGCTCAAGAGAGGGCGGGGTTCATCGGCGAAAGGATCGAGGGCCATGGCATTCTCCTCTTCAGGTTTGGTCGTGACGTTAATCCGGCATGCATTCCTTGCCAACGGAGCCTATATCCCGGGAGAGTGTTGACCAAAGGAGGGAAAAATGGGGCAGAATCCGGAGATGATGCGCGCGGTCGTTGCGGAAGGAAGCGGCGGACCCGAAGTCCTCAGGGTGGTGCAGCGCCCCGTTCCCCGGCCCGGAGTCGGTGAAATCCTAGTGCGCGTGAAGGTCGCGGGCGTGAATCGCCCCGATGTCATCCAGCGCCAGGGCGGCTATCCGCCGCCGCCCGGGGCGTCGGACATCCTTGGTCTTGAAATCGCGGGCGAGGTGGTGGCCGCAGGCCCCAGCGCCGGGCGTTTCTCCATCGGCCAGCCCGTCATGGCCCTGGTGCCCGGCGGCGGCTATGCGGACTACGCGGTCGTCCATGAGCACAATGCCCTGCCCATTCCCCCCGGCCTTTCCCTCGAGGAAGCGGGCGCCATCCCGGAGACCTATTTCACCGTCTGGACCAACGTGTTCGACCGTGGCCGCCTGCAGGCCGGCGAGACCTTCCTCGTCCATGGCGGCACCTCCGGCATCGGCACCACGGCGATCCAGCTCGCCAAGGCTTTCGGGGCGAAGGTCATCGCCACCGCCGGATCGAAGGAGAAATGCGAGGCCTGCCTGCGGCTCGGCGCCGACGTAGCGGTCAACTACCGTCAGGAGGACTTCGTGGCGGCCACAAAGGAGGCCACCGTCGGCCGGGGCGCGGACCTGATCCTCGACATGGTGGGCGGCGACTACATCCCGCGGAACTACGACGCGGCCGCCCAGGACGGACGGATCGTGCAGATCGCCTTTCTCCAGAGCCCCAAGGTCGAGGTCGATTTCCGTCGCCTCATGGTCAAGCGTCTGACCCATACAGGTTCGACCCTGCGCCCCCGTTCGCCGGCGGAAAAGGCGGTCATCGCCCGCGCACTGGAGGACAAGGTTTGGCCACTGCTCGCCCAAGGGCGCTGCCGACCGGTGATGGATTCAACCTTTGCCTTCGAGGATGTGGCCAAGGCCCATGCCCGCATGGATGGGGGCGAGCATATCGGGAAGATCGTGCTGACCCTCTAGGGCACCGGACTGAACAAGTGAAACCGACTTTCTGGTCCGATGCTCTAATATTTGCAACATCGCGGCACGATCCCTATAATCATCTCGTTTCCCTCACATCGTGAGACGAGATGCTCCGGTCCGCACCGGTTCGGAGCGCAAGAGAGTTTTGCCGTGCGGCGCCGAACATCCGGCGCCCGGCCTGAAGGAGGTTCGCTTACATGTCCCAGGGACCGCTGATGCCTAAGGCGACAGCCGTTTGGCTCGTCGAGAATACATCGCTGTCGTTCGATCAGATCGCCGATTTCTGCAAGCTTCACCCTCTCGAGGTGAAGGGCATTGCCGACGGTGAGGTGGCCGCGGGCATCAAGGGCTCGGACCCGATCACCATGGGCCAGCTGACCCGTGAAGAGATCGAGAAGGCGCAAGCCGACCCGAATCATCGCCTTCGGCTCGCCGAGTCGCGTGTGAAGCTGCCGGAGCAGAAGCGGGTCAAGAAGGGGCCGCGCTATACCCCCGTCTCCCGCCGCCACGACCGCCCGAACGCGATCCTCTGGCTCGTGCGCAACCATCCGGAACTCAAGGATGCGCAGATCATGCGCCTCGTGGGCACCACCAAGACCACGATCCAGCAGGTTCGCGACCGCACCCACTGGAACTCGGCCAGCCTCTCGCCCATGGATCCGGTCACGCTGGGCCTGTGCTCGCAGATCGACCTGGACTTCGAGGTGCAGCGCGCTGCCAAGGACCGCCCTCAGGTCGAGCCCCAGGAGCATGGCGGCACCCTGATGCCGGCGGAAGTCTCCACGGCACCGGAGCGGCCCGCCGACCCATTCGCCGACATGAGCCGCCCGAAGCCGGTTCAGGAGGATGCCATCGACGTCAACTCGGTCTTCGCCAAGCTCAAGCAGCTCAAGCGCGACGACGACGAGGAATAAGCTTTCCGCAAAAGGCCCGGGTCTCCTCCGGGCCTTTTTCATTTGTGTGGCCGTCCAGAGCATGATGCTTCAAAAAGTGGATGCCACTTTTGGGTCCAATGCTCTTGCCGTGTCGGATGTTCACGAGTGGAACAGCTCTGTTTTTAGGTTTCGACCCTATGCCAGCAACTCGAATTGACACACGCCGCGGTTGGATTGGGCCTCGCCGACGTGAGGTGGTCGAAGCGGTGCAACGCGCTTTGCAAACCGGCCTCGAGATTCCCGATCATGGATGCATCCGGCTGGTGGAATACGATGACAGCGCCATGATCGCTCCGCCGGGCAAGGGGCCGTCGTATCTAATGGTGGAAATCACCCTCTTCCCTGGCCGCTCACTGGACATCAAGCGACGCCTCTATGCAGCCCTCGTGGAAGAGCTCAGCGCATTCGGAGTGCCTGCAAGCGACATCCAGACGGTCCTGATCGAGGTTGCGCCGGTGAATTGGGGTCTCCAGGGCATCCCTGCCAGCGAAATCGGACGATGAGATAAATCGGCGTCTCACATCAATGCCGCGGCTCAGGCCCGATCGGGTGCCCCGACAAGCCCCCTCGCCTTCAGCACCTCCCCGATCTCCTCGAGAATGATCGGATCGTCGATAGTGGCGGGGGTGGTCCACGGGTCACCGTCGGCGATCTTCTTCATGGTTCCGCGCAGGATCTTGCCCGAGCGTGTCTTCGGCAGCCGCGGCACGGTGATGGCGAGCTTGAAGGCGGCAACGGGGCCGATCTTCTCGCGCACGAGGCCGACGAGTTCCTTCTCCACTTCCTCCGGCATCTTCTGAACACCGGATTTCAGGACCACGAAGCCGCAGGGGATCTCGCCCTTGAGAGCGTCCTTCACGCCGATGACGGCGCATTCAGCAACCGCCGGATGGGAGGCCAGGACCTCCTCCATGCCGCCCGTCGAAAGGCGATGGCCCGCGACGTTGATGATGTCGTCCGTGCGGCCCATGACCCAGACATAGCCGTCCTCGTCGGTATAGCCCGCATCCGAGGTGTTGTAGTAGCCGGGATAGACGGAGAGATAAGCTTGCCTGAACCGCTCCTCGGCATGCCACAGGGTTGGGAGCGCCCCTGGGGGGAGCGGCAGCTTGATGACGATGGCACCCATGGTGCCGGGGGTAACCGGCTTCCCAGCTTCGTCCAAGACCTCCACCGTATAGCCCGGGAGCTGCACGGTAGGCGAGCCATGCTTGACCGGAAGCCTACCTAAGCCCAGCGGATTGCCGACGACCGGCCAGCCCGTCTCCGTCTGCCACCAATGGTCGATGACCGGAACCTTGAGGATGTCCTCGGCCCATTTGACCGTATCGGGATCCGCCCGCTCCCCGGCGAGGAACAGGGCGCGGAAGGCTGAGAGATCGTACTTTGTCAGGAGATCCGCACCGGGATCCTCCTTCCTGATTGCCCGGAAGGCAGTCGGCGCCGTGAACAGCGTCACGACCCCGTGCTCCGCAATGACCCGCCAATAGGCGCCGGCATCGGGTGTGCCCACCGGCTTGCCTTCATAGAGGATCGCCGTGCAGCCGTGCAGCAGCGGGCCGTAGACGATGTAGGAATGGCCGACCACCCAGCCCACGTCGGAAGCGGCCCAGAACACCTCGCCCGGCGCGACGCCGAAGAAATTCCCCATCGACCATTTCAGCGCGACCATGTGGCCGCCGTTGTCGCGCACGACGCCCTTGGGCTTGCCGGTCGTGCCCGAGGTGTAGAGCACGTAAAGCGGATCGGTCGCCGCCACCGGCACGCATTCGGCCTGTTTGCCGGCCTGCCGGGCCTTTGCGACCGCCTCCTGCCAATCCTGGTCCCGGCCCTCGACGAAAGACGCCGCGCATTGGGGCCGCTGATAGACGAGGCACGCATCAGGCTTCGAAATCGAGAGCGTGATCGCTTCGTCCATGAGCGGCTTGTAGGGAATGGTGCGGGCGCCCTCGATGCCGCAGGAGGCGGAGAGGATCGCCTTCGGCTTGGCATCGTCGATGCGGGTGGCGAGCTCCTTTGCGGCGAAGCCGCCGAACACCACCGAGTGGATGGCGCCGATGCGGGCGCAAGCCAGCATGGCGAACGCCGCCTCCGGGATCATAGGCATGTAGATGATGACCCGGTCGCCTTGTCGGACGCCCATGTCCTGCAGCACGGCGGCGAGTGTCGCCACCTCGTCCTTCAGCTCGGCATAGGAGATGCTGCGCTTGGAGTTCGTGACGGGGCTGTCGTAGATGATCGCGGCCTGATCGCCGCGGGTGGCCGCATGCCGGTCGACGGCGTTGTAGCAGGTGTTGCAGACCGCTCCGGCGAACCAACGGCCATACGCGCCGGCCGTGGCATCGAAGATCCTGTCGGCAGGCTTGATCCAGTCGATTTCGCGTGCGGCCTCCGCCCAGAAGCCTTCCGGATCGGCTTTCCAGCGGGCATAGACCTCATGATAGCGGCTTTGGGTCGATGACATGGCGTTTCCCCGTTGCGTTCACTGCATGAGACTTGAAGCGGCTGCTGTGGTAGCAGGCGTTAACGTCGTGGTCAGCGGAGACTTTCGGCGATCCGACTTTGGGCGAGTTCCTGCGTGATTACAGATCCACTGTTCTATGCCGCTGCCATCCCGGCCGTGACGCTCTTAGGTCTCGCCAAGGGCGGCTTCTCAGGCCTCGGGATGCTCTCCCTACCCCTCATGGCGCTAGTGGTCTCGCCCGTGCAGGCGGCCGCGATCATGCTGCCGACGCTGATCGTACAGGACGTGGTGTCGGTTTGGGCCTACCGGTACACCTGGGACCGGCGCAATGTCGTCATCCTGGTCGTGGGCGCCACCTCGGGCATTCTCACGGGCTATCTCCTGGCAGCCCAGGTCTCGGACGCGGCGATCAAGCTCGCGGTCGGCCTCATCTCCATCGCCTTCGCCGCTCGCCGCCTGGTGCTGGAGCGGGGCGGACGGGAGCCGAAAGCGACCCCCGCCGACGTGCCGCGGGGTATGTTCTGGGGCTGGGTGACGGGCTTCACCAGCATGATCGCCCACGCGGGCGGGCCGCCCTTCCAGATCTATGTGATGCCGCAGCGCCTGCCGCGCGACGTCTTCGTCGGCACGGGCGCCGTCGTGTTCGCGCTCATCAACTGGATCAAGGTGCCGCCCTATCTGGCGCTGGGCCAGATGACGGTCGAGAACATGGCGACCGCCGGGGCCCTGTTTCCCGTGGCGATCGCCTCCACTTGGGCCGGGGTGCTGCTGGTGCGGCGCGTCTCCGGCCAGCTCTTCTATACGGCGGTCTACGTCCTGCTGGTCTTCGTGGGCGCCAAGCTTGTCTATGACGGAGCCAACGCGCTTTTCTGAAGGGCTCAAAGCAAAAGCCGCCGCTTCGGTATGAAGCGACGGCTTCCTGGGGGTGGGATTGGTGCGGAACCGGGCGGCTAATGCACCGCCGATTCGGAGCTTCTCAGCCGTGTGATCTCGTCCTTGAGCTGAAGCTTCCTTCGTTTGAGTTCTGCCAGCCTCATGTCATCTGCGGAGGGTCTGTTGAGAGTATCCTGGATTTCACGCTCGAGAGCCCGATGCTTCCGTTCCAGTTCCGTCAGGTGATTCTGCAGCGGCATGTCAGTTCCTCCTATTGTGATCTACTGACCGGAACATTGTGGCAGACAGAGTGTGGCGAGTCGAAGGCGAAATTCAAAGAATCGAGAGGAGAAGATGCTGTAATGATCTTGCTCTCCACAGGCCTCGAGAGCATACTTTGCCCCCTCGTGGCCCGGCACCCATAGGCGGCTTGGCATCTAGCGCATCGTGCGGAAATGTGGACCCTGCTTTCCGCAGCGAACGATGCGCCGCTTGAGGGATTGAGCATCGGATCAGTCCCTCAAGTGGAGACCACTTATGGGTCCGATGCTCTGGATTTTTTTAATGACCGAATTGGCTGAACTGGAAGCGGAATTGGCCCGCCTCAAGCAGGAACACCGCGATCTCGACATGGCGATCGATGCCCTCGAGAGCATGGTCGCGGGCGACCAGCTGCAGGTCCAGCGCCTGAAAAAACGCAAGCTCGCCCTGAAGGACCAGATCATCCGGCTGGAAGACCAGCTGACCCCGGACATCATCGCCTGAGAATTTCGCCTTAGCGCCCGTACCCCTTGCCTGTGAGGGGAGCCTTCGCTATTCCCGCAGGACATCAAAGGCCCTGAAGCCGGAGCCACGCCATGGCGGGACCCCCCATTGCCATCATCATGGGCAGCCAGTCCGACTGGGCCACCATGCGTCACGCCGCCGAGACGCTTGAGGCTCTGGGCATTGCCTATGATGCCCGCATCGTCTCCGCCCACCGTACCCCGGACCGGCTCTACTCCTTCGCCAGGGACGCCAAAGCGGACGGCTTCCAGGTCATCATCGCGGGTGCTGGAGGGGCGGCGCACCTTCCCGGCATGACCGCCGCCATGACGCCCCTGCCGGTCTTCGGCGTGCCGGTGGAATCCAAGGCGCTCTCAGGCCAGGACAGCCTGCTCTCTATCGTGCAGATGCCCGCCGGCGTTCCGGTCGGGACGCTGGCCATCGGCCGGGCCGGCGCGGTGAATGCCGCCCTGCTTGCAGCCGCCGTGCTCGCCCTGCACGATTCAGCCCTCGCCCAGCGCCTCGACGATTGGCGGACGCGCCAGAGCGAGAGCGTGGCCGAGCGCCCTTCCGATGAGAGCTGACAATTCGATGATCCGCCCCGGCTGCACCCTCGGTATCCTCGGTGGCGGACAACTCGGCCGCATGATCGCCATGGCGGCGGCGCAGCTGGGTCTGAGGACCCACATCTATGCGCCGGAAGAGAACAGCCCGGCCTTCGAGGTGGCGGCTGAGGTCACCACCGCCGCCTATGAGGACGAAGCGAATCTGGTGCGCTTCGCCAAGGCCGTGGATGTGGTCACCTACGAATTCGAGAACGTGCCGAGCGAGACTGCCGCCACGTTGAGCGCTCATACCCTGCTCGCCCCGAATGCGCAGGCATTGGCCGTGTCGCAGGACCGGTTCCTGGAGAAGAGCTTCATCGCAGGCCTCGGCATCGATGTTGCCCCCTTTGCCGCCTTTACGGACGAGGCCGAGCTCGTCCAGGCGCTGGAGCGCATCGGCCGGCCCGCCGTGCTCAAGACTCGGCGCTTCGGCTATGACGGCAAGGGGCAGGTGATGATCGGGTCCGATGCCGATCCCGCCGCCGCCTGGGCGGAGATCGGGCGCGCCTCCTCCATCATCGAGGGCTTCGTGCCCTTCGAGCGGGAGGTCTCCGTGGTCGCGGCCCGCACCGCCTCTGGCGCCTTCGCGGCCTATGATCTGTGCGCCAATGAGCACCGCCACCATATCCTGGACACCACGCGGGTTCCGGCCGGCGTCTCGCGGGAGACCGAGGAGCACGCGGTGCGCATCGCCCGCTCCATCGCCGAGGCCCTGGACTACGTGGGTGTCCTGGCCGTCGAGATGTTTCTCGTCACCGAAGGCGGCCGCGAACGCCTCGTGGTGAACGAGATCGCTCCCCGGGTGCACAATTCGGGTCATTGGACCTTGGGCGGCGCCGTGACCTCGCAGTTCGAGCAGCATGTGCGAGCCGTGTGCGGCTGGCCTCTGGGCGAGACGGCTCGCCTCGGCCGGGTCGAGATGAAGAACCTGATCGGCCACGATGCGGATGCCTGGGAGGAGATCCTGGGCGAGCCGGGCACGCATCTCCACCTCTACGGCAAGTCCGAGGCCCGTGCGGGCCGCAAGATGGGGCACGTGACGCGGGTTTTTCCGGAGCAGGCCTGAACCTTCCTGAACCGAGGCCGTTATCTCTCTGGCCCGGCGCTTTTCTTGGGAAGCAAGCCTGGACAGGCAAGGCTTCTTCTGATATCGACGCCGGCCAGATAGAGGTGCGCCTGACGCGCCTCCTTTGTTTTTTATCACAATCGAAACGGTTCAAATACGAGGAATTCGCGTGCAGGTTCTTGTCCGGGATAACAACGTCGATCAGGCGCTCCGCGCTCTCAAGAAGAAGATGCAGCGTGAAGGTATCTTCCGCGAGATGAAGCTTCGCGGCCATTACGAGAAGCCGTCCGAGAAGAAGGCCCGCGAGAAGGCTGAGGCCGTTCGCCGCGCCCGTAAGCTGATCCGCAAGCGCATGCAGCGCGAAGGCCTGCTGCCCTCGAAGCCGCGCCCCACGACAGGCCGCTAAGCTGTTCTGAACAGGCTCTTTCAGGGCCTGACCTATCGGTTGTGAACCAGCGCCCGACGCGTGAAGCGGGGCGCTGTTTGCATGTCTGAGCCATCCCCTGCCGCGACCCAATGCACCATTCAGCCAATTCTCCGGCAGCACGCCTTTTTGATGCCTTGTTTCACGGCTGTTAAGATTTCCCCGCCAGAGTGCCGCCTCTTGGTACTGAGTAAGAAGCTGGAGACGAAGGTGTTCGCCCCATCGATTCGCCGATTTGCCCCCTTGAGCCTCACCCTTGTCGCCCTCGGCCTGTCCGCCTGCGGCACCATGAGCAGCGGCCCCGCCCAGCGCATCGCCGTGGTGGAAGAGGACACGCAGGGCACGAGCACGGTCAACATCTCGTCCCTCTCGGACGTGATCCAGCGCAACCCGAATGATCCCAGCGCCTACAACACCCGCGGCGCGGCCTATGCCCGCGTGGGGAACTACAGCAGCGCGATGACGGATTTCGCCAAGGCCGTGCAGCTCGATCCGAACTATGCGCCGGCCTATGCCAACCGGGCGCTGGCGCTGCGGCAGACGAACCGCAACGATCAGGCGCTCGCCGACTTCACCCGCGCGATTCAGGCCGATCCGAACTACGGCCCGGCCTATATCGGCCGCGCCAATCTCTACCGCGCCCAGAACCAATTCCAGGAAGCTCTCAGCGACCTGAACATGGCCACCCGCCTCCTGCCCGAATCGGCCGAGGCGCTGCATTCCCGCGGCCTGCTCTATCAGCGCCAGGGCATGCACCAGCAGGCCATCCTCGATTTCGACGCCACCATCGACCGCAACCCCTTCGTCGGCGCCCCCTATGCAGCCCGCGGCCAGAGCTTCGTGGCGACGAACCAGTTCGACAAGGCCATCGAGGACTTCAACGCGGCGCTGAACGTCGATCCCAAGGACGCCAATTCCTGGGCGTGGCGCGGCGTGGCTCTTGAGCGCAAGGGCGACAAGAGCCAGGCCATCGAGAGCTATCAGCGTGCTCTGGCCATCGACAACACCAACAGCGTCGCCCGCCAGGGCAGCTCCAAGCTGCAGGGCGGCGTCACGGGCCTGTTCCGCTCTTAAAAACCTCCGGAGCGCGGCGGCATGACTTCCGCCCCTCCCCTGAAGACGATTTCCGATATCGAACGGCTTCTCGAAGCGCATGCGGACCTGCATGCGCTTCTTGTCCATGTGGAGATCCTCGAGCTGCCCGATGCCTGGATCGGCGCGGGCTTCATCCGCAACAGCGTCTGGGATGTCCTGCACGGACGCGAGATCGACGCATCGCGTCTCAACGATGTCGATGTGCTGTTCTTCGAACCCGATGATCTAAGAAAGGAGCACGAAGCTGACATCGAGCGTCGGCTCCGCACTCTTGCCCCGAACGTTCCCTGGTCGGTGAAGAACCAGGCGCGCATGCACCTGCGCAACGGCGACGCGCCGTATCATGACACCTTCGATGCAATCGCTCATTGGGCGGAGACCGCGACGGCCGTGGCCGCCCGATCCCGCAATGGCAAGATCGAGGTGATGCTGCCCCATGGAAGCACTGATCTCTTGAGCCTGATCGTGAGGCCGACGCCGTCTTTCAAGAACAAGATGGATGTCTATCGCGAGCGGTTGGCCAGCAAGGATTGGTCCGCTCGCTGGCCGCGGCTGACGATGCTGATGACATGGAAGGAGGCTTACCCGACACCTCACAACTCCTTCGATAGAATCGACACGTAGGGCTCGAAGCCGAAGGCGCGGTAGGTTCGCTCGGCCCGCTCGTTGGCCACGAGGGCGCCGATGACGAGGCGCCTGAGCCCCGCCTCCTTCGTCAGGCGCTCGGCCTTGGTCAGCAGCATCTGGCCGATGCCGCGCCCGCGCCAGTCGTTGTGAACGATCAGGTCCGTCACCGTGCCGTGGTTGCGGACATCGTCCGTCACATAGGCGGCATCCTGATCGAGCGAAAAACCCATCGCGGCGACGACCAGCCCTTGCGCTTCCGCCAGGACGATGCGGCCGTTGCGCCGGGACAGGCGCTGCATCAGCTCGTCGTAATACTCCGCGGCCGCGCCGTAATCCCGGCGCCGGTCGCCCACCAGATCGGCCTCGAAGACGTTGAGCTGATGGATGAGTTCGACGACAGTACCCCGGTCGGCAGGAAAAGCGGTGCGAAGGGTGATGGAGGGCATGCGAGGGATCCGGGTCGTGCGCGTCAGGCGCTCGCCTTAAAGCAGATTTCCTGCCTGCCGTCATCGCTTCCCCTGGACGTCATGGCCGGGCTTGTCCCGGCCATCCACGTTTTAACCGGTTCCAAGACGTGGATACCCGCAACAAGTGCGGGCATGACGAAGGAGCAAAGGATTCTCAGCAAAATGCCCGGCACGAGGCCGGGCATCAGACCATCTATGGATCGTTCGATCAGAGGTTCTTGAGGATCTCGTCGACCACCTTCTTGGCATCGCCGAAGAGCATCATGGTGTTGTCGCGGAAGAACAGCTCGTTCTCCACGCCCGCATAGCCCGAGCCCATGCCGCGCTTGATGAACAGCACGGTCTTCGCCCGCTCCACGTCGAGGATCGGCATGCCGAAGATCGGCGAGGCCGGATCGGTCTTGGCGGCCGGGTTGGTCACGTCGTTGGCGCCGATGACGAAGGCGACATCCGCTTGAGCAAACTCGCCGTTGATGTCCTCGAGTTCGAACACCTCGTCGTAGGGCACGTTGGCTTCCGCGAGCAGCACGTTCATGTGGCCGGGCATGCGGCCCGCCACCGGGTGAATGGCGTACTTCACCTCGACGCCCTCGGCCTTCAGTTCGTCCGCCATCTCGCGCAGGGCATGCTGGGCCTGAGCCACCGCCATGCCGTAGCCCGGCACGATGATGACCTTGGAGGCGTTCTTCATGATGAAGGCCGCGTCATCCGCCGAGCCCTGCTTGACGGGCCGGGTCTCGACGGCGCCTGCCGCAGCCCCAGCCGTCTCGCCGCCGAATCCGCCCAGGATCACGGAGATGAAGGAGCGGTTCATGCCCTTGCACATGATGTACGACAGGATCGCGCCCGAGGAGCCCACCAGCGCACCGGTGATGATGAGCGCGAGGTTGCCCAGCGTGAAGCCGATGCCCGCCGCCGCCCAGCCCGAATAGGAGTTGAGCATCGACACCACGACCGGCATGTCCGCGCCGCCGATGGGAATGATGAGCGTGACGCCCAGCACGAATGAGACCAGCACGATCATCCAGAAGGCCGCATGGCTCTCTGTGCGGATGAAGGCCACGAGCAGCACCAGCAGCAGCAGCCCGAGGCCGAGGTTGATGAGATGCCGGCTCGGCAGCATGATCGGCTTGCCGGACATGCGCCCGTCAAGCTTCAAGAACGCAATGACGGAGCCGGTGAAGGTGATGGCGCCGATGGCCACGCCCAGGGCCATTTCGAACAGCGAGCCGCCATGGATGGTGCCCTTCGCGCCGATGCCGAAGGCCTGCGGCGCGTAGAGCGCGCCTGCCGCCACCAGCACCGCCGCGAGACCCACAAGGGAGTGGAAGGCTGCGACCAGCTGGGGCATGGCCGTCATGGGAACCCGCCGGGCCACCACCGCGCCGATGCCGCCGCCGATGGCAAGGCCCAGGATCACCAGGGCCCAGCCGCCGAAGCCGCTCGGCGGCGAGACGAACAGGGTGGTGAGGATGGCAATCCCCATGCCCACCATGCCGTAGAGGTTGCCCTGCCGGGAGGTGGTGGGATGCGACAGGCCCCGCAGGGCCAGGATGAACAGGACGCCCGAGACGAGGTAGAGGATCGAGGCTAGATTGGCCGACATCGCCTCACCCCTTCTTGCGGTACATGGCGAGCATGCGCTGGGTCACCAGGAAGCCGCCGAAGATGTTGATGGACGCCAGGATGAGGCCGATGAAGCCGAGCGCCCGCGCCCAGATCGGGCCTTCGCCAAGCGCCGGCGCCACATTGACGCCCACCGCCAGGACGGCGCCGACCACGATCACGGACGAGATGGCGTTGGTCACCGACATGAGCGGCGTGTGCAGGGCCGGGGTCACCTGCCAGACCACGTAGTAGCCGACGAAGATCGCCAGGACGAAGATGGCCAGCCGAAACACCGTCGGGTCGACCGCCCCGTGGGTGACGGCGGCGGCGGCGTTCCCGGCCGCATCCGCCACCTGGTCGGCGATCATCTGGGCCGCATCGGCGGCACGGCGGGCGGCATCGGCCGCCGCTCGGGCCTGCTCGACAGCCTGTTCGGGCGTAAGCGTTGCCATGGTGTCCTCCCCTGGACGGATTAAGCGGTCGGCTGGAAGGCGGTGTGGACGATGGCGCCGTCGCGGGTCAGGCAGGTGGCCTTGACCAGCTCGTCGTCCCATTTCACGGCCAGTTCCTTGGTTTCCTTGTTCACCAGCGTCTCGACGAAGGCGTAGAGGTTCTTCGCGTAGAGGCTGGAGGCCGTGGCGGCGAGGCGTCCGGGCATGTTGAGGTGGCCCACGATCTTCACGCCGTTGTGTTCCACCACCTGTCCCGGCACCGCTACCTCGACGTTGCCGCCGCGCTCCACCGCCAGATCGACGATGACCGAGCCGGGCTTCATGGATTCGACCATGGCACGGGTGATGAGCTTGGGCGCCGGGCGGCCGGGGATCAGGGCCGTGGTGATGACGATGTCCTGCTTGGCGATGTGGGTGGCGACGAGTTCGGCCTGCTTGGCCCGGTATTCGGCCGACATCTCCTTGGCGTAGCCGCCGGAGGTCTCGGCCTGCTTGAACTCCTCGTCCTCCACCGCGATGAACTTGCCCCCTAGGCTCTCCACCTGCTCCTTGGCGGCGGGGCGCACATCGGTGGCGGTAACCACCGCGCCGAGGCGGCGGGCCGTGGCGATGGCCTGGAGGCCGGCAACGCCCGCGCCCATGACGAAGATGCGGGCGGCCGGCACGGTGCCGGCTGCGGTCATCATCATCGGAAGGGCGCGACCATATTCGGCGGTGGCGTCGATCACGGCACGATAGCCGGCGAGATTGGCCTGGGAGGAGAGCACGTCCATCACCTGGGCGCGGGTGATGCGGGGCATCAGCTCCATGGCGAAGGCAGCGACCTTGGCATCGGCAAGGCCCTTGAGGGCTTCGTCCTGGCCGTAGGGATCCATGATGGCGATGACGAGGGCGCCGGGCTTGGCGCCTGACAATTCGCCTTCAGCCGGGCGGCGGACCCGGAGGACGACGTCGGCATCCTTGAGGGCATCGGCGGCGCCTGCCGCGATCGAGGCGCCTGCGGCCTCGAATTCGGCATCGGGGATGCCGGCCTTGGCGCCCGCCCCGGCCTGGACAACCACATCCGCGCCGAGGGCTTTGTATTTCTTGACCGTCTCAGGGGAGGCGGAAACACGGGTCTCCGCTCCATCGGTTTCGGAGAGAACGGCAATCCGCATTTTAGCCCCCCTGCGATCTGGTCAATGACTTGAGATCAAGCTTTTTCTGTTTCGGTCGACTCCCGCTGCTCAGTAGAAGATGAGCGCCAGGAGGAGGAGAACGCCGACAGCGGCCGGAGCGCGCACTCCGATCGAGGGAGCCATGGCTCCTACTGCGCCGGCCGCAAGTGAGAGGACAACACCAAAAATTGCAGTCAGCCAGGCATGCTTGATGCCGCCGACAGCCAGCGCGAGAACGTGGCAGATCACGACGGCGGTGCTGATTTCGGCGAACTTGATGAATCCGCTGTAGGTCGCCTCATGAGTGCGGCCGTCCATATCCGGACTATAGCCCCCATGCGGCGCATGTTTTGTATTGGCCATGATTCAGAGCCCTGTTTGAGCGTCACGTGTTAATTGCTGCGTTTAACGCATGCGGTGAGGAGCCGCAATCTTTCGAATGGCTCCCGAAGGAAACTTTATGAATGTTTCGCGTGATTATTTGATCCCCAGGAACTCGCGCCACTGGGGCAGGCACACCGTCTCGTAATCGTATTTCGCAACAGCGATGCGGCGGGCCTCCGCCGCCATGGCCGCGGACCTTTCCTTGTCTGTCAGGGTTTCGCGCACCCGTTCGGCCAGGGCCTTCTCGTCGAAGAAGGGGAAAAGGCGCCCGTTGACCCCATCCTCGATGATCTCGCGCACCGGCTCCGTATCGGAGGCCACGATCCGGCACTCCAGCGCCATGGACTCGATGGAGGACCAGGACAGCACAAAGGGATAGGTCATATAGATGTGGGCGGAAGAGACCTGCAGGACCTTCACGAACTGGTCGTAGGGCAGGTTTCCGACGAAATGGACCCGCGACCAGTCCACCGGTCGCTCGATCTTGGACTTGAACACGTCGAACCAGGACTGCCCATTCGGCGCTGAGCCGGAATAGCTGGTGCCCTTGCCGCCGATGATCACCACCCGGAGCTCGGGATCGATGTCGAGCAGGTAGGGCAGGCTCTTGAAGACGATATGGGCGCCCCGCATCGGCTCGATGTTGCGGGTGACATAGGTGACGACTGGCTTCTCGCGGGTGAGGTGCGGCCCGTCCTGGCCGAGCTTGATCCTGACATTCGGGTCCGGAAGAAGCCCTGGAGTATCGATGCCGTCGTGGATGATGGCGAGCCGGTCCTGCAGATAGGCTGGGAAGGTGTCGCGCTGGTAGCGGGTCGGCGCCACGGCCAGGTCGGCGGCATCCAGGGCCCCGAGCTGCATGGCGTTCTTGGCGCGCAGCCGCCAGATCACCTCCTCGTTGGTGACCGGGAACTCGGAATCGAAATCGAGGTCCTGCCCCTTGGAGTGGTAGTAATATTCGAAATAGGCCACATGGCGGGCCTTCGGCCAGATGTCCTTCAAGAACAGGTTTTCGCCCCAGCCCGTGTTGACCACGACCACATCCGGCTCGAAGCCCTGCTTGGCGAGCTCCCTCGCCTTATAGGCAACGCCATAGGCACGGCGCAGGCGTGGAATGACGGGGGAATAGCGGTTCTGGTAGGGCGCATCCTCAGGTCCGGGAACGGCTTCGTAGGAGAAGTACTTCACGCCCGGGATGGAGCATTGCTTGACCATCCCGAGGCCCACGACCTCATGCCCCTCGGCGACAAAGGACCGGGACAGGCGCAGGAACTGGCCCGGGAAATTCTGGTGAACGAAAGCGATCTTCATCGGCTGCCCCCTCAAGTCGCTTACGATCCCTGAGGCCCGCAAGCGACTTCGAGTCTTCTTCTTTGGTCATTTCCTGATGGCGAACCGGAAACCACTTCGCCTGGAAATGCTCTTACCTATCGTTATGACCTAAAGCCTCGCGGCCAGGGATGCAACCTCATTACACAGGATTTGGTAAACCGGAAGCTGCCAGCACCTCCGCCTGCTTATGCTCCAGGTTCTCCAAGGAGAAGCGCTCGATCTCGTTTTCGAAGAGCTGGTGATAGTTCAGCTCGGCCTTCAGGTGCAGGAAGACGGCTCCCAGGCCCACGGCGGCCCGGTCCATGAAGACGAACTCACGGGGCACGGTGACAGGACCCTTTTCCTTCAGGGCCTTGTGCACCTCGAAGGCCTGGCGGCGGCCGTATTCGCCGGGCTTCACCCCATCCGCCACGGTGCGGATCCGGTCGTCGAGGAGCGGGGCATAGATGAAGCGGGCCCAGATGTTGAGGATGTCGATCAGCTCGTTCGAGAGATCCTTGAAGCCCCAGGTCTCATAGGCATGGACAATGCGGGCGCGGTCGTCAGTCTGCAGCCCGCGGTAGAGATCGACCACGCCGCCGACGAAGCGGGGATGGAAGATGCGGACGCAGCCGTAATCGAGGAGGTTGATGCCCCTCGCCTCCCCGTCCTCGGAGAAGACCGTGTAGTTGCCGAGATGCGGGTCGCCGTGGATGACGGCCGCATGGCTGAAGGGATGCCACCAGGCCTTGAACATGGCGACTGCCAGCCGGTTGCGGATCTCGACCGGAGCCTCGGTGAAGGTCAGGATCTTCTCGCCCTCCAGCCATTGGAGGGCGAGGAGCCGCTTGGTGGACAGCTCCGGGTGGACCCGCGGCACCCGGACCTCCCCCACGTCGGAAAGCGTTCGGGCATAGAGGGCGGCATGCTTGGCCTCGCGCTCGTAATCGAGCTCCTCGCGCACACGCTCGCCGATCTCCTTGGCGATCTCCCGGGTGTCGATGGCGGGATCCATGCGGCGGTGAACGGCGAAAACCCATTCGAGTTGGCTCAGATCCGCCTCCACGGCGGATTGCATGTCCGGGTACTGGAGCTTGCAGGCGAGCGCCTCGCCGTCCTTCGTGGTCGCGCGGTGGACCTGCCCCAGGGATGCGGCTGCGGCGGGGCTGAGATCGAAGGAGCCGAACCGGCTCTGCCATTGCGGCCCCAGCTCCGCCTGCATGCGCCTTTTCACGAAGGCCGCGCCCATGGGCGGCGCCTCACTCTGCAGCTTCTGGAGTTCGGCTGCATATTCCGGCGGGATGAGGTCGGGGATGGTGGCGAGCAGCTGCGCCACCTTCATAATCGGCCCTTTCAGGCCGCCGAGCGCCTGAGCCAGCACCGCCGCGTTCGAGGCATCGCGGTCATCACCCCCGAACAGGCGCGATCCTGCCATGCGGGCTGCAACCCCACCCATATTGGCGCCGACCCGGGCATAGCGGGCAGCGCGCGCGGAGAAGCGGTTCGCTTCGCGGTCGGACTCAGCCATATCGTGAGATCTCTTGCTCTGAACTGGAGAGCTTAAGATATGGCGGGCCGTGCCAAACGCTAGGCCTCTGCGGCTTCAGGCCCTCTGGCTGCCGATAGCGGCGAAAAGGGCCATCGGCTCGCTCAGACCCTTGAGGGAGAAGGCGCCCCGATCCTCCAGATGAAGGTTTGAGCCGGCAACGAGATCGCGCACGGTGCGGGACACCAGAACTTCGCAGCCGCCCGCCAGGGCGGCAATGCGGGACGCAGTGTGAACCGCAATCCCACCGATATCCTCGCCCTTCATCTCGACCTCGCCCGTATGGACTCCGCAGCGGACATCCAGGCCAAGGACACGCAATGCCTCAATGATGGTGCCCGCACACCGAACGGCGCGCGCGGGGCCGTCGAAGGTCGCCAGGAATCCGTCGCCCAGCGTCTTGATCTCCCGGCCCCGGAAGCGGCTGATCTCGCCTCGGACGATCCTGTCATGCTGATCCAGGAGAACCCGCCAGCCCCGGTCCCCCATCTGCTCGGCCCTTCCGGTTGAGTCCACGATGTCCGTGAACAGAACGGTGGCCAGCACGCGATCGGGCTCGCTCTCGCTGTGCGTGCCGGTGAGAAACTCCTCGATCTCATCAGCCGCTGGATTCACGTCATTGGCCCACAGCACGTGGTCGACACCCGGGAACTCGACGTACTTTGCTTCAGGAATTTGGGCCGCAAGATAGCGCCCGCCCTCGACGTTGACCCGCGTGTCTCCCGAGCGATGGAGCACAAGCGTCGGGACGCGGATCGCCGGGAGAATATGGCGAACGTCGATCTGGCTGTTCATGCGCATGAGCGCGATGACGGACGAAGGACTGGCTCCCAGTCGCTCGAAGCGCGCCCACCACTGCTTGAAGCGCTCGTCCGCGACCTTCGTCGGCGCGAAGGCGGCCAGGCTCTCGCCCTGCCCCCAGGATTGGTCGATCTTCTCCAGGAATTTCTCGAACCGGTCGTGCGGCAGAACCCAGGTGTGGAAATCGGCATAGGTGCCATAAAGGATCAGCGCCTGGGTTCTCTCCGGATAGGTCGCGGCGAAGAGCATGCTCATCGCGCCTCCCTCGGAGATGCCAAAGAGAGCGGCCTTCTTGCTGTCCACCGCATCCATTACTGCCCGCACGTCATCCATGCGTTCCTCAAGGGACGGCAGGTTCCCAAGACGGTCCGAGAGGCCCGTTCCCCGCTTGTCGAACAGGATCAGGCGGCTGAATGCGCTCAACCGGGACAGGAAGTGAACCATGTTCGGCTCGTCCCAGTAATGATCGAGGTTGGAGATGAACCCCGGGACGAAGACCAGATCGAGAGGTCCTTGGCCAATGACCTGATAGGCGATCCGGACATCGCCGCTTTTGGCGTAATATGTGTCGATCGGCATGGTACGGCTCCCGAACCGGGATCCCCCCTCGACCCAGGAACAGGCGGCGGTCAGGTGAGAAGATCGGACCGGGCAACGCTACCAGGAGATTGTGCGGCGAAGGTGGCGGATCAGGGGGGCCGTGCTGCCTCCTCGAAAGCAAAATGTTTGAAGCCGCCGCTCTACAGAAGGAAATCGGCAGTGTTCAAGCTGTGCAGACCGGAAATGCGAATGATGCCTTCCGCGTCATGATCCGCATCGGTGTTCAGGAAAACACGCGTCTCGGATCCCGCGATCTCGTACCGAACCTGGCCTGCCGCCGTGAACGCCTCCTTGCCTATGAAGGAGAAGGCCTGATTGCCACCGCGAAGGCTTGTGGCATCGATCCGGGATAAATCCAAGCGGTCATGGTCCCTATGGCTGAAGTCACGCACCACGTCGGCGCGATCGAGGGCAGCGCCAACAGCGCCGACGGATTGCCAGCGGAAGATGTCGGCCCCCGCCCCGCCGGAGAGCCAATCCTTCCCGGCGCTCCCGATGATGGTGTCCCGGCCGGCTTCCCCGTAGAGTCTGTCGTCGCCGGCATTGCCGGAGAGGCTGTCGTTCCCCGCTCCTCCGCGCAGCGTGTTGTCTCCCGTCGAGCCCTTCAGAACATCGTTGAACGCACCGCCGATCACGCCCTGGATGCTGGAGAGACGATCGCCCGAGGCATCACTGCCGGACTGGGTTCTCTTCATGAGGTCGATGACCACACGTCCCGGGGCGTCGCGATAGTCGGCATAGTCGAAGCCGCTGCCGCCCGAGAGGAGATCGGCCCCGAATCCGCCTCTGAGGATATCGCTGCCGCTGCCGCCAACCAGCGTGTCATTGCCGCCACCGCCATAGATCCTGTCGTTGCCGCCCCGGCCATCGAGGAAGTCGGCGGCATCCGCATCAGGATCGGGGCCTGTTCGGGACCTGAGATCCAGGCGGTAGATCTTGCCTCCGAAGTCGACGATGTAGAGATTTCCGGATGAATCCTCGCCCCAGGATGGCACGTTGCCGATCGGACCGCCGCCGACGGAAACCTGTCCGGTCAGATCGGTGAACGTCCAGGAGCCTGACGCCCGCTGCAGAGACCAGATCTTGTGGCTGACGAAATCGGAGAAGAAGTAGGTCCCCTGAAAATCTTTCTCGGGGCCCCGGTATACATACCCTCCCGTGACCGACTGGCCTTGATCGTGCCGATAGGAATAGATCGGATTGGTGTAGCTGGGGAATATTCCGGGGTTAAAAGGTCCCTCCGTGACGCTCCATCCATAATTGGCGCCGGGCCTGCCGAGGTTGATCTCCTCATGGGTGTTATCACCCACATCCCCTATATACATTTCGCCGGTGAGTCGATCGAAGCTCACCCGCCATGGATTGCGCAGACCGGCCGCATAGATCCCTGTTCCCACTGCGCTGCCTTCGATGCCGGCAATGGACGTCGGGTTGTCGGCCGGTAGGGCATAATTTTTGTTGGCATCGGTGGGAAAAGCATCGGCGTTCACGTCTATCCGGAGGATTTTGCCGAGCTGGTTGCCCAAACTCTGCGAATTGGCTGCGATCGCGCCTTCGCCGGTCGCCACGTAGAGATAGCCGTCAGGGCCGAAGCCGATCCATCCGCCACGATGGTTTGTCGTCGAGGAAGGGTAGTCGATCTCGGTGATGAGCCGCATCGTACCAGGATCGGCAACTAAGGGATTGGCCGCCGAGGTCTTGTATTCGCGGATCTGTACGTCCTGATCTTGTGTACTGAGGTAGACGTAGAACTTCCGGCTCGTTGCAAAGTCCGGAGCGAAGGCCAGGCCGAGAAGGCCTTGTTCTCCACCGGTCGTCACATCGGACGACACGTCGAGAAACGAGCTGCCGAGAGTTTGGCCTGTGCTGGTGTCATAGACCTTCACCAGCCCACGCTTTTCGAGAATGAAAAGGTGCTTGGCGTTGCCCCGCGCCGAGGTGAGATAGAGAGGATTTTCCAGACCAGACACGATCATGTTGGCCGCGATCGTGGCCGGGGTTCTAGCGCCGGCATCGTATCCGTAGATCGAATCTGCGGCATTGGTGCCGACCAGCCGATCCGCTGTGGGACTGCCGATACGAACTGCCATGGCCGACCTCCAGATCCGGCCCCCATACAGTTATCGTCATATAATCTTGTGTCGGTACAGTTCGTCCTCTCGCCCTCCCTTGTCAAGGCGGCAAGCAGCCTCCTTCACGATCCTTATCGCTCCATGCCTTGGAGACAGCGCCTAGGCCGATGCCGTCTCCATCGCCTCGAGCTCGCCGATCAGCCGCTCGATCATCGACAGGCCGATCTGCCAGAATGAGGGATCGCTCGCATCGAGGCCGAAGGGAGCGAGGAGCTCCGAGTAGTGCTTGGTGCCTCCCGCCGAAAGGAGCGCGAAGTAGCGATCCACGAAGCCCTCGTTGGAGCGCTCGTAGACGCCGTAGAGCGAGTTCACGAGGCAGTCGCCGAAGGCGTACGCATAGACGTAGAACGGCGAGTGGATGAAATGCGGAATGTAGGTCCAGTAGCTTTCATAGCCCGGGCCCAAGCGGATCGCCGGGCCTAAGCTCTCGTCCTGCACCGACATCCAGAGCTCGCAGAGCTTGTCCGCCGTCAGCTCGCCGTTGCGGCGCTCCAGATGGACCTTGCGCTCGAAGGAATAGAACGCGATCTGGCGTACCACCGTGTTGATCATGTCCTCGACCTTCGCCGCGAGCATCGCCTTGCGCTGCACCGGGTTGGTGGTCTGGTCGAGAAGGCGGCGGAAGGTGAGCATCTCGCCGAAGACGGAGGCGGTCTCGGCGAGCGTCAGGGGCGTGGGGGCCATGAGCGCGCCGTTGGGCCCGGCCATGACCTGATGCACGCCATGGCCAAGCTCGTGGGCGAGGGTCATCACGTCCCGCGGCTTGCCCTGGTAGTTCAGAAGCACGTAGGGGTGGGCGGAGGGCACCGTTGGATGGGCGAAGGCGCCCGGCGCCTTGCCGGGGCGGGTGGGCGCGTCGATCCAGCCCTCGTCGAAAAAGCGGCGGGCGATGTCGGCCATGCGCGGCGAGAAGGCGGAATAGGCGGAAAGCACCGTATCCCTCGCCTCGTTCCAGGGGATGGAGCGCTGCTCCACCTTGGGCAGCGGCGCGTTGCGGTCCCAATGGTCGAGCTTGTCCTTGCCGAACCACTTGGCCTTCAGCGCATAGTAGCGGTGCGACAGGCGCGGATAGGCCTCGCGCACGGCGGAGACCATGGCTTCCACCACCTCGCGCTCGACCCGGTTCGCCAGATGGCGGGAATCGGCGACGTCTTCGAAGCCGCGCCAGCGGTCGGAGATCTCCTTGTCCTTGGCCAGCGTGTTGGTGATGAGCGTGAAGGTGCGAAGATGGGCCTTGAAGGTCTTGGCCAGCGCATCGGAAGCGTCCTTGCGCACGCTCTCGTCCGGATCCTGCAGCTTGTTGAGGGTCGGCTCGATGGCCAGCTCCTCGCCGCGCACGGTGAATCGCAGGGAGGCGATCGTCTCGTCGAACAGGCGGTTCCAGGCGGAACGGCCGGTCACCGACTTCTCATGGAAGAGCTGCTCGATCCTGTCGTCGAGCTGGAAGGGCTTGTCCTTGCGCAAATCCTCGATCCACGGCCGGTAATGCCTGAGGGGTTCCTCGCTCATTGCCCTGTCGAGCACCTCGTCCTCGATACGATTGAGTTCGAGACCGAAGAACAGGAGTTCTGTCGAGGCGGCGGTGAGGCGCTCCTGGGTGTCGCCGTAGAACTTCGCCCGCACCGGATCGGTCGTATCGCCGGAATAGACAAGGCCCGCATAGGACATGATGCGGCCGAGAAGATCCTCCAGCGCCTCGTAGCGCTTCACGGCCTCGCCCAGGGCCTGCGCCGGCCGGTCCCCCCGCACCATCGCATCGAGCTTGCCGCGGTAGGCCGCGGCAAAGGACTTGCACTCGCCTTCGGCCTCGGCGAGATCGCGCTTGAACTCCTCGCTGTCCATGCCGGGATAGAGGTGGGACAGGTTCCATTCGGGCAGCATGCCGAGTTCGGTCTGCGCCGCGCCGGAGGTCGAGGGGTGATGCACGGGGGAAGCTTTCTGTGAGGTCACGGCCGCAAGCCTGTTCGGAAATCGGGTCGGATAGGTTCTGCACACATATTGGCCGGCGCGCCCTCGGGATCAACCCGTCAAGCCATGGGGCATGTATCTGTTAAGACACGCTTTACCCTTCATGCCCAGCATCGCCCGAGCGATTCCCGACAGCGATCCGGCGCCATCATGCCCCTCAACGAGCCCCTTGCCGCAGACCGCAAGCCCGAGAACCACGATCCCCACGCTTTACCCTTGATTAACGACACCGGCGAAATGCGCACGCTGGCCGACCTGGAGGCGCAGGCGATTCGCTTCGCACTCCTTTATTATCAAGGACATATGTCCTTGATTTCGCGCCATCTCGGAATCGGCCGATCAACTCTTTACAGAAAATTGAAAGAACTTGGCCTACAGGATGAAGCCGCATGACGTTTTGCGCGTTAAGCGTAACAGGTGTGTGCTCGCACACTGACGAAATTCATTTGACGGAGGATTGCTGAGATCCTCCACCTGCATTGCGACGAGGAGCATGGTCATGCGTGGATTGCGCAAGACAGCCATTTGGCTGGGTCTTATCGGATCCGTCTCTCTCCTGCCTCTCGGCGCTCTGGCGGAAGACATCATCCTCACTTCCCATACCTATCCGTCTCGGCCCATCATCGTCGAGGGCGCTGCTGAACCGTCCTTGCCTGACGTCGTGGTCCGGGATGCCCCGGCACAGAGGGACATCGCCTCCCAGGCCATCCCGCTTCCCGAGGCGGCGCCCGTCTCCATGGAAGCGGCCGATGCGAAGCCTGCTCCTGCCATCGAAATCCCACTGCCTGACGCAGCCCCCGTGACCGCCCTCATGCAGGCCGACATCGTCCGCATGGCGGTGGAGGGCCTGTTCGCCGACGATGCTGCCATGCGCGAACTGCGCGTGGGGGCTAAGGATCGGCAGGCTCTGGCCGCCTATTACGCGCAGGCCGGACATCCGCTGGTTTGGACGCAGGATGGGGCCTGGACGCCGGCGGCCCGCGCGGTGATGGAGCGTCTGAAGGCTGCGGACGAGGACGGCCTCGATCCTGCCGACTACGTGTTTCATGACATGGGACTGCGCAAGGATGCCCCCCCTGCGCAATGGGCCCGAGCCGATGTGAAGCTCTCCCTCTTCGCGATTCGGTATGCCCGCGACGCCCGCGGAGCCCGTATCGACCTGTCCCGCCTCTCCCCTCTCGTAACCCCGAAGCTCGCGATTCCGGACATCGATGAGGTGCTGAGCAAGGTCTCCTCGGCGAAGGAGGCGGGTGCAGCCCTTGCCGCGTACAATCCGCCCCATGCCGGCTACAAAGCCTTGAGGGATAGGCTGACGAAACTGCGCGAGAGCCATCCCTCTCAGCCGAGCGTACGCCTGCCCAAGGGACCGATCCTGCGCGTGGGCATGAAGGACCCGCGCGTGCCGCTGATCCGTGCCCGATTCAACATCCTCAAGGATACGGACAATCAGACGGTCTATGACGAGCGCGTCGCGTCCGCGGTGGCGGCCTTCCAGAAGGAGCGCGGCCTGCCGGATACGGGCGTGCTGAATGCCCAGACGGTGGCGGCTCTCTCCGGCTTGTCCGTCGCGCAGCGGGAATCCGAGATCATCGCCAACATGGAGCGCTGGCGGTGGCTTCCAGGGGATCTGGGCGCAAGGCACATCATGGTGAACCTGCCTGAGTTCCGCCTGCGACTCACCGAAGGCCGCAACGTGGTCCACGAGACCCGCGTGATCGTCGGCAAGGAACAGTCGCAGACGCCGATCTTCTCCGAGGACATGAAATACTTGGTGGTGAACCCGTCATGGACGATTCCGCCTTCGATCATGAAGAAGGAGATCCTTCCGGCACTCGCCGCGGACCCGTATTACGCCGCGCGCAAGGGCTATAAGATCATCCGCCGCGGCGACCGGATCTCGGTGCAGCAGCCTCCGGGCGAGCGCAATGCGCTGGGCTTCGTGAAGTTCATGTTCCCGAACCAGCACGCGGTCTATCTGCACGACACGCCGAACCGCAATCTCTTCTCCGCCAGCAAGCGCACCTTCAGCCATGGCTGCGTGCGCGTCGACAAGCCTTTCGAACTCGCAGAAGAGATCGTGGGCAAGGACGGCAAGTGGACCGAGGAGAAGCTGCGCGGCCTTATCGGCAAGGGCGAGCGGACGGTGCACCTGGCCGCTCCCCTGCCGGTGCATCTGGCCTATTTCACGCTTGCTGTGGACGAGAAGGGCGAGCTGAAGAGGTTCGAGGATATCTATGGTCTCGACCGCAAGGTTCGCGCCGCCCTGAACCTCTCCGAATAGCCTCCTCCTCAATCAACTTTTCAAACCAATTTCTCATCCTCACTTAACGGGAAGGTAACCGTCTTCGGCAAAGATCCTTTCACTATAAGGATTTCCGCATCCGTGGATGCGGGCCGGTAAAGACGAGTATCACAGTGAGAGTATTGCGTACGGACCGCCTCGCGCATCGCGCGAAAAAGTGGTCACGGTTTTTCGTGCCCGACGATGCGCTTCTCAAGGACGGGAGCATCGGATGGCTCCCAAAAGTGGTTTCCACTTTTGGGTCCGATGCTCTGGCGCATCGCGCAGGCATCGGTCTTGCGGCCTTTCTGGCCGTGATGGTGGGTGGAGTGCGCGGCACGCAGGATGCTGTCGCCAATGGCGACACCCGCACTTTGACCTTCTATCACAACAACACCAAGGAAAGCCTCACGGTCACCTTCAGGCGCAACGGGCAGTACGACTCCGCTGCCCTGCAGCAGCTCAACTGGTTCCTGCGCGATTGGCGGCGGGAAGAATCCACCCGCATGGATCCGCGCCTGTTCGATACGGTGTGGGAGGTCTATCGCGAGGTTGGATCGAGCGAGCCGGTCCATGTGAACTCGGCCTACCGTTCTCCGCAGACCAACTCGATGCTCCGCCGGCGCTCCAGCGCCGTGGCCAAGAACAGCCAGCACATGCAGGGCAAGGCCATGGACTTCTACCTGCCTGATGTGTCAACCGCGCGCCTGCGCGCCATCGGCATGCGGCTTCAGAACGGCGGCGTCGGCTACTATCCCAACGCCTACACGCCCTTCGTCCATCTCGATGTGGGCAGCGTCCGCGCCTGGCCGCGCATGACCCGCTCGCAGCTCGCCAGCATCTTCCCCGATGGGAAGACCGTTCACATCCCGGCCGACGGGAGGCCCCTGCCCGGCTACGAGGAAGCGCGCGCCGAGGTGCTCGCCAAGGGCGGCACGGTGTCCGGCTATACAGCATACGCCGATGCGGAGGAGGCTGTCGCCGCGCAGCCGCGCCGCAAGAGCTTCTGGGCCACCCTGTTCGGCGGTGGTGACGACGAGGACGAGGATGCGGAGGAGATCCGCACCGCCTCGCGGCCCGGCCGCGCGCTCCTGGCCTCCCGCCAGCAGCCGCAGCAGCCGCAGCAGCCGCAGGACTATTATGCCAGCGACTCGAACTCGACCGTCTTTGCTGCGCTGCAGCAGGCTCAGGCGCCAGCACAGGTGGCCCGCCGGGCGCCCGTGGCGATCCAGCCGCGGCCCGAACCGCCGGCTCCTGCCGTCATGGCTTCCATGGCACCGGCCCTGCGCGAAGACCTGACGCCGCCGGCCCCGCCGTCGCCTCCGACCCGCATCAACGGAGCCCCGAGCACGGTCCAGACCGCGTCCGGTCCGAGCCTGGCCTGGCAGCAGGGCCCCGGCGGCTCGGAGATGTCCATCGCCAAGGGCATGGCCTTCGCGCCGGTGCCGCCCCGGCGGCCGGATTCGGATGACGACGGCATCGGGGCCATCGGGGGCACCGTCGCCCTGGCCTATGCGCCGTTGCCGCCGGCCCGCCCCGGCTCGCTCTCGGCTACGAACCCGATCCCCGTCCTCGCGGACCTGCGCGGCACGACAAGCGCCGCAAGCGCTCCTTCCGCGCCCCTTCCCCCGCCGCGGCCGGACCTGCGCCCCGTCCAGGTTGCCGCCGCCGCTCCGGTCGATATTCCAGTCGCGACCACAGGCTCCACGCCCAAGGACACGAAGCCGAAACCTCAGACGGCTGCCGCCCCCAAGGCTCCCCCGGCCGCGGCGAAGCCCCCGGCCACCGCGCTGACCGCCTTGATGGCGACGCAGCCGAGCCTGCATATGGGCTTCTCGAAGCAACCGGTGGCCGATCTGGCGACCAACCGGTTCACCGGGCCGGCGGTCAAGCCGCTGAAAGTGGTGCAATAAGAAAGGGCCCCGTCGGGGCCCTTTTCGTTTCAATCCTCGTGCCTGCGGCTGTAGCCGTTGCGGGGCGGCGAGATCCACCCGGCGGGCGGGGCCTTCGGCCGGTAGACCTCCACCAGAAGCGGATGACAGACGGCCGCATCGCTGGAATGCTCCGAGCTGCAATCGCCGCCCGGACAGGCAGAGAGTGCGCCGAGCAAATCGATCTCGGCGAAGAACTCGAGGTAGTCGCCCGGCCGCACGGGGCTCGCTTTCATGAAGTATTGCCCCGTATCGCGGGTGAAGCCGGTGCACATGAAAACGTTGAGCACGTCGTGCACGGCAGGCTCCACATCCTCCTTCGACCGACCCAGACGCTCGCTGAGGGCGCGGGTGAGGTTGGAGTGGCAGCAATGGTGGTACTCATGGCCCGAGAGGAGCTTGTGGGTGTAGGGATCGCACCGCGTGCCGATCACGTCGTGCACGGAGCCGCCGAACGCGTCGAAGCCGTACCAGTCGAGGGTGTCATGGGTGATCGTCGCCATGGGCCTCAAGTAAGGCAGGCATGACCAGAGCTGATCGCCGGTGGAGAGATGCGTGCCGTGCAGCGCCCGTGTCTTGCCGGAGAAGAAGCGCTCGTTGACGTCGTCGGCCGACCACAGATCGAGGTCGCCGACCTGAGGCCCCTCGATGCTGACGATGCGAAAGAACGAGCCGGCCGGCACGTGGAAGCAGCTGGCCTCGCGCGGCGGCACCAAGACCTCGTCCACCTTATCCCAGCCGTCGCGGACTGCCTGATATGCTGAGAGATCGGGACGCGGCAAGGTCTCGACGGGATAGCAGATGACCGGCCTAATTGTCCGGCGCGCATCGGCGTCCTCGGGTTCCGTCACTTCGTGTCGTGCGCGCTTCATCCATCCCTCCCGCGATCGAATCTCTCGGAATCTATAGAGAATCGGAACGCCGGGAGCGAGCGCGCGAGCCGCATGGCAGATGATCGCAAAGGAAAAGGCTTGCCCTGTCGCTCCTTTCGCTTGAGCCGCTTGGCGTTTCGTATTCTATGGCTGCATGACGATGAACGATCCGAACGCCCTGCGTCCTCTGGAGGCTTATCCGAGCCGCACCTCCGCCGACATCCGCTATTCGGACCTCGACCGGCAGGGCCACGTGAACAACGCGGTTTTCGCAACCTTCTCGGAAGCTGGCCGGGTCGCCTTCATGTACGATCCGGACAAGCCGCTTGCGGTCGAAGGAAAGAGCTTCGTCATCGCCCGGCTGCTGATCGACTTCCGGGCCGAGCTCTTCTGGCCCGGCAGCGTCGAGATCGGCACGGGCGTTCTCAGGATCGGGCGCAGTTCGTTCACTCTGGCCCAGGGCATCTTCAACGAGGGGCGCCTCGTGGCGACGGCAGAGGCCGCCATCGTCATGGTGGATAAGGAGACGCGGCGCTCGACGCCTCTGCCGCTTCAGACTGTTGATATTCTGCATTCCTTGCGCCTCACAGACTCACCCCAGGAATGATAAAGACCCCACAGATCACTCTGCAGGGCCTTTGAAAGTCTCGGATAAGACAGACCTGGAACTAGCCGATCATCCCGAGCGCCTGCATGTAGAGCTCGAGAATCGCCTCTTCCTCCTGGCGCTCGGCGTAGTCGCGCTTGCGCAGGGAGATGATCTTGCGCAGGACCTTGGTGTCGAAACCGTTGCCCTTGGCCTCGGCGTAGACGTCCTTGATGTCGCCTGCGATGCCGGCCTTTTCCTCCTCGAGGCGCTCGATGCGCTCGATGAAGGCCTTCAGCTGGTCGGCCGCGACGGATTCGGTATTGAAAGCTGCGTCATCCATGAATGAAGCCCCTGATTGATGGCGTTGATGCCAGTGTTATGGTCATTTGGTTGAAGCCGTTTTAATGCCCCGGCTTCGATCTCTCAAAATCCGCGAGCTGGGACGGACTGGCCTCTCCCTGATGGCGCTGCTTCCACTCCTCGTAAGGCATGCCGTAGACATGGGTCCGGCTGTCCTCCTTGGAGAGGGCCACGCCCCGCTCGTCGGCGGCATCTTTCAACCAGTTGGACAGGCAGTTGCGGCAGAAGCCCGCCAGGTTCATGAGGTCGATGTTCTGGACGTCGGTGCGCTCGCGCAGATGCTCGACCAGCCTGCGGAAGGCGGCAGCCTCCAGCTCGACCTGGGTCTTCTCGTCGATATCCTTCATGGGTTTATCCTCCATGCTGGCGCAGGCGGTCCCGGGTGCGGGTGCCGAAGCTCGTCGGCAGGCGCAGGTCAGCCCGGGCGGCCAGAGGCTTGAGGAGCCGGGCGAAGCGCTCGGCCCATTCTTCGGCCCCCTCGTCCGACGCAATCAAGTCCTGCCGGATCTCGATGAGCGCATTGGCGAGCCCCCGGACCGTCGCATGGCGGTCGATCGTGTCGCCCGCCAGCGCTCCATCATAAGGCTCATTGTCGCCAACGACGAGTCCATCCTCGGTCTGCAGCCCCTCCAGGAGCGGCTTGGCGAAGCGGTCGTCGGCATCCCACAGGATTCCCACATGCCAGGGCCGGGGCCAGCCGCGCCAGACCGGCGTGAAGCTGTGAACGGTTACGATGACCGGCGGATGGCCCGCCGCCATGGCCTTGTGGATCGCATCCGCAATGGCGTGGTCGTAGGGGTCGTAGAAGCGCGCGATGCGCTGCTGCACCTCCGCCTCGTCCACCCTGGCATTCCCCGGCACCACCGCGCCGTCGGAGAGGCGCATGACCAGAGTCGGATCGTCTCGGCCCCGGTTGGGATCGATGACGAGCCGCGAAAAACGGGTCAGGATCGCCGGGGCCCTCAGGCGGCGGGCGAGCGAACGGGTGACGGCCGCAGCGCCGATGTCATAGGCGATGTGGCGCTGGAACTCGGATTCCGGCAGGCCGAGGTCCCCGAGATCGGGCGGCACCGCATTGGAGGCATGGTCGCACAGGATCAGGATCCCCGATTCGGCGGAACCGGGAACGATCTCGACCGGATGGGGCTCAAGAGAAGGCTCGTCGAGCTTGAGCGCGGCGGAAGCGGACATGGCGAGGGATAGACTTCAGAAGAGTGGATTGAATGACGGACGAAAAGCCTTACCCTGCCCCTCGAACCCTTACAACGCGACTTTCCGCGCAACACAGTTCCCAACGCTCCATGCCTTCAGCCTCGACCACGGTCCGCCTCGAGCCGGGCTTCGCCTCCGCTTTTGCCGCCCTCTGCCTGGGCGCCGTCGCCATGGGTATTTCACCGATCTTCGTGCGCTTCGCTTCCGCCGACATGGGCGGGGTGCCTGCCGACGTGGGGCCCTTCGCCAGCGCCTTCTGGCGCGTCTCGCTCTGCCTGCCCCTTCTCTATGCCTGGATGCGAATCGAGGAGAGGCGGGCACCCGCCGATGCCCCGAGGGTTGTCTTTTCCAAAGCGAGCATCCTCGGCGGCATCGTCTTTGCGGGGGACCTTTTCTTCTGGCACCTGGCGATTCTCAAGACGACGGTGGCGAACGCCACCTTCTTCGCGACCATGGCGCCGCTCTTCGTCGTGCTGGTCGTCTGGCTCGTGCTCAGGCAGCAGGTGCAGCGGAGCACCTTCCTCGGCCTCGGCCTCTGTCTCTTGGGCGGGGCTGCCCTGATCGGCCAGAGCCTGCGGGCGGATCCGGCACGAATCGAAGGCGATCTCTACGGGATCGCGACGGCCTTCTTCTTCGGCATGTATTTCCTGGCCGCGAGCCGCGCGCGCAAGACGGCGGGCGCGGCGCGGGTCACGTTCGAGGCGGGGCTCATCACCTCCGCCATCCTTCTCGTCATCGCCCTTCTGTTCGACTCCCGGGTGCTTCCACAGACGGGGCAAGGCATCGCGGCGCTGCTGGCCATGTCCTATGTCAGCCATGCGGGCGGCCAAGGGCTTCTCGCCATTGCCCTCGGGCGCCTGCCGGCGACCTTCTCGTCCCTGGTGATCTTCCTGGAAGCCATCGCGGCGGCCGTGTTCGGCTGGGCGATCCTCGGCGAGGAGCTGACGCTGATCCAGAGCCTTGGCGGTGCCCTCATCCTCTTCGGCATCTGGGTGGCACGTCCGAGATCGGAGGCCGAGGCCGGATAGTGCGGCATCAGGCCCTCCTCGGATGGAGAGGACGAGTGGCCCGAGAGCCGTCAGGCTGTGTCGAAGAGGCCATGCGGCGGGTAAATTCTGAAGGCTTCCTGCTCGAAGCTCTTGCTCCAGGGGCGCTTCTGGCCGACAACGATTCGCCAAAGTTCTTACCGCATTGTGCGATTTCATTCCTTTCGATTCGACCATACCGCATCCATGAAGGCCTTAAACCTCACATCGCCTCCTCGCTGGCGGCGAAGCCTTGCACTTGCAGCATTTGCCTTGAGCGGGTGTTTTCTGGCGGCATCGCCCGCGAAGGCAGACCTGCGCCTGTGCAACATGACCTCGAGCCGCGTCGGCATCGCGCTCGGCTACCGGGATGCTCAAGGGTGGATTACCGAGGGCTGGTGGAATCTCACCGCGCGTGCCTGCGAGACCCTTCTGAAAGGTCAGCTCGCCGGGCGCTTCTACTATATCTATGCCATCGATTACGACCGGGGCGGTGAGTGGAGCGGACGCTCCTTCATGTGCACGCGGGAGCGGGAATTCACGATCCGCGGAACGGAAGATTGCCTCGCCAGAGGTTTTGATCGCAGCGGCTTCTTCGAAGTCGACACCGGTGAACAGAAGAGCTGGACGATCCAGCTCACCGAAACGAACCGCCCAGGGGGGCAATGACCATGAGACGCGCACGGCGCACGAAGATTCTAGCAACCTTGGGGCCTGCCTCCGAGAACCCGGAGATGATTGCCAAGCTGTTCCAGGCGGGGGCCGACGTCTTCCGCCTCAACATGAGCCACCTGCCCCGCGAGAAGCTGAAGGAGCGGGTCGCGATGATCCGCGCCGTCGAGGCCAAGTTCAAGCGCCCCATTGCGATTCTCGCCGACCTGCAGGGCCCCAAGCTGCGCGTGGGCGCCTTCGAGGGCGACAGCGCCATGCTGGTGCCGGGCCAGGCGTTCACGCTCGATGCGGACACGACGCCCGGCACCAAGAGCCGCGTGCACCTGCCGCATCCCGAGATCCTGTCTTCGCTCGAACCCGGCCATACGATCCTGATCGATGACGGTAAGCTGCGCCTTCGCGTGAAAAGCGTGAAGCAGGGCTCCGCCACCACCTCGGTGGAGGTCGCCGGCAAGATCTCCAACCGTAAGGGCGTGAGCCTGCCCGACACGGTCATTCCCGTTGCGGCCATGACTGACAAGGACCGCTCCGATCTCGAAGCGGCGCTCGATGCCGGCGTGGACTGGATCGCGCTCTCCTTCGTGCAGCGCCCCGAGGACGTGGCCGAGGTCAAGAAAGTGGCGCGCGGACGGGCTCTCGTGATGTCCAAGCTCGAGAAGCCCCAGGCCATCACCCGCCTGGACGAGATCATCGAGATCTCGGACGCGGTCATGGTTGCCCGCGGCGATCTCGGGGTCGAGATGCCGCTGGAGAAGGTGCCCGGCATCCAGAAGCGCATCGTCCGCACGGCGCGCCGCTTCGGCAAGCCCGTGGTGGTGGCGACCCAGATGCTGGAATCGATGATCACCTCCCCGGTGCCCACCCGCGCCGAGGTTTCCGATGTGGCGACCGCCGTCTATGACGGGGCCGATGCGGTGATGCTCTCGGCCGAGAGCGCCTCAGGGCATTACCCGGTCGAGGCGGTCGCCACCATGAATCGCATCGCCGAGGAGGTGGAGCAGGACCAGAACTACTGGTCGATCGTGCGCACCCTGAACGCCGAGCCGGAGGCTACGGGTTCGGACGCCATCGCGGCCGCTTCCCACCAGATCGCCGATACGCTCAACCTCAAGACGGTGGCCGCCTGGACCTTCTCGGGCTCTACGGCCTTCCGGATTGCGCGCGAACGGCCGAACTCGACCGTCATCGCGCTCACGCCCAGCATCGACACCGCCCGTCGTCTCGCTCTCGTATGGGGCGTGCATTCGATCCGTACGAAGGATGCCAACGACATTGACGACATGGCGTTTCGTGCCTGCAAGTTCGCCGTGCGCGAAGGCTTCTCCAAGATCGGGGAGCGCATCATCATCGTGGCAGGCATGCCTTTCGGCACGCCGGGCGCCACCAACATGGTGCGCATCGCCTTCGTGAGCCAGGAACACGCCGCTCAGGCTTGATCGACCTAGAGCATCGGACCCAAAAGTGAACTTGCACTTTTGGGTCCGATGCTCCTACTTTAGCCGGCGCAATCCGCTCGGCCAGGGCTTCAATTGCAGCGAGCACCGTCTTCTGGTCGGCATATTGCGGCATGTGGCCGATGCCGGGCATCAGGTTCAGTTCCGCGCCCGGTACGTCGCGGGCGAAGGCGCGGCTGTGCAGATCGGTCCAGACGATCTCGTCGCTGTCGCCTGCAATCACCAGAGTCGGCAGGCGGATGTCGCGGTAGCGTGCGCTCTGGTGCAGCACTGCGTGATACATGACCGCGAAGTCCTGCATGTTGGCTTCATACGCCCTCGGCCGGAAGGCCAGCGGGATGAAGGCCCTTGTCAGGATGCCCGGTGGAGGCGGCTGCGGCCGGAAGGTCGTTCGCTCCATCCAAGGCCGGAGCACAAGGAGGATCGGCACCGCGAGGGTGCGGAACATCAGCCAGCCAGCCCAGGAATCGACCAAGCGCTCGAACCAGCCGCTATAGCCGCCGGGCCAGGGGGACGTGATGCCGGAGAGCACGACGATCGCGCCCGTGACATCCTCATGGTCGAGAGCGAAATGCGGGACGATGGTTCCCGACCAGGAATGCCCCACGACTACCGCGTTGCCGACGCCGAGCTGACGCAAAGCACCGGCGACAAGCGCCGCCTGCCGGGCAGGCTCAGCCTCGCTCAGGCCCGGCCTGCGCTCGCTCCATCCGTGTCCCGGGCGATCAATGGCAATGACCCGATATTTGCCGGATAAGTGCGTTCCGAGCCCCAGCATGGACTCGACGAGATTGGAGGAGGCGCCGTGCAGGAGGACGATGGTTCCGCGCGCCGGAGCGCCCTTCGGTCCCTCTTCCCGGTAATGGATCCTGCAGCCCTCGACGTCGATGAAGCGGCCGGTCGGGGGAAACCGTCTTTCGATGAGCCAGGCATAGAGATAGGTGAAGGCGGCTCCCAGAGTCAGAAGCATGAACGGCGCGGCAACGACGAAGGGTAGCAGGCTCATCCCCGCAAGCCGGATCAGAGATCCTGCCCGTCAATCTCCGGTCTGAGGCGGTCGATGATGGTTTTGACGTCGGACATCTGAGGATTGATCTTAAGCACCCGATCGTAAGCCGCGAGCGCGCGCGCCTTGTCGTCGGAGGCCATCAGGATATGGCCCAGGCCTGTCCAGGCGTTGAAGTGCCGTGGCTCGATCTTCAGGGCCCGGTGAAGGTCGGCCATGGCGCCCACCGGATCGTCGAGCTGGTAGAAAACCGTGGCGCGCTTGTACCAGGCCTCCGCCCAGTTGGGCTGGAGCACCAGGGCGCGGTCGATCAGTTCGATGGCAAGCGGGAAGTCCTTCTTGGTGAAGGCCTGGGCTGCCCGGTTAAGCAGAAGGTCGGCCGTGTCGGAGCCGGAGCGGGAGAAGCGCCGCTCGATCAGGTTGGCGATCCCCTCGGCTTCCCGTTCGGTCTGAGCCTTGCCGAGCCGTTCGAACAGCTCATCCAGACTGGAGGCCCGCGGGGGCGCGGGCCGGGCCGGCTGGGTTTGGTCCTTAGGATCCTTGGGACGCGCAGGCTCCTGAGCCCCAAGAGGATGGGAGAAACCCAGCGATAGAATCAATATAGACGCGAAAAAGCGCATGCCGGGAGTTTTAGGGTCCCGGCATGCGCGGTCAATTCAGAAAATCGTGTGCGGCATTGCCGCAGCGCGAGCTTAGCCCTGGCGAGCCTTGTAGCGCTTCTGGGTCTTGTTGATGATGTAGACTCGGCCCTTGCGACGAACCAGCTGGTTGTCGCGGTGGCGGCCGCGGATCGACTTCAACGAGTTACGGATCTTCATATCCGGTCTCCTGCGGCCCTTCGGGAAGGCCGGAAAAAAGAAAATGGTGGGCGCGGCTGGGATCGAACCAGCGACCCCTACGATGTCAACGTAGTGCTCTCCCGCTGAGCTACGCGCCCGGGAAACGGTGATGTTTGACGTCCCGTCTCGGCTGTGGGGGCGATATACCCACAAGCGGGCGCGGGCGCAAGCCTTGAGGAGGCCTTTTTTAGGCCGCCATCATTTTATCGACTTCGCTCACCAGATCGCGCAGGTGGAACGGCTTCGACAGGACCTTGGCGTCCCGTGGAGCCTGGGAATCCGGGTTGAGCGCGACCGCGGCAAAGCCGGTGATGAACATCACCTTAATGTCCGGGTCGAGCTCGGTGGCCTTGCGGGCCAGCTCGATGCCATCCATTTCCGGCATGACGATGTCCGTCAGGAGGAGCTCGAACGGCTCCTCACGCAGGCGGTTATAGGCCGAGAGGCCGTTGTCGAACGAGGCGACGTCGTAGCCCGCGTTCTCGAGCGCCTTCACAAGGAAGCGGCGCATGTCGTTGTCGTCTTCGGCGAGAAGGATCTTCATCGGTTGCCAGCCCCGAATCGTGGCGAAAGGGTTCAGACCTTCATGCCGGATCGGGAGTAAACAAGCCGTGAAAGAAGGACGCAGTCCTGATACCATATTGTCATGGACAGGCGACGGCGCTGCCTTACACTAGTTTCGAGATCTGTTTTTTGCTTCCAACACAGTTCATTTCCTGATGCGGCCAGCCATCGTCGACGAGTTCGATCCCCCCTTCACCGTCACCGAACCTGCAACGCAGACGATTCCCTTCGTCTTCAACGTGCCGCATGCGGGAGCGATCTATCCGGCCTCCTTCTTGGCGTCGTCACGGCTCGATGCCGTCGCCCTGAGGCGATCGGAGGATGCCTTCGTCGACGAGCTCTTCGGAGCCGCGACGGAGCTCGGCGCCCCTGTCATGACGGCGCGCTTTCCCCGGGCCTATCTCGACCTGAACCGGGAGCCCTACGAACTCGACTCGCGGATGTTCGACGGGCGCCTGCCCTCCTTCGCCAATACGCGTTCCATGCGCGTGGCGGGAGGCCTAGGGACCATCCCGCGCATCGTCGCCGACGGACAGGAGATCTATCGCTCGCGTCTGCCTGTGGATGAGGCCCTTCATCGGATCGAGTGGCTCTACAAGCCCTACCACCGCACCCTGCGCCACCTCGTGCGCCAAACGGCGCAGCTCTTTGGGCATGCCATCCTGATCGACTGCCATTCCATGCCTTCCTCCAGCGTCAGCCGCGAAGTCGGCGCCAAGGCCGACATCGTGCTGGGCGACCGTTATGGAACGAGCTGCGCCACGCTCCTGATCGATCTCGTGGAGGCCGCCCTGCGAGGGCGCGGCTACACGGTGGTGCGGAACAAGCCCTATGCAGGCGGCTTCATCACCGAGCATTACGGGGAGCCTGCCCTAGGACGGCATGCCCTGCAGATCGAGATTAACCGCGCGCTCTATATGGACGAGCGCAACATGCAGAAGAAAACGGCCTTCCCGGTTCTGGCAGACGACCTGACCCAGGCCTTCGCTCAGGTGATCGCCGATCTCGAGGGCGAGCTGACGACTCGGCCGATCGCAGCGGAATGATCCTTGGCTGCGGAGCAAAGCCAGAAAAAGAAAAAAGGCCACTGTTGCCAGCGGCCCGAAGTTTAGGGAGGAAACGCCCAAGAAGGGCTACGATAAGGCGACGCCATCGCCATATCGCACTGCAATAATTACGCCGCAGCGCACAATTTGCAACAGGAAATTTCGCTTTTAGTCATGACTTTGTTGCATATCTGCTCGGATGAGGATCGATAGCTCTGACATAGAAGAGCAGGCTGAGCAGAAGAGCCAACGCCAGGGAGCCGAAGACGAGGCTGTAGCCTTCAGGGCGGTATCCTCCCTGGGCGGAGCGCCCCATGGAATCAATTAGCATGCCCGTCACGCTCTGCGACAGGAACGCGCCACCCATGGTGCCGATATTCATGAGCGTGATGCCCCGGCCCGTCAGCGTCGATGGGAACAGCGATTTGCCATGGCTCGCCAGGATCGGCGTGTAAGCGACGCAGAGACCGAACAGAGGAAACCAGAGCGTAGTCCAGGGTTGGGCAAGCGGAGTAACCGTCAGGATGGCGAGAAGGACGATCGTCGCCGTGCTGCCGATCAGGACGGGGGTCTTGTAGCTGCCCCAGAACCGGTCCATCGCCCCCCACATCAGCATGCCGCCGATCTGTGCCATCGCCCCGAGCAGCAGGACATTTCCCCTCGTTGCGAGTTCGGCCCCGTGCACGTCCGACAGCCATGGCCCGCCCCAGAGGCCGATGACGGAGGCAAAGCACCCATAGGTGCACAAGTGCATGAAGAAGACGGGCCAGAAGGAGGGTACTTTCAGGGCGGCGGCGACACCCCGGAAAGCAGCGCCCCAGGTTTCCTTCGGCTTTCCCGAAACAGCATCCTTGGGCACGACGACGACAACGACGAGCGCGATCACCACCGTCAGAGCCGCGACGGCCAGGAACGAGGCGCGCCAGCCGAAGGCGGCGGCCGAAGCAGCCAGAGGAGCCGTGGCCGCCAGGGTGCCCGTGTTGGCGAGACCCATCTGAAGGCTGGTGAGCCCGGCAAAGCGCTCCGGCGGGAACCGTCTCGCATAGATCACGAGGGGCGCCATGAAGAAGGTGGAGCAGCCGAGCCCCATCAACACCCGGGCGGCGATGAGAAGGGAGGCTGATGGGGCGAGGGCGAAAAGGGCTGTGCCGGCAACGGTCAGCACGGCCGTTGCCAGCATGGTGCGCTTCGGGCCGTAGCGGTCGATCAGGATGCCGATAGGGATCTGGACCGCCGCGAAGGAGAAGAAGAAGGCGCTGGAGAGAAGGCCGGTCTGTGTCGCCGAGAGATTGAGCTCCCGGGCGAGGTCGCTGGCGATGACGCCGATGGAATTGCGCAGAAACTGGCTGATCGCATAGATTGAAACCAGCGCCGCGATCAGGAACAGGGCCGTCTCAGAACGGGTCGTGCCAAGCTTGGGCGCAAAATTCATCGGGTCATCGTCCTTTGTCGCTGCTCTCTTGCCGCGCGCGAAGCGATTGATAAAAGCTCAGCGCAAGCGGGCCAAGGCCGCCCGCGTTATTCTTTAAGGGGATTGGAACGCCATGGGGCTCATCGACTTCACGCATTTCGTCAACGAGCTCGCAACCCAGTCAGGACAGGCGATCCTCCCCTTCTTCCGCACCGCCATTGCCACCGAGGACAAGTCCCGCGGCGGCGCCTTCGACCCGGTCACGGAGGCCGACCGGGCGAGCGAGGCGACCATGCGGCATCTCATCAAGCGCAGCTTCCCGACCCACGGCATCATCGGCGAGGAATTCGGTGCCGAGCGGCCGGATGCAGATTATGTGTGGGTCCTCGACCCCATCGACGGTACGCGGGCTTTCATCGCCGGACTTCCCACCTGGGGCACCCTCATCGGCCTGACCTACAAGAAGCAGCCGGTGTTCGGCATGATGCACCAGCCTTTCACCGGCGAGCGCTTCTTCGGCGACGGCGGCAGCGCCACCTACCAAGGCCAGGGCGGCGAGCGCAAGCTCAAGGTCCGCCGCTGCACCTCGCTGAAGGATGCGGTGATTTCCACCACAAGCCCTCGCCTCTTTGCCGGCGACGAGCTGCGCGCCTATGACCGGGTGGAGAGCGTCGCCCGCCTCGCCCGCTATGGCTGCGATTGCTATGCCTATTGCATGCTGGCCGCGGGCCACATCGACCTTGTGGTCGAGTCGGGGCTAAAGCCTTACGACATCGCGGCCCTGATCCCGATCATCGAGGGTGCCGGAGGCATCGTCACTGCCTGGGACGGCGGCTCGGCTGCCGAGGGCGGGCGCATCGTCGCTGCGGGCGACCGTCGGGTCCACGCCGCCGCCATCGAGCTGCTCAGCCGCTAAGCCCATTTCGGCGAGTTTCCGCTGCGCTGACGGGATCGGATCGGGCGTGCCCGGAATGAAGGCGTCGAAGGCGGCCCAGAACTGCTCCCGGATCACATCCCGCTCCATCAGGATCTCGTGTCGGGCACCCGGGAGGACGATCACGCGGCCCGCCTTGAGCCGGGAGGCGAAGCGCTCGGTGGCTGGCGTCGCGCAGACCGGATCGGCGCCGGCCGCCACGATGAGCGTGGGCAGGCGGATCTTGATGGCATAGCGCGGATCGGCGAAGCGCTTCATGAAGCGGAAGGCGCTGTCTATCCATGCGACTGTCGGCGCTCCGATTGCACCTGCGCCAATCGCATGGGACGCCTCGGCATTGCGGCCGTAACGGACGGGGTCGCTGGTCAGGCGGTTGCCCTTGAACGGCAGGGTGGAGATGGAGGTCTCGCCGCCGCCGGGCACGAACATCTTGCCCATGCCGAAAAGCCGCAGGAGCCGCGCGAAAAATGCGGAGGTGCGGGTGCGCTTGACGATGCAGAGCGCAATCATCGGCGTCGTGGTCACGAGACGGCGGAAGGGCAGCCAGGTCTCGTAGGCGGCGTTCAGGGCGATGGCGCCGCCCATGGAATGGGCGAGACCGAAATGCGGCTCCGGCATGTGTGGCACCAGGATCTGGTCGCGGATCGCTTCCAGATCATGCCGGAAATCGGAGAAGCGCCGGACATGACCTTTCCGTGGATTGCTCACCTGCCGCCCCGAGAGGCCTTGCCCGCGCCAGTCGAAGGCGACGACGGCAAAGCCACGGTCGAGCAGCTCGCCCACGACCTCGAAATACTTCTCGATGAACTCCGCCCTGCCCTGCAGGATGCAGACCGTCCCCCGCGGCTCCTCCGCCTCCGGCATCCAGGTGGCTGCCCGCAGAGCGATGCCGTCGCGGGTGATCACGCTGACCAGCGTCGGCTCGCCGGGCACGGGATTGTCGCGGGTTGTGATGAATTCCACAGGGGGTTCCAACTCGGGGTTCCAGCTCGAAAACTGGCCTCTTTATAGGGCACTCGGGCTTAAGGAACGAGCCTCTTGAAAGCAACCCTATCCATTCCCACATCGAGGCTGTGCCGGCCATGACGGCGGCACGGAAACCGGATCCAGCCTCAACAGGTGGATCTTCATTTTATGCATGTCGCTTCAAGCGGAGGATATGCCATGCGACAGTTTGATCTTGCTCCCCTTTACCGCAATACGGTCGGCTTCGACCGTCTCTTCTCGATGCTCGACCAGCTCGTCAGCGTCGATGCGGCCCCGAGCTACCCGCCCTACAACATCGAGCGCACCGGCGAGAATGCCTATCGCATCTCGATCGCGGTGGCCGGCTTCACCGATCGCGACCTGACCATCGAGGTGAAGGAAAATACCCTCTCCGTCCGCGGTGAACGCAAGCCTTCGGAAGAGCGCAAGGCCGACGTTCTCCATCAGGGGATCGCCGCCCGCAGCTTCGACCGGCGCTTCCAGCTCGCCGACGGCGTGCAGGTGGTGGGTGCGGCCCTCGAGAACGGCCTGCTCCATCTCGACCTCGTGCGCGAGATCCCGGAGGCCAAGAAGCCGAAGCTCATCCCGATTTCCGCGAATGGCCGTCAGACCATCGAGGCGCAGAAGGCTGCGTAACGATCCCTGAATAGAGCATCGGACCCAAAAGTGGATTTGCACTTTTGGGATCCACTTTTTTGCACGATGCGCTAAGGCCCAAACGAAGAGCGCCCCGGTTCATGCCGGGGCGCTTTTTTTGTTTTGACGTCCTGGTCTCTTGGTCAATCCCGCTGGGGCTTGGAGGCTGCCCCGTCGGTCAAGGGTCTCTTGGGATGATCAATCGCGGGAGAATGCGGCAGGGTTAGGGCAATCACTCCGCGGCCTGGCGCGATACTCCGGAATGGGCAATCTCCAGCAGCTTGCGTACGTCCTCCTCACGGGTGGCCCAGGAGGCGACGAGGCGGATCAGAACCTCATTCCCTCCAACCCGCTCGGTTTCCGGCAGGCTCAGCACGGTCCATGGACTGTAGAGGATGCCGGCAGCCTTCAACGCGCGATCCAGAGCCTGCGGAATGATCGGAAACACCTCATTGGCCTCGGTCGGCCATGCAAGGCGTATGCCAGGCAGCTGCAGCAGCCCGTCGGATAGAAGCTTGGCCATCCGGTTGGCGTGGCGGGCATTGGCGAGCCAGTGGTCGCCCGCGAAATAGCCCTCGAACTGCGCCGCGATGAGGCGCCCCTTGGAGATGATCTGTCCGGCGCGCTTGGATCGGTAGTCGAGCGCCTCCGCCAGATCCTTCCGGAACACCACGATGGCCTCGGCCATGAGGCCGCCGTTCTTGGTGGCGCCGAAGGACAGGATGTCGACACCCTGCTTCCAGGTCATCTCGGCCGGGGTGCAGCCGAGCGCCACGAGCGCATTGGCGAAGCGCGCCCCGTCCATATGGAAGGACAGGCCGTGGTCGCGGCAGGCCTGTCCCAGAGCGGCGAGTTCCTCAAGGCCGTAGACGAGACCGCATTCGCTCACCTGTGAGATCGAAAGCGCCTTCGGAGGCATCTGCTTCGGCGCTTTAGGCAGACTCTTCAGGTAGGAGGCGACGTCCTCCGCCTTCAGCTTGGCGCCGACACCCGGCAGGCCGGCGAGCTTGGCGCCATGCATGAAGAATTCCGGGGCCCCGCACTCGTCATCGATGATGTGAGCCTCCCGGTGGCAGACGCACAGGCCATAGGGCGGTACGGCGGAGGACAGGGCGAGCGCGTTGGCGGCGGTCCCGGTCGTGGCGAAGAACACGGAGACCTCACGGTCGAACAATTCGGAAAACCGCGTCCTGACCCGTTTCGACATCTCGTCGTTTCCATAAGCCGCCATGGCTCCGGCATTGGCCTGCATGATCGCCTGGAGAACGGGGGCGCTGGCGCCCACGGTGTTATCGCTCGCAAAGTTCATCTCTTGTCTCCTTGGGAGCGCACCCTGGCGAAGGCGGCCAACATGTCAAGATCATTGACCCATCGGCGGAGACTTTCGTCTTCAAGGACTGAAAAGCTGCTTTTGTTACATCCTGCGGCGTCGGCTTGTAACTTTCGTCTAAATTTTTTCTAAACGCTCTTGTGCCCTGCAGCAAAGTCTGGCACGTTAAGTCCAATAGGACAGCGATGCTGTCCCTTTTGGGGTGCCTGCACCCTTCCTGTGACGCCTGGGGTTTTCTTGATGCTTCGCACCACGCGAACGAAACGAGATACCACGAAAGCCGCCCGCAAAGCGTGGGCGGGATGGGCGACTCTGGGCTGAACTCGAAAAGCCCAAAGGATGCCCGCGAGGAGCGGGCTCCCCTGCCGGACCCACCCCTCGAAACCTGACGAAGCGGCGGGCTCCCGGACGATCCCTTCATCCGGCGGGCCCAAAAGCCGCCTCAAAGAACAGCGCATCGTGCGGACAAGTGGACCTGGTTTTCCGCGTCCAGCGATGCGCAGGTAAGAAACGGAGCATCGGGTTGATCCCGAAAGTGGCGTCCACTTTTGGGCCCGATGCTCGGAAGACCCGTTCGGATGTAAGGATCTGTCATGAGCGACGTGCCGACCAAGAGCCTGGAAGTCGAAGTGCCAAGCCGCACGGCCGCAACGGGAAACAAAGTCCATCTCGTGCGCGATCCCGGCCTGCCTGCCGCTCAGGGCCTCTACAACCCCTCGAACGAACAGGATTCCTGCGGCGTCGGCTTCATCGCCGACATGAAAAACCGCAAGTCGCATGAGATCGTCGAGCAGGGCCTCGCCATCCTGCACAACCTCGATCACCGGGGTGCGGTGGGCGCGGATCCCAAGATGGGCGACGGCTGCGGCATTCTCGTTCAGATCCCGCACAAGTTCTTCGCCGCCGAATGCGCCAAGGTCGGCATCTGGCTGCCCGAGGAAGGCCAGTATGGCGTCGGCCACCTGTTCATGCCGCGCGACCCGGAAGGCTTCAGGCTCGTCGAGGAGATCGTCACCAAGGCGATCGCCGATGAGGGCCTGCAGGTGCTCGGCTGGCGCGAGGTGCCCGTCGATTCCAGCGATCTCGGCGAGAGTGTGAAGGCCACCGAGCCCCTGCACCGCCAGATCTTCGTCGGCAAGGGCAAGGGGATGGACGATGCCGAGACCTTCGAGCGTCGCCTCTTCATCGCCCGCAAGGTCATCTCCAACGCCGTCTACGACATGAAGGACGCGCGCACGAAGGGCTATTACCCCGTCAGCCTGTCCTCGCGCACCATCGTCTACAAGGGCATGGTGCTCGTCACGCAGCTGCGCGACTACTACCTCGACCTGCAGGATCCGCGCTTCGAGAGCGCCATCGCCCTCGTGCACCAGCGCTTTGCCACCAACACCTTCCCGACTTGGCAGCTCGCGCACCCCTACCGCATGGTCGCCCATAACGGCGAGATCAACACGCTTCGCGGCAACGTGAACTGGATGGCGGCGCGCCAGGCCTCGGTCGACTCGGAGCTTTTCGGCAACGACATCTCGAAGCTCTGGCCGATCTCCTACGAGGGGCAGTCCGACACCGCCTGCTTCGACAACGCCCTCGAGTTCCTGGTGCGCGGCGGCTACTCGCTGTCGCACGCCATGATGATGCTGATCCCGGAAGCCTGGGCCGGCAACCCGCTCATGAACGACGACCGGCGCGCGTTCTATGAGTACCATGCCGCTCTCATGGAGCCGTGGGACGGCCCCGCCGCCGTGTGCTTCACCGATGGCAAACAGATCGGCGCGACGCTTGACCGCAACGGCCTTCGCCCCGCGCGCTATCTCGTCACCGACGACGGTCTCGTGGTGCTCGCCTCCGAGATGGGCGTGCTGCCGATCCCGGAGGAGAAGATCGTCGAGAAGTGGCGCCTGCAGCCGGGTAAGATGCTCCTCATCGACCTGGAGGAAGGCCGCATCGTCTCCGACGATGAGATCAAGCAGCAGCTCTCCAACGCTCATCCCTACAAGGAATGGCTGAAGCGCACGCAGATCGTGCTGGAGGACTTGAAGCCCGTGCAGGCGCGCGAGTCGCGCACGGACGTGTCGCTCCTCGACCGTCAGCAGGCCTTCGGCTACACGGCCGAGGACTTGAAGCTGCTCATGCAGCCCATGGCCGTCACAGGCCAGGAGGCGGTGGGCTCCATGGGATCGGACACACCGATCTCAGCGCTCTCCGACAAGGCCAAGCTGCTCTACACCTACTTCAAGCAGAACTTCGCCCAGGTGACGAACCCGCCGATCGATCCGATCCGCGAAGAGCTCGTCATGAGCCTCGTGTCGTTCATCGGCCCGCGTCCGAACATCCTTGATCTCGAAGGCACCTCCCGCCGCAAAAGGCTGGAGGTGCGCCAGCCGATCCTCACCAACGAGGACCTGGAGAAGATCCGCTGCATCGGCCATTTCGAGGACCGCTTCGACACCAAGACCCTCGACATCACCTATGATGCGGAACTAGGCGCTTCTGCGCTCGACGGCGCCCTCGACCGACTCTGCGACCGTGCGGAAGCAGCCGTCCACGGCGGCTACAACATCATCATCCTCACGGACCGCATGGTCGGTCCGGACCGCATTCCGATCCCGGCGCTCCTCGCCACGGCCGCCGTGCACAACTACCTCATCCGGAAAGGGCTTCGCACCTCGGTCGGCCTCGTGGTCGAAAGCGGCGAGCCGCGCGAGATCCATCACTTCGCCTGCCTGGCCGGCTACGGCGCAGAAGCCATCAACCCGTATCTCGCCTTCGAGTCGATCGCGGCCATGCATGAGGCCGGCGAGCTGCCGCAGGAAGTGGATTCGGACGAGGCGGTCAAGCGCTACATCAAGTCGATCGGCAAGGGCCTGCTCAAGGTGATGTCCAAGATGGGCATCTCCACCTACCAGTCCTATTGCGGCGCGCAGATCTTCGATGCGATCGGCCTCAAGTCCGATTTCGTGGCCCGTGACTTCTTCGGCACCGCGACCACCATCGAAGGCATCGGCATGGACGAGGTGGCGGAAGAGAACGTGCGCCGTCACCGCGACGCCTTCGGCGATGCGCCGATCTACCGCAATGCGCTCGATGTCGGCGGCGAATACGCCTATCGCCAGCGCGGCGAGGTGCATGCCTGGAACCCGGATACGGTGGCCACGCTCCAGCATGCCGTGCGCCTCAACGCGCAGGAGCGCTACCGCGAGTTCGCGCGCCTCGTGAACGAGCAGGACAACGAGCTGAAGACCATCCGCGGTCTCTTCCGCATCAAGCAGGCGGAGGAGGCGGGACGCGCGCCTGTTCCACTGAACGAAGTCGAACCCGCGCAGGAGATCGTGAAGCGCTTCTCGACGGGCGCCATGTCGTTCGGCTCGATCTCGAAGGAGGCGCACGAGACGCTGGCGCTCGCCATGAACGCCATCGGCGGCAAGTCCAACACCGGCGAAGGCGGCGAGGAGCCGGAACGCTTCCGCCCGCTGCCGAACGGCATGTCCAAGCGCTCCGCCATCAAGCAGGTGGCCTCAGGCCGCTTCGGCGTGACGACGGAATATCTCGTCAATGCCGACATGATGCAGATCAAGGTCGCTCAAGGCGCCAAGCCCGGCGAAGGCGGCCAGCTGCCTGGCCACAAGGTCGATGCGAAGATCGCCCGCGTGCGCCACTCGACTCCCGGCGTCGGCCTCATCTCGCCGCCGCCGCACCACGACATCTACTCGATCGAGGATCTGGCGCAGCTGATCTTCGACCTGAAGAACGTGAACCCTGCGGCCGACGTGTCGGTGAAACTCGTGGCGGAAGTGGGCGTCGGTACCGTTGCCGCCGGTGTCGCCAAGGCGCGCGCCGATCACATCACGATCTCGGGCTTCGAGGGCGGCACGGGCGCGTCCCCCCTCACCTCGCTCAAGCATGCGGGCTCGCCCTGGGAGATCGGCCTCGCCGAAACCCAGCAGACCCTGGTGCTCAACCGTCTGCGCGGCCGCGTGGCGCTGCAGGCCGACGGCGGGCTGCGCACGGGTCGTGACGTGGTGATCGCAGCTTTGCTCGGCGCGGACGAATACGGCTTCTCGACCGCGCCTCTGATCGCGGCGGGCTGCATCATGATGCGCAAGTGCCATCTCAACACCTGCCCGGTCGGCGTCGCCACGCAGGATCCGGTGCTGCGCAAGCGCTTCAAGGGCCTGCCGGAACACGTGATCAACTACTTCTTCTTCGTCGCCGAGGAAGTGCGCGAGTTGATGGCCGAGATGGGCTTTACCACCATCGACGAGATGATCGGCCAGTCCGATCTTCTCGACAAGAATGCGGCCATCGACCACTGGAAGGCGAAGGGTCTCGATTTCACGAAGCTCTTCCACAAGCCCGACGCAGGCCCGAACGTCGCGATCCGGCACTTGGAGCGTCAGGTTCACCCGATCGCGAACGTGCTCGACCGCGCGTTCATCGCACAGGCCGGTCCCGCGCTGGAGAACGGCGAAGCCGTCACCATCGAATCGAAGGTGAAAAGCTCCGACCGTACGGTGGGTGCCATGCTCTCCGGCGAGGTGGCGAAGCGCTACGGCCACGAGGGCCTTCCCGACGACACGATCACCGTGAAGCTGAAGGGCACGGCAGGCCAGAGCTTCGGCGCCTGGCTCGCCGCCGGCGTGACGCTGAACCTCGAAGGCGAGGCGAACGATTATGTCGGCAAGGGCCTCTCGGGCGGCAAGATCATCATCGCACCATCATCTGCTTCGAAGGCTCTGCCTGAGAATTCCATCGTCGTCGGCAACACGGTGATGTACGGCGCCATTGCTGGCGAGGCCTATTTCCGCGGCGTTGCGGGCGAGCGCTTCGCCGTGCGCAACTCGGGCGCCATCGCCGTTGTCGAGGGCACCGGCGATCACGGCTGCGAATACATGACCGGCGGCCTCGTGGTGGTGCTGGGGCAGACCGGCCGCAACTTCGCGGCGGGGATGTCGGGCGGCATCGCCTATGTGCTCGACGAGGACGGCACGTTCACCAAGCGCTGCAACCTGTCCATGGTCGATCTCGAACCCGTCGAGGAGGAGGAGGATCTGATGCGCCGCCTCCATCATCACGGCGGCGATCTGGAGACCAAGGGCCGCATCGACATCATGGCCAACATGTCTGGCCCCGATGAAGAGCGCCTGATGCAGCTCATCACCAACCATCACACCTATACGGGCTCGACGCGCGCCAAGGAGATCCTCGACAACTGGACGACCTACCGCACCAAGTTCGTGAAGGTCATGCCGGTCGAGTATCGCCGTGCGCTCCAGGAGATGGATCGTCTCCGGAACCTGCAGGCGGCGGAATAAGGATTGAAGGGGCAAACCCATGGGCAAGGTCACAGGCTTTCTCGAATACGACCGGCAGGAGCAGAAATATCAGCTCGCCGGTGAGCGCGTCCGCCACTTCCGCGAGTTCACGCTGCCGCTCGACACCAACGACCTGCGCAAGCAGGCGGGGCGCTGCATGGATTGCGGCATCCCCTTCTGCCATGGGCCGACGGGCTGTCCGGTTCACAACCAGATCCCGGACTGGAACGATCTGGTCTGGCAGGACGACTGGGAGGAGGCTGCACGCAACCTCCACACCACCAACAACTTCCCCGAGTTCACGGGCCGCATCTGCCCAGCTCCGTGCGAGGAAGCCTGCACGCTCAATCTCGAAAACCAGCCGGTCACCATCAAGACCATCGAGCAGGCCATCGCCGACAAGGCTTGGGAGATGGGCTTCGTGAAGCCGGAACCGGCCGATGTGCAGACAGGCAAGCGCGTGGCCGTGATCGGCTCAGGCCCCGCCGGCATGGCGGCTGCGCAGCAGCTCGCCCGCGCAGGCCACGAGGTGCATGTGTTCGAGCGGCAAGCGAAGCCCGGTGGGCTGCTGCGCTACGGCATCCCGGACTTCAAGATGGAGAAGTACCACATCGATCGCCGCGTGAAGCAGATGGAGGCCGAGGGCGTGATCTTCCATTGCGGCGTGAATATCGGCGCCGACCGCAGTTTCGCCTCGCTGCACAACGAGTTCGATGCGGTGCTGTTCGCCGGCGGCGCAGAGGATCCGCGCAATCCTAACCTGCCGGGGCAGGATCTTGCCGGCGTGTTCTATGCGATGCCGTATCTCACCCAGTCGAACCAGCGTGTTAATGGGGAGGACGTCACCGCCGAGCCGATCCTTGCAGGCGGCAAGCATGTGGTGGTGATCGGCGGTGGCGACACGGCCTCCGACTGCGTCGGCACGGCGTTCCGCCAGGGTGCGCTCTCCGTGACCCAGCTCGACATCCGCCCCAAGCCGCCGGAGCGGGAGGATAAGCTCACCGTGTGGCCTTACTGGCCGACGAAGATGCGCACCTCCTCATCGCAAGCCGAAGGCGCGGAGCGCGAGTTTCAGGCCGCGACGCTTGGGCTGGAAGGCAAGAAGGGCCGCGTCATCGGCGTACAATGCGCGCGCGTCGACGAAAGACGCCAGCCGATCCCCGGCAGCGAGTTCATTTTGAAGGCCGATCTCGTCTTCATCGCCATCGGCTTTGCCGGCTCGGTGAAGGAAGGTCTGCTTGAGCAATCGGGTGTCGCCATGGACCGTCGCGGCAATGTGGTGGCCGACGACAGGAGCTACAGGACCTCGAACGACAAGGTCTTCGTGGCTGGCGACATGCGCCGCGGCCAGTCGCTGGTGGTCTGGGCGATCCGCGAAGGCCGCCAGGCCGCCCGCTCCATCGACACCTTCCTCATGGGCTCCAGCACCCTGCCGGTGTAAGCCTCGCATCCTGACAAACGAAAGCGGCGGCTCATCTCACATGAGCCGCCGCTTTTTATTGCGAAATCCTCGTTACGGGTTTGGCCAGCGAAAATCGTCCGCCCGACCGGGACGGGAGCCGGGTGCGATCCCGACCCGCAGGGCGCGCTGGACGGGATAGGCATGGTCGCCCGCGAGCTTCGGCGGCGCCGAGACGAGCGTGCCTCCCGGCGTCACGTCCTGACGGGTCAGCGGCAGAACCGGACCGACCAGCGGCTTCGATGGCAGAACAACCGGAGTGGCGGCATCCGGCGGCGGGGGCAGCGCAGCCTCGACGGACGGGGTTCCCGATCCATCCGCAGGCGTGATCTCCGCCGGATTGGGGGCAGCCGCCGTGGCGGTTCCGCCTTGCCCCAGGATCCGCTTGATCTCCGTATCGGCGAAGAAGGCAACCTTGCGCGCACCGGCTCGGGTGAAGAAGACGCCCTCATTGGTGCGCAGCTTGGCGGGTTCGCCGTCTACGTCGGGCCCCTCGGCCGTGTAGCGGTTCTCCTCGTCCACGAAGCCAGGCCAGATGTCCACATAGACTCCGCCGTTGCGCTGGACCCTTTCCTTGTAGATCTCGTTCATGGCGAGCAGATCTTCCGAGATCTTGCTGTTCTTCATGGGCGGCACGCCGATCCAGACGACCGGGATTCTGCGCTCCTTGAAGGCGGCCATGATCGCGTCGACCCGCTGGCGGTAGAGTTCTTTCCAGCGGTCGGAGAGCGGTTCTATCCCCTCCTCGCCATCCCTGATCGATTGCCGATCGTTCGCTCCCAACATCACGACGGCCACGGAGGCTTTCTGGCCTCCGTCGAGAGTCGCCTTGATGAAGTTGGGCCAGTCGGCCGGATCGGTGCGGGCGAGGCTCGTGTCATTCCTGACCTTGGAGACAACCGCGACATCCTGGTTGTCCGCAAGATGGGCGTCGAGTCCCTGCCGGGCATAGCTTGCCAGCGCATCCCCGAACACCACCACATGGGTGCTCGGATCGACCTTGGGCTTCTCCTGCTTCGCCACCGCCGCTGGCGGGGCGGCCGGTTTGCGGGGTCTCGCGACGGGAGCGCGTGCAGGGGGCGGCGGCTCGTCCGGAACACCGAACAAACGACGGAGGCTGAAGCCCTGCTGCGGCTGAGGCTGGGCCGGCTGTACGAGCTTTCCAGGATAATAGCCGGGCGGATAGGCACGGGGATCCCGGTAGCCCGGCTGCTGAGAATAGCCGGACTGCGCCAAGGCAGCATCGATCCCACCCGCTGCGAGGAGCAGGGCGAGGGTCATGCGATGAAGAATCGGCACTATTTTCATAGGCGGTTCCATCCTAATCCGGACCAGCCTGGTTATAGAGCCGTAAGGCAGCTCCGTCAGCGGGTCGCACGCAGTTCGCGCAAGACAGCATAATCGGCATAGCCATCAGGGATCAAACCACGCCGGAGCTGGAAGTTCCGCACGGCGTCCCGGGTCTTGGAGCCGAGCTTGCCGTCCGCATCGCCCTCATAGAAACCGAGGCGGGCGAGGCGTTCCTGCAATTCCTGGCGCTGATCCTTGTCCAGCATGGGCTGGTCCTTGGGCCAAGCCCCCTGGATTGGTGCCCCGCCCATGAGGCGGTCGCCCAGATGCGCCACGCCCATGGCATAGGCGTCCGAGGAATTGTAGGTCTTGATCACATCGTAGTTGCGGGTCACCAGGAAGGCCGGCCCGTTGGCTCCACCCGGCAGGAACAGGCTCGCCTCGCCCGAGCGCGGCAGCGCCTTTCCGTCGACCCGGCGCAGGCCCAGGGATCCCCACTGGGCAAAATTCTGCCTCAGGGAGCGGAAGTCGAAGCTCTTCGGCAGTTGGACCTCGAAGCCCCAGGGCAGTCCCGGCTCCCAGCCCTGCTGACGCAGGTAGTTGGCGGTCGAGGCCATGGCATCGGGCACCGATGACCAGATGTCGCGTATTCCATCCCGGTTGCCGTCGACCGCATACTTCATGAAGCTCGAGGGCATGAACTGGGTCTGGCCCATGGCCCCGGCCCAGGAGCCCAGCATCCTGGAGCGGTCCACGTGATCCTGCTCCAGGATCTGGAGCGCGGTGAGCAGTTCCTCCCGGAAGAAGTCGCCCCGATAGCCGGTATAGGCCAGCGTCGAGAGCGCCCGGATGGCATAGATCGAGCCGGTGAAGCTGCCGAAATTCGTCTCCATTCCCCAGACGCCGAGCACCACGGCGCGTGGAACGCCATAGGTCTTTTCGACGGAGGCCAGGGTCTGCGACCACTCGGCAGCCATCTCCCAGCCGCGCTTCAGCCGCTCGGCAGAGAGAGAACCGTTGATATAGTCCCAGATCGGCCGGACGAACTCGGATTGCTTGCGGGTGAGCGCAATGATCTTGGCATCCGGCTCGACGCCCCGGAACGCCTCTTCGAAGGTCGCCTTTGAGACGCCTCGCGCCCTGGCCTCCGGCCAGAGCCCCTGCACGAAACGCTGGAAGCCTCCCTGCGATGCCTCCTGCGCCTGAGCAGACGATGTCTGAAAGCCTACACCGCCGGTGAGGCTCAGACCGAGAAGGAGAGCGCCGGAAAGGCGGCGCACCAGAAGCAGCGGCTGGCGCATGGGAGTCGCTCACGGAAACAGGACAGATATGTCCTGCCATTGCGACACTAAGAGAGTTAACAGCCGGTTGACACCTAGTCTTATAGGTAGGTTCCTATGCGGCTTTTCGACCCGCCAGCGCCCGCTCCCAGCGCAGGGCCTGATCGACGATGTCCGCCAAGTCGTCGTGCTGCGGCCTCCAGCCGAGACTGCTGATCCTGTCGACTTTCGCCACCAATTGAGCGGGATCGCCGGGCCGGCGCGGACTCAGGCGGACCTCGAAATCGACGCCAGAAACCTTCTTGACCACGTCCACGACCTCCAGGACCGAGGCGCCATGGCCGTAGCCGCAATTCATGATCGTGCACTCGCCGCCGCTGCGGAGATGCTGAAGGGCGACGAGATGGGCCCGGGCGAGGTCGTTGACCTGAATGTAGTCGCGCACGCAGGTGCCGTCCGGCGTATCGTAATCAGTGCCGAACACGTCGAGATGAGGCCGCTGGCCGAGGGCGGCCTGGGCCGCCACCTTGATGAGGTGGGTCGCTTGCGGAGTCGACTGGCCGGAGCGACCCTTCGGGTCGGCGCCGGCGACATTGAAGTAGCGCAGGATGGCATAGCGCAGCCCATGGGCCGTATGGGCATCCTGCAGCATCCACTCGGACATGAGCTTGCTGCGGCCGTAAGGGTTGATCGGCACAAGCGGCATGTCCTCGGTCAGCAGGGGCGCCTCGGCATTGCCGTAGACAGCGGCCGTGGAAGAAAACACGAAGTTCTTCACGCCCTTCTCCACTGCCGTCTCGATCAGAGCACGGGTCTTCACGGTGTTGTTGAAGTAATAGGCCAGCGGGTCGGTGACGGATTCCGGTACCACGATCTTAGCGGCGAAATGCAGGATGCTGTCGATGCCGTGCTCATCGATGACGCTGGAAACGAGGGCCTGATCGCCCACATCGCCAGTAACGAAGGTGACTTCCTGCGGAACCGCCCAGCGGAAGCCTGTCGACAGGTTGTCGAGCACAACCACCGTCTCGCCCGCATCCAGAAGCTCGAGCACCATGTGGCTGCCGATATAGCCCGCGCCGCCCGTCACCAATACCGCCATATTCATCTCCCAAAACTGCTCCGCTCGGCAGCTTAACCAAAACGCTTCAGCTTCAATTCAGGTCCAGAACTTCAATGAAGAAGCACTGCCGATGAAACAAGCCGGGATGTAACGCGTTATGGGTAGCCGAAGCTTGACAGTTATTGGTTTCCTTTTCCCGGCTCTGACTTAGATTACCCCTCCCTCTTGATGCTCAATCATGGCTCTTCCAATGAAGCGTATCCGCAAAGCAGTCCTCCCCGTCGCCGGTCTCGGCACCCGGTTTCTGCCGGCCACCAAGGCCG
>NZ_JAFEMD010000070.1 GCF_016892765.1 Microvirga arvi
TGACCTCCATCGAATCTTCGCAAATCCGACGGAATCACAGGGGCTTGAGGCCACTCAACCTTTTTCAGTCAGCCTCTGAGGCTGGGTTTCCTCTCATCGAGAAAAACAGCCCAAAGTGCTCTACTACTTCCGGGGTAAGCCGTTAGGTCAATAGCGGATCAGGAAAGCGTGACTGTAAGTCTACGTCCAGCAATCTTCCTCGTTGGGATCAACTCCAACAATCAGCGCCCGAACGCCTACGAGGAAAGGCTGCAAGAACATAACTTAGATGGACCTGGGGCATTCATGGACAATCTTCACCAGCAGATCGAGCATGTCGCTCGCACGTTCTATGACGCGCAGGAAGAAGTGCCGGATTGGGAACGCGAGCCCGAATTCCTCAAGGAGGAGTTCCGTCAGTACGCTCGCGATGCCATTGCGCTTCTCGGGCAACACAGAGCGCAAGTGCTTGAGGCCGCATAAAGCTGCCCCGTAAAAATAGCACTCACCTCGCGCCCAATTACCACGCTACTCCGCAGCAGCAATGATGCCATCGTTTGCCGCGAGCTTCATGTGCTGCTGCGCCCACATGGCGGCCTGGGTGCGGTTGGCCGCCTTCACCTTGCGCAGGATGCCCTTGAGGTGAACTTTGACTGTTGCCTCAGCCAACCCAAGTTCCCGCGCAATCTGCTTGTTCGAGGCACCTTGGGTCAGGTGGTGCAGGATCATGGATTCGCGTGGCGAGAGCTTGCTGGCAACTGCCGTAGCCGCAGGGCCAACCATGACATTCCCATCAGGGCGGGTCTGATGGTGTAAGGCTTCATCCACCAGGCTGAATACCAGTGCTGGTGCGATAAAGGGCTCCCCCAGCATGACGAGTTCAAGCGCCTTGATCAGGGCCTCGCGCTTCATCGCCGTTGAGCAAAGCCCGTCTAAGCCCGTCTGAAGAGCCTGCACCATGGCTGCGGGTTCCATGTGCTCGGTCAGGAGAACCACCCGGGCAGACGGCCATTGTGCCTTCAACCTCTCAACCGTCACGATCAGATCATCCGCCGCCTGGCTGCCGTGGATGAGACAGAGGATTGGCAATCCTGTTGTTAGTTCGGGTATCTCTTCGGAGATGACGAAGTGCGTTCCTGACAGGATGTGGCTGATGCCGCTGTGGATGAGGGTGTTCTGGCAGAGCAGGACGGTCGTTACATATGTGGGCACATCCTGAGCAATCGAGAGGATTTGCTCATTGTAGACGACGTGATGGTTCATGACTGCTTGCCCCCTTATGATGTTCAGCAATGTGCGCCCGAGAGTCCCCCTCGCCAGCCATCGGCATCCGCATTGGGGAACCTTGGCAGATCAGGGCGCTACATCCCGGCGTCCGTGTGACCCGGACCTTGCTTGGCTGTAACGAGCAGGACTGGCCTTTGTTCCTCCGACAAGGGTAGCCCTTTGGGGCTAATCCTCGACCTAGACGCGGGTGACACTTTGGAGGCAGGAGAGTCTTTTGGCCTTTGCGTTTCTTGACCGCTCGCAACGCTTGGCAAGCGGCCAATCCACCGCCCTCCCCTCTGTGTTCATCCAGTCGGCGCTTGCCGACGCTTCCGTTTCGTCCTGAGTGCCTGACGATAACCGCATGCCTCAACAGACCTCGCTCGACGGCCAGGGAGTATGTCAATCGACCTGCAGGAGCTGACGCGCTCGGCCATGTACTTGAAGCCCTTGTCACTATAGATGGTGTTCAGTTTCGGCCAGCTTGATGAATTCGGCAGTTATCAGCCAAAACCTTCGGCCTCCCCCTGATTCAAGAGCAGTTGTGAAAAGCACTGCATTTGGCGGGTGCTTTAGGGTTGTATGCACCATATGGGATAAATTGCTGATCTATTGTCCTGCAGTATACCGCCTCTCTTCTACGAGCCGATGCTATTTCTCCTCCTGATGGAAACATATTTAACGGTTTTTCCGACAAGATCTTACCCGCGAAGCATATCAGGAGTTCAATCTCCTTTGCCAGGGCCAGACAATCGATCTGGCCGACATCAACTTGGGTGGGGGCAACCATCATGACAACGGAATCCGGCCTTTCCAATGCATATCAGTCCAATGACGGGGTTGGAGGCACACCTGAGTCCGCAGGACAGGTCGTCTGGCAACCACAACCAAAGCTAGCTCGATTAGGCTCCCCGCCTGGCACAAGGCGCATGAGCGCCACCGTCCTTTCGGCTCATTGCAATGAATTCGGCCTCGGTGACTCCTGCGGCAGGGTCGTGTCTATCACCTCTTCCTCGGTGGGGGAGCAAAGTCCCCTGCCGGCATCCTGCGATGATGTTCGGTTTGGCTTTGCAGCGCCCGACGACCGCGTCATCTCACTCAATGTCCCAGCATCGACTGACGACGGGCAGAAACATCCCGTTGGAGATTTGATATTGAGTTCGATCCGGATCATCCCGATCATCTTGCGATCTGCCTTTTTGAAGCGGATGCAGACAACTTGATTCGCACCGTGCAGAAAAGCATTCCGTTTCCTGCGAGATTTCTTGCTGAACTCCTCAGTCGGCGAAAGGCGACGGCGCAGGAAGCAGCGAGTTGGCTTGCCGCGACCGACGAATGAGGCAGTGACCGACGGAAGCTCCTTTGTCGTTACGATAGTGACGGGAGGGATGGCAGGCCTGCTGGTCAGACAGCGATGTGAGGTCTGCTTGCTCGGCGACGATGGCAAGGGCTGACTGATGGAGAGGGTCAACGCAAGACGCTCTTCGCCGACAGCAGATCGCTGTTCCAGATGGCCGATGGCCGTTTTGTGGGCGAGGACGTCAGCCGCATTGGGATTGTTGAGCGCCTTGCCCTACAGCCTACGGAGCCAACGCCTGTCGGCTCTCACTCGACTCGTGGTGTCGTTCGACGGCAGTCGCCTGCCGCTTGGCACCATGCTTCAATTACGGCACGAGACCTCTGATACGACGTCACAGGACATTCTTGGAGGCCACGTTCTAATGGAGCGAAAGATGTGCCGCAGCCAGATCCGAGAGATGGCTCCAAGTCCTCATCTGGGATTGGACAAGCGTCATCAACACGGTACGGCCCTCAATGTCGGTCACTTCCAGCCGCATGGGCGAGAACGCCGATGTGTCCCGAACGAATTCATCCACACTGCGGATGGCCTCCAGCCACAAGGCGACCTCGTCGGAAAGCTCGATCCCATCTTCATCTTCAATCAGACCCACCTCGTCTCTGATGTTGAAGAAATAGGTCCTCATTCGAACTCCCGCCTCATCCTGCATTCGCGCCTGAGCAATACGTAGATCAGTCTGTGGCGAGCGCCTATTCAGCCGAACGGATTAGTCCTTTCCATATGGAACGCGGCGGCTCTGGCATCTTACCTGTGATAGATCTTTGGAGTTAGAGGCTGGCGAGCGACTTTCTTGCTCGATTGCGAGATTGATCCAGATTGGAACTATGGCTGGGCTACTGATGCAGATGTAAGCTGTTCATGCCTTGGGCGCCCCCATGAACGCCTGTCTCTACTCCAGCGATCTGGGGATGAGGAATAGACACTGCTGGAGGCGCTTGTCCGCCGCAGCCATTCGGCCAGACGGCGACAGGCGTGTTCGTTACAGCAACATGTCGAGGTGATCTTCTCGCCTGCGTACCGGCGTGCAAAGCGGATGCTGCCGCAGGGATACCCGCCGCGTTGCGCCGTCTTCTCCTCCTATCCCCGGTGGCGGGACGACACGTGCTTTGTGTGGCTATTTCGGCAAGGAACGCGCTGGATCTCAGCCATGCTCACGGATTGGGAGCAGCAGCCGCATCGGTACCTCCTGAGGAAGCTGGCACTGCGCCAGATCCTACATTACCACTGCTAGTGCCATTGCCTGTACTGTAGCGTTGAATCACTTGGGCCGTACGCTTTCCATCACCCGGTATATGGTTATTCATCGCGTATGGCGGCCAAGGATCGGCTATGTGGACAACCTTGTTCCAATCCTGCGCATCTCCAGCTGCGAGAGTGATGGTATCGCGACGTTCAAGATAATCGACGCAACCACTGAGCGCCATCAGCAGCAGGAAGCCGGCGGGAGGTCGGATCCAGAGTCTAATACTTGATAACTTTCTTGCTGACATTTCGCTTTCCTGGCTTGATCTCGACGATATGGCCATAGGGTCCTATTACCCCGGCGCCTTCGGCAAAACGCTTCTGCATCGCACTATCCACCTCCAGCGCGCCCATCAGGAACAGATCAAGGTCGTTTCCAGGTCTGGCGCTATCAAGCGGGGTGCGCAGGGGCTGCCCGGGCTTTGCTGGCCTGACCAACCGGGGAGTGACAATGATCACGAGATCAGTCTCCTGCTCTTGGAATGATGAAGAGCTGAAGAGTGTGCCAATAATCGGCAGCTGCCCCAGCCAGGGGATCTGCTCCCGGTTCTTGGAATGAGTGCTCTGGAGGAGACCCGCCATGGCGAAGCTCTGACCGTCCCGAACCTCGATAGAGGTGCTGGCGCGCCGGGTGATGAAACCCGGAACCGAAATCGCTCCGGTGCTGACCCTGATCGACTCGTCGACCTGGCTGACCTCAGGTTCCAGCTTCAGATTGATCAAACCATTATCGAGAACGACCGGCGTAAAGTTGAGGCGGACACCATACTCCTTGTAAGTCACCGTGATCGTGTCGTTCTCTGCGGCCACTGGGATCGGAACCTCGCCACCCGCAAGAAAGCTGGCTTTCTCGCCAGAAAGAGCAATGAGGTTGGGCTCTGCCAGGCGGCGCGCCAAGCCTTTCTCTTCGAGTGCCTGTACCAGAATGTCGGCGCTAACCCCTCCGCTGAGAACCTGTGCGATCAGGGTGCCGAATGGCGCGCCGCCGCTGGCGAGGAGCGGGTTGAAGCTGACCACGCCGGATTGTCCAGTGCTGCTCCCCGGGTTAAAATTGCCCGTCCTGAGATCCGCCCTCGATCCCCGTGCAAACCAACTGACGCCAAGCTCCCGGCCGGCTGTGCGGTTGGCCTCGATGAAGCGTACCTCCAGCATAACCTGCTGTCCCCCAGTCACCCGCAGCGCATTAATGACACCATCGGAGCCGTACTGTTCGGCAATCTCGAGGGTTTTGCGCAGCGCGATGCTGTCCGGAACCGTGCCGCTCAAACGAAGGCGACCGTTGACGGTCTCGACTCTGATGTTGGCCTGCGGAATGGCCTCCTGAATCGTCGTGGCGAGGTCAGGCGTATCGGCGCCAACTTCCACGTTCGCGGTCCCCAACAACTCATCGTTGGCGCCGTAGACCGCAACGTTGGTCCGGCCTTCCGTCTTGCCGAGGACATAGAACGAGCGGCTCGTCAGCGGAACGGCATTGGCGATATCCGGGTTGCCGACGACGAGGCGCCCAACATCGGTGGCCGTCCTGGCGGTGACGAACTGCCCCTGCGCCACGGTGAGATCACCAGCGGCGCGGCCTTTGTTGAAACGAAGGAGCCGCTCTTGGGCCTGAGCGCATGGAGCCACCAATGCCAATGCGGCCAGCAGGGTTATGAGGGTGAGGGCGTAACCCATCCCGTTCAGAGCAGCACGGCAACGCGCCAAGTCACACTTCAATCGCATTTCAAGGGCCCGCTCTGCTGGTACGCCATATGTTCCAAAGTGTCATCCAGGAATCGGTTTGGATCGGATGCCTCAAAACTTACTCAGATCTGAGCTAACATGGTTAAGGGACTGTAAAGGAGTGCAGACTTAAGCGTGTCTTCAGTCTTGATTCACCTTTCAAAAGTGGCGAGACGCCGTGAGAGCACATGGACGGTCTTCGAGGCTTGGTACCGGCAGGTCCTAATGGAGAGCCTGGGAACGTGACACACTCTCTCTCACGGCTGCGAAGAGTCACCAGGGGCAACTTGGTGAGGAACAGGCTGGATGGTGGCGATGAGGAAGCTCGAACAGATTGTGGCAATCGGACTGTTGATGTGCACTCCACTGATCCTAGCGGCTTGTAACAGTAGCGGCAGTCTTTCGAGCTTCGGGAATGGTCCGGCCGAAATTGCGCTGCCGGATCATGTCGAGCCCTATCCTGACACCGAAGTTCTCAGGGTCGCTAAGATTCAGTTTTCCGAGGGCAACTATGGCCATGCCGCTCGCTACTATGAGCGTGCCGTCGAGGTTTCGCCCAACAACCCAGAAGCATGGCTTGGTTTAGCGGCATCCTACGACCGTGTCCGTCGTTTCGACCTTGCCGATAGAGCATACCGTGAGGCCGGAAATCTGATTGGCAATACGCTAGAGTATTACAACAACATTGGCTACTCGCATCTACTTCGCGGAGATCCTGCCAAGGCACGTGTTAACTTTCTGAAAGCTCACGATCTTGATCCGTCAAACTTGACAGTCAATAACAACCTTGATCTTTTGCGCGATAATATAAAATAGCGTAATTAGAATCGAGCTCTCGCCACCTTGGCTATCCCGGGCAAGTTGCAAGGCTGGCTTCTGTCATTAACAATAATAGATAACGGTTTTCCGCCGGGGCAGACGCCAGCAGCCAGCAAGGAATTCTCCTAGTGGTTTCCGCCTAACAAAAGAGTCCGTTTGAAGGATTCCCCTTAGCCGGTGTGCATGCGAGGCTGTGGCATGCGCACTGGCATCTCGATCATCCTGACGTCCTCCGACCGACTTCGCCTTGAGGCGCTGACCAGCAACCGGAACACGGCCCAGAAACACGTCTGGCGGGCTGCCATCGTGCTGCTGAGCGCCGATGGCGTCGGCACCGCTGAGATCATGCGTCGGACCGGCACCTCCAAGACCTGCGTCTGGCGCTGGCAGGAGCGCTTCATGCGGGAGGGCGTCGACGGCCTGCTGCGCGACAAGACGCGCCCCGCCCGGATCAAGCCGCTCGGGCCTGACATCGCCGAGCGGGTGGTCACCCTGACGTTGGCCGACCCACTGGTCGAGGCAACGCACTGGACCGCTGCTATGATGGCCAAGGAGACTGGCATCAGCGCCAGCGCGGTGCGGCGCATCTGGCGAGCGCATGGTCTCCAGCCGCACCGCTATCGCCAGTTCAAGCTCTCCAACGACCCCATGTTTGCCGAGAAGCTCCGCGACGTGGTTGGGCTCTACGTCGATCCACCCGCTCATGCCATTGTTCTCTCGGTTGATGAGAAGAGCCAGATCCAGGCGCTCGACCGCACCCAGCCCGGCCTGCCGCTGAAGAAGGGCCGGCTGGGGACCATGACGCACGACTACAAACGCAACGGCACCACGACGCTCTTTGCCGCTCTGAACGTGCTGGATGGCTCCGTCATCGGCCGCAACATGCAGCGCCACCGGCATCAGGAATTCATCCGCTTTCTCAACGCCATCGAGGCCCAAGTGCCACCTGGCAAGGCCGTGCACGTGATCCTCGACAACTATGCCGCCCACAAGCACCCGAAGGTTCGGGCCTGGTTGGATCGCCACGAGCGCTTCACCTTCCACTTCACCCCGACCTCATGCTCGTGGCTCAATGCGGTTGAGGGCTTCTTCGCTAAGCTGACCCGCCAGCGGCTCAAGCGCGGCGTCTTCCACTCGGTGGTTGACCTTCAGGCGGCCATCAACCGGTACGTTGCCGAGACGAACGCCAGTCCCAAGCCCTTCACGTGGACGGCTGATCCAGATGAAATCATCGCCGCCGTCAGGCGTGGGCACCAAGCGTTAGATTCCATCCACTAGACTGTTTGGATGAACATCGAAGCCTAAAAGGCCTAGGCCATCAAGCCGAATCGACTCCTGATGTGGAATTACGCATTAGTGAGCGTACAAGGCCATTCGGGCTTGTGGGGGCTGCTAACAGGGCAGCAAAACTGTAACTACGTCGAGAAACACATCATGAAATCTCTTATCTCGCGCTTCGTTAAAGATGAATCCGGCGCAACTGCCATCGAATACGGCCTCATTGCTGCAGGACTGTCAGTCGTTATCATCGCACTTTTCGGCTCCGGAACTGACTCTGTAATACAGTCAACGCTGACGGCTATCTTCGACAAGGTTAAAGACAATGCCACCGGCGCCAGTGCCGACGCCGGCACCGGCGGTTAAGGCCAGGTGCGATTGTTAAGCACAATCCTCATTCGTCGGAAGGCAGGGTCGCAAGTACCCGCCCTCCGACGGATTTTAGACTGAACGCGATTCCAAGCATGCAACGAGGCCTTGGTGACAATCTCTGTAACTGCCGCGCTGTTTGCAAGTGTCAGCTTCTTTGTGGCAGCGATATGGGCCGGCGTAACGGATCTTCTCACGATGAGGATCCGTAACAGCCTGGTTTTGTTCCTGCTCGGGGTCTACGCCGCCCTGGCTCCGCTCACCGGTTGGACGGCTGCGGAGATCGGAATGAGCGTGGCGGTTGCAGCCGCTGTTCTGGGTTGCTCGTTCGCTTGCTTCGCAGCAGGCTGGATCGGTGGCGGAGATGCCAAGCTTGTCGCTGTCATCGTGCTCTGGCTCGGAGCCGAGCATGTGACCAGCTACCTTCTCGGCGCGGCGCTGTTTGGCGGCGGGCTGACGCTGATGCTCCTTCGGTTTCGGATGATGACGCTGCCAGCATTCTGCCTACGGGTGCCATGGATCACGCGCTTGCACGACAGACGGTCAGGCGTTCCCTATGGGGTCGCTCTCGCAGCGGCCGCGGTCCTCGTGTTTCCGGATACGCTGTGGGTGAAGGCTCTTTCGTAAAACCCGTTGATCAGACGAGTGGAGCACCAGCTCGTCACAGGCAAATAGGCTTTTGACGATGTTGCGCATCATTATTCTCATCATCGCTCTAACGGCTGGCAGCCTTGCGGGCTGGCTCGCACTGTCGCTCCCGCCAGGCGCTGCGACTGCGAAAGTTGACGCCCAGATAACTCCGGTGCCGATGACTGAGGTTCTCGTCGCTTCCGCCGGAATCGCGCCGGGACAAGCCCTCACAGAAGGCATCGTTCGTTGGCAGCCCTGGCCGATGGAGGCCAGCAGCCCCGACTTCATCACGCGTGCCACGAAACCCGATGCGGTTAAATCCCTGATTGGGACCATGGTCCGCAGTTCCTTCGTGTCCGGCGAGCCAATCCGGGAAGAGAAGCTCTCACGCGGCTCGTCCAACCTCCTGGCCTCGATGCTGACACCAGGCAAGCGGGCCGTCTCAATCCGGATCTCGGTTGAGAGCACCGCGGGCGGCTTGATTCTGCCGAACGACCGGGTCGACGTGATTCAAACCATTACGCGGCCAGGGGAGGACAAGAATGCGAACCTCAGCCGCATCCTTCTCACCAATATCCGGGTGTTAGCGGTCGATCAGAAAATGAATGAGGCCAAGGAGCCGGCGGCTGCGGTCGGCAAGACAGCCACCTTGGAGCTCAGCCCAGCGCAGGCCGAAGCCATTGCGGGCGGCCAAGCCATTGGCCTGCTTTCGCTGGCCCTGCGCTCCGTTGCCGACAGCCATGAAGAGCCCACTCTCCAGAGCAACAGTGCCCCCTCCGTCCGCTTCTTGCGGGCTGGACAAAGCGAGACCGTCAGATTTTAACCTTTGACAATGATCACTCTCGGCGCGACCTGGCGAAGCAGAGCGGATCGGCCTGAGCATGACGGACAGGGTTACTGAGATGGTAGTTGAAGAGCGGCCGGAGGGCTATTCCGGCTCGTCAGGAGGCTCCCCTCGCGAACCGACAAGCGCTCGCGAGAGCCTGAGGATTCCACGGATCGTTGTCCACGCCTTCTGCGACAGCCCGGAGGCCGCCGCCGCAATCGAGTGTGCCGCGGCTGACCGGCTGATGTCCCGGGCCCGCGTCGCTGTTCAGTCCGGAGGCGTCGCAGCTGCCGTTGAGCACTACAACCAGACTCCGACTCCCGACCTCATCATCATTGAAAGCCGTTCGCAACACGATGCTTTCCTGGCTGAACTCGATCGGCTCGCCGAAGTCTGTTACGCCGGCACCAAGGTAATGGCGATTGGAAGTACCAACGACATCGCCTTCTATCGCGATCTCATGCGGCGCGGGATCAGCGAGTACATCGTTGCACCGGTCGATCCCATTGCGCTGATCTCGTCGATCGCGGGCATCTACGGCGCGTCCAGCACGGGCAAGCTCGGGCAGGTCTATGCCTTCATTGGGGCCAAAGGCGGGGTTGGCTCCTCAACCCTCGCCCATAACGTAGGTTGGACCGTTGCGCACAAACTGGGCTCCAATGTCGTTATGGCAGACCTGGATCTGCCGTTCGGCACTGCAAGCCTCGACTTCAACCTCGACGTGGCTCAAGGCGTCGCTGAGGCGATTCAGGATGCAGGGCGTCTCGACGAGGTTCTGCTTGACCGGCTGTTGCAGAAATGCGGCGACCACCTCAGCCTGCTCTCTGCACCAGCGACCCTTGAGAAAGCTTATGACGTGCAGGACGGCGCCATAGAGCAACTGATCGAAGTTGCGCAGGCGAGCGTGCCCTTTCTAATCCTGGACATGCCTCATCTCTGGACTTCGTGGGCCAGAAATACCCTGATATCAGCCGATGAGATCGTCATCACGGCAGTGCCTGATCTGGCCAACCTTCGGAACGCCAAGAACCTGATCCATGTGCTCCGGCAGGCTCGCCCGCACGACCCGCCACCGAAGCTGGTGCTGAACCAAGTTGGCATGCCGAAACGGCCTGAGATCAAGGTCAACGACTTCGCCAAGGCCGTCGATCTCAAGCCGGTCGCCTGCATTCCATCCGATGCGCACCTGTTCGGCACCGCTGCGAACAAGGGGCAAATGGTCGCGCAGGCCTCGGCCAAGGGAGCCGCTGTCAAAGCCTTCAGCGAGATTGCCAACGTGATCACGGGGCGCCAGGAAGCAAAGCACAGTCGCGGCGGCTACCTTGGGCTCGGCTCCCTGCTTGGAAGGACGCCGAAAAAACCGGCCTAGGGCCTATTTGCTGGGTGCAGCGGAAGGAAGCGGTCGGCACGCGTCCGCGCATGTGTAGGTCTGCTGCGCCTCGCCCTGATGGACTGTCGTCAACTGACTTCTGTTAGGGACCACATTCACCATGAGGTTGGCGATCTCCCGTCCAGCCTCGCCTAAAACAATCATGTTGGTTGTGCCGACCGCCTTGCCTGTCAGGACAATCGTCTTCTCGTCACTGAGCGTACCGTCGACAATTGCGGGATTTCCGATGATAACCGTCCGCGCCGGAACCTCGAACGTCTCGATCCTGGCAAAGTCCAGGGTCACCCCAATCGCGGTCGCTTTCTGCCCTGGATCGGCGCTGTACCCTGCGGGTCCGCGTGTGACGGGCCTGACCGCAGCCTCGTCCGCCATTCCGGGCGCAGGCAGCGCCGGACCAGCCAGCACAAGCAACATGGTGATAAATTTCCAACGGGAGCCTAGCATGCTGTTTTCCATCCGCACTCTCTGTTCATTTGAAACGATTTGGTCGACCGCGCAAGCCATTAGGCCATTTGGCCGAGCTGAGTCAGAGTTGTCCTAGGCCATCAGGCCGAATAGACCCATTCGAGTATTCGGCGCTAACTAGCACCCACTCCATGCGGCGACGGGCCTATCCAATTGGGCTTACGATCAAAGAGCTGGAACGCGGGGGCTTTCTGACATGTTTGGCAAGAGAAGCGTGCAGGACGAGCGCCAGCTCCCGCCTCTGCCAGCGACTGCTATGGCAGGGCGATCAACGATCCACGCCGATGGAGGTCTTCCGGCTGGACCCGGGGGTGCATCCCGGGCCTCGGCGGCCGACCTGCCACCCGCCAAGCCCCAGTCAGCCGAGGGCACGTCGCCCCGCCCGCAGCTATCGCGCAAATCAGATGAGTATTACGAGCTCAAGACGCAGGTGTTCGCAGCACTCATTGACGCAATTGACGTCACGCAGCTTGGACAAATGGAGCTGGCGCAAGCTCGAGGCGCCATCGGCGACATTGTTAACGACATCGTCACGGCCAAGAAGGTCGTGATGTCCATTGCGGAACAGGATGAGCTTCTTCAGGACATCTGCAACGATGTGCTCGGCTATGGGCCATTGGAACCGCTTCTTGCCCGCGACGACATCGCAGACATCATGGTTAACGGCGCCGACACGGTCTACATCGAGGTTCGTGGCAAGGTGCAGCGGACGGATGTTCATTTTCGCGACAATGGGCAGTTGCTCCATATCTGTCAGCGAATCGTGAGTCAGGTCGGTCGACGCGTGGATGAGTCGAGCCCGATCTGCGATGCACGCCTGCCCGACGGTTCCCGCGTCAACGTGATTGCCCCACCGCTCGCCATTGACGGACCATCGCTCACCATCCGCAAATTCAAGAAGGACAAGCTGACCCTCGACCAGCTCGTCAAATTCGGTTCGATTTCGAAGGAAGGCGCCGACGTTCTCCAGATTATCGGCCGCGTGCGCTGCAATGTCATTGTGTCCGGCGGCACGGGGTCTGGCAAGACCACCCTGCTCAACTGTTTGACAGGCTACATCGAGCCGGACGAGCGCATCATCACATGCGAGGACGCAGCCGAGCTCCAGCTGCAGCAGCCGCATGTGGTGCGCCTGGAAACCAGGCCACCCAACATCGAAGGCGAAGGCCAGATTACGATGCGAGATCTCGTGAAGAATTGCCTACGCATGCGGCCCGAGCGCATTATCGTGGGCGAGGTGCGTGGATCAGAGGCATTCGATCTCTTGCAGGCGATGAACACCGGCCACGATGGCTCGATGGGAACCCTGCACGCCAACTCCCCGCGCGAGGCCTTGTCGCGCATGGAGTCGATGATCACGATGGGAGGCTATAGTCTGCCATCTAAGACCATTCGCGAGATGATTGTTTCATCCGTGGATGTGATCGTTCAGGCTGCGCGGCTGCGCGACGGCTCGCGCCGCATCACGCATATCACGGAGGTGCTCGGCCTCGAAGGCGACGTCATCACCACGCAAGATCTTTTCCTCTACGATATTCTGGGCGAGGATCTAAAGGGCAATGTCATCGGCAGGCATCGTTCAACCGGGATCGGACGCCCCCGCTTTTGGGATCGCGCCCGCTACTATGGCGAGGAGAAGCGCCTCGCTGCGGCCCTTGACGCCGCCGAGATGGCAGCATCCTAGCAGACGGTTGACAGGACACTGACACATGCTGTCGCCCTCCTCTTTCCCCATCGTCATTGCCCTGCTCGCCACATTCTGCGGCGTCGGGATGGTGATTGCCTTGTTTTATTCGCATATCAGCCGGCGTTCGGAGGCCCAACGGCGCTTTGCCGCTATCGCCGCTATGGACGCGGTCACGGACCGCCGGACAGGTGCCGATGAGGTCAGGCGCAAAAAAGCGGTGGATGTGACTCTGCGCGAGCTTGAGGACAAGCGGCAAGCGAAGCGCGGCGCAAAACCGTCTCTTGCAAATCGTATGCGTCAAGCTGGGTTGAGCTGGAGCACAAGAACCTATCACCTGACCGCCGTTGCGGCAGGATTTGGGTCGTTCCTCATCGCAACGGCGTCCTTGCATATGAGCCCTTTGACCGGGGCTGGGTTCGGCATCGCTGGTGGGATGCTGCTGCCGCATTTCTACGTGAACTTGATGCGGTCCCGCCGCCTCGCGAGTTTCTCAGCCGAGTTTCCCAATGCCGTCGATGTAATCGTGCGGGGCGTGAAGGCAGGACTGCCCCTCGCTGATTGTCTGAGGATTATCTCGTTGGAGGCCCAGGAGCCCGTTCGCAGCGAGTTCAAGTTAGTGCTGGAGGATCAGACCCTGGGTCTACCCATGGACCAAGCCGTTCAGCGTTTGTATGAACGCGTGCCGCTGGCCGAGGCCAACTTCTTCGCCATCGTGATTTCTCTCCAGAGCCAGACCGGCGGCAGCCTGTCGGAGGCTCTTGCCAACCTTTCGAAGGTCTTGCGCGAGCGCAAGAAGATGAAGGCGAAGATCAAGGCGGTCAGTTCGGAGGCGAAGGCCTCCGCCGGCATCATCGGCAGCCTCCCGCTTTTGGTGGCCGGTCTGCTCTATCTGACATCGCCCGCCTACATCAGTCTTCTCTTCACAACCTCCGTCGGTCACATGGTCATTGCAGGATCGGCCGTCTGGATGCTGATTGGGACGCTGGTGATGCGTAAAATGATCAACTTCGACATCTGAGGTCTGCGATGAGTCCCGAACTGATCATCGCCCATGCCGATACGATCCTGGCTTTCTCGGCCGCTATTTCGGTTTTTGCGGCAACTCTCCTCGTCTCCTGGCCCTATTTCGCCCCGGATCCCCTGAGCGCCCGGATGGCACAGGTGGCGAGCGAGCGCGAGCGCATCCGCCTGCGTGAGCGCGCCCGGCTCATGGCCCAGAATCGGCCGCTCTCCTTGAGAAGGGAGCCGAAGAAGCTGTTCCAGGACATCGTCGACCGTTTCAACCTGACGAAGCACGCCGAGGATGGGGATCTGGTCCGGATGCTGCGGAGCGCGGGCTTCCGAGGTCACGGCCCCGTGGTAACCTATGTTGCGGTGCGGGTCCTCGCCCCTGCTGGCATGCTGCTTCTTGGGGCAGTCTATGTGTTTGTGCTCCTGGACCTGCAGCGCCCCTTCATCGTGAAACTCGCCATGGTGGTGGCAGCCGGCGGCTTTGGTTACAAGGTTCCGTGGCTATATGTTAAGAACAGGATCACGAAACGTCAAACCGCCATCCGCCGCTCCTGGCCCGATGCCCTCGACCTCCTGCTGATCTGCGTTGAGTGTGGCATGGCGATTGAAGGCGCCTTGCGCAAGGTATCGGAGGAGATCGGAGTGCAGTGTCCGGAACTGGCTGAGGAGCTGAGCCTCACGACGGCTGAGCTCTCCTACCTTCAGGACCGGCGCAAGGCCTATGAGAACCTGGCGGAGCGCACGGACCTCGACGGCGTGAAAAGCGTGGTGACAAGCTTGATCCAATCGGAGAAATATGGAACGCCCCTCGGTCAATCGCTGCGCGTCCTGGCGCAAGAAAGCCGCGATGCGCGCATGAGCGAGGCAGAAAAGCGCGCCGCAGCGTTGCCGCCGAAGCTGACCGTACCCATGATCCTCTTCTTTCTGCCGGTGCTGTTTGCCGTGATCATCACTCCGGCGGCGCTCCAGGTGATGAATCTGAAATAGCCGATGTTGCTGCGAAGCCAGATCGCGACGGTGGTCTATACCGTTTGGCTGAATGGTTGAGGCCTCGGAAAGCCGCTAGGATCCAGGGTCGAATTCACATGGTACTCTTCGCCTTATGGGGCATTCCGGAATGTCCAATTACTTCTTCTCGCGCTGGGCATGGGCGCGAAACGCGTCCCGGGACGAGAGGGGTGCGAGTGCGGTCGAGTTTGCGCTGATCGCTCCGATCATCTTCGTGATTTTCACCGGCATCATCGAAGGCAGCCTGCTTCTCCATGCCTGGGGCAACATGCAAGATGTCGGCCGCCAAGCCGCACGCAGTGCAGCCATCGGCGAACTCACCAAGGCGCAAGCGGAAACGCTTGTCAAGAACCGCATGCAGGCGTCGCATGGCGCGCCCAATGTCACAGCCACCGTGACGTTCGAGACCGGCACCCAGCTCATCGACAACGCCGTGGTGGTCAGTATCGTTATGCCTGCGGCGGAGTTGTCGAAGGTCCTGCCTTTCGGCCTTTTCCGCACGCTCAATCTGACAAGCACAAGCCGCATGCACTGGGAGATGGGCGCATGATGGGTTTCAATGAGTTGATCCGGACATTCAACCGGGATGAGCGGGGAGCAACCGCTATCCTAGTCGCGCCAATGATGATCGTGATTGGGGGCATGGCCGCGCTTGTGCTCGACACAGCCCAGGCCTACACCCTGAAAGAAGAGTTGCTGACGACCGCCGAGGCTGCGGCAGCCGCAGCCGTCAGCACGTTGCCCGACCGATCAACCGCGCGCAACATGGCCCTGACCTATGCGAAGATGAACGTCAAGGGCGCCAAGCCGGAGGACGTGGTCACAGCCAGCGATGTCCAGATCGGGTACTGGGACAAGAGCGCGAAGAAGTTCACGCCCAAGAGCGATACCGAACCAGTCAATGCGGTCCGGATCACGGCGAGCCGGCTGCAGTCGAAGAATAATGCCCTTCCGAGCTTCTTCGGCGATGTTTTGGGAATGCACCTCTTCGACGTCTCCGTGACTGTTGTGGCGATGCGCTATGACGGCCAGCCCTGCATCAATGCGCTCGCGCCTGACGGGATCGGTGTGAAAGTGAACTCAAAGGCGGCTATCAGCACGAGCAACTGCCCCATCCACATTCACTCTGGGGCCAACGACGCGCTTCGTGTCGACGCAAACGCGAGCGTTACTGCGGAAGAGATCTGCGTCAAGGGTGGATATAGCCATGGCAGCACGGCCACGGCCAATCCTTCTCCCGAAACCAGCTGCCCTTCGCCGGCGCAGGATCCGTTTGCCAACATTGCCCCTCCGTCTTATGGAGCACACTGCGACCACACGAATTTCGACGTCACCGATAAGACTGTCACCGTGTATCCAGGCGTCTATTGCGGAGGCTTGAAGGTTAGGGGAAAGTCGTATGTTACCTTCAGTCCTGGTGAGTACATCGTAAAGGATGGACCGTTTGTCATTGACATTGATAAAGGCGCTACAAAGCATGGCGCATCGGATCCGGCAAATGTCAAAGGAAACGGCGTATTCTTTTATCTCACAGGAAGCGGGGCTGTTTTGGACTTCCGGAACAATGCGTTCATCAATTTTACGGCCATGACGGACGGCCCACGCGCCGGAGTCGTGTTCTTCCAAGACAGGGCTTACGGCGGCACGCATGAATTCAACTCGAACGTAGACGCTATCATCAATGGGGCAGTGTATTTTCCGAGAGCTTTGCTTGATCTGAACAGCAACAGCACCATCGACACGGCATCATCTTGTTTGATGATCGTGACTTATCGCATCAATCTTGACTCCAACGTCACCATTGACTCTAGCAGCAACGTGCAAAGTGCGACAGACTCATCGTTGTGCCCAGCTCCTTCCAACACCCGCAGATCGAGGATCGTGATGTAATGGCACTATAGCGGCGTGGCTTCAACCGGAGCACGCGATGCTTCCATTTATCTAGAGGATGTCTTGCGACCTTTAGGATGACAGACGGTGCAGCGCGCCTTGGACTCCACCGGTCAATTTGCGACCCGAAAAGACTCTTCCTGGATGTTCAAATGAGATGGTCAGATTGAGGTCTAAGCTGTAGACGGTTATAAAGCGGGCAACTAAGATTCATTTCTCAAATTTAGAATAGACCGCAGGTTGTGGCCGTAGCGCTTAGACAATCTATTTCTATGCCTAGGCGCGCGACGGCACCTTCAACCGGATCAGTCATGCCGTTGTCATTGCCTCGCGCGGGAGGGCCGGCCGAGAGGCGAGCCCATCTGTGGGCGTAATTATTGATCCGGTCTTCATTGTCTTGAGCATGCAGCGTAGCGGACGGGCTTGTGGCTGAAATAGCTTCGGACGCGCGCAGGCGATTTCGACAGTCGGCGCATGTGGCGGACAGTGGCCCGCTTGAGCTGCTGTTTGCTGCGCGCGGGCGCCTGGCGGGTGACAACCTGCTTCAGGTCGGCGTTCAGGCCCTCTTCGGGGTTCAGCTCCGGACTGTAGGCCGGCAGGTAGAAAACCTCGATCTTCGCCCGATGCGCGGTGAGCCAGTCGCGGACCCGGGCGGCGCGATGCACCCGCAGCCGGTCCAGGATCAGGAGCACCTTGCGCTTTGCATCGCGGATCAGGCGTTGCAGGAAGCGGATCAAGGTTGCGGCGTTGACCGCCGCGTCGACAATCATCCAGCGCAATGCGCCACGATTGCTCACCGCCGCAATCAGGCTCAGCCCGGCGCGCCGGTGGCAGACCCGGATCACCGGCGTCTGGCCCCGGGGCGCATAGCCGCGGCCGCGCCCGTCGTCGGCGCGCAGACCGGTTTCGTCACCCCAGAAGATGGTGCCCCGCGCCTGCCGGGCCGCCGCGACGATGGCCGGATACTCCCGCCGCAGCCAGTGCCGCACCGCAGCCGGGTTCTGCTCGTACGCACGCCGGAGCGGCTTCTGCGCGGTGAAGCCCCAGCGCGCCAGATACTTGCCCACGGTTCGCACGGCCAGCGCAATCCCATAGCGCTGCCAAATCACCGCACGCACCGCCATTCGGCTCCACAGGGCGAACGGCAGGTCCAACTCGTCCGGGGTGTGCCGGCAGATCAGGCGCCGAATCTCGGCCTCCTGAGCGGCATCCAGCAGGCGCTGCTCATCCGGCTTGCGCCCGCGTGGCTTGCTCACCAGCCCCGGCGCGCCCTCGGCCGCAAACCGCCGGCAAATGTCGAACACCCCGGTTGGCGACAGCCCAGCCTGGGCCGCGATCGCCCGATAAGTCAGCCCGCGCTCCCGGAGCCCAATGACTTGCCGCCGGCGCTCCTCTTGAGCCGCGGCCGGCAGCTTGCGCATGTCCACGTGCTTCATGCCGATCAAGCTGGAGCCAACCAAGACCCTTTCAAGACAATGAGGGCCGGATCAATAACAGCTAATCGGTGAAGACGTCGGAAAGTGGCAGTCATCGCAGCTTTGATGCCGCAAGAAGTTCAAGAGGCGCGAGCGGCACATTATCAACAACACGGAGGGCGATCTGGTCGTTCGGAGGGTCGACGCCATCGGACATCCAGAACCGCGGCCGGGGGCTGACGTCCATCCGCGCGCACTATCTCTGGCTACGCCGTGTCTTTGCCGACGGCGGCTATACCGGGGACAGACTGCACGACGCCATCGCCACTCTGGGACACAGACCCTTGAGATCATCAAGCGCTCCGACGCGGTCAAAGGCTTTGCCGTGCTCAACCGCCGCTGGGGTGTTGAGCGAACATTCGCTTAGCTTGGACGCTGCCGTCGCTTGGCCAAAGACTACAAGGCTCGATTGGAAGTGCCATATGGTGCCACAAGGCCCCGAGCCTGATCCGCTTTCTCGGCCTGCTGATTTAGGATGCCAGCGGCAAGGTGTTCCTGATCTGGGACGACCTGCCGGTCCATCGGTCCCAGGCAGTCCGGGGCTGGTTGGCCGAACGCAAGGAGCAGATCGAGATCTTCCACTTGTCGTCCTATAGCCCGAAGTTGAACCCGGACGAGGGTCTGAAGCATGCCGTGACCCGCAAGGCGCCTGCCCGCAGCAAACACGAAATCAAGCGCACCGTCATCAGCCACATACGGTGGCTGACAAAGCTGCCCGAACGGATCCGCTGCTACTTCGGGCATCAGTCCTTTCGCTATGCTGCGTAGTTCAAGATCTCCGAAGCCGGATCAATCATGCTCGTAACACACGGCATGCAAGAGGCTATCCTCCATTTTAGCGACTGTCTCGCAAACGTCTTGAGCCGATCTAGTTAGCTGTTCAAGCAAGTCGGATAGATCACCTCCGTCCTGGCAGGCCCGCTCTAGGTCTGCGCAGAGCTCCGCGAATTTCGAGAATCCGAGCAGAGCAGCCTGGGGGACTAGCGCATGTGCGGTTCGGGCGATATGTTGTGAGTCAGCGCGTGCAAATATGTTGGCAGCGATACTCTCCTTCAGGTCAGAATTGAAACGTGCGAGCCATTGATGAGCGCGGTCAGCACCGATCACTTCTATGAGCGGCTGAAGTCCATCACTTTCAAGGGCGGATTGGCTAGAGTCAGACCGGGTCTGAGCAGGGTTAAACTGAGTTGGGTTAGGGAGCCACTCGCCCAACCTTCTTATCAGATCATCCCGTATGATCGGCTTGCTGATGTGGCTGTTAATACCGGCTTCCAAGAAGCCCCTCACCTGTTGCGGGAGGACATTCGCTGTCATGGCTACAATGAAAACTTGACTTGCCGGATGATCGAGTTCGCGAATTGTCTGCGCAGCTGTGACACCATCCATAACAGGCATCTGGATGTCCATGAGAACAAGATCGTACGATTTTGCCTGAACTGCCGCAATGGCTTCCTCACCGTTCGATACAGTCTCGACAATATGACCTGCTGCTTTGAGGATGGTCACGACCAACTCTTTGTTGATGTCGATGTCCTCTACGACAAGAATGTGAGCTGGCGTAGCTGCGACGGGAACATCGAATCCAAGCTGCTGACACGGGAGGTCTTCTGCCCTTGGCAGCACAAGTTCAATCCAGAAGGTCGAACCCTTACCCTGTGCGCTTTCCACGCCGATTTGTCCGCCCATGAGTTCAATGAGGCGCTTGGAAATTGCAAGTCCCAGCCCTGTCCCCCCAAACTCCCGGCGTATTGAAGGATCACCTTGAGAAAAGCGCTTAAACAACCGATCATGTTGCTCAGGTGTAATGCCAATGCCTGTGTCGATAATCGAGATCCGAACACACTCTCCCGAGTCCGTATGCCCCTTGCACTCAACAAGGGCTGTAATTTGCCCCTCGCGAGTGAACTTGACGGCGTTATTCAGGAGGTTGAGCAAGATTTGGCGAAGGCGAGCCTCATCTCCCACTACAGCCTTGGGGAGGGACGCGTCGAACTCAGCTTTGATGGGAACTCCCTTCTTGCCCGCGCCACTACTAACGATTGAAACTGAGTTGTCGACCAGAGATATCAGCGAGAATGGCGTTAGCTGCAGCTGAACCTGATCGGCCTCAATGCTAGAAAATTCGAGGATGTCGTTAGCAACCGTCAGCAATGCTGAAGCAGAGACCTGAATCAGTTCGCCATAGCGTCGCTGTTTAGGATCTTTGAGTTCATCGAGTAAACGCGCTGTGTAGCCTATGATCCCGTTTAACGGCGTTCGGATCTCATGGCTCATGGAAGCTAGGAAGTCCGTTTTAGCCTTGCTGGCGACATTCGCCATTTCAAACGCCCTCTCGGCGACCTCCTTAGCCTCTAGCAACTCACGTTCACGATCTGCGACTGCTTTCGCCATACGGCCAAAGGCCCGCTCAAGGATTCGGACTTCACCAAATCCCTTGTAAGGTGATTGAATGCTGAAATCGCCACGCTTCAGGGCTTCTACTATCTCAGCAAGGTTGCGCAGGGGTCGAAGAATAAGCCATTCAACGCCCAGTAGGCCCAACGTTAAGGATCCGGTCACGACGAGGCAGATCAGAACAACGCGATAACGGAGAGCTTTGTCAATAGGTTCAATAACGGAAGTTCTATCGAAGCCGACGGCCAGAACTGCATCGACTCCTGATAGAAACTGGAACGCAAAGAATCGGGGTGTCCCGGACAGGTCAACGAGTTCGGCAATCCTCCGAGATCCTGCCAAAGCTTCCTGAATGACCGGTCTGTCCAGAAATTGGTTACCGACCAGGCTGTCAACACGGGGATAGTGGGCTAAGATGGACCCGCTGCGATCCACAATAAACATGCTGATGTCAAGATCGGGATCATGGCGAGCCGAAGAGCTACCGCCAAAGATCGTCGAACTTATATCGGCTGATAATACGCCGACAATATTCTGGTCCTTAAGCACAGGCGCTGCAGCTGTCATGCCGAGCGCTCTGCTCCTTGAATCAACCCAGAGCTCGCTAAGGACGAAAGCTTCTCGGTTTAGAGTCCTCGCGAACACGGTCCGGTTGATGCTATCGGTACCCTGCCCAGCCCGCTGAGCGCTGCATAGATCACTACCATCCGGGTTCGACAAGCGCAGAGATCTCATCCATTTATGCATCTCTAGGGAGCGCTGAAGAAATAACCTACAGGCCGGAGAGCTAAATCGAACTTCTTCGGCATTGCTAAGAGAATTCAGCACAATTCGTGCTTGGTCAACGAGTTGGTTGTGCTGTTCAGCAATGTGGGCGATCAGTAGCTCTGCCTTCTCGCCGACGGCTTTTACGGCTTGCTTGCGTTCATCATCGGCAAACTGCAGGAGCGCGGCACTCAAAGGGGCCAGTGCAACAATGCCTATCACGAGAAAACGCCACAGAAGGCTGTTGCGGGACAGCTGCGATAGAGGTGCCGTTTTGCGCATTACCTTCACCTATAGCCAGCAACAAGACCGCCGCATGCCTCCGATCTAGACTCCTTGCATGAGAGGCAGTTTACGGTTGGGATAGGGGCGTGCGCCCGCTACTGCGGCGGCAGCGCGGCTATTGACGCCAAAGTAACGGAAAATCGCTGCCATATGGATCTTGACCGTGCCCTCCCCCAGTTGGAGAGCCAGAGCAATCTCCTTGTTTGTCTTGCCTTGGACCAGCAGGTCGAGCACTTCCTGCTGGCGTGGTGTCAGAGGATTGACTGTTTCGGATGCTCCTGGCGGAGCCACTGCGATCCTTTCCTCAATGTATTGTTCAGTTGGCTCGGAGGGCGTCGGGGGGATCTCTGCTAATGAAGCGGGGACGTAAATGCCCCCATCGAAAACCATTCGCAGAGCGGCAGTCAAATCTGTGATGCTTAAGCTCTTGGGCATGTAGCCATGCACACCTGCCTCAAGAGCCAGGAGAATGTCCCGACGAGCGCTTGAGGCCGAGATAACTGCGATACGCGTTTTAGGAAAGCACTCCCGTACTGCCCTCAGGTTTGTCGGCGCTCGCATACCAGGCATCGAGAGGTCGAACAGAGCAGTGGAAATGTTTGGGTTCGTGGCCAAGCATTCCACAGCCTCGTCAAGAGAGGCTGCCTCTAGAACTTCCGTAAATCCGAATTGGCGGTTGAGGATTGCCCCCACAGCCATCCGAAAATACGGATCGTCATCCGCTATGAGACCGACACGGCCAAGCGCACTCATGGATTTTTGCCCCCAACAAGAACTCAGTCCGATCTTCTATTTTGGACCCTGATGTCCGTAGAACGGAGCCTGCCTCCAACTTGTCGCACGTAAGTTGAAACAGTGTACCGCCCTTGGTCGAGATAAGGATACAGCAAAGTTTATCAGACCGATATACTGAAATTGTTGCGTAGTAGGTTAAAATTCAAAACTCAGTAAAACTACTGAGCACCTTTGCTCCGAGCGCCGGATGACGGTTGATTCCAGTTTAGGTAGCATCTCCTCCCTGGAGTTATGATGTTGGTTTGTAAGGCTTATTCAGGCACGTTGACTTGCCCTGGCTGAAGGTGAACGGTCAAAGACAGCCTGAGCGAGCCCTCCAGACAGATGATGGCGCCTCCGGCGTCTTATGAGACCGACGTTGGCATCGCTGGAGAAAGCGCCTCGGTTTCATAGCCAGAGCACGCGTGCCAACGTTCCAGAAGGCGAAGTTAGTCGGCCCTGAACAACCCACAACTTGTTGAGACTGAAGGATTCTTCGTCGTCACAAAGCATTGTAAAATGCCGGTTCCTGGGTGCTGACCCGCTCAAAGCTGGTGTATTTCCATGGGACCCAAGCCGACGATACCGAGCTCCGGCGATCTCTACCGCAGCCGCCTCGACCAAATCCTCGATCAGCGTCACGAGCTGTATCGGCTCGCTGCTCTCATCGACTGGCACCGCTTCGATCACGAGTTTGGTCGCTTCTATCGGCCTCTGGGGCGGCCTGCCAAACCGACCCGGCTGATGGTGGGGCTGTCGTATCTTCAGCACACCTTCAACCTGTCCGATGAGGCCGTGGTGCAGCGCTGGACAGAAAACCCGTACTGGCAATGGTTCTGCGGCTGCGAGTACTTCCAGCATGAGCTGCCGTGCGATCCGAGCTCACTCACACGCTGGCGCAAGCGGCTCGGACCAGAAGGACTGGAGACGCTGCTTTCCGCTACCATCCAGGCCGGGCTGGAGAGCGGGGTGATGCGGCCCTCCAGTTTGGAGCGGATCAGCGTCGACACCACGGTGCAGCCCAAGGCCATCACTCATCCCACTGACGCGAAGCTCTATCTCAAAGCGCTCGTCGCCCTCGTGCGCCAGGCCATGAAGTGCGGTCTCGAGCTGCGTCAGGCCCACACCCGTCTGGGCAAACGGGCGGCCATGCAGGTGGGCCGTTATGCTCATGCGCGGCAGATGCGGCGCATGCGGCGCGAGTTGAAGCGGCTGAAGACCTATCTCGGACGCGTGTACCGCGATGTGGCCAGGAAAGTCGCCGGTGATGTGGAGCTCTCGATCCGGTTTGCTCCTCTGCTGGGCCTGACGGAGCGTCTTCTGAGCCAGGAGCGCACGAGCAAGAACAAGCTCTACAGCCTGCATGCGCCCGAGGTGGTGTGCATCGCCAAGGGCAAAGCGCATCGCCCGTATGAGTTTGGCAGCAAGGTCGCACTGGCGGTGACCAACCGGGAGGGCTTCGTGCTCGCCTCCAAATCACTGGAGGGCAACCCGTATGATGGTCATACGCTCAGCGCGACGATCGATCAGGTTGTGGTCATGACGGGCATGGAGCCCGCGCGCATCTACGTCGACCAGGGCTATCGCGGGCATGACTACGCCAAGACGGATCGAGTGTTCATTGCCCGCCAGCGGCGGGGGCTCACGCCCACGATCAAGCGGGAACTGCGACGCCGGTCGGCGATCGAGCCGATGATCGGGCACATGAAGCAGGATGGGCGGCTTGGACGCAATCACCTGCTCGGAGCCGCCGGCGACGCCATCAATGCGCTCCTCGTGGCCGCCGGGCACAATCTGCGGCTGATCCTGAACTGGCTCAGGCTTTTTGTGGCCTGGCTCATGGCAGCTCTGATCATCTCATCCGCACAAACGGATACTTCTCAGGTCGCCTGAAATCCAGCGCCTGCCGCGTGCAGCCGCATTATTCAGGGCCGACGAAGTTAGAGGCTGGTGAGCAATTATCTTTCTTTTCGCGTGAGGCGACGCAGCAGGATGCGGCTCCTGGCGAGATAGAGCAGCATCTCGCCGGTCTCGACCAGGCGTTCGTAGTCCTTGGCCAGCCGCCGGTTGGTGGTGAGCCAACCGATGGTCCGCTCCACCACCCACCTTCGCGCGAGCACTTGAAAGCCACTCGGGCGCGTCGGCGGCTCTGCGTCAGCCCGCATCCAGGTTCCGCCGCTCCACCAATGCTGCGGGATGGATAATCTCCAGCTCAGGGCCTTCTGGAGCCAGTCTTTCAGCCCACGATAAGCGGTGTCGGCCCACATCAGCTCGATCGCTGGAAAGAGATGCTGCAGACCCTCCAACAGAAGTTCGGCCCCGGCACGATCATGGATGTCGGCTGGATGCACGCTGTTCTTCAGCAGATTGCCTTGCGTATCAACAAGAAGATGGCGCTTGCGGCCCTTGATCTTCTTGCCGCCGTCGTACCCACGTGGTCCGCCCATCTCGGTGGTCTTGACCGACTGGCTGTCGATGATCGCCGCACTCGGTTGAGGAGACCGACCGATCGCACGGCGGTAGCTCTCCCGCAGAGCCTGATTCACGTGCTCCCAGGTGCCGTCCTCGCGCCACTGGGCGTAGTGGTAGAAGACGGTGCACCGCGGAGGATACTCATGCGGCAGCAGCCGCCATTGGACTCCGGTGCGCAGCAGATAGAAGATCGCATCGACGATGCGCCGCAACGGGTAGGTCTGCCGCCGCCCGGCCGGATGGCTGCGGGGGACAAGCGGCGCGAGCAACGCCCATTCGGCATCAGTAAGATCGCTGGCGTAGGAACAGACATCCATGGCGGGGCTCCTGGATCATCAAAAAGCCCGCATCCGCTTCAGCGGCCCAGCGTAGAACCTATTCTGAATCAAGGACTTGCTCCGAGCAATAAAATTGCTCACCAGCCTCTTATTGATCTTCACGCGACAGGTGTAACATAGGGCGGTGTCCGTCATCGTGAGGAGGTGCGCGATGGAAGGCAACGTTTGGCGCCCGACGCATCTGA
>NZ_JAFEMD010000071.1 GCF_016892765.1 Microvirga arvi
GTAATCACGGCTCAGCACTGAATATAAAGGCTGACCGCATCGTTTCCAGCGAGAAGGCGCGCCTGCGGCGCGCCTTCAGGAATCTATAGTGATGGTACTTTCAGGCTGTAAACCACTGGCGTAGTTCTATAACCTTCGTGATCTCATCGAGCCTTAGTACGCTTCTAATGAGCGCATTGGCCCGATCCGAGCCGATAATAGGCAATATTAGATCGAGAGCTTTCGCCTCAATCTCATGACCGTTCATCGGGTTTTCTGGTGTGCCTCGAACTGCCTTGGCGTGATGACGAAGGTTGCGGCCGTCAGTCGTCACAATCTCCACAATGGCCTGCCTGGCCGGAGTGGCAATGGTCAACTCGGCGCTTGGGACAAGTTCTATCAGTTTACGGATAGTCATCACGGTAGGGTCGTTCATCCGCTCCCGATCATGGCAGCTCTCGAAGGTCACCGCGCCATCGACCAGAGCAAGAGCAGCAAGGTGCTGAACGCAAACGTCCGGCATCGTGCGGTTGTCGACAATGTGAATGCGGTCGTCAGGCATCGTGATGATCACCTGCCTGATATGCTCTGCTCTTAAATTGTGACTTTCGATCAAAGCCGCTGTTGCATCTAGCACAGCCTGGATTGGCGACCCCACGCACCACTTCTTGATCGAAGCGCGCATGATTTCGAAATGAGATCCGAGCCCTTCCGTCAAACGGGAGGGGGTAGGGTTTTCGCCGAAAGCGGTAAACAGGTTGTGCTTTCCCGAGAGAGGATCGTCCACGGCTGAGAACCCGGCCGCGACCATTGTTGCTGCCGCCACACCGTTTCGCGCACCCATGCCGCCGAAGTCGAAGGCCTTCTCAACATGCTCCTTGTCGCGCTGCCAAAATGGAATGCCGGAGGCCTGCTGGGCCGAGTAGGACAGAACATGGCGGACACGGGCCGGATCAAAGCGCAGAAGAGCGGCTGCGGCTGCGGCCGCGCCAAAGGCCGGGCCTAAGCTATGAGTGCTGTGGCGGGCGGTGTCTGGCCGGCTGAATCCAAGAGCCAGAGTAGTGCGGGCGCCAATGTCGTAGCCGAGCGCAACGGCGCGCAAGAGATCCCGCCCGCTGCGGTCCTGCTGCTCGGCGATAGCCAGAGCGGCGGGCACGATCCCGCAGCCAGGATGGAAGCGGCCGGCGAGGTGCGAGTCATCTGTTTCATCAGCGTGGCCTGCCATGCCATTGGCAAGGGCTGCGCTGCAAACAGGAAGGATGAATGATGTTCCGATGACTGTTGCTTCAGGCTTGCCGCCGATGGATTCCACGTAAGCAGCGGCAAGACGGCCCGCTCTCAGGCGTGATCCTGAGAGGATCGCGGCAATTGTATCGAGGATGTGATACTTCGTCTTGAGCGCTACCTCCGGCGGCAGATCCCGGTCGAGCGTGCCGGCAATGTATTCCGAGAGCACAGAGCTCTCATGCGAAATCTCGGTGCCAGAATGATCGTGCACTAGGTTCTCCTCTCGTCCGCTGCCTCTTTATATCCGCCTAAGTCTCTGGAAACAGACCCCCACCCATCAGAGAGGAGGCTTCTTTCCTCCGACGGACCCATCGAGAAAATAGCCTCAACGGAGTCTGAAGGTATTCTGTCGATTGTTGACAATCGAGATCCGCTTCATGAATACTCGCGCCTGAACAGCAATACAAGGCTTGCGATCTGATGAAACATCAGCCTGCTTGTCTGGGAGGAGCAATCAAATGAGCAGTCAGTCCGTTCAGGCGGAATACGGGGCTGCTGCCCTTGACCTGAACATCACGAACGATCTGGCCGCCTTTCTGGCCTCACTCTCATTCGAGGATCTTCCTGAAGCGGCTATCCATACCGGTCGTCGTGGAATTCTGGACTGGATCGGCTGTGCTCTCGCCGGAAGCCGGCATCCAACGATCTCCAAACTTCTCTCCGTGCTTGAGGAGGTTGGGGGAATGCCGCAGGCAACGGTGCTTGGGCGCGACATGAAACTTGGGCTGCTTGAGGCGCCGATCGCCAATGGGCAGATGGGCCACGTGCTTGATTTCGACGACACCCATATGGGCGGTGTCGTCCTTCACGCCAGCTCTCCGATCCTGTCGGCTCTCCTTGCTCTTGCGGAAAGAAGCGCATTCACGGGACGAGATTTCTTGGCAGCTTACGCGGCCGGCTTCGAAGCGGGCGTCCGTGCAGGGCAGGGAGCGCCTGCGCATCACGCAGGAGGGTGGCATCTGACAGGCACGCTTGGTTCGATCGCCGCAGGAGCTGCAGCAGGAAAACTTCTTGGTTTGAACTCCCAACAGATGGTCCACGCCCTGGGTATTTCGGCAACTCAAGCCGCTGGCATGCAGCAAAACCGAGGAACGATGTGCAAGTCGTTTCATGCGGGCAAAGCGGCATCGAGCGGGGTTCTGGCTGCGCTGCTTGCGCAGAAGGGTTTCGATAGCTCGGACGAAATCCTTGAGGGAAAACGCGGCTTCTGCCGGATCTACAGCAGTGTCGCGAAAACCGACCTTGTTCTTGACGAACTAGGCACGCGTTGGGAAATCACACGCAATGGTCACAAGCCTTACGCCTGCGGAGTTGTGCTGCATCCGGCCATCGATGCGATGATTGCTCTGGCACGAAAGGTTCCTGCATCGGATCAGGTGACTGCAATTGAGCTTCGGGTCAATCCGCTGGCGGTCTCAATCACGGGTGTCGCTGATCCGAAGACAGGTTTGAAGTCGAAGTTCAGTCTCACCCACAGTGTGGCCGTCGCGTTCCTGGATCGTGCCGCCGGCATCACCCAGTACACCGATGATCGCTCGCGTCATCCTGATGTCGTGGCCCTGCGCGAGATTGTCAGTGTCCAGACTGACGAGGGTCTTGGCAAGGATCAGGCATGGGCCGCTGTTGTGATGCGCAATGGCGACCGCTACGAACATCAGGTTGCTCATGCGAGCGGCACGGTGGACAATCCGATGTCCGACGCCGCCATCGAGGACAAGTTCCTAACGAATGCAGCGCCGGTGATAGGACAAGAAAGGGCATCGCGGATATTGGAGATGGTCAGGCAGCTTGAGCGGCTTGGCGACGTTCGGAACCTGTTGGCCCTATGCGCCTGAAGCCTTCTCTCCACCTTCCGTCCTGGCATGTCGTTCCGAGCCTTGCCTTGGCTGTCGGGCTCGGGTGGCTCGCAGCCTATGCCCATGTGCCGCTTGCCTGGGTTCTCGGGCCACTGATCGCGACGGCCTTGGCTTCCATCGCAGGTTTCCCAGTTTTCGCGCCGGTCCTGGGGCGGCGTCTTGGACAGGCTATCGTCGGCACCAGCGTTGGTCTCAACATTACCGCGGCAGCTGTCGGCGTCCTCGTCATGTGGGCTCCATGGATGATCGTGACGGCGCTTGTGGCGATCCTGCTCTCAGCGACCTTGTCTGTGCCGATGTCCATGGTCGGCAAGATCGATCATAAGACGGCCTTCTTCTCCCTGACTCCTGGCGGACTATCCGAGATGGCGAATATCGGCGTCTCCGTAGGGGCCGAGCCGGAGCCCATCGCCATTTCCCAAGCATTGAGGGTTGCTCTGCTGGTCTGCCTCATGCCGCCTTTGATTATCGCTTTAGATTTCGATGGGGGACTGTTGGATCAGGCTGCTCAGATCCGGCTTTCCTGGTTTGAGGTTGCTGCTGCACTCTTGGCTGGACTTGCCGGTGTCGCGGTGACTCGGCTGCTCCGCTTTAACAATCCGTGGACTGTCGGTGCGATCCTCGGCACCGGGATCGTGGCCGCGACAGGGCTGCTGACGGGACGGATCCCAGGGCTTTTGTTTTCAATCGGGCAGTTCCTGATCGGGATTACGATCGGAGCTCGCTTCCGTCGCGAAAGTCTTATTCGTTTGCCCCGCATTTTTGTCGTCAGCAGCATGTTCACGATCCTGCTGACCGTATTGCTTTTCGCTTATGCCGGCGCAGTATCGTCCCTGACCGGGATTGATCTTGCGAGCGTGGCGCTAGGTGCGTCTCCTGGGGGCATGGCCGAGATGGCTTTGACGGCTCAGGTGCTTCACCTGAACGTTGCGCTCGTGATTGCTTTCCATGTGATCCGGGCCTTCTTCGTGAACGCTTTTACATTGTATTTCTATAAGTTCTTCAGCTGGATAGGTCTGTTTTCTGGCGTTGCGGCAATCCTCGGTCGAGGGTGGCCGCGCTAAGGCTTTGGAGGGGGAGAACAGGTTATTGGCGTGCGTGGGACACCAGCCGCAGGCCTCGGGTTCGCCTCTGGGCAAGGAGACAGACTTGACCCATCCTGGGTTTTGTGCACTATTGTATACAATAAACTGTCGATGATTACCCGGCGCGCCAATATCAGGGGCAGGATTCAAGCTGTGGGTTGGACCCGCTTCCGATCCCTGATTTTGCCTTGAGAGGGCATAGAGCGCCTGAGTGGCATAAAAGCTGCACGTCAGCTTGCCGCTAGACGAAGCGGAACGGGGAGGAAGCCTTGGCGGACAGTAGACTTCTTGATGGACAGGTTGCGATTGTGACAGGGGGCGTGCGCCGCATCGGCAAGGCTATTGCTCTGTCTCTGGCCCGGGAAGGTGCTGCAATCGTCATTAATGCGAAGTCGTCTCGCGACGAAGCCGAAGCCGCCGTACGAGACATCGAGGCGATCGGTGGGCGAGCCATATTTCACCTTGCAGACGTGACGGATGAAGAGGCCGTCGCTGGCTTGGTCTCGGCAGCGATAGAGGCCTTCGGGCGCATCGACATTCTCGTCAATAACGCTGCGATCCGGCGGGAAGTCCCGTTCACCGAGATGTCCCTTTCAGAATGGCGCGAGATCACCAGCGTCATTCTTGAGGGAGCTTTCCTAGGCTCCCGCGCGGTTCTTCCCCATATGGTCCGCTCGCGACATGGGCGGATCATCAACATTGGCGGAGTCAGCGCCAACACGGGAGCTTACAACCGGGCGCATGTGGCAACAGCGAAAAGCGGCCTGACAGGCCTGACCCGCGCGCTCGCCGTTGAGTTTGCCGAGCAGGGGGTTACGGTCAACTGCGTTGTTCCAGGCAAGATAGGCGGTAAGCGATCGGTGACCTCCGGCCACAGCGTGTCGCTTCCTGGAGGCGGGCAGCCCCTAGTCGGCCATGAAGGAGCACCGGAAGATGTGGCAGAGGTTGTTCGGACCCTGTGTCTTCCCACCGGAGGTTTCATCACGGGGCAAACCATTCACGTGAGTGGCGGGCTCTACATGCCGTGAGCCGGTTGATATTGCCGTACCGGTAACAAGTTTGGCACTAGCTCTTGCCATTCACGCGGGACTGGTGCGAGTATCTGAAATTGTCGACAGTTGGCAAAAATAATGCCATCGATAGACCGCTGGAAAGGCGGCTTGCAACAGCTAGGAGGAAATCGTGAGACTTACTCAGATCAAGACAGCATTCTGCATAGGCTTTGCAGCAGTGAGCATGATGGCTCAGCCAGCCCTTGCAGCAGAGTACCCACACAAGACCGTCAAACTTGTCACTCACTCCAGCCCGGGTGGCGGAACGGACGTCTTTCTGCGCGAGCTAATCAAACATCTCTCGCCCATCATGGGTGTGACATTCGTTGTTGAGAACGTTCGTGGCGGCGCTGGCGCCAAAGCTATGGCATCCGTTGCCGGCTCGCCAGCCGATGGCAGCGTCTTTTACGGAACAACGCCGAGCTACATCAACACTTCAATCCTCAGCAAGCCGGACAAGACCTATGAGGACATGGATCCAGTCGTGAACATGTTCCAGGACCCTCAGATCGTGTTCGTCCGTGCTGATAGCCCGTACAAGACACTCAAGGACGTTGTTGAAGACGCCAAGAAGCGACCGAACCAGGTGCGCGTCGGCGTGAGCACTCCTGGCTCCCTTGATCGCCAGATCATGGAGCAACTCAAGGCTGAGACCGCCACGGAAATGACCATTATCACTCATGATGGTGGCGGGGACGTGATGCTGAGTGTGCTCAATGGAACGTCCAATGTCGGCATTGGCGAGATCGCCGAGCTACGCGGCCAGATCGATGCGAAGAAGATCCGCCTGATCACAACCTACACCGAACAGCGGCTCCCGCAATTTGCGGATGTTCCCACCGCGAAGGAGCAGGGTATGAATCTGGTTGTCCGCAAGTTCCGCGGTATCGCCGGACCCAAGGGGCTTCCGCGCGAAGTAATCGCCGCCTGGCAGGATGCGGCTCAGAAGGTGCTTCAGGAGCCGAAATTCAAAGCCGTGTATGAAAAGGATGCGCTCATTCCGGCCTATATGGATCACGAGACATACAAGAAATTCCTCGCTGATTTCGCACAGGGTCAGAAGACCTTCTTCACGAAGTACAACATCACCACCGAGTGATCTCTTAACGGCGTCTCAGGCTTTTCGGGAAAAGACATCATGCGCGGTAATCTGGTTACAGGAATCCTGCTTCTGATCTTCTCAGTGGTTTTCTGGTTTGGTGCAGATGCAATCCCGAAAAGCCGTCTTAGCGGGAGCGTCGGAGCGGACGGACTGCCGAAGATGCTGGCCATCGCGCTTGCCGTTCTGTCGGCGGGGCTTATTGCGCAGACGCTCCTCACGATGAAGGCGGCTGTGCAAACCGCAGGGGCGGACCTTAACGCAAGGGCTGAGCAGCGTGCCCTTTACCTGAGGGCTTTCGGCATGATCGCAATTGGAGCCGGTTATCTCGTGCTGGTTCCCTATCTCGGCTACATCCTGACGATTGCCTTACTGCTGCTGACGGTCGCGCTTTACAACGGGAAACGCCCCTCGGTCGGGCTATTTCTGTTTGCCGCCCTAGGCTCGGTATTCTTCTACGTGCTGTTCGTTCAGGTCCTGGCAGTGCCTCTGCCGGCAGGATTTTGGCCACGGCTAATCGGTTGAGCGTGGGCGCCGACAACGCGCGGGCGCCTTTTCCTACGATTGTTCATGGAGCGTTTAAATGGAAGGCCTTTTCTATGCCTGGCAGGCTGTCACGTCGATGCCCGTCCTGCTGGCTGCAATCGGCGGCGTCACGTGGGGTATTCTCGGGGGCGCACTCCCGGGAATTTCACCTTCGATTGCGATGGCTCTTCTACTGCCCTTCACTTACAATCTCCCTCCGCTCGTCGCGGTGGTACTGCTCGCATCCGTGTATGTCGGGGCCGAGTACGGAGGCTCAATCCCGGCCATCTTGATCCGGACGCCCGGCACGAACTCCGCAGCCGCGACAGTGATCGACGGCTATGAAATGCAGCTTCAGGGACGAGGTGGCGAAGCTCTTGGACTCTCTCTCGTAGGCGGCACCATCGGTGGATTGTTCGGGTTGATCCTGCTCTCCACGCTGACGGAGCCTCTTGCTAGTCTCGCGTTGTATTTCACGCCACCTGCTTATTTTGCGCTGGGTATCCTCGGCATCAGCATCATCGGATCGTTGTCGGAAGGAGCGCTTCTGAAAGGCCTGATCGCTGGCGTAATCGGCATGATGATCGCGACCGTCGGGACGGATCCGATTTCTGGGGTGAGCCGGTTCACCTTCGGCAAACCGGAACTGCTCGAAGGCATTCACTTCATCCTTGTGATGCTTGGCATCTTCGCAGTTGCGGAACTGATGGCACAGGCGGGAGAGGATCGGTGGACGGAGGGCAGTCAGCCCAAGGCGAGCAATGCGCGCCTTAAGCTTCCGAGCCTTGCGACCTTGTGGCGCCTGCGTACGGCGCAGGCCATTGGTTGCGTGCTCGGAGCGATCGAGGGCGCCATTCCTGGAGGTGGCGGCTCCGTAGCGGCATTCCTCTCCTATAATGAGGCGCGCCGTTGGTCGAAGGAGCCTGAAAAATTCGGCAAAGGCTCGGAGGAGGGCGTGATTGCCCCCGAGACTGCCAACAACGTTGTGTCCGCGACGGCAATCGTTCCAACTTTGAGCTTCGGTATTCCGGGCTCGAACTCGACTGCCATCCTCCTTGGTGGCTTTCTAATCCATGGCCTGCAACCCGGCCCGCTGCTGTTCACCACGAATCCAGAGATCGTGTATGGCCTCTTCGGCGGCCTCTTTACGGCGAACATCATGATGTTCCTTCTCGGCATCGTAATTCTCGGGCCATGCATATGGCTCGTGAAGCGGCCGAAGCCCTATCTCATGGCAGCCATCTTTGGGCTTGTGGTATCCGGGGTATATTCGATTGATCACAGCCTCTTCGACCTCGCAGTCGTGCTCATGGCAGGACTTGTCGGTTTCGTGATGCGCAAGCTTGGTTTCCCAACTCTGCCGCTGATCCTCGGTCTCGTGCTCGGATACATGATCGAATCCAATTACCGGCGCTCCCTCCTGATCACTAACGGCGACCACATCGTTTTCTTGCAGGACGGCGTCAGCCTTGGCCTTCTTCTATGTGCAGCTCTCATCATCGGCTTTTCAGCTTTGAGAGAGATCCGCCGCTTGAGAGAGCCACTCGTTCTGCCTGAGGCGCCGGACCAGGGGAGCAAATCGGGCCCGGCATCCATCTCCTCTTAAGACGACGCCCACCTTCTCGATTTGACGATATGGAGTGAAGTTATGGCCAAAGAGAACACGCCCCCGATCGGGCAGGCGCTCGCCGAGCAGTTTGCCACCTGGGCGTCGACCTTGGATGACGCTTCACTCCCGCAGGAATTGCGGGAGACTGCCACCTCAGCCCTTATCGACCATGCCGGGTTGGCCGTATCGGCGCGTCATGAAGATTACGTTCAAGCCATCGTGTATGCCTGGGAAGGGGAGGGAGCCTGCACGGCTTTCGGGCATGCGCGCGGCTATGATGCTGCTGGTGCGGCCCTGATCAATGGAACCGCCTCTCACGGGGAAGACTACGACGACACGTTTGAGGGCACACCTGTACACACCAGCGCCGTCATTGTGCCTGCAGTGCTGGCTGCCTGCGAGCGCCATGGAAGAACGGGTCAAGACGCGTTGCGTGGAATAGCCGTCGGCGCAGAACTCATGTGCCGCATGGCCATAGTCGCTCCAACGGCTCAGCACCGGGCGGGATTTCATCCCACTGCGATCATAGGAGCAATCGGCGCGGCTGCCGGCGTGAGCACGGCGCTGCGTCTTTCTCCAACCCAATTTGTCGATGCCCTGGGAGTGGCCGGAAGTTTTGCCTCCGGCATCATCGAGTACTTGGCCGAGGGTACATGGACGAAGCGTATCCATCCCGGTTGGGCGGCGCAGGCAGGGCTGCGGGCTGCATCGCTCGGACGCGCAGGGTTCAAGGGGCCTCGAACAGTCTTCGAGGGAGAGCATGGCTTCTTCTACGCCTTCGGCGTTCCTGAGATCCCGCCAGATTACTCGCGGATCACGTCTGATCTCGGAAACGAGTGGAAGGCAGCCCGAATTGCCTTCAAACCATATGCTTGCGGTACGATGGTTCAGCCTTTCATCGACTGTGCCATCCGCCTGGCGCGGGAAGGGGTGAGGCCTGATGAGATCGAGGATATTGTCTGCAAAGTCGGTGAGGGCACTGTCCATAGATTGTGGGAACCGCTTGCCGAAAAGCGCCGTCCCTCGACGCCCTATTCCGCGAAGTTCAGTGTTCCATTTGGGGTCGCAGCCGGCTTTGTCGATCAGGCGGCTGGCCTCGAGCAGTTCACCGAACTGAAAATTTCAGATCCCGTGATCCTGGCACTTGCTCAGAAGGTGAGGTACGAGATCGACCCGAATGACGAATATCCGCGAAACTACACCGGAACCGTTGCCGCGACGCTCAGGGATGGAAGCATCCGCAGCGCGCATCAACCTCATATGCGGGGCGGTGCCCGCGAGCCGCTATCCCGCGGGGAAATCCTCGCGAAATTCCGGGCTAATACGCGATATGGCGGTTGGACGGAGACCCAGGCCGATGCTCTCGCGCATTGGTGCGAGAGCCTCTTCGACACCCCGACCCTTGCCGGAATCGAGAAGTTTCGAAGCTGAATAAACAAAGAGCGCAGGTGATCTGCCTGCGCTCTGCGTTGAAAGGGTACAGCTTGATCAAGGGCAGGCTTCCGCGTGGAGCCTGCCCTTTCAATTTTACCGTGTTGGAATGCCCGCTTCGATGATCGATGCAAGAGTTGAGGAGTTTGCAACATTTCGGCAGAGCGCAATGAAGCGGTCCGCGCCGGAGGCTCCCAAAACGGGTTCGCAGAGATCGCGAACCTTGTGATCAAGTTCCTCATCGCTTAACGGACGATCAAGGCTCCCGATCGCGTGCTCGACGAAAAGCTCATGGACCTTTCCGTCCGTTGTGGTGATCGCGACCCTCACCTGATCCTCGTGGATGCCCTTCTCTGCCTCGGCCCGTACCTTGCGGCGCAGGGCCACGATCTGTGGGTCTATGACCACCTCATCGGCATATTCATGCTCGCCGCAGCGGCCGTACACGATAGCAGCCGCACAGGAGTGATAGACCGAGAACTTTCCTTCAAGACCGGTCCTGGGTTCTGTCTTGCCTGTCAGCTCGAGGACGAGCGGATGAACCTTCAGGTCGATGGACGCGATGTTCTCGGCTTTCAGGCCATGGGCGTTTCTCAGCTGGATGCAGCCGTCCAATGCCGGGTGGATGACGATGCCGCAGGCGAAGGGCTTGTAGGTGTTGAGGGAGATTTCCCAGGTATCCCCAAGCTTTTCTGTGATCTCGGCAGGGTCGAATTTCGTCGACAAAACATGTGCGAACCCGCGGGGAGCTTCGATGCCGCGGTCGGAACTGGTGAAATTCTGGGCGGCGAGATGAGCGGCAAGAAGCCCATTCTGTGCAGCCCGTCCAGGGTGGAACGGCTTGCACATCGTCCCGAACATTTCACGCAAGCCGGAGGATTGCGTCGCCGCGATGCCGAGTGCCCAAGTCATCTGCTGCGCATTCAATCCAAGGATCTTCCCTGCGGCTGCTGCTGCACCGAAGACACCTGCCGTGCCTGTAATATGCCATCCCCGGTCGTAGTGCTCAGGGTAAACGGAATTTCCGATCCTGCACTCGACCTCCACGCCAAGGATGAACGCATGAAGAAATTCACGGCCGGTCATGGGGCGTGTTTCGGCCAGTGGCAGCAGGGCCGACGCGATAGGACCGGCAGGATGGATAATTGTTCTGAGATGGGTGTCATCGAAATCGAAGACGTGAGACGAGATGCCGTTCAACAGAGCCGCGTGGAGCAAATCCAGCTTTTCGCCGCGGCCAAGAACGGTTGCCTGCCCTTCGCCTGCGAACGGACGGATGGCGGCAAGCGTGCGGTCGAGGGTAAGATGGATCGAGCCACCAACCGCGCAGCCGGCCCAGTTCAGAAACGAGCGTGTCGCTTCCGTGTAGACATGCTCGGGGATGTCGTCGGGCTTGGAGTTGACAACGAAGTTCGCGAGAAGTTGCGTGATCTTCGATTTGTCAATAGCTGCGGAATCCATCTCTATAATTCTCCCGATATTCAAAGGAATGTAGCTCCGACAGAGCCCTCCAAGGTTGATGAATGCTCCTGCAAAAATTGTCAACAGTTGACGAAAAACGTTGTATGCTGGACGATCCATACGATCCTTCTGAAGGTATTCTGTTTCATGTTGAGATCCCCCTCTGATGAATTGGCCGTGCTCCGCACCTCGTCCCTTGCCACTGCCGTCGAGCGGGAGGTTGAGCGGCTCATCCTTAGCGGAAGCTTTGCTCCCGGGGAGCGTATCAACGAGTTTAAGCTGGCATCGGTATTGGGCACGAGCAGGGGGCCTATTCGTGAGGCGATCCGCGCCCTGGAAGGGTCAGGGCTCATAATCTCGGTACGAAACCGCGGCTCTTTCATTCGCCGCCTGTCGGTTCAAGAGGTCAGAGAAGTCTACGAGATCCGCTCAGCCTTGTTCGGTCTGGCCGGCAAGCTTCTTGCTAAACGCGTGACGGCAGATCAACTCCAACGCCTGAACCGGTTTGTTGCCGAGATGGAGGAGGCGTCCAGCCAGCGCAACTTCGAGGCCTATTACCCGCTCAACCTTGCCTTTCATGAGTTCATTGTGGATTCCGCCGGGAATGCCATGCTCGCGCAGCAATACCGAAGCTTCGTCAAGAAGTTGCACCTTTTCCGCGCTCGCAGCCTTGTTCAGGGCGGTGGGTTGGCAGTTTCAAACGAGGAACACCGTGAGATAGTCGCCGCCATTGCCGCTCGGGATCCGGCCTGGGCTCATGAGGCGCATTGGCGGCATGTCACCTCTGCTCGTGACCGTTTGTTGAGCGTTGTAGAAACAGATCCGCCTCACCAAAGTTCGATTAAGCGTAGCTTGGGCTAGCCCCTCCTACCCACCTATGTGTGGGTCCTGTCCGTGTGCACTCTCGTTGGGGAGCACTTTGACTTGTTCATTTTTATACTGATTTCACTCAAAAGAGCGGCATCAAACGAGATTTGCGAAAAGTAGATTGTTGACAATCCGAGATATGTCGCTGAAGCTCACCTTACGAGCGCCCGGAGAGGTGCTGGGCCGGCAGTGTCGGCAAAATTGGGAGGTGAGATGAGCTATCTCGAGCTTACGCGTCTTTCCAAAATGTATGGCGCACATCCGGCAGTCAAAGACGTAAACCTATCAGTCGCAAAAGGACTGCTGGTCTGCCTGCTGGGACCTTCTGGCTGTGGGAAAACCACAACTCTGCGCCTCATTGCTGGGTTCGTAGAGCCTAGCGAAGGGGAGATCAGAGTCGGCGGACGTATGGTTTCGTCCCCTGAACGCAGTGAGCCCCCCGAGCGGCGCAATATGTCCATGATCTTCCAGAGCTATGCGCTCTGGCCACACATGACCGTGTTTGAAAACGTGGCTTACGGGTTGCGGCTCCGCAAAATGTCCCGCGAGGACATCGTCCGGCGCGTTGAAGCCATTCTCGATGTGGCCAAGCTCAAGGCTCTTGCAAGCCGTTATCCTGGCGAACTGTCGGGCGGTCAGCAGCAGCGCGTCTCGTTGGCTCGCGCGCTCGTTGTCGAGCCGGAGACGCTTCTGTTAGACGAGCCCTTGTCCAATCTAGATGCCAATCTCCGTGAGGAGATGCGCTTCGAGATCCGACGTCTGCACGACCAGTACAGATACACGACCGTTTATGTCACTCATGATCAATCGGAGGCAATGACGACAGCCGATCTGATTGTCGTGATGAACCAGGGACGCATCGAGCAGGCTGGTTCCCCAGAAGACATTTACAAGAGGCCGCGATCGGAGTTCGTGGCGCATTTCATTGGCGGTGCCAACGTTTTGAAGGGCGATCGTTTGTCCGGTGATGTCGTGGATGTAGGAGGCGTCGTGCTGCGCTGCGGAAGCGGGGACTTTGCCGCTCAAGGCCCAACCTCCGTTGCCATCCGTCACCATGACATCAATCTCGTCACCAGCGCTCCTGCGCCAGGGGAGACGAACTGGGTGCCTGGCACAGTCACCCGTCAGGTCTATCTCGGATCTCATCGCGACTATCTGGTCACGCTGAGCAATGGGGACGCAATCCGCACGGTAACTCCAGCGGATATCGCGGTCCCACAAGGGCAAGCGGTCTGGCTCCATCTTCCGCCGGAGCACTGCCGCGCGCTTGCACACTAAGGGAGGAAAGACATGATGAATCGCAGAACTGTTCTGAGCGGAGCGCTCGTCAGCAGCATCGCGCTCCTCAGTGCCGGTGGACTCGCCTGGGCACAGGCACCTGCACCCTATGAACCCAATCAGGAGATGATTGAGGCCGCTAAGAAGGAAGGATCGGTTGTCTGGTATACGGCTACAGACGTGCAGGTCTCCGAGAAGGTGGGCAGCGCGTTCGAGGCCAAATACCCAGGTATTAAGGTGCAGGTTGAGCGATCCGGGTCCGAGCGCGTCTTCCAGCGCATCAGTCAGGAATATGGCTCAAACATCCACAAGGCGGATGTGATTGAAACCTCTGACGCCGTGCATTTCATTCTGTTCAAACGGCAAGGCTGGCTACAGCCCGCAGTGCCGAGCGATGTCGCCAAATCATGGCCGGCTCAGGTCAAGGATCCCGACGGACAGTTCGCAGCCTATCGCGCACATCTCTCGGTGATCGGCTACAACACAACTCAGGTAAAAAAGGAGGATGCTCCAAAAAGCCACGCGGATCTTCTTGACTCGAAGTGGCGCAACCGAATCGTCAAGGCTCACCCGGGCTATAGCGGCACCATCATGACCGGCACTCATGCCTTGAGTGAAGCTTTAGGCTGGGATTACTTCGAGAAGCTCGGTAAGCAGCGCATCATGCAGGTGCAGTCGTCTACGGAGCCGCCGAAAAAGCTGGCCCAGGGCGAACGCTCTATCATGGCGGATGGAAACGAGTACAACATGTTCATGCTCAAGGAGTCAGGCGTTCCAGTTGAGGTCGTCTATGCCACGGAAGGGACACCGATTGCCATTGGACATGCGGGATTATTGAAGAACGCTCCGCATCCGAACGCAGCGAAATTGTTCTACGCCTTCCTGTTCTCCAAAGATACCCAGCAGCTGATCAGCGATGTCGGTGGCCTACGCTCATTCCATCCGGAGGTGAAGGAGAAGGAGGGGCGGACTCCTCTGTCTAAAATTAAAATTCTCTACTCTGATCCAGCAAAGCTCGAGCCTCAGATCGAAGATCTCAAGAAAAAGTATGAAGTGAACTTCGGTACCTGATCAACGGCATCGCGTAGTAGAGCGGGCTAGATTTCCGGAGCAGTTCATGAGCGTCTCGATTTCCCTTCCGATGCCGGCACGGCGCGGACGTATCGACCTATCTCGACCGATCTTCATCGTGCTGGCATTGGTGCTGGGCCTTCTTGTCATCCTGCCCCTCTTCTGGCTCGCCTACTACAGCATCTTGGACCAGAACGGCCAGTTCAGTCTGGCCAACTTTTCTGCCCTGGTAACCGATCCAACCCTGCGCCGTCCCTTTCTGACGGCGCTTGGGATGGCCCTTGGTGTCGGGGCTCTTTCCTGCATGACTGCAACACCCCTCGCATGGCTTGTTGCCCGCTCCGACCTACCGGGGCGCACGGCAATCAGAGCTCTTGTCACGGCCTCCTTTGTGACACCCCCGTTTCTCGGAGCAATCGCATGGGAAATTCTGGCTGCTCCCAACAGCGGCCTCATCAACGTGGCCTATCGCAGCCTTTTTGGTTTGGAGGCCTACGAGTACCTTGTCGATATCTACACCTTTACGGGGTTGGTTTTCGCGATCGCCTGCTACACGTTTCCCTATGTCTTCACTCTTGTAGTCAATGCATTGGAGCGCGTTCCGTCTGATCTTGAGGATGCCTCGTCGATGCTTGGTGGGCAGCTCTCAACAACCTTACGGCGTGTGACGATCCCGCTCGTGCTCCCGGCGATCCTCGCCGGCACGATGATCGCTATTCTTCAAGCGCTCACTATGTTCGGCTCGCCTGCAATCCTGGCGCTTCCGGCTGGCTTCCATGTGATAACCACGAAAATCTGGAGCCTGTTCCAATACCCGCCGAAGCCAGGGCTTGCCGCGGCTGCAGCACTGCCTCTGCTCATCGTCACGGTGATGCTGCTGTGGGGGCAAGCCAGGATCTTGGGACGGCGTGGTTATACGACCCTTGGAGGAAAGAACAGCGACCCTAGAATTTCGAAACTAGGGCGCTGGCGCTGGCTTGCCATCGCCTTCGTGGTCGCCGTTCTGCTGCTAACCGTTCTGCTTCCATATGCAGCTCTTATCAAGACAGCGCTCACCCGGACGGTTGCTGAACCGTTGACCTGGAGCAGCTTCACGCTCCACCATGTGAACTTCGTCTTCTTCGAGTTTTCGGCCACGAAACTCGCGCTTCGCAATACCTTCCTGCTCGGATTTATGACAGCAACCATCGGAACGGCAATCGCTCTCGTGATAGCCTATCTTGTAACCCGGCGGTCGGTCCCCGGAAGCCAGATGCTCGGCTATCTTGCGACCGCACCTGTCGCCATTCCTGGCATTGTTCTCGGTGTTGGCCTCTTCCTAAGTTATTCGAACCCGAACCTCATGCTGTACGGGACTCTCTGGATCCTTCTCATCGCCTTTCTGACGATCGAGATGCCTGCGGGCTATCAACAGCTGTCCTCCGCTTTCAAGAGTGTTCATCCTGAATTGGAGGAGGCAAGCCGGATCCTGGGTGGAAACCGAATGACCACCTTGCGCCTGATCACGGCCCCGTTGCTGCGTTCAAACGTTATCGCCACGTGGTGCTTCGTATTCATCGGCACCATTCGCGAGCTCTCAGCGACGATCCTGCTGACGACGTCAGAAACAAAATTAGTCTCGGTCATTATTTATGATCTAAACGAAAGCGGTGACCTTGGAGCAATTTCTGTGCTCGGGATCATGCTGCTCGTGATCTCTTTCGCGGTGGTCATCATCGCTAACCGGCTACCGGTATTGGGAGGCCAGCGGCTGCCTATCGCACGGTAACCAGGCGATGATCTTTGGGACTGAGTCGGTGCGGCTCAGTCTACGGGTGTTCCCATAGGGCCAAAGAGGAGCTCTCGGCTTTTCAGGACATGATCTTCCATCAACTGAGCCGTTGCATTGCCGTCCTTCGCGGCCAATGCGTCAACAATCGCCCGATGTTCCGAATTGGAGATCTTCATCCGACCCGGCATGTCGAGCGTCCGGCGCCGGAACAGATGCATCTCGCGGTGTACGGAGGTGGATATGCTGAGGAGCCGTCCGTTGCCGCTGAACTGCACGATCGCCTCATGGAAGCGCACGTTGAGGGGATAGAAGACGTTGAGTTCGCCCTTGTCGGCGGCATCTTCCATCTGGCTGACCATCCGTCGCAGTTCCGCAACCTGCTTCTTGGTGATCTTCGGAGCCAAGAGCCTCCCTGCGAGGGCATAGAGTGCGGCGCGGATGTCATAGAGCTCAGCCGCTTCGTGGTTGCTGATCTCTCTGACGAAGACGCCGCGATTGACGATGACGTGTACCAAGCCGCTCTGCTCAAGGCCGCGACAGGCTTCCCTGATGGGGCCACGGCTCACGCCAAGCTTGGCCGCCAGTGCATTCTCGTTAAGGCGATCACCAGCCTTAAGCTCTCCGACTTCGATCATACGCTCAAGTTCGCGTCTGATGAGTGAGGTCAGAGATTCCGTCCGTCGAATTCGGAGCCCCAGCGCTGGATCTAGAATTGTGTCGTCCATTGTGCCGTCACCACTGTGTTGGAGCTACCTTTAAATGATACCGCGTTCCAATGCCAGTCTGCAAAAGATTGTTGACAATAAACAGTAACTATCAAATGCTCCGGAGGGAAATTAGCCCGAATGAGCGAACACGAGGGAAGGAAGAATATGGACACGAAAATCGGAACCGAGGATCGCGCGCTCACGTGGTATGTCGCCGATTTTGTTTGCAACACGACTGCCGCGGATCTTCCGCATAACGTCGTTGAACTCGGCAAGAAGTCCATTCTCGACGGCATCGGTCTGGCCCTCTCCGGCTCAGTTGCGAAATCAGGCGAACTCGTCCGGCGGCATCTGGCTGATCTCGGACTGGGAGCCGGTCCTTCGACCGTGATAGGTACGTCCCTGCGTGTTGCGCCGCGTTTCGCTGCTTTCGCCAACGGTGTGGGAATTCATGCCGACGATTATGACGATACCCAGCTAGCTGTCGCGGCTGATCGTGTCTACGGCCTTCTCACCCATCCGACTGCGCCGGCGCTTCCGGCGGCTCTTGCTGTTGGTGAAATGGTCGGCGCGGACGGACGCTCGGTCATGATGGCCTATCATCTTGGAGTGGAGGTCGAATGCAAAATCGCCGAAGCGATCAATCCTCGGCACTACCAGACGGGCTTTCACGCCACGGCAACATGCGGAACCTTCGCTGCCGCCGCCGCTACGTCCCGCCTGATGGGATTGGATGCGGAGACAACGAACAGGGCACTTTCGATTGCAGGCAGCCAGTCTGCTGGCCTACGTGAGAACTTCGGCACGATGACGAAGCCGTTCCATGCGGGTCGCTCGTCCGAGAGCGGCGTCGCAGCGGCTCAGTTTGCGAACTATGGCTGGACAGCCACCGACAAGATCCTAGAAGCCCCACGCGGCTTCTTCCGGGCCGCAGGAGGCGGCTTCGACCCGAATGCTATCGTGGACAAGCTCGGTGCGCCCTGGACATTCGCCGAACCTGGCATCTCCATCAAGCCGCATCCGTCAGGCTCCCTAACCCATCCGGGCATGACTGAAATGCTCAGGCTCATCCGCAAGAATGGAATTCGCGCAGAAGATGTCCGGCGGGTTCGCGTCGGTACCAATTCCAACATGCCAAACGCACTGATCCACCATCGTCCAACCAACGAGCTCCAGGCTAAATTTTCCATGGAGTTCTGCATGGCCATTCTCCTCCTAGAGGGAAGGGCCGGGCTGAACGAGTTCACGGACGAGGTGGTTCTGCGTCCAGATGTGAAGGCGATGATAGAGAAGGTTGATTTCGTCCTCGATGAAGAGGCTGAAAACGCCGGCTACCACAAAATGACGACGATCATCGACATCGAACTCGCCGACGGACGCAAGGTGTCTGGCCGGGCTGATTTCGGCAAGGGCAGCCCGGTCAATCCGATGACCTATGATGAGGTGGCCGACAAGTTCCGGCAATGTGCGGAGTTTGCCCGCTTCCCACGCCAGAGGGCCGAGGATGTCGTCGCTATGGTGCGGGATCTTGAAACGCTCAAGTCCATCGAGCAGCTGACGAATCAGCTCCGCGTCGAGGCCTGAGCGGATCGCCTCATCACATCACCCAAGCAGGGGTTCGGCGGAGCCGGATCCCGATACTGTGCTAAGAGCCTGCAAGGGCCAGCACTGCCATTTCATCACAAAGATTTTCGGCCATCAGGCGGCCAGACTGGCCGGCATCGCGGGACCAGAAACGGAGACAAACAGTGAGCAGCAAGACTCTCAAGATCGGCATTCTGGAAGGCGACGACATCGGGCACGAGGTGGTCCCGGCCGCTGTAGAGGTGGCTAAGACGGCTGCGCGGCAGCATAATCTGTCTATCGACTGGCTGCCGATGCCCATTGGCCGGAGAGCTCTGGATACCCATGGCTCCACTATGCCGGAAGGCACACTCGAAACGTTGTCGACACTCGACGGCTGGATTCTTGGACCTATCGGACACCGTGCCTATCCAAAGGGGCCGGGAGCAATCAACCCGCACCCGATCCTCCGCAAGCACTTCAATCTCTTTGCCAATGTGCGGCCCACCCGATCCTATCCGGATATCGGCTGTCTCCATGATGGCGTCGACCTCATCATTGTCCGTGAGAACAACGAAGGCTTCCAGCCCGACCGCAACGTTGTCGCCGGCTCGGGCGAATTCCGCCCGACCGAGGATGTGACGATTTCGGTGCGCGTCATCACGCGTGCGGGCAGCTATCGCGTGGCCAAGGCTGCTCTCGAGTTGGCCCGCCACCGGCGCAAACACCTGACCTTCGTTCATAAGGACACGGTCTTCAAACTCGGATGCGGCATGTTTGTGGAAGAGTGTCGGCGCGCCGCGAAGGAGTACCCGGATGTGCTCGTCGATGACGTGATCGTCGACACCTTTGCTATGCGTCTCGTCCGGGATCCGCAAAGCTTCGACGTGGTCGTGACCACCAACATGTTCGGCGACATCCTTTCCGACGAAGCGGCGGGATTGGTTGGAGGGCTCGGCATGGCTCCGGGCCTTTGCATCGGCGAGGGCAATATTGCCATGGCTCAGGCAACTCACGGTTCGGCGCCTGACATAGCCGGCCAAGGCATCGCAAATCCTTACGCCATGATCGAATCGACTCGTATGCTCTTCGACTGGTTGGGGCGGGCCCGCAATGTTCCGGAGGCGGTGGCGGCCGCTGCTGCCATGGAGCGAGCCACGGCGCAGGCTCTGCTGGATCCGGCGAGCCGCACCGGCGACATTCGCGGTCGCGGGCGGACCGAAGACATGACCCGTGCCATCATTCGCGGAATGGAGGAGAAGACACGCGCGGTCGCGTGAGCCTGCGGTTGCAGCGGCAACGGGGCACGGCAGCGAAGGGGCGGGCTGCCGTGCCCCCCCCTTTATCTCAGCAGAAACGTGGCGCGCTCCTGGGGATCAAGCCGATCCACTAGGCCCGTTTCCCAGGCAAGATAGCGGCGAGCCGCGTCGAGATTGCCATCATGCCTGTCATGAACGAAGGCGAGAAAATCGATCGCCGGCAATGTGGAAACCGGCCATCCTGTCTCGGTCGCAAGTCCGGCGGCTTTCCAGGCTGGGAGGCCTCCGCTCACGAGCCGCACCTCATATCCCATCTCGTGCAGATCAATCGCCGCGAGGCTGGCAACCTCTTCCTCATCTGCGATCAGGCATATGCATCCTTGCCAAGAGCCGAGAGACATCTTCAGCTCGGGCCGAATCGCCCAGCGGCTTCCTGCGGGGTGCTCGCGCCGGTGCTCGGAGGATGGGCGAAGATCGAGAAGGATCGCATCGCCATAGACAACGGCTTCTGCCGTTTCCTGGACTGATAGCCGTTGCAACAGGGGACGCTGCGTAGAGCGCGAAAGTTTCGGGAACTGCCAACCTTCAGGAGCAAGAGGGGCATCCGCATCAGGCAGCACATAGGCCTCATGACCCAGCTGGCGGAGCCAGTATGCGGCGAGGGAGGCCCGCAAGCCTGTGTCGTCCGCAAGCACAATGCGCGCACGCTGCACGCCAATCCACCGATCGCTGGCCTGCACGATCTGGACGCATGGCGCATGCGTTGCGCCTGCCACATGTCCGGCCGTGAACTCCTCGGCACTGCGCACGTCGAACAGATAGAGCGTGCGGCTCGGATCTGCCGCCAATGCGAAGAGGTCGTCCATTCCAATCACCGGTATACCAGCCGCTTGCACGAAATCATGTGCGCGACTGCGACTCGCCTGAAGATCCATAGAGGACAGGAGCGGGAGTTCTCCAGGTTCCCGACCGCGATCGAGATCGAACCCGGCAATCGCCCATCCTTGAGTGCCGTTTCGCAAACTGTAGAGAGGGTTTCCGATCCCAAGGAATTTCAGGCTGATCGCCCCGATGAGGCTGCGGGTGCGCCCGGCGCAGGTGAGAACAATCGGAACAGACGTGTCGGGGATTGCAGCAGACAGCCGGTGCGGGAGTTCGCCATTCGGGAGACAGCAAGCCCCTGGTATAGTCATCTTACGATGTTCGGCGGGCGGGCGGACGTCGAACAGGAGATGGGAATGAGCATCTCTTTGCCATTCGGCCAAAGTCTCCGGATTTATGGTGTTCGGATGGTAGGCTCTCTCGGCGAGTTCCCCCAACGTCTTGCTCGGGACGTGCTCTCCTTCGAACAGGGTGTAGCCTGCCTCCAGCCATGCCTTGGTGCCTCCCGCTACCACCATCACGTCTTGGTAGCCCATCTGCTCCAATCGCATCACCGCTTTCTCTGCAATGCCGTCACCGCCATCGATCAGAACGAGGGGCACCTTCGGGTTGGGAACCAGGGACGGAGCCATAAGCTCTAGCCGGCTGTAGGGGCACCATACGGCCAGAAGAGGATGTCCTTCCCCATAGGGGCCATGCTCACGAACATCCAGGAAGGCCATTTCCGCTTGTGAGTGGACGAGTTGCTTCGCGGCGGCGGCATCGATGTTCCGCATTATGGCGCTACGGCTCCATCCGCATCCTCTCGAAACGGCAGCGGCTCGCTTCCCGTAAAGAACTCCCAGAACGTGGAATAAACGAGATCCGGCCGGTGCTCGGCAGGATAGTGGCCCGTGGGGATTGCCCAGCCTCTGAGGTCCGGCGCCCATGGGGACCAGGCATCGAGCGGCTTGAAGTGTCGGCCACAGTGGCTGTTCGATCCCCACAGGACCAGGACGGGGCAGCCGATTGTCTTCACGCCGAAGTCCGCCTGATCCATGGCAAGATCGAGCGTCACGGTTGCCCGGTAATCCTCGCAGACGGCATGGATCTGTTCCGGCGTCGTACAACGCACATATTCAGCCATGGCCTCGGGTGAGAAGATTTCGAGACCGACGCCCTTTTTATTGAGCTTGTAGCGGATGTAATAGTCGAGGTCGGCGCAGATCAGCCTTTCCGGAAAGGGTGCTTTCTGCGCCATGAAGAACCAGTGATAGGCTTCCAGGCCCCATCCGAGGGTCACGTTGGTCAGCACATGGTGCGTTGGCACGATGTCCAGAACGGCAACGCGCTCGATGCGCTCGGGGTAATCCAGTGCCATACGGAAGGCAACCCGCGCGCCTCGATCATGGCCAGCGACCGAGAAACACTCAAAGCCCAAAGCCGCCATGACCTCCATGTTGTCCTGTCCCATGGACCGGAATGTATAGGCTTCATGGTCCGAGCCGCCGTCAGGCTTCGAGCTGTCGCCATAGCCGCGCAGATCCGGTGCGACAACCGTGAAGCTCTCCGCGAGGCTTGGGGCGATCTTATGCCAGCTCACATGAGTCAGCGGATTACCGTGAAGGAGAAGGAGCGGCGGCCCGTTTCCCGCCATGGCGACGTTGATTTCCGCGCCTGATGTGCGGATCGTTCTATAGGTGAAGCCCTCCATCAACAGACGGCCGTGGGGGCGCAGCGGCGGCATGGAAGCATGATGTTCGAACAGGGGAATATCCATTGCTGCCACCTGAATTGCTACAGCTTCAGGGTTTAGACATTTTCGTAAATTGTCAACAATCTTCGATTGACTATCTGAGCTGGATTGCCATGCTCGGTAAGTGAGTTGCTGATGTCGGTCTCGGGCGGGCGAATGACTGTCCAATACGGGCTGACCCATGCGAAGGGGCTTGAAGGTGGCGACCTTGGATGCTGACAGGCAGATTCTGCCAAGAATTGCGCTCCTCCTCGGTGACTGTACGGGTATAGGACCAGAGCTATGTGCCCGAGTCCTGTCGGACGGGCGTCTGAGCGATGCGGGTCGTCTCGTCGTCGTGGGTGACGTGCGGGTGCTGGAGCAGGGCATGCGTGACGCTGGGGTCTCGTTGTCATGGCACGCCGTTTCCTCCGTCGATGAGATCGACTGGAGCCGTCCAGACGTTCCGATCATCGATCTCAAGAACACCGATCCGGCAGGGCTGCCGCGCGGCGCGATGTCAGCGGAGTCGGGGCGCTTGACGGGTGAAACCTTGGCCGATGCCGTCGCCATGACGCGCCGGGGAAAGGTGGATGCGATCACCTTCGCCCCGCTCAACAAGGCAGCGCTGTATGCCGGAGGCTGGCGTTTTCCCGACGAGCACAAGATGTTCGCCCATCTCCTGGAACATCGCGGCTATTTCTCGGAGATGAATGTTCTCGACAATCAATGGATGTCGCGTGTGACCTCACATGTCTCCTTGCGACAAGCCCTTGACCAGATCACCTCTCAGAGCATCACGGATGCCATCGGGCTTGCTGATCGAACCATGCGGCGCGCAGGCTTTGCTCGGCCGCGCCTCGCAGTTGCGGCTCTCAATCCTCATGCCGGAGAGGGAGGCCTGTTCGGCAGCGAGGAGATCGAGATCATCACCCCCGCAGTCGCAGCGGCGGCGGAAAGTGGCATCGACTGCCGCGGCCCGTTCCCAGCCGATACGGTTTATCTGAAAGCGTTTGCGGGTGAGTACGACGGGGTTGTCGCCATGTACCATGATCAGGGCCAGATCGCGACGAAGCTGCGGGGTTTCAACCGAGGGGTCACAGTCACAGCAGGCCTTGAGGCTGTCTTCACGACTCCAGCCCATGGAACTGCATTCGACATCGTCGGCAAGGGCGTTGCGTCGACCGGTGCCCTGGAGAACGCCGTGCGTCTGGCCGCGAAGCTTGCCGGAGGTGGGACGGTTCGCTCAGCAATGTGACAGATCCGATATCTTGGGACGTGTTTGCTCGGTTCAGCTGATCATCATCCCGCATGGTGGCACCAGATGTCGCCTAACATTGCGTCGGGTCCGGCATTAGTTACGAGGGCAAGTCGGACCTGATCAAGGTCATGCGTGAATTGGCGATGTGATCAGCGGTTGACCGGCAGTTTCAAGCCTCGGGCGTCACGCCGTACTGCTCGTCAGTGACATGTTCCATCCAGGTAACATGGCTGCCATCCAGGGCCTCTTGCATGGCAATGTGGACCATTCCGGTGGCAGGCGAAGCCCCATGCCAGTGCTTCTCGCCCGGTGGAATCCACACGGTGTCGCCAGCCTTGATCTCCTTGACCGGCCCGCCCCAGGTTTGCACGCGCCCGACGCCTAGGATCACGTAAAGGGTCTGGCCGAGGGGGTGGGTATGCCAGGCCGTCCGCGCACCGGGCTCAAACGTGACACGGTTCGCCCGAAGTCTGGCGGGCGGCGGGGCATCGATGATCGGATCGTGCCAAACCGTTCCCGTGAATGCGTCGGCCGAAGCCTGCTTCGTCGGAAACGTCCCTGCAATGTGGATCTCCATGGAGCCGTCTTCCTTTCGAGTGGATACGTCACAGATGCTTGATGCCGACGCTCACGATCAGCGGAACGAGTTCATCGCGGGCGCTGATGCGATGTTGGCGGGCCTGTTGGTGGGCCTCGGCGGCTTTGCCCTTCCGGATCGCAGCGATAATGTCCCTGTGGGCGGCGATCGAGCCGGTCGGTTTGGACCGGAGCTTGAGCGTGAGCATCCGCGCCCGGTGGGCTTGGTCGGTCAACGTCTGGGCGATTCTGCGAATCCGGCTGTTGCCACAGCGCTCCACCAAGGTCCGGTGGAACAGGTCGTCCGCCGCAGCCCACGCGAGGAGGTCATCGTCCCGGAGAGCCTGTTCCATGTCTGACGTCGCTTCCTCGAGTTCGTCGGCCACGAGTTGCCGTTCCTCGTCAGGCAGAGCGGCAAGCAGCTCGGACGCCATGGCCTCGATTGCGATGATCACCTCGTAGATCTCTCGGATGTCCTCTGGGGCGAGTGGGCAAACCGTGACGCCTCGCTTGGAGAGCACGCGAACGAGGCCATCCTCCTGAAGCCGGATGATCGCTTCGTGAACGGGCGTCCGGCTCATGCCGAGCCGCAAGGCAATCTCCTGCTCCGAGCCTTGGTATCCGGGCGGAAAGACATTGTTGCGGATCGCGTCCTTGAGCGCCTTGTAGGCGTCCTCGACCAGCGACGGTTTCTTTTCGGGCTCCTGCCTTGCCCGCATGTGCAGCTTGTCCACCAGCATGCCCTCCTGCTTCATTCTGCCCTACCTAACCACTTCCATGCAAGTATGAATGGATGGTTGACATAAGGGGTCTCCTTTGGCACGTATTAATGCATGCCAACTTCCATGGAAGATGTGATTCTGGCCGCGGCAAACCTGGTGCTCACAAGAAGCAACGGCATTTTCAGGAGGAACGCGTATGGATCCGACGGTGAATGCACCGACGGCCGGGCTTCAGGAACGTCACTCAGCCCGCTCGAGCCTTGGCCTTGTCCGAGGACCACAGAACCTGATCGCCGGAGCGACCCTCGTGCTTCTGGCAGCCTTGGCGTTGTGGCTTACGCGGGATCTCGATCAGGGCACTCTCAATGCCATGGGACCGGCCATGCTGCCCCG
>NZ_JAFEMD010000072.1 GCF_016892765.1 Microvirga arvi
CCGCCTCGCTCATGGAACGCATGGAGCAGGAGGGCATCGTCGGACCCGCAAACCACGCCGGGAAACGAGAAATCCTGATGACGCATCTCGACATGGACGACTGATCCGTTTGGAGATTACGAACAAGAAAGGCGGCTTTTGAGAGCCGCCTTTCTTGTTTCCTGAGGATGCTGCCTGATCACTCGATGACTTGGACGACAGTCCGGGTCTGCGGATCGACGAGTACGGTCTGATCGTTCACGACCGTGTAGCTATAGTTGTTCCGCAGGCCGACGGTCGGCGGAACGGAGTAGAGTCTGACGCGCGGCGGCAGGGGCTGGCCGACGACCACCTGCTCGGAGACGCGGATCGAAGGACGCCGCTCCGTGACCACATAGCTGCGGACGCGGGTCGATTCCTCGGCCGAGAGCACGCCGCCTACCGCCGCACCGGCGACGCCGCCGACCACCGCGCCGACAGGTCCACCGACGATGGCACCGGTTACGGCGCCGCCGGCAGCGCCTGCGGTCGTGCCGCTCTGGCAGGCAGCAAGGGGAAGAGCCAGGAGAGTCAACAGAGCAGCCGAGTTTAGGACATGATTGCGCATGACGGATTCCTTTCCGAGTAGCACCATGCGAACGCAGGAAAGCTTGGCCGGTTCCCTGAACTTGAGCGATATAAGTCGCGCTGGAATGCCTGGCTGTTCCGCAGGTCATCAAGATCAGCCGTCGTATGGCCACACGATCGAAAGGTGTGAGCAGGAAGAATTTTCATCCTTGCCGTTCCTGCTCCCAAATGCATCTCTCATGGCAGATGTGGCTAGGGCCCAGGGAGGGCAGGATGGCGGAACGCTCCAGGATTGCGATTGTGACGGGCGCCGGCACCGGAGTGGGCCGGGCCATCTGTGCGGGCCTTCTGAAGGCCGGCTACAGCGTCGTAATGGCGGGACGCCGGCGGGAGGCCCTTGAAGCTGCGGCGCGGGAAATCGCCGGTGAGGGTGCCTCAACCCTCGTCGTGCCGGCCGATGTGACGGACCCCTCATCGGTCGCAGCCCTATTCAAAGCCACGAAGCAGGCCTTCGGGAGGCTCGATCTCCTCGTCAACAATGCCGGCATCGGCTCTCCGGCCGTTCCGCTGGAGGAGATCCCTTTTGATCAATGGCAGCAGGTGGTGGATACCAATCTCACGGGAACATTCCTCTGTACGCAGGAAGCCTTCCGGATCATGAAGGATCAGAACCCCAGGGGCGGGCGGATCATCAACAACGGCTCAGTTTCGGCCTACGCCCCGCGGCCGCTTTCGGCGCCCTACACGGCGACGAAGCATGCCGTTCTGGGGCTGACCAAATCGACGTCCCTCGACGGTCGTGCCTATGACATCGCCTGCGGCCAGATTGACATCGGCAACGCCGCTACGGACATGACCGCCAGGATGACGGAAGGCGTGCTGCAACCCAATGGCACTCTGGCGCCCGAGCCCAGGATCGATCCCAAGCATGTGGCCGATGCCGTGGTCTACATGGCCGGCTTGCCCCTCGATGCCAATGTTCTCACCATGACGGTCATGGCGACGAAGATGCCGTTCGTCGGACGGGGGTGAGACACATTGCCGTGACCGCAACGGCTGCATCTGGGATGTAAGCTCGGCCGCCCCATCTTCCTCCTAGGACCGGTCCCAAATCAGCCCTGGTGTATGGCTTCCGTTCAGGAATCCCCATGCAGGATTCGTTTCGATGCCGGGCCTGAGCAGAATGTTCGGCCTGATGATGTCTCGTGGGGTGTTGATCCGATGATGGCGACGGAATGAGCGCGATCCTCGTCAAGGTTTTTGCAACGGCCCTGACCTTGAGCCAGGTTCTCGTTGCTCCGGACACGGTCAAGACGAGCTTCGATCCCGCCCGGGATCAGGGTGAGGTGGCGCAGATTCTCAAGAGCGGCTGCACCCATATGCGCCGGGCTTTCGACATCGAGGACATCAATCTCGACGATCTGATCGCCACGGCCATGGATGATCCGCAGGCCGTGACCGGGGACCTGAAGGTCCTGCAGGGCTTGAGCTTCAACGACCTGCATGCGAGCTACCGCCAGTTCTGCAAAGGAGAGACGGTTGAGCCTTCGCCGGTCGATCTTGGCGAGGTGATCTCCTATTACAACGCCGCCGTTGCCGGGCTGCCCGATGCAGGAAAGCTGAAAGGGCTCAAACTGCCCGGTGTCAGCGTGATCCTGGACGGAAACGGCAGGCGGTTTGCCGAGGTGTTCGAGCCCGACCACCGGCGCATATGGGTTCCCCTGCAGGACATTCCGAAGAGCGTGCAGCAGGCTTTCGTCTCGGCGGAGGACAAGCGCTTCCATCAGCACCGGGGCATCGACGAACGCGGCGTGATCCGCGCCTTCATGGGCAACATGGCCAGTTCCGGCCGGCCTGCAGGAGGCTCCACCATCACTCAGCAGGTGGCAAAGAACCTGCTCGTGGGTGACGATGTCACCTATGACCGCAAGATGCGGGAGATGATCGTAGCCTCTCGCATCGAGCGCGTGCTCAGCAAGGCGGAGATCCTCGAGATTTATCTCAACTCGATCTATCTCGGCCGCTCGTCCTGGGGCATCGAGATGGCAGCGCAGAGCTATTTCGGGAAGAGCGCTAAAGGGCTGTCGGTTGCCGAAGAGGCTCTTCTCGCCGGGTTGGCGAAGGGGCCGAACTACTACAATCCCGATACGAAACCCGAGCGCGCCCAGGAACGCATGGCCTATGTGCTCAGCCGCATGCAGGAGGACGGCTTCCTGAAGCCCGAACAGGTGCAGCAGGCTGTTGCCTTCCTGCCAAACCGGGTTGCGGTCGAACGTACCCGAAGGACGATGGGATTCCACTTCGTCGACCATGTCAACCGCGATGCCCGTACCGTCGCCGACATCGATAAGCTCACCGCCGGCGGCTACACGGTGCGCACCACCATTAATGCGCCTCTGCAGCAGGAAACCGAGGCTGCCCTGCAGGAGGGGCTTGCCCGTTACGAGTTGAGCGTCGGCCGGCAACGCTACCAGGGAGCCGAGGCCAACCTCGCGGAGGCCGTTAAGGCGCTCGCCGACACGAAGGATCCGGCTTCTCCGGCGTGGAAGCAGGCCCTGGAAGCGGTGCGATTGCCGCTCTACGACGTGCACTGGCCTGCGGCTGTGGTGATCGAAAAGGGGAAGGACCGGAAGACGGGGGCCAGTGTTCTGCGGGTCGGTCTTGCCGACGGGCGTGTCCTGCCGCTGAATGCCTGGGAAGCGGCCCGTCGCGATCTCAAGCTTTATGACGTGGTGCGCGTTCAGCCCGTGGAGCAGAAAGGCAAGGGGACGGCTCGTGCCGACCTGAGAACACCTCCATCCGTGCAGGGTGGCGCCGTCGTTCTGGAAAACAGGACCGGTCGCATCCTCGCCATGACGGGCGGCTTTTCCTATCCCCTGAGCCAGCTCAACCGGACGACGCAGGCTCATCGTCAACCGGGTTCGGCTTTCAAGCCTCTCACCTATCTCGCTGCCTTGTCGAAGGGGCTGCAGCCCAACACCCTGATCTGGGATGCGCCTGTGACCCTGCCACCTGTGAGTGGCGAGGCGAATGCGAGGTCGGGAGACTACTGGAGCCCGAAGAATTTCGACGGCGGACGCTCCGGCATCATGACGCTTCGCAGGGCGCTTGAGAATTCCAAGAACCTTGTGACGGCGCGTCTCCTCGACGGAGGCATCGAGTCGACTCCGGAAAGAAGCCTGAAGCGGGTATGCGAGCTCTCTCTCGAGGCGCAGCTCTATCTCGAATGCACGCCCCATTACCCGTTCGTGCTCGGCGCCCAGCCGGTGCGCATCCTCGATCTTGCCGCCTTCTATGCGGCGATCGCCAATGAAGGCGCCATGCCGGCGCCCCATGCCATCGAGGCGGTGGAGGAGAACGGACGGACCGTCTACAGCCGCAAGGCGAGTTCGCTCGTGCGGCTCGGTTCTGCCGATCCCACCGCCTTCTATCAGCTGAAGACGATGCTGCAGGGGGTGCTGGAGCGCGGCACGGCGCGTTCCCTGAAGGCGCTCGCTCCCTATGCCGCCGGCAAGACGGGAACGTCGGACAACGAGAACGACGCCTGGTTCGTCGGCTTCACCAACGACGTCACCATTGCCGTCTGGGTCGGGCATGACAACGCAGACGGCAAGCGCCGGACTTTGGGGCGCGGTCAGACCGGCGGAAAGGTGGCGGCCCCCATCTTCCAGTCGATCCTTCAGGCCGCCTGGGAGCACCATGCGCCGAAGGCTCCGCTCAGCCCGCCATCGCCGCAGGCGGCCAAGCAGCTCATTGCCATGCCGATCGATCTCAATACGGGCGACCGGCTGACGAACGGGCAGAAAGGTTTCATGGAGTATTTCCGCTTGAACTGGTTCGGACGCCTCGCCGAGACACAGTTCCGTCTCGTGCCGCAATCCGAGGTCTATGCCTTCCGCAATCCGGATCCCTGGAGCGATGGGGAGGAGCGTGGCGGACCGGATTATTATGAGGACGGTCCGTATGCCCAAGGGCCAGGCTGGCTCGACAGCCTGCGCCAGAGCGCTCCGCCCTCACGCCGTCAGGCCGAGCCCGAGCGTGGCTTCCGCTGGTGGTGGGAGGACGAGGCTCCCCGCAGGCCCCGGCGCATCGATCCGGATTACTTCTGGCGCAACGGACAGGTTTATTGATGGCTTTGCAGATTTTCGTCAGGCGCGCTCTGATCGCCGTTGCAGCACTTTTTGCCTCGGCGGGAGGTTCGGCGGGGGAGGAGTTCCGGATCGAGGAGGTGCCGTCGGTTACAGCCGTTGCCCCGGCGAGGCTGAAGCCGAGGACCATCGTCTTCAGTGATCACCGCGATGACAAGCTGACCGATGCAGGAACGGGGCTGATCCGCTTCGAGGATTGGGGACGTGGGCGGCCCGTGCAGAAACAGTTCCTGAGCCTCTTCCCAGGCTATTCCGAGCCGACCATCAGGGTCTCGGTGCACGGCATCCCGAAATCCTACACGGAAAAGCTCCACATGTATGTGGTGGAGGCCCGGTTCCTGATCGCCAAGGCGCCTGCTTCCGTTGATCTGGCCCGCTTCAGACGGTTGGAAACGCTGGAGAAGATCGATCCCTCGATCAAGCACCGCCGCATCTCGGCCGAGCAGGCTGCGCCGCAGGCCGATCCCCAGAGTGCCCATAATCGCCATCCGAACCGCCGCTGGTGCGAGGCTCCCGGCAGCCTCTGCATCGAGTCCCGATACCCGCTCGAAGGCAAGCTGCCGGTCGGTATCCGATTGGCCAACAAGCTGGAGGAGGGGGGCAAGAAGATTTCGGAATTTATGGAATTCCAGACCGAGATCCGCGTGCTGCCGCCCGAAGATATCGACCGTGCCGGCCTGCCGAAGCTGACCGCCCTGGAGACTCCCGTTGCCGGAGTTCTGGAGCAGACGATCTTCAGCGTGAACCAGGTGATGCAGTTCGGAAAGCTGCTGGCGATCCTTCAGGAGCATCCTTCCGACCCGAACAGGACTGTTGCGACAGTCTTCATGGCACTTGCGGTTGAGACCGATGTGCTGGAACGCAAGAAGGAATTCGAGAACGTTCCCGTGCTGCGCAACCTGATTCCGGCACAGGTTCTGATGGGCAGGAGTTCGTTCAACTCCGGGAATTCCATTAGCGCGGGACTTCCCGAATATGTCCGTAACCGCATCCGGGCCATTGCCGATCTGATCGAGCAGTAAGCCTATCCGGAATCAGAAAAAGCCCCGTTCACATGAGGCTGAACGGGGCTGTGAGTCTGCGGAGGCGACAAGGGGTTGCGGGGAATGGTGCCTCCGTGCCAAACCAAGTGTTCAGCTTGTTCAATGTTCCTTCGGGCTCCTCATTTTCGAACCTTGGCAGGCATCAATTTTCCTTGATTGCGCCACGATTGAGGCTGTGACTAGGTTCGGCTCCTCCATTGTAGGTGTGGTCGCACGCCATATGGGCGTAACAACCGCTTCTTGAGGATGTTGGAGCCTTCGGTCAGCGTTTCTTCCTCCCGACTTGCCTTCCTCGGTGCAGATCGAGGAAGGCTTTTTTGAGCGGATGCGAGAGGTCGGGCACTGCCGTCCTTCCGTTCCGATCCTCCCGCTGCTATGTCCCTGAATCAAACATGAGATCAGGTTCGCCTCTGCCCTGCCGGTGGAGCAATCGGAACTGCAAAGGTGCCCTCCCATGGCTAAGGCCATTCATTCTATGATCAGGGTGCTCGACAAGCAGCGCTCGCTTGCTTTTTACGAGCGGGCGTTCGCCCTCAAGGTGATTGAGCGCCTGGCCTTCGAAGGCTTCACGCTGATCTATCTGAGCAATGAGGAAAGCGGGTTCGAACTCGAGCTGACGATCAACCATAGCCGAACGGAGCCCTACGCGATCGGCGACGGCTACGGGCACCTGGCGCTTTCCGTGGATGACCACGAGGCAGAGCATGCCCGGTTCGAAGCCCTTGGTCTCAACCCAACGCCGCCGAGGGAATTGAAGCTTGAGGGCAGGACGCTCGCCCGATTCTTCTTCGTGCAGGATCCTGACGGCTACAAGATCGAGGTGCTCCAGCGCGGTGGCCGCTACCAGTAGCTTGAACCGTCAATGCTTCATCCATTCCCCGCTCCAAGAGACCCCTGTGGCCATCCGTAAGATCATCCGCTTTCCCGATCCCTGCCTGCGCCGGAAGGCGGAGCCGATCGCCGACATCGACGAGGAGGTCCGGGTGCTGGCGCAGGACCTCACGGAAACGATGCATGCGGCTCCCGGCATCGGCATCACCGCACCGCATATCGGAATTCTCCGGCGGCTCGTGGTCATCCAGCTGGAAGCCGGTGCCGAGCCGCATATCTCCATCAATCCGGAGATCGTCTGGTCGACGCCCGAGATGATCCGGCACATGGAGGGAAGCGTGTCCATGCCGGGCGTCAGCGATGAGATCGAGCGTCATGCCCGTGTGCGGGTGAGATACAGGGGCCTCGACGGCGTAGAGCGCGTGGAGGAGGCGGAAGGCCTGATGGCGGTCTGCCTCCAGCACGAGATCGATCAGCTCGACGGCATCTTCTGGATCGACCGTCTATCGAAATTGAAGCGGGACCGGCTTATCAAGCGGTTCGAGAAGCTCCAGCGCATCAGGGCTTGATGGTGGGGACTCTGGTGGTGGAGTTTTGAGGAACGTGATTGAGATCTATCGAATCGAGTCCGTGGCTTCCGAGGAGGCGGGCGGCGGTGTCCTCCGCCGGATCATGGTCCGCGCGGACTCCCTGGACAAAGCGAAGGAGCGTGCCAGGAAGGTGTTCTCTCTGGCGCGCCGGCCCCAATCCCGCGATCCCGAGATCGAATCTGTCCGCGTGCTCAACGGAGCCGGCTACGAGGTCTTCTCGATCAGCACCAGGGATTAGCATCCGCTGGGAAAGCTTGGGTTCCCGTGCGGCATCCCGCTCCTTGGGGATAAGCCAAACACCATTTGACACTGTGCTCAATCACCGGTACGAGCGCGCCTCCATCGCGGAAATGCCTGCTCCGGCAGGTGACGCAGGAGAAATGCGCGGGCGTAGCTCAGTCGGTTAGAGTGCCGGCCTGTCACGCCGGAGGTCGCGGGTTCGAGCCCCGTCGCCCGCGCCACTCTCCCTCAAGCCGTGATGCGCATCCCCTCCAATCCAGAAAAGCGCTTTCACACGTCAGTCGTCCGATATCGGCTTTTACCGATCCGGCATATGGAGCCGGACGCGACAACCTGAGCCGGTTCGTGTATGGTCCCGGCATGAGCGATGATATTTCCGAAATCCGCGAGCAGCTGTCCGATCAATGGCAGAAGGTCGCCATCGACCTGATCCGCAAGGGGCTCCCGGCCGATACGGTCTTCGAGACCCTCCTGACCGTAGGACTGGCAGGTCAGGTGGAACTGCACGGCAAGCACTTCATGGCAGGCAAGCTTGTGGCCATCGCCGAGCAATTGTCGGAACAGGTCAAACGCGAGAAGGAAGCCCTCCAGGAATCCTCGAGAGCCACGAAGAACTAGGCGCGTCGGCCTCATCATCCTTTAGGCTAAAGCTTCTTCAAAATTGCATGAGAGGCGTTCTCCTGCTGCAACGTCTCGGGCCAGTGTCGCGTTAGCTCGACGAACCTTCGGAGTGGCCTTGGCTGCTTCTCCGCCCAACAGCCACAATGGGGTGGTGCCCTCATGCAGCAGGCGCTCGACAGCAATACCCTGGACCGCTTGATCTCCCTCGGGCGCAAGCAGGGTCAATTGACCGTTCAGGATCTTGAGACCAACCTGCCAATCCATTCCATGAGCACGGACGAGATCGCTCTGATCGTCGTCCACCTGGAAGAAGCCGGTGTGCCGGTGGAACTGGACGACAGCCTCGTCACTTCGAATGCAAAGCCGCTTCAGGCGCCGTTGCGAAGCGCGGAAATCATCCCGTTCCCGGATCGCGCTGCGGCCGCCAGGATGAAGAAGCGGACCGCTCCTCTCCAGAAGGCGCTTCCGGCGCAGCCTGAGCCACCCGCCTTCGCCGGGCAGGAAAGGCGGGCGGCGCATTGGGCCGTTGCCATTGCAGGGTTCCTGGTTTTGAGCCTGATGGTCGCCCTTGTGATGCTGTTCGGCGTCTGATCCCTCAGACCGGCAGACGCTTCGCCTCAGAGTTCGGCCTCAGCCTGTACAATGACGGGCAGCGGCTTGACGGCCGGTCCGGAAAACCTTGTCGGGCTCAGCTCCTGCTGGATGCGAGGTGTGAAACCGAGATCTAGGAATGCCGTCCGAGGATCGAACAGAGCCTTCACGGCAGCCTTCTCGTCATAGCCCAGGACGGGCTCCGGTGCGGGAGCGATGGTTGGATTGGGAGATGAAACCATCGTAGCGATCGCATCACCCGCCTGATCCGGCAGGGCAGCACTCGCGAGCATGATGTTCTTGGGACGTTGCGGCGGAAGGGGCGCCGGAGCGACCGTTGCGATGTTCTGCGGATCGGCAGAGGCTACCACCGTGCCTGCACTCGGCTGTTTAGCCTCGACCTGCGGCGCCGGCTGAGCGTTCCTGCGCCCGAACAGATTGGCGAAAAGGCTGCCGACGGAGGGACCGCCTCCGGCCGAGGCCTGCGTGGCCAGGGCGGTGTTGCGGGACAGGACCTCGGCCTTTGCCAGCTCATAGCCGGGAAGCGGCTTGCCGTTCGAGGGCAGGTGCAGGGTTTTCCCGTCCGGGAACAGCTGCGCCAGCTGCTGCTGCGTCATGCGCGGCCAAGCGCGCACATTGCCCGTATCCACATGGACGAAGGCGGATGAGGGATAGTAGCCCACGCCGCCATACTGCATCTTCATGGCGATGGCGCGCAGACGGCCCGTCTCCACGTCGGGCAGGCGGATATCCATGGCCTTGCCGAGCATATGCTGGCTGTGCTCCGCAACGCCGCTGGACCTGCGGCGCAGGGCGCCGTTGGTCTCCGGCGACCGGTAGGCGGAAATAATGTTGATGGGCTGCGAGGAGCCGGATTCCTGGTAGACCTCCCAGAGGATGTCAAACAGGCGCGGGTCCATCTGCGCCGGTTTCTCGACCCGCCAGTCCCGCAGGAACCAGTTGAGCTGGCTCAAGGCGCCCTCGTCGAAACTGCCGTTCCGGCGAAAGGTGATGGTCAGTCTTTCCTGCGTATGGGTATGGAAGAAGCTGAGCGTGCGCGTTTCCCCGAATGCCGCAGCATCCTGCGCTGGAACGGATGCCAGCGTCAGGAGGGCAGAGGCCGCTGCCAGGAGGCCGAGTACGGGACGAGGGGCTCCCTTCTTCCCGAACAAGCGTCTGCAATTCGGCACAGAGATCGACTTCCGTCCGCCGGCCGATCGCGTGGATCGGGCGAAATTTCCCGCCATGGTTTGTTAATTCCCGCGTCCCTGAGCGACGTGTGATCGTTAACCATGGCAAAAATAGGCGCAAACCGTGCCTATTTGCTTAATCAGATGCGGGCGGCGGTCTGATTGCGCCTGCGGCGGTTCGATGGCGAGGACAGGACGACCACCTTCGTCCCTGTCGGCGTGTGGTCGTAGAGATCGATCACGTCCTGGTTGATCATGCGGATGCAGCCGGACGAGACGTTGGTTCCGATGGTCCAGGGCTCGAAGGTGCCGTGGATGCGGTAGAGCGTATCCTTGTTGCCCTGCCAAAGGTAGAGAGCGCGGGCGCCCAACGGGTTTCCTGGACCTCCGGGCATGCCATGACCTCCGGGCAATGCGCCCATCTGCTCCATGAGTTCGGGTTGGCGCGCGAACATTTCCTTGGGCGGGTACCAGTCGGGCCATTCCTGCTTGTCCTTGATGGTCGCCGCGCCGGACCAGCCGAATCCCGAGCGTCCGACCCCGACGCCATAGCGGACGGCCATGCCGTCACGCATGACAAGGTAGAGGTAGCGGCTCTGCGGGTCGACCACGACCGTCCCCGGAGCTTCGGTGGTGTCGTACTGCACCACGCGCCGGAGATAGGCCGGATTGATGCGGGACAGCTCGATGCCCGGCACCGGATAGAGGTCATCATCAATCGGCGCATACATGCGCTGATAGGCAGACATGTCCCGCATCGACTGAGCGAGGGTGGAACCCGCCGGCAGGCTGGAACCCATGGCGGTGGCTGACGCTCCAAGGAGGAAGGTTCGGCGGCTGAGGTCCATCGTTGTCTCCCCGGTGTTCTTTAACTCGACAGTAAGAAGACGCAGGACCAAGCGTTCCGGTTTCATGGTAGCTGCTATGCTTCGCAGGCAAGGACAAGCTAGACCGCTCACATTTAAGCGAGCGCAGGGCAGAGACAGGCAATGACGATCGAGAACCTTCCGTGGTCGTGGCTGGCAGGCATTGCCGCGCTTGCTGTTACATGGGCGCTCGTCCTCTTCTGGACGCGCAAGCCGCGCTACCGTCGCCACGCGATCATGACAGAGAACGAGAGGGAATTTTACCAGCGCCTTCTCGCCGCCTGTCCCGACTGCCAGATCTGGCCGCAGGTTCCGATCCTCGCACTCGTCCGGCCCGACGCCAAGGAGGGCAGCCGCGCCTTCTGGGTCGCGTTCAAGCGCATTTCCAATACCCGTGTCGATTGGGTTGTCGTCCAGGATCTGGAGGTGCTCGCGATCGTCGAACTCGACGACCGCTCCCACGATGCCAGGAAGGATGCTCAGCGCGACAAGGTCCTGAAGGCGTGCGACTACCGCGTGATCCGGTTCAATTCCGGCCGCAGGCCCGATCCGCGGCAGATCCACGAGGCCATTTTCAATCCCCGGTAGGAATCAGGCGGATCTCGCCTCCTGGGCTGGCGCGGCGAAGCTCGCGTAAAGCTCCTCCCGCAGGACATCGTGCGCCGACAGATAGCGCGCCGAATGGTGGAAGGGGGTGACATGCGGGACCCCTGCCTCCCGGGCGAGGGCTCCGGCCTCCCAGGCCGTGAGGTGGTGAGACGCCATAGCCAGAGGGCGGTCGCATTCCAGAAACACCGCTTCGATGAAGAGCTGGTCGGCCCTATCGGCCAATCGAAGGATCCTGACCCGGTTGTCCTCGTGGGGAGCGGCGTCAGTGACATAGGCAACCACCTGCCCGGGAGCCACGCGCAGAGCACGATGCTTCAGTTCGCCGAGACGGATGGATCCGCCGTCCGGCAACGCGATGGCATGGTCGTCGGGCAGGCCGAGGCGCACGGCCCGCTTGGCCTCGTTCAGCCACGGACCGGGAGCAAGGTCCATCTCGATAAGCACCCCGCGCCACACGTTCACCTGCAGCACCTCCCGCAGGGCGAAGGCGAGTGAGGGAATGCCGTGGTCCAGGGCCACCGCCTCGATCCTGAACTCATCCTCCATCCAGGCCATTCCGTCAGGAAAGACGGGTGGTTCGATCTCGCGGCGGGCGAAGGCTTCGCGGGCATGGAACTCGGAGGCCTTCGTCAGGCGCCTGCCGTCGTAATCCATGGCGCGCAGGCGGAAATCGACTGAGTTCTCGTCAAGGAGATTCCAGGTAAAGCTCCGGATTCGATGTTCCACCTGCATCGCGAATCCTGGCGGGCCGATGAGGATCAGCGGAGAGGGGCGGTGCAGGCAGAGGCGAAAGAGCCGGTCGAACCCTGCCATGTGGTCCACATGGGTATGGGAGACGAAGACGTGGCTCACCCGCAGGAGCTCACGGGAGGAGAGGGGGCTGACATCGCCGAGATCGAACAGGATGGCCCGGCGGCCATAGCGGAAGTCGAGGTAGAGGCCTGGGTCGCTGAAGGGATCGTTCACGAGGCGGGGTTGAACAAGCCAACGCATGCCGGGCCAACGGTCCGCATCCCGGAGTGTTCCCGTTCCGCTAGGCTTCGCGGCCGCCTCTGTAACGGGCATAGGTCCGCTGTCCGGAAGGGCCGAAGAGGACCACCTCATAGGTGTCAGGCTCCATGTCCTCGACCTCCATGCCGGGAGATCCCATAGGCATTCCGGGAACGGCCAAGCCCCTGCCTTCCGGCTTCTCGGCCAGAAGGCGTTTGATCATCTCTGACGGAACATGCCCTTCGATCACATAACCGCCGATCTCAGCCGTATGGCAGGAGACAAGGGTCTGAGGCACCCCAAGGCGGGCTTTCAGGCGATTGATTTCGGGCGACTCGACCACGTCGACATCGAAACCCGCTGCTCGAATATGCTCGACCCAGGCGGTGCAGCAGCTACAGGTCGGATCCTTGGTCACCAGCATCTTCGGCATGGGTTCTGCGGCCGGAGCAGCCCGTGCCGTCATGGAGAGGGTCGATACGGCGAACCCAGCAAGCAGCGCCCTTCGGCTGATCATGCTGATTGGCTGGTGGGATGTCATGTCAGCCTCCTTCGATCCTGTTGCTCCAATGTCCTCGGAGAGTCTTTCAACGGTGGCAAGACCAAGACCGACATGTCTGCTCCGGTATGTCGGCCCGGAGCGTCCGGACCGACTGTGCTTGAACCTGCCCTGTCAGCAGGATTGCCGTGCCATTGGGCGTTTAGCCGGCATCGTCCTCATCGGGATCGGTCACGTCGACCAGGAACATGATGTAAGGACCTTCCTCTTCGTCATCGTCCTCGTCCTCGTCGAAGTCAGCCTCCTCGAATTCGGCCTTTTCCTCGTCCGTCGCCGGTCTCACGTTCAGGCCGGCAAAGCCATCCCAAAGAGGAGCGCCTTCGCTTTCGAGGATCTTGAGATCCTCCTTGAACTCGTCGCTCATGAGGAGTTCGCGGGCCTCCTCCTCATTCGCGTTGGTGATGGCAACAGGCTTGTCGCTGATCGTAAGCGTGAACATCGTTCTTCCTTTCCATTCGCCCGCAGGGGATATCCACTAACGCTTCACCCGCCTGTTCGTGGCAGGACCCTGATACAAGGGATGGCGAGAAAAGCTATCGCGGGAAGCGGTCTGATTTTCGAACGAGGTTACGATCGGTATCGATATTACTGAACACCTTTGGTCTTGAGCCAGGCCTGCATCTCGGCAATTTCACGCTCCTGCTCGCGGATGACAGCCTCGGCCCATTTGCGGACCTGCTCGTCCTTTGCGTGCTGGAGAGCGACCTTCGCCATGTCGATGGCTCCCTGGTGGTGGGGGATCATCCCACGCACGAAATCGACATCGGCATTGCCGCTGAACGCGATGTCCATGTTCTTGTGCATCTTCTCGTTGGCCTGCCGGTAACCCTGTGTCGCGGGCGTATCAGGCGTTTTCGCCGTCTGGGCAGGGGTGGAGTGGCCGGAATGCCCTCCATGCGCCCCTTGGGCGGAAGCGAGAGAGGGCAGGATCACAATGGCTGCAATGGCCATGAGGATGCGGTGCTTCATGATCGTTCTCCTGAAAGTTGGGCTATGATGTAGGATCAATGTCCGTGGAAGGAATGCACAACGGCATGGCCCCGTCCGCGGGAAATCAGCCAGCGGTTGACCGGGAATGCGAAGGCGCCGGCGATGAGCAGAGCTACGGCAAGGCTTCCCCAGAAGAGCAGGGTGCCGAGGCCGGCATCCATCGCTCCCGGAATGACCAGCATGATCAGATTGTCCACGATTTCCATGATGGTGATGGAGGCCGTATCCGCAGCCAATGCCAGACCGAGCGCTGTGCCGAAGGGCAGTCCGCTCCGGAGCAGGGGCAGCATGGTCAACGCGTAGCCGAACAGGAAGGCGAGAGCGATGGCCAGGATGATCGTCTGTCCCGTTCCCCAGCCAAGGGCCGTGCCGACCACGAGTCCGAGGACCTCGCCGATGGCACAGCCCGTGAGGCAATGGATCGTTGCGCTCAGAGCGGTCCGGTTCAGGGTGGCCCTGGACGGTGCGCCGTGGTGATGATGAAAATGGTCATCGGTCGGCATGTTCGCCTCCTCATGCCACAGGATGAACCAGGGGCTGTGCCGGGTAGCCCCCGTTGCTCAATGCGTTCAGAAGCGAAGCTTCGCTTTCCGAAGAGATCACCCTGATGGTGCGGGCTTCAAGGTCGGCTTCGACCCGGGCCTGAGGGTCCAAGGCCTGAACCGCCCGGGTGATGGCGCGAAGGCAGCCGCCGCAGTTCATGCCGGGAATGTGGAAAAAGCGCATGGTCGGGATCCTTTCATCTCAAGGTCCCGAGAGCTTTAGGCCTTCCTACGATGGGAAGGTCAAGCAGGTCGAGTAAGTTTGTTCGAGTTTATCCGTGATAGCCATAAAGGATGGGCTTGAAGCGGCTTATCTTGTTCGGGTAGCTCTGCTATCGCGGAGTGCACGGAAGACAATACGGAGTAGCCGACGGAGGTCGGGGATAGGACGATGCAGATTGTAACCCATAGCGGCACGTTTCATGCCGACGATGTCTTTGCTTTCTCCGTCCTGCGCGACGCCCTGGGCGCATTTGATTTCATCAGGACGCGCGATACGGCATTGATCGACTCTGCCGATATCGTCTTCGACGTGGGCGGGATCTACGATCCCGGCACGGGGCGCTATGACCACCACATGCGGGACCTTCCCCGCCGGGCTGACGGAACACCCTACAGCTCGGTGGGTCTCATCTGGCGCGATTACGGTCGGGCTGCTCTGCCTCGGCTCGTCCCGGGCATCGGCGAAAACGTGCTGGATTCGGTCTGGCAGGACATCGATGCAACCTTCATCCTCGCGATCGATCAGGCGGACAACGGCATTGCCTCGGCCAGCCAAGGGCATCTCGCGCTGCTGATCGAGGCGTTCAATCCGACCTGGGACAGCAAGCAGTCCTATGACGACGCTTTCCTTGAAGCCGCCGATTTCGCCAGGGGAATCCTGGTCCGGGCCTGCCGGCAGGCCCATGCCGAGGCGCAGGCCCTGTCTCTCGTGATGGCGGCGGCCCGGAAGGCGCGGGATCCCCGCGTGATCGTTCTCGACCGCAAGCTGCCGTGGGAGAAGGCAGTCTTTCACGGCGGCCTGAGCGATCTCCTCTTCGTGATCTACCCGAACGAGGATCTGACCGCCTGGTACTGCCGCACCATTCCGCCCGAGCCAAACTCCTTCGGCCAGCGATTGTCGCTGCCCGAGTCCTGGCGTGGCCTGCAGGATGCGGAATTCTCGAAGGCTGCCGGGATCGAAGACGGCGTCTTCTGCCATCCGAGCGGCTTCATCTGCGGAGCCCGTTCGCAGGAATCCGTTATGCGGCTCGCTGAGAAGGCTATCGCCGAAGGTCATTGATCAGGGCCTCATGCATAGGGATTGAGCCATGAAGCAGGTCCCCATCGTCTCCCATAAGGCATACGTGGCTTCGCTTCCCGATGCTCATCGCTTCCCGATGCGGAAATATGGACGGCTGGCGGAAGTGGTGGTGGAGAAAGGCCTCGTTCCCAACGGGTTCGTCGTGCCGCAGGAGGCCTCTGCGGAACTGATCGCACTGGCCCATGATCGCGCCTACGTGGATCAGGTCCTCGCCTGCTCCGTTCCCCGCGAGATCGAGCGGCGCATCGGTCTTCCCGTCAGCGAAAGCGTGGTGCGCCGCGCCTGCGCTTCCGCCGGCGGAACGCTGCTGGCCGCAAGGCTCGCTCTCCAGCACGGTCTTGCCGGCAGCACGGCCGGCGGAAGCCATCATGGGCAGAGGGAAACCGGAGCGGGCTTCTGCGTCTTCAATGACGTAGCCATCGCCGCGAAGGCTCTCCTGCGTGAGGGTGCGATCCACCGCGCTCTCATCGTCGATCTCGACGTTCATCAGGGCGACGGCACCGCCGACTGCCTGCGCGATGAGCCGGATCTCTTCACCTTCTCCATGCATGCGGAAAAGAACTATCCCGTGCGCAAGATCCCGAGCGATCTCGACATTGGCCTGCCGGACCACATGGAGGACGATGCCTATCTGGATGTCCTGCAATCCCATCTGCCGCGCCTTCTCGATGCGCTCGAACCGGATCTCGTCTTTTTCAATGCCGGCATCGACCCGCACCGCGACGACAAGCTGGGGCGGCTCGACCTCTCCGAGGCGGGCCTGTGGCGACGGGATGCCTACGTCATCGAGCAGGCGCGCAGCCGCGGCATCCCGATGGTATCCGTCATCGGCGGCGGCTACGCGACGGACGTCGACGCCCTGGCCCGGCGCCATGCCATCGTGTTTGAGGCCATGGCTGCCTGGAGCGAGGCGAACGGGTGATCTTCAGATCCCTGTGCGGGCGAGCGCCGCAGCCAACCGCGCTGCGAGCGCCGCGTTGTTCTTGACCAGCGCGATGTTGGTGGCGAGGCTTCGCCCGCCGGTCTTCTCGAACAGATAGGACAGCAGGAAGGGTGTCACGGCCTTGCCCGCAACGCCGCGAGCCTTTGCCTCCGTGACGGCCGCATCGATGAAGGCCGTCATCTCATCGGCAGAAATTTCATCGACCTGCGGAACCGGATTGGCGATGAGAACGCCGCCGGTGAGGCCGAGCGTCTCCTTGGTGCGGATCAGGTCGGCGATCGCCTCGGGAGTATCGAGGCGCAGGGGAACGGGCAGATCGCTCGTGCGGCTCCAGAAGGCCGGGAAGCGGTCCGTGCCATAGCCGACCACAGGCACGCCGCGCGTTTCGAGATATTCGAGCGTCCGCGGCAGATCGAGAATGGCCTTCGCGCCGGCGCAGACGACGGCCACAGGCGTGCGGGCGAGTTCGTCGAGATCGGCCGAGATGTCCATGGTAGCCTCGACGCCCTGATGGACGCCGCCGATGCCTCCCGTCGCAAAAACCCGGATGCCGGCGAGGTGGGCGCAGATCATGGTCGCGGCGACCGTGGTGGCCCCGTGGCGCCTGGTGGCGACCGCGTAGGGAAGGTCGGCGCGGCTCAGCTTCATCACGTCGCTCGCCGTCCCGAGCCAGTCCAGTTCAGCGTCCGACAACCCAACCTTGATGCGCCCTTCGATGATCGCGATGGTTGCGGGCATGGCTCCGTTCCCGCGCACCACCGTCTCCACCTCACGGGCGGTGGCGACGTTCTGCGGATGGGGCATGCCATGGGTGATGATGGTGGATTCGAGCGCAACGACCGCCTCGCCCCTGGCGAGGGCCGATTGCACGTCGGGAGCAACTTCGAGGAAACGGCCGGAGATATCGTGCGTCATGAGGGCTCCCGTTCAATGGCCGCACCGCCTCTAAGGGACAATGTGGTTTCCAGCATGGAGATGGACAGATCCGGACGGACACTGGTGGTGCTCTCCACGGTCAGGGCGGCTGCTGCGGTGCCGAGGCGGGCGGCATCGGTGAGGGAGCGACCCTGGAGGAGCGCCACGAGAGTGGCAGCGATCAGGGCATCACCTGCACCTGTCGCATCCACGATCCTAGCGCCAATAGCCTCGACCCGCCGGGTTCCAGAGGAATCTGCTGCAAGGAGCCCCGCTTCGCCGAGAGTCAAGACGATGCGCTCAGATCCGTATGCCCGAAGGCTGTCGGCTGCTTCTTCCGGGGACGACCCGGCTCGGTCCAGATAGGCACGGGCCTCGTCGATGTTGAGGAACAGCAGCCCGACCCTGGTCAGATCCCGCGGGAGGCGCGTGACCTTCGGGGACGAGACCGCATCGATGGCCAGCATGAGCGAATGGCGGTGCGCGATCTCGACGAGGGCGTGCAGAGTCTCGGCGGGCAGATTGCAATCGGCAAAGATCCATGCCGACTGAAGATCGGCTTCCGCCTTGCGCAGGAGGGCAGGGGTAAGTTCGTCGAAGATCGTCATGTTGGCGAGGCCGACCGCAAGTTCGCCGTCGGGCTGCAGGACCGCCACGTATTCCGCCGTGGGATGGGTGTCCGAGATCGCCATGCAATGCGTGCCGATGCCGAGACGCTTGAGATCCTCAATCAGGGCGCGGCCGTTCTCGTCATTGCCGAGGATTGATGCGAGGGACACCGTCGTCCCGAGGCGTGCGATATTCTCCGCAACGTTGCGAGCCACCCCGCCGAAGGAAAGCCCGGAGGTCACGGGATTGGAGGTTCGTTGACGGATCGGCTCAAAAGCCCGGTACTTCCGGTCCACGGCTGCCCCGCCGATGCATGTGATGCTGCTGATCCCCGGCCTCATGCGTCAGACCTGCTCTCCGAATTCTTGCACAGAGGATATGCCGAAACGCCGGGCAAGCTGCAATGGCAGGCGAATTGGGCGCAGGCGCACGAACTCGACGCTCTGAACAAGGATCAGAGATACGCGCTGGCCCGTGACATAGGGGTTTCGGCGGAACTGCTGCCCGCCCTTGTGGCGCGGGGTCCCAATGCCGAGACCCTGCAGGAACTGGAGTGCGAGCGGATCGTGAAAGCATAACCCTTCATTCTGCACCATGAAACAGCAGCGTCGTGTTCCCGCCGATCTCGCTGGAGCCTGTGGGACGCTTCTCGCTTAGAACGGCCTCGGCCTCGGGCGAGGGGCGGCGGCTTTGATGGATCTCGAGCCAGGCGATGCGTGAGGCCGGCACGGTGCCGTCGCCGGGATAGGGTTCCTGCTTGGAGCCCGTGGCCTTCTCGAAAAAGGACGGATCGTCGAGAGCAGCGAGCACCCGTTCCACAAGCCGCTGCAGCGCTCCGCCATGTTCTGCATAGAGATCGATGCCCTGGCTGCGCGCCAGCTCGGCGGTGGCGACCAGGGGCTCGGCGGCGAAGATGTGGTAGTCGCGGGCGCGCTTGCCGCGATCGAGTTCGAGCGGCAGGGTGCCCTCCGGAGTGATCTGCGCAAGGCCGATCCGGGCAGAGTCGATCCCCCATCGGGTGAGCGGCTTGTCGTCGGCGGCGAGACCGGCGGCGGCGGCACTCAGGCCTGCCCAGTAGCGATGGTTGTTCCGGCTCGATGTTGCGGTGTTCTTATCCATGAAGGCCACGAGCTGCCGGCCCAGAGTTCTGAGCCACGTCTCGACGCGCCTTTTCTGCTCGTCTGCGAGGCCAGGCGCATTGCGGACCTGCAGGTAAGCCAGTGCGAAGCCGCCGAGCGCCTGGCCCAGATTGAAATGCGCCTGCTTCGAGCGCATGTCGGTCATGGCGTTCGCCGAAGCCCAGGCGTCGAGCCAGGTGAGAGCGCAGGCGGCGGCTGCCGTGTTCTTCGGGTTCGATTTCACGTAAGCATTCGAGATCTTCACAAGATTGCGACCATAGATGCGCAGCGGCTCGACCGCCTCGGAATAGGCTTCCTCCGCCTCCTCGTCGATCGCTGCGCGGTGGGTGTCGTCCTGCTTGTACTTGCTCTGGGTATCGAGAGTGATTACGGGTGCGCCCGGCGCGTCGCATTCATATTTGGGCTTTGCCCGCACATTGTCCGCGGCCGGTGCCGGCACGAGATAGCCGGGCCCCTGAGCGTGAGAAGGCACGGTTCCCATGAGACCGAAGAGAAGGACCGTAGCGGGAAGAAAGACAAGGCGCGGCATGGCCCGCCCCTTTCCTGATCGCCGATGAGCCGCCATGCCGTCTCTCCCTTTTACAAACTCGCTCATGAAGTAGGCCCGGAGGAGCGCAAAGCCAGAGGGGTGGCCTTTTGAGCCGCATTGCCATGATCCACCCTTGACGGGTCGTCACGAAAAAGCCTGAGGATTGCGGTAGCGTCACCTCATGAGCAATGCTCCCAAGCATCCGAGTTCGCGCAACGATCTCAAACGGTGGGACAACGAGGGCGGAGCGCCCCGATCAGGGCACCATCGCGCTCACGGCGCCTCGTTATCGCCGACTGCAAGGCATCCCGCGCTCTATTACTTCAACGTCAGAACTGAAGACGGCCTCATCGATGATCCCGAAGGATCCACGCATCCCGGTCTTCAGGCTGCCCGTGATCAGGCGCTCTCCGAGGCGCGCAGGATCGTTGCCGAGGGTGGCCTCAAGGGCGAGGATCGCCGGGGATGGAGCTTCGAAATCACGGACAGAACCAATCACCCGGTCCTGACGGTCAGGTTCTCCGAAGCGCTTGAGACGAAGGGCTCATAGGGCAAGGCAATCCCGTTCGAAAGGGGCATAGGAAAGCGAACCTGTCATGAGCAAGAACACCATCGGTTTTACCCAAGGCATCATCAACGCCGTCTGGAAGGCTGCCCAATCGTTGAGAGGTCGGCCCGCTCCGCCTGCACGCGTGAAGCTCGATGGGCGGCGAGGCTACGGCGACAGCGACATCCCGGCGCCGGATCGGCAGCATGACGATACCTCATCCTAGGTGATCTCCTCGTCCGTCAGCGAGATCGCCTATGGGGTTTTGATCATCAGAACGTATACCGCCACGATGACGGCGATCAGCATCAGCGCGATCAGGGATTGGGAGAGCATTACATAAATCCCAGGATCACCGCTCCGCAGAACAGAAATGCCAGAGTGGCAATGGCAAACGCTTCGTTTTCGAAAGAAATGTAGGACCTGATTTTCTGAATCATGACGTCCTCCTATCCTGAAGCACTATGCGCGCATGGCAGGTGGAAAGATACGTCTATCCACTGTTCCCTTCTTCGATGGCCTATCCGGACGATCGGACGCTCCCGCGGGATCCGCGGCTCTTAGAACATCGTGCGGACCCGGAGGGCCACGTCAGTGAAAAGTGGGCCCGGTTTTCCGCGGCCAACGATGCTCTTAATTCATGGAGGAAGCATCGGATGGGTCCCAAAAGTGCAAATCCACTTTTGTGTCCGATGCTTTAGAACGCGCGAGCAAAGCGTCTGGGCTGTGCGGCGCGGCTGCCGGCCATCGGAGGCAGCAGGTCCTGCCCACGGCCAGCCGTGACGACAAGGCGCTTCACCTCGCCTCTCAAGTAGGCCTGTAGGAACCGGTCGTAATCCTTGAAGGACACGCAGCCGTTCGAGTCGCCCCGCGGCCCGAGCAGGTAGGTATGGGCCAGGATGCCATCGCGGCCGTAGATGGCTGCACTGCCGCCCACCGGGTTGAGCCGGATGGCGCGCACGCCGTGGAACAGCGCTTCGCGTTCGGTGAGGACGTAGGTGCCCGGGGGTGTGGCGCCCTTCATGCGCACGTTCACGTGGCGTGGATTGTCCATCATGTCGCCGAGCCCCGAATGTGCCTCCAGCCTTTCGCCGTTCGGCATGATGACGACCTGTGCGACGATGTCGTAGACGGCCGTTCCGTCGCCTGTGACGGTCGGGGCGGGGCTGAAGCGCGCGGTGGGTGAGATGCTGCCCGTGCCTCTGGCGTCCAGAGACGCATAGCCCAGTGCGGCGTCAGGCGGGGAGGCGGGGCGGATGCCGAAGAGCTTCTCGATGAAGTTGCGGTTGTCCGCAGGCGCAGCAACAGGAACGGGCGTCGCGGCGGCAATCGCGGCCCTCGCCACCTGCTGAGGGGCCGATGATTTCGGCGCTCCCAGATCGGCGGGGCGCGGTACCGGCAGGGGTACGAAGGCTGGCGCAGACGGAACGGCCTGCGCAACCTCGATGCTCGGCGCAGCCTGAGGTGCGGGAGCGGGTTCCTGGGGTGACGGCGGCTGGATGCGGGCCTCGCGCTGCGGGGATTGCAGCCTGAACGCCGTTTGAAGCGGCGCATTGTGCATGAAGGCGAGGGAGCCTGGTTTGAGTGCGAGTGTCGGATCGATCAGGGCCGGATCGAAGGCTGAGGCGGCCTTGGGAATCTCCGGCGCGGGCGCTGGGCTCGCAACGCTGACCGAGGAGGCAGCGGGTGGCGGGTCATGAGGTTGGCCGAAATCGACGAAATAGGCGACGGGGCTGAGCGAGATTGCGACGAGAACAGCCGTCGGAAGCAGGCTGCGCCGCTTGCGGAGCGGGGCGCTACGGAGGGAGGAATAGGGCTTGTGCGCCATGGCGAACTCTACGCAACAACTCGAGTTCCGCACGTTGCGCTCAACCCCGTGACGAAGGCCGGAGTGACCGTCGAGGAACGGGGCGCCGTCGTGCGAAAACGACACTTCTACTGGGCATCGATTGAACGACAGTTTGGTTAAATTCCCGATAATCCGCCGCGCGTAACCGCAACGTCTCGCTGCTTTTTATGCACAAGACTGCTGGCTATCCCTGGATTTGTTGTCGCGGCGCTCCTGTCGTAGTGCTGCGCAGTCCGGAACCGAGTGGAAGCTTGTCGGCCAGCCCTGTTGGGATCTTCGCCTTCGTCGCCGCAACAATCGCCTGAATGGTGCCCGGCAGCGCCTTGCCAGCGCGACGGCCTCAGGTCACGCTTCGACGGACCGGTTTTGATCTGGACGGCTGAGACCGATCGCATCCCCTGCCGTGGAAGAGGAGTTCCCGCCATGCCCACCGAGACTGGGTCCCCGCTGCCCGTGCGCCCCATCGTGAAGGCCTTTTACGAGAAGCGCACCGGCAGCATTCAATACGTGGTCGCGGACCCCGAGACGAAAGCATGCGCCATCATCGATCCGGTGCTCGACTTCGACCCCAAGTCCGGCGCGACGGCCACAGTCTCGGCGGACGGGCTCCTCGCCTTTGTCGAGCAGCAGGGCTACGTTGTGGAATGGATCCTCGACACGCATCCGCATGCCGACCATTTCTCGGCCGCCGACTATCTGAAGAGGAGGACCGGCGCTCCGACCGCCATCGGCGCGAAGGTGGTGGAGGTGCAGAAGCTCTGGAAGGGGATCTACAACTGGTCTGACAGCTTCCCGACCGACGGCTCGCAATGGGACCGGCTGTTTGCCGACGGCGAACGGTTCAAGATCGGCAGCATGGAGGTAGAGGTGATGCTCTCCCCCGGCCATACCCTCTGTTCGATCACCTATCGGGTGGGCGACGCCGCCTTCATCCACGACACGCTCTTCATGCCTGACAGCGGCACGGCCCGCGCCGACTTTCCCGGCGGCTCGGCCAGGGCGCTGTGGCGGAGCGTCCAGCGCATCATGGCGCTGCCCGACGATACGCGCCTGTTCACCGGGCACGATTACCGCCCCGGCGGCCGCGACCCGCAATGGGAGAGCACGGTCGGCCAGCAGCGGCGCGAGAACAGGCATCTCCTCAAGGCGCGGACCGAGGACGAGTTCGTGGCCTTGCGCGAGGGCCGTGACTGCGAGCTGCCGTTGCCGAAGCTCATCCTGAATGCGCTCCAGGTGAACATCCGCGGCGGCCGCCTGCCGGAGCCCGAGAGCAATGGCAGGCGCTATCTCAAGATCCCCCTCGACGCACTTCCAAACGCCCCCTGGGACGAGTGATGATCGAACCCGCGCCCTGCCTGTTGCGGCTTACTGCGACTTGCGCGGATCGTCCGCCGGGTTGACGTAGGCGATCCCCCAGGGGCCGCGCGTGCTCAGCTGCACCACCGTGTCCTGTTCGGTCTGCACGTAATGCTGCGTCCCCGGCGCCATGGCGATGACGCCGCCGGTGGTGATGGCTTTCGTCTTTCCAGGATCGAACGCAGGGCCCATGCCGATGTTGAACGTGCCGCTGACCACGGTCACGACTTCATCGGTCGCATGGGTGTGGGGCGGAATCTTGTAGTTCGCCGGGAACTTCAGACGCATCACGAACACGCCGTCCTTGGTCGGATCGCCGTAGAGGAGCGACATCTGCGCCCCCTTGGGAAGGGACGGAGGCCCGTCCTTCCAGGTGACGTCGCCGGCATTGGCCATGACATGCTGTTGTGCCTGCTGCGCGAATGCCGGCGCGGGGATGAAGACAAGGACTGAGGCGAACGTGGCGGCTTGTAGCTTGAGGGGCTGCATCGCGACCTCCCGGATGGGTGACGGGGCGAACGCATACAAGGCGGCCAGGAGCCTATCCTGCCGCTGCGAAAAGGTTCCGTCCGTCCGAGCCTGTCGTCAAGCAAGGGAGGCTTCGCAGCGTGCGGTTTCGCACCCCTTGCGGATTGCGTTTCAATCCCCATATCAGTCTGACCCAGCGGACATTGTTGTGGACTTCGAGAGCGGCGGTCGTCACTGCCAGCCTCGATGGGACCGTGCCAGGACGGATGTACTCCGGCCCGGTCCAATCCTGTGCCTGCCTGACGATGCAGGTGCCCGTCTGGACCCGGATTAGCCCAGGCCCGTAGCAGGCGCGGCAGGAGGTGCGAAGGCACCCCGCCCGTTCGCCCCGGAGCCTGGGCTTTTTCTATTCGACGGCGACGGTTTCGGAGAATCCTGCAGGTGGGTGAGGCTCACGAACTTCGACCCTGTCATCCCCGCGCAGGCGGGGATCCATAGCCACGACCGTCATCGAGAACCCGCGACGGCTGCCTCGCCTTGTTCTGCGCCGTCACCGGTTATGGATCCCGGGCTCCACT
>NZ_JAFEMD010000073.1 GCF_016892765.1 Microvirga arvi
CTATCATCAGCTCGGAGCACAACACCTCGATGCATATCCGTCGAAGATAGGGCTCAAGCCGAATACCCCATCTGATGAAGTTCGCGGATCAGGTCCCTATCGTTTATGCTGCGTCTGAGCGCAACGGCCTTCTCGGGCTGCTCTGATCCCCGGCTCGACCGGTTCGTCATCACACCATCACCACCTCACCAATCCTGCAAACGTCTCGTCCAGCTCACAAGACCGCCTATGCGGCCGCAGCAGCCGGAGCGCGATATCCTTGCTCGTACTGGAGGACCGCCCAGGCGATCCGTGCCAGCTTGTTGGCAATGGCGGTTCTGACCACGCTGGCTGGGCGGCGCGCCAGAAGCCCGTTGATCCACCCCGCCGTAACTGTGGTCCGGCCGCGCGCATGTCGCATCAGCGTGGAGGCTCCCAACACCAGAAGCCGTCGCAGGTACCGATCACCCTGCTTGGAGATGTGTCCCAACCGCACCTTGCCGCCAGTGCCGCTCTGCCGTGGCACCAGCCCGATCCAGGCCGCCAAGTGCCGGCCTGAGCGGAAGGAGCTCGGATCCGGGATAGTGGCCGCCAAGGCACTGGCGGTGATCAGGCCGATGCCGGGGATGGTCTCCAGGCGCTGGCTCAGCGCACTCGTGCGATGCCAGGCCAGGATCTCCTGCTCAACCTGACCAATGCGGCCATGAACGTCCTCGATCTGAGCGAGGATCAAGCGGATGCAGCGCCATGCCAGCTCCGGTAAGGCCGTGCCGCGTGCCTTCTCGGCCAGCTCGATGAGCTTGGGAACGCTGGGAAGCCCCTGAGGGGCGATGACGCCGTACTCGGCCAGGTGACCTCGTAGAGCATTAACCAGCATGGTCCGCTGCCGCACAAGAAGGTCACGGGTGCGGTGGAGCATGAGCGCGGCCTGCTGCTCAGGGTTCTTGATCGCAACAAAGCGCATGGTCGGGCGGGTCACCGCCTCGCAGATGCCTTCAGCATCGAGTGCATCACTTTTGCTGCGTTTGACATAGGGCTTCACATAAGCCGCAGGCATGAGCCGGACCTCGTGCCCGAGGGCCGCCAGCTCTCGCGCCCAGAAGTGGGCGGTGGAACACGCCTCCATGCCAATCAGGCAGGGTGGCAAGCGCCGGAAGAAGCCGATGAGCTCACCTCGGCGGAGCTGACGGCGGATCAGAACCTGTCCGTTCTGATCGATGCCATGAACCTGGAACACATGCTTGGCGAGATCGAGACCTACTGTCGTGACATGCATTGGAGCGGCTCCCTGTCTGGCGCTGAGGCAATCACCCTATCTCATAGGGCGATGCCGGGAGCAGGCGCCGTCCACTCCATCATTTATGGAACGGCGAAATTGTAGGTGTAGGGGAAGAGGCGTATTCTCAGGCTCACTATCGTCGTAGCTCCCTCTCGTTCAGGCCGAGGAGCTGATCCAATGGGACGCCACACTGCCCTTGCGACCCTTCTTATAACACTACTCATCTCGACCGCAGAGGCCCAGACGCCGACTAAGACCGCCCGGATCGGAAAGCTCTGCCCTGCGAAATGCGATGGGCTCGCCCACATCACCTTCGATGACGAGATCCGCAAACTGGGCTGGGTTGAAGGCCGCGACCTCACCATCGAACGGAAAGAGGCAGAGGGCCGCTTCGAGCGTCTGCCCGACCTTGCGGCCCAACTCGTCCGCTCCAGACCCGATGTCATCGTCGCGTCAAGCACGCGCCCTGTCCAAGCGGTCAAGAACGCAACATCGGAGATCCCCATTGTCTTCGCGGCCGTCGGTGATCCGGTCGGAACGGGTCTGGTGCAGAGCCTTGCCCGTCCGGGGGGAAACGTGACCGGGGTCACCTATTTTGTACCTGGCTTCGGCCTCGCCAAGAAGTTCGAGATCATCCGAGAGCTTCTGCCTCAGGCGCAGCACGTAGGGGTGTTGGCGAGTGCCGACAACGACGCAACCCGCCAGCGCCTGTCCATCGAAATTCCGATAGCCTCCCAGCGATATGGCTTTCGGATTGATGTCATTGGGTTCCGGGTCGCTGAGGATATCGACGGGGCTGTTGCAAAGGCGAAAATGCTCGGGGTGGAGGCATTGGCGGTTGCGGCTGATCCAATCGTGAACACGCCCTGGAACCGCGTCCCTGACCTCGTGGCTCAGGCCGGAATACCAGCAGTCTATGACCAGCGTGACTCGGCGCAGGCCGGGGGATTGATTGCGTACGGCATCGACATTGCTGAGAATGCCCGCACCCAAGCCCGGCTTGTGGACCGTGTCTTGCGGGGTGCATCTCCAGCCAAGATGCCTGTCGAGCAGCCGACACGATACATCTTCATCGTCAACCTCAAGACGGCCAAGGCGCTTGGGCTGACGGTGCCGCCGTCGCTCCTGTCGCAAGCCGATGAGGTGATCGAATGAGTCGTGCGGATTGCCCAAGCCCCAATGGCGGCAGCGGCGGCTCCCGTGCCTGGGTTGCGCCGGATCCGCCCCACCCCGCCTCCGGCGGGATCGGCTGAGGTGAACGGCCATGAGCGGACGGCGCCTCCAGTTTCGTGGCCTTTTCCGCAAGTACTTTCTCGTGCTGTTCCTGGCCGTGGTTATCCCGCTGGCCGCTAACGGCGTCAGCGAGGCCTGGTTCGGCTACCGCGACCAGCGGGCGAGACTGGACCAACTGCTCGGCGTCGAGGCGAGAGCCGCCGCCTCTAAGATCCAAGGCTTTCTTGACGGCATCAGCGGCCAACTCGGCTGGCTGGTACAGCTTCCCTGGACGGAAGAGCCGGACGAGCGGCGGCGGATCGATGCCCTGCGCCTGCTGCGCCAGGTGCCCGCCATCGTCAGCCTCACCCTGGTCGACGGTAACGGACGGGAGCGGCTGTACGTGTCGCGGATCGGCCTCAACCGGACCGAGAGCCGGACCGATCGGTCGGCCGAAGCACCCGTGGCGGGAGCCCGCGCGGCCCGGCTCTGGTACGGCGAGATCAGCTACTACCGCGGCTCAGAGCCTTACCTGACTGTCGCGATCTCGGGCAACCGCCCATCGGTCGGCATTGTCGTCGCCGAGGTCAACCTCAAGCTGATCTGGGATGTGATCTCGTCCATCAAGGTTGGGGAGACGGGCTATGCCTTCGTGCTGGATGGGCCGGGCCGCCTCATCGCCCATCCCGACATCAGCCTCGTCCTGCGCGGAGCGGACGAGATCACGCTGGCGCCCTTCCAAGCAGCCCGACAGGCGGTCGGGCCCACCAACATGGGCTTTGCGACGAGCCGCGACGCCGAGGGCAGCCGTATTGCGGTAGCCGCCGCCCCGGTCTCCGGACCGGAGTGGACAGTGGTGGTGGAGCAGCCGCTCTCGGAGGCCTTCGGCCCCATCTATGCGGCCCTGTGGCGAACGGGAGGCCTTCTTCTCGCCAGTGCCTCGTTTGCAGGTCTGCTCGCCTATGCCCTAGCGCGCCGGATGACCCAGCCGATCCGGCAGCTAGAGGACGGCACCGAGCGCATCGGTGCCGGGCAGTTCGACCACCACATCGAGATCAGGACGGGGGATGAGTTCCAGCGACTGGCCGACAGCTTCAACGCCATGGCCGCTGACTTGGCTGTGTCGCAGGAACGTCAGGAGCGCATCGCCAAGCTCAAGCGGTTCCTGGCACCGCAGGTGGCCGAACTCGTCGACCGGAAGGGTGACGACGGCGTGCTCGAGGGCCGCCGCACCGAGGTGGTGGCGGTGTTCTGCGATCTGCGAGGTTTTACGGCCTTCTCAGCGAGAGCCGCGCCAGAAGAGGTGATGAGCGTGCTCTCCGAATACTACGAGGCTCTTGGTGCGATCATCACCAGATATGCGGCAACGCTCACGAGCTTCTCGGGCGACGGCCTGATGGTCCTCGTCAACGCTCCCGTTCCGGTCGCGGCGCCGGCACTGCGGGCGGCTGACATGGCAGTTGAGATGCAGCGAAGCGTGCAGGAGCTCATCGTAGGCTGGCGGGCCCGCGCTCACCGGATCGGCTTTGGGATCGGACTTGCCATGGGGACGGCGACGGTCGGTCGGATCGGGTACGAGAGCCGCTTCGACTACACGGCCATCGGCAGTGTTGTAAATCTTGCCGCCCGCCTATGCGCCTCGGCGGCGGACCGGGAGATTCTGACAGATGCAGCCGTCGCCAGCGCCGTGAAGGACAAGCGCTCCCTGGTCCCGCTCGGATCTCGCCCCCTCAAGGGCTACGACGAGGAACTGCCCGTGTTCCGTATCTGCTTCGAGGAGAGGCCTCACGGTGTTTAGACGCTGTGCTTTATCGGCCGGCACGCCTCATTCAATCACCTCGTCGGCGCGAGCAAGCAGTGTGGGTGGGATTGAGAGCCCGAGCGCATTCGCGGTCTTGAGATTGATCGCGAGCTGGAAGTTCGTGGGGGTTTGGACGGGAAGCTCACCTGGGCGCGTGCCGCGCAGAATGCGGTCGGCATAGGATGCCGCGCGGCGATACATGTCCAACACATCAAATCCATAGGACATGAGACCGCCCTCGACGGCAAAAATCCGGTTCGTATAGATCGCGGGAACACGTTGCTGTGCGGTCATCTGGATGATCAATTCACGATGGTCGACCAAGAACGCGTCCGGCATGGCGGCCAGCCCGCTGGCGCTCCTTTGGCCGAGTGCGCGGATCACGTCTTTGATCTCGTCGCTGCTGTGCACTCGGGCAGGCACAACGGAGATCCCAAGAGACGACGCTGTGGCTTCGATCAGGCGCAGAAACAGCGCCTCGACGTGTGAGGCTGTCTTCGGATTGAAGAGGAGGCTGACCTGGGCAAGACCCGGCGATGCTTCCTTCAACATTTCCAGCCACTTCGGGCCCATGGAAACTTCGAAGGCCGTAAAGCCTGTCACGTTGCCGCCGGGTCGGGCCAAGTTGTTCACGAAACCCGAACCGACCGGGTCACCCACCCTGCAAAATACGATTGGAACGACGCTTGTCTCCCGAACGAGCGCGGCGACCGAGGGCGTCGCGTCGGCAAGCACGAGGTCCGGGGCCAGCGCGACCAACTGCGCTGCATACGTACGGAAACGATCCGAGCCCCCGGCTGCCCAACGTAGATGGAGTTGGAGATTTCGACCCTCCACCCAACCCAGCCCCTGGATAGTATCCTGGAACGCCTGCACACGGGCCTGTCCGTCTGGATCGCTCTCCACGCTAGCCATCAACAATCCGACACGCCGGACACGCCCGTGTTCCTGGGCCGGGGCGGCTCGCGAGAACATGATGCCACTCCCGAACAAGATCAGAAGCTCCCTGCGCCTCATTCGAGCACCTCGTCGGCGGCGGCCAGCATTCCTGGCGGTACCGTAAGCCCGAGTGCTCTGGCTGTTCCGAGATTGACCACTAGCTCGTAGCGCGTTGGCGCCTGAACCGGCAGCTCGCCAGGGTTGGCTCCTCTGAAAATTCTATCCATGTAGGAGGCAACACCTTGGTGAAGGCCCTCTGTGGTGGGACCATAGGAGAGCAGGCCCCCTGTCGCCGCCATGTAGCGGCTGCCGTAGATCGCCGGCACGCGATACTGCTCGGCGAGATCGGTGATCAAGCGCCGCTGCACGAAGGTGAAGACGTCCGGCAGCACGAGGAGGCCCCCACCCGGCGCGGCTGCAAGATCCACAAAAACTGGCTCGACTCCGGCAGCATCCTGGGCAAACGCGAGGATGGGCTCAACCGAGAGAGAGGCCGCGATAGCTTCGAACTCCTGTACGAAGGGCGAAGCCTTGTTGTGGGCCGTCTCCGGGTTGAACAAGATCGCAGCTCGCCTCACCTGCGGATCGATTTCCTTGAGAAGCTGCAACCATTTGCCTCCGAGCGAGGGCTCAAAGGTCGTGAACCCCGTCACATTGCCGCCCGGACGGGAAAGGTTGCTGACGATGCCGTTCCCGATCGGGTCAGCAACCTCAAAGAAGAGCACAGGGATCCTGCGGGTTTCAGCGAGCACGGCGAGCGTTGCGGGTGTGCCGTTGGCCACGATGAGATCAGGACGTGCCGCGGCCGCCTCTCTCGCCAGCTCCGGCAGTTGAGATGGGGCTGTCGCCACGTGCATCTCGGCGCGTACGTTGACGCCTCTAGTCCAGCCCAGCGACTGGAGGTGCTCCGCAACATCCCCCCAATCGTTCCGCGCGAGCAGGGTCCAAGTTTCCACCCATCCGACCCGCCGGATCCGCCCAGTTACTTGGGCCGCCGCTGGGGTCGGACGGAGCAGCGCCGATGCGCAGAGGAGCTGGACGAGATCGCGCCGCCTCATGCGACCACCTCTTCAAGCCGGTTGCTTGAAGGTTAACACGGAATCGCATCAACCACAGCCGGAAGCCAGACGGGTTTTTGGGAACCCGTCTCATGAAGCCAAGGAAGCATCGCAAACGCTGCTGTACTGGTTCCGAAGAGCGTTTCTCCACGCCGTAGTCCGTGGAATCTGGTATAGTGCGCTAGATTGTCTTCATTGAGGGAACCCACCCGAGGCCCTGTCGCAGTTCTCTCGCCAGCCGCGGCCGGACCTGTATGGCAGTACTTTTGGACCGAATCAGCACAAAGCGGAAGCGAACACGGAGATAGCATCATGATGAAAGCTATCGCATCCGTTACCTGTAGCGTCATGGCAGTGAGCCTCATGGCCACCGGTGCCTCGGCCCAGGCCACGCTCAACAGCGTGAAGCAGAAGGGTTTCCTGACCTGTGGCGCGAGCAGCGGCTCCATTGGCTTTGGAATGCCCGATGCCCAAGGCAACTGGACGGGCTTCGACGTGGACTTCTGTCGCGCCATGGCGGCCGCGATCTTCGACGATCCAACCAAGGTCCGCTTCATCCCGCTCAATGCCAAGGACCGTTTCAGCGCACTTCAGGCGGGTGAGGTGGATGTCCTGTCCCGCAACTCGACCCACACCATGTCGCGCGACACGCAGCTCGGTCTCGACTTTCCGGCCATCACCTACTTCGACGGCCAGGGCTTCATGGTCCGCAGGAAGCTCGGTGTCTCCTCAGCCAAAGGGCTGGACGGCAAATCGGTCTGCACCCAGCAGGGCACCACGACCGAGCTCAACCTCGCCGATTACTTCCGTGCCAACAACATGAAGTATCAGCTCATTCTCTTCGCCACGGCAGACGAGGCGAAGAAGGCCTATGATGCCGGCCGCTGCGACGCTTTCACCACCGACGTTTCCGGCCTGTACGTGGCGCGCTCGTGGGTCTCGAACCCTGACGAAGACCTCATCCTGCCCGAGATCATCTCCAAGGAGCCGCTTGGACCGGCCGTCCGCCACGGTGACAACCAGTGGGGCGACATCGTCCGCTGGACCCATATGGCCATGCTGAATGCTGAAGAGCTCGGCGTGACCAAGGCCAACGTCGATCAGATGAAGACCTCCGACAACCCTGAGATCAAGCGTCTGCTCGGCACCGAAGGCAAGTTCGGCGAGACCGTCGGCCTGACCAACGACTGGGCCGTGCGCATCATCAAGCACGTGGGCAACTATGCCGAATCGTTCGAGAAGAACGTCGGCGAGGGCTCGCGTCTGAAGATCAAGCGCGGACAGAACGCGCTTTGGACGAAGGGCGGCCTGCAATACGGCATCCCCGTGCGGTAACGGCTCGGGGCTCTGGCTATGGGAATGCGTCCGGTCAGGGAGGATGATGTAGGGCCATGAACCAAACCAACCTGTTGAATAGCCTTGTCCGGGATGACCAGATCAGTGGCGCTGACATCTTTGACCCTCAGGGCCGGCGGATCGGCGTCCTACAGCGAGTGTACCGGGAGGCGGATGGCGGATGCCTCATCCATGCCGACGTTGCCGTGGGTGGCTTCTTCGGCTTTGGCACGCGCTGCTACGTGTTTCCGTGGGAGAACCTGGCCTTCGATCCTGTGCTGCATGGGTATCGCGTCAGCCGGACCGAAATGGACCAGATCGCCCGCATCGACAAACCCTACGTTTCGCCCAAACGCCTCCTTCATGGAAGGTGGTAAGCGTTGCCCCAGTTGTGCATGGTCGTCAGAGCTGCCAATGGCCCTCATCTGGTGGATGGCGCGCGGCGTAACAGACCCTCCAACAGTGCTCTAGCCCGTTGCAGATCGCCAACGTCGAACCCCTCCGTGAACCAGCCATGGATGGGTGCCAGGAGGTCATGGGCCTCTGCCTGCCGCCCCTGATCGCGCAGCATCTGCGCCAAGTCGCAGGCGGACCGCAGCGCCCACATCCGTGCCCCCTGCTCCTGCGCGACCTCCAAGGCCTTGCGGCCGCTGAGTTCGGCCTCGTCCATGCGCTGCATGCGCAGGAGCAATCCGGCGCGGATGCGGTGCAACTCGGCATCGAAGAACTGGCTGCCCGTTTCCTCCGCCCAGGCCAAGGCTTCCTCAATCACCTGCAAACCCTCCTCGGGCGTACCCCGACGGCCATAGGCCCGCGCCAGCACGCCATCGTGCAGCGGGCGCGCAAACCCCGGCTGCGGGTGCCGGCGCTTGTAGTCCATCTGCTCCGGATCGGTGTGCAGGGCCACCGCCACAAGGCGCTCACGCAGAGCCACCTGGTGCCAAAGCCCGGACAGTCCCCACTCCGTGGCAAGGGCCATGGTCGCCTCGTTGGCCTTTTGGACGCCGATCCAATCATCCATTAGTTCGGCCAAGTGACCAGACATGTGGACCGCATGGGCGGTGCTCAAGTGGTGCCTATGACGGTAGCCGAGAGCAATGGCATCGGCCACGGCCTGTCGGGCGCGGTCCGGGCAGCCCCGGGCCCATAGCACGCATCCGCCGATCACCAGCAGGTGCGGTCCGGGATCGTCAAATTGCTCGATCAGGGCCGCAGGCCAGGGATCCTCCTCGTAAAGGCCCATTCCTCGCTCGAGATGCTCCTGCGCCTTCACGAATTTGCCGAGCTTGTAGCGCGCGTTGAGCAGCGCCTTGTGGCCATCGACCTGGAGAACACGATCCTTCCGGGCATCGCCCAGCACCAGGAGCTCGACACCGAGCCTCTCGGCCGTGCGCAGCTCCGCCTTGTTCGCATGGAAGAAGTAGAGCCCAACCAGGATGGGGTGCATCAGCCCCTCGTCGTCCAACTCCGTGCAGAGATCCCGCGCCCGGTACAGCGCCTTTCCGACCTCGGGCGCCGAATAACCCTTAGCGCTGGTGGCGGAGTTTCCCAGGCGAACCTGCAACGGCAGTTCATGGCGGCACCGCAGCTCGCGGTCGGAGATGAAGCCGACCATCTCGAGACCCCGCGCGCAGTGCGCGATCGCCTCCTGGTGAGCCTGTCGGCGGGCGGCATTGTCGGCGGCGCGCTGCCAGTACATGACTGCCCGCTCCGGCAGGCGCGCCTCGCTCAGGTGATGGGCGATGAGTTCAGGCTGGCGGGCAACCGCATCGGGGTAGCCTTGTTCGAGAACCTCCGCGACTTTCGCATGCAGGTCCTGCCGGCGCCTCTTGAGCAGGCTCCCGTAGGCGGCGTCGCGAACGAGAGCGTGCTTGAAGGTGTAGATCGCACTGGGAAGTCTGCCACGCATGGAGATCAGCCCGGCCGAGACGAGTTGTTGGAGCGCCGCACGCAGCCTAGGGTCGCCCTGCGGGTTGATGTCGGTCAGTATATCGTAGGTGAACTCGCGACCAATCACGGAGGCCTGCTGGGCCACGGCCTTCGCGGCTGGAACCCGGTCCAGGCGCGCCATGAGGCTGTCGTGCAGGGTGGCCGGAACCGCGCCGGACTCGCGCTCCAACACAGCCTTGGTCAACTCCTCGACGAAGAGCGGCACGCCGTCGGTCCGTTCGAGGATCTGACGGAACATGTCCGCCGGCAGTTCCACCGGGCCGGCAACCGCTTCAGCGAGGTCGGCGGCCTGACGCTGCGACAGGCCAGCGAGAGGGATTAACGTCACGCCAGGCCGCTCACGCCACCCGGGCGCGAACTCCGGTCGGGCGGTGATCAGCAGCAGGACACGCTCGGATCCGCTGCGGTCGATCAACCGGTCCATCACCTCTAGGGTCGTCGGGTCGGCCCAGTGGACGTCTTCGACCAGCAGGAGGAGCGGCTGCCGGCGGGCGAGACCGAGCAGATACCCGATCAACGCCTCCATCGTCAGTTCCCGCTGCTGCCCTGGATCGTATGGGAATGGCCCGTATCGATCATCTGTGGGGAGCGAGAGCATCGCGGCGAACACAGGCGCAACCGTCAGGATGTCGTCCGTCGCATGAGCCAAGAGGGTCTCCAGCTTCGCCAGCCGCTCGCTGGGCGTATCGTCCTGGCAAATGCCCGCATCCCGCTCGATCCGCTCTACGAAGGGATGCAGGGGGGAGTTGCTGAAGAAGGGCGAGCACTGGCACTGCACGTCGGTGTGGGGCTCTGGCCGCACGTGGTCGCGGAACTCGCGTGCGAGCCGCGACTTGCCAATTCCGGCTTCGCCGGTCACCCACGCCACCTGCCCGTCGCCATCCTTGGCCTGCTCCCACCGTTGCGCGAGCAGGCGCAGCTCCTCAACTCGCCCGATCAGAGGCGTATCCCCTGGACCGTGGGCCTCGAAGCGGCTCTCGACGACGCGGGCGCCGAGCACCTGCCAGGCCTCGATGGGAGCGGCAAAGCCCTTCAGGTGCTGGGGACCGAGATCGGCGAGGTTGAACCCGCTGCCGAGCAGGCGCCGGGTCGCCGGCGCGATGACCACCGCACCCGCCGCCGCAAGGGTCTGGAGCCGCGCGGCAAGGTTGGGGGTCTCGCCCACGACACTCCGTTCCTGGGCTGCACCTGCGCCGACTAGGTCGCCCACTACGACTACGCCTGTGGCAATGCCGACCCGAGCACGCAACAGATCCACTCCGGACGGAACTGGGGCACGCGCCACCTCCTCCGTCAGGGCCAGACCGGCCCGGACGGCTCTGACGGCATCATCCTCGTGAGCCTGCGGATAGCCGAAATACGCGAGCACCCCGTCGCCCATGTACTTCGCCACGAAGCCTCCGAACTCGGCGACGGTTCCAGAGCAGGCTTCATGATAAGCCCTGAGGACGGCGCGGTATTCTTCGGGGTCCAGAGTGCTTGCGAGGCTGGTAGACTCGACGAGGTCGCAGAACATCACCGTCAATTGCCGCCGCTCCGCTTCCACACCAATGTTGGCAGGGTTAGCCAGGGACCGATCGAGGTGTGAAATGGCGTCGAGGAGTTTCCGGCGGTGGCCGACGGCATGGACGCCGAGCTCCTTCAGGTCTTCGCCCGTAAGCCGCGGCAGGATGTCGTCATCCACGGCATTGTCGCGGAACGCCTGCTCGTACTGCGCCAGCCCGAGGCTCCGTAGCCACTGCGCGACATCCACGTCCTGTCTCCTGCGAGAGGCCGCAGCTTGCCGAGAGTATACACCGAGGCCGCTCATGCAGCGAGCGCCATCATGGGAGGTCATCAGATGATAGGGCCTTACGCTGAAGCGGTTGGAGGTAGGGCTGGGCGGGCGATGCCCGACTTTCCTCTAGACAAGCCCACTTCGGAACGTCTCTTCAGAGTCATCCTCTGCCGATCCCCTAACCTCCAGGAATGTCCGATGTTCTTGGCGAGAGCAGACTCTGGGTCTACTTCCGAGAGGTGCCAGGAGCGGTCCTTCGCTCTTGGAACGAGCAAGGCTCAATCAGAGAATCCGATAATACGCTCGTGGCCAGAGCGGGCGCGGAAAGTGCTTGGGGCGAGCTCCCCCAGGGAAGCCTCTTCAATCGCCAAGGTTAAAGTCGAGGATGTGTTCGGGTGCAGAACGCAGGCTCGCCTCGCTTCAGTCGAAAGGCGGAGCGCCTCAACAACCTTCACCGCAGTCCCGCGTTGATTCGGTATGCAATACATCTGCGATGCCCCGGGATCGAAGACCTGGTTTCGGATCGAGACCGAAGGTGAAGCCGCGCTCGAGTCGGATGCGATGAACCACGTGGTTGAGAAACACTTTCGCCAATCCTGGGAGAGTGCAGCGAGTATCTATCGGTCAACCTCCAGCGCGTTTGTTGAGCAAAACATTGGCCTCAAGGTTCACGTGCAGCGCGTGATGCCCTTGTTCCTGACGTTGCGCAGTGCGGAGGGAAACGCGCTCGTCACAGCCATGCTGCCACCGGGCGGGCGGCATGACCCAGCGTTCAAAATCATCATTGTTGGTCCTGAGACCGGGATCCGTATCCTGAGCATGGGGAAGCCATTCGCAAGCTGGGGTAGCACTTTGGCCTCAGCCTCGAGCGCATCCGGTGCTATCCCTACGGAGGAGCCACCCCGTCTCGGAGGTAACCTTCTTGTAACTGCCTTCTGTCGCATGCCGCGCGGCAGTGGTTGAACTCCTGTTATCATATCTCGCGCAAAGCCCACGTTCTCGGGTAAGTAATCATCCTGGGCCCAAGGCGCTTGTTGCAGGCGGGCGATCGTTGACTTGCGGGTGCGGTTGGAAACGAGAGGCCTGGCGGCTCACGCCCACAGGCAAGCGGCCGTTGTGATTGGCCGCGGCTCGGACTTCTACGGGCCGCAGGCGACCCCGCCACCCTCGTCATCAGGCACACCACGTCCCTGCTTGGAGGAATGACATTCCGCATGGTTTGATGGCCCGTGAGACCGTTTGATGCTATGGTGAATGTAAGGGGCACCTGGACCTTCAGTCGCGGAGACTGGGACGTGTTCCAGAAGCGTCTCACCCGAATAATGGCCGCCGTCATCGTGTTGATGGCATGGACGGCAGTGGGCGCTTCGGCGACCGAGCTCAAACCTGGTGCGGATCGCTACGTGACCTCAATCGCCGTCACCGGAGCCATTGGGCCCGCGACGGCCAACTATGTCAAAGATACCCTTCTCGCTGCCAATCCGCAGCACGTCGAGGCGATCATCCTGCGCCTCAACACACCGGGCGGACTGGCGACGAGCATGCGTGAGATCATCGCAGACGTGCTGGCCTCGCCTGTGCCGGTTATCGGCTTCGTGACCCCCGCCGGTGCTCATGCGGCCAGCGCAGGCACTTACATCCTGTATGCCACCCACGTGGCCGCCATGGCGCCGGGCACCAACCTGGGAGCCGCAACCCCGGTGCAGATCGGCAGCCCGCTTGCACCCGCCCCCCGGGAGCCCGAGAAAAACAAGGAAGGCGGAGATCGGCCGTCGCTGGGATCTGGCGATGCCATGACGGCCAAGGTAACCAATGATGCGGTCGCCTTCATCCGCAGCCTGGCCGAACTCCGGCACCGCAATGCGGACTGGGCGGAACAGGCTGTGCGGGAGGCGGCGAGCCTCTCGTCCCTGGCGGCATTGGACAAGGGCGTCATTGACCTCGTCGCCACCACCCCTGAGGAACTCCTCGCCCGCCTCGACGGACGTGAAGTCGAGGTCAAGGGTGAACGCCGACGCCTGGCCACCAAGGATCTCACGATCAGGTCCGAGGAGCCGGGTTGGCTCATCCGGCTGCTCGGGGTGATCACGAACCCCAATGTGGCCTTCATTCTGATGATCGTGGGCGTTTACGGCCTCATCTTCGAGTTCAGCAATCCTGGGGCAGTCGCGCCTGGCGTGATTGGCGCCATCTGCCTTGTCCTTGGCCTGTATGCCTTGAATATGCTGCCGGTGGATTACACCGGGCTTGCGCTGATGCTGCTTGGGCTCGCCTTCCTGGTCGCGGAGGCGTTCAACCCGACCGTGGTGCTCGGAACGGGAGGGCTCGTGGCCTTCCTGCTCGGAGCGTTGATGCTGATCGACACCGATGCGCCGGAATTCCAGCTCTCCTGGACGGTGATTGGGGGTGCCATGCTGGCCAGCATCGGCCTCTTGTCCCTGACGCTCGGCTACGCCTGGCGTACACGCCATCAGCCCGTCCGCACCGGCGCTTCAGCCATGCTCGGGCAACCGGCAGAGGTGCTCGACTGGTTGGGCCACGAGGGGCATGTGCTCACCGCTGGAGAGCGCTGGCAGGCTCGAGCTCCCGAAGCTCTGCTTCCGGGCGAGCAAGTCCAGATCACCAAGATCAGGGGCCTGATGCTTGAGGTGCGCCGCATGTCCGATTTGGTAGCGAGCGCGGGAGGCCGCTCATGATCTTCGATTATGTCGCCTACTTGGTTCTGGCCCTGCTCATCATCGGCTTCCTGGCCGCGGCAATCCGGATCCTGAGGGAGTATGAACGGGGCATCGTGTTCACCCTTGGCCGCTTCACGGGGGTGAAGGGTCCTGGGCTGATCATCCTTGTTCCCTTCGTGCAGCAGATGGTCAGGGTTGACCTGCGGGTGATCGTCCAGGACGTGCCGCCCCAGGATGTTATCTCGCGTGACAATGTCTCGGTGAAGGTCAACGCCGTGATCTACTTCCGCATCGTCGATCCCGAACGGGCCATCATCAAGGTCGAGAACTACATGGCCGCAACCAGCCAACTGGCGCAGACCACCCTACGCTCGGTGCTGGGCAAGCACGAGCTTGACGAGATGCTGGCCGAGCGTGATCGGCTCAACGCCGACATTCAGCAGATCCTCGACCAGCAGACCGATGCCTGGGGCATCAAGGTAGCGAATGTCGAGATCAAGCATATCGATCTCAACGAGAACATGATCCGTGCCATCGCCAAGCAAGCGGAAGCGGAGCGCCTGCGGCGGGCGAAGGTGATCAACGCCGAAGGCGAGCAGCAGGCAGCCGAGAAGCTCGTGGAGGCAGGTCGACTGCTCGCGGCCGAGCCACAGGCGATGCAGCTCCGCTATTTTGCGGCACTACACGATATTGCCAGCGAGCGCTCGTCGACCATTATCTTCCCGCTGCCCACCGATCTTCTGGCTCACCTTGGCGGCGCATCCGAGCGTCAGACCGCGGTGGCTCGCGACCCCTCAGGCTCGCAAGACCGCGGCCGTGAGGCAGGGGTGCCCGGTCTTGGTGCCAAGCGCGCCTGAACCCCTTTCCAGGGTGGCATGGACACCACGGAGACGGCAGCCGTGCACTGAATGAGAGAGCCCCACGAGCTCTGCTCACAGCCGTACTCGAACATCCTTCACCCTGTGCAATAGGGCTCCCGCCGCATCCAACAGATCCTCCAGCCACCGGTTCTGATAAAGGGCAGGTTGCGCACGAGGGTGCCTTGGCATGGTCGCGGAATGCCAAAGGTCTGGAGTGGGTCAACCCAGGCCATCAAGCGCGGCCTTGTGGAGGTCTGCTTCACTCTCCCCTTGCAGAAATTCGGCTTAGGTCAGCCTCGTGCCAGAAACGGCCGTTCCCAGGCCGTGACATTTGCTCATAGCCATTCGTTGGAAGAACCACTTCTCTGGCGCAGATCGCAATCACCTTCCACGCCCGGTCCTAGAACTCATAGAATATCGTTAGCTTGGCTTGGTGGCCGGAGAAGTTGTCCAGGTCGAGCTGGCGGCCCGAGGCTTCGTCCGAACGCCCGGCAATCTGGGTCGAGAACGCAGCCGAAATCGACAGGTTGTCGCTGAGCTTTGCATGGAAGGTCGGTTCCAGGAACAATGCCTGCCCCTCAAAGCGATCGAGACCGAGTCCTGAGTAGGATCTGAGATAGCGGAGTTCAGCTCCGACGAACACATTCGGCACGGCCTGGAAAGCGAGCGCACCAGAGATACCCAATACTGGCGTGGCGTTTCATGCCCGAGCCGGTTGCCGCAGGCTATGTCACTCACCTGGAAAGCGACCTGAAGTCCAGAGCTTGGGACCGATCGAATGGCCAACTGAGACATCAGCCTGAATACGTGGGCTCTCTGTATCTGTTCGTCTCCGAAGCCGCCTAGGTCCGTTCCACCCGTTCGCCGGCTTGATCAGGAAGGTGGTCGGCGGAAGCTGCCGGCCTACATTCATGGTCAGTTCGTTCGGCTCGCCTGCAAGGCCAACACTGGGCGCTCACGATAAAGGTCCGGGAACAGTCGCTTGAGGTTCTCGATCTTCGGCAGATCGTTGTAGACGATGTAGGGATAGGTCGGATTGAGCGTCAGGAAATCCTGGTGATAGTCCTCCGCCCGGTAGAACGGTCGATCCGGCTCGAGCCGCGTGACGAGGGCCGCCTTGTACGTCCGCGCCTGTTCAAGTTGTGCGATATAGGCCTTGGCCACCGCCGCCTGGTCCTGGTTGCGGGGAAAGAGCGCCGTCCGATACTGGGTCCCGACATCCGGCCCCTGCCTGTTGAGTTGGGTCGGGTCATGGGCCACGGAAAAGAAGATCTGGAGGATCTTGCCGTAGCTGATCCTGCTGGGGTCATAGGTGATCTCGACCGCCTCGGCATGCCCGGTCTTGCCTGAACCGACCATCTCGTAGTGCGCCGTCTGCCTCTTGCCGCCCGCATATCCGGAGACGGCGTTTGTCACGCCTGTCACATGCTGGAACACGCCCTGCACTCCCCAGAAGCAGCCCCCTGCCACGACGGCGGTTTCCGTGGCACCCACCCGGACGGGGACGTCCAGAGCCGGGGCCGGGATGGCGATGCCCTCCTGTGCGCTCGCAGGTCGGGAAGCAGCGATGCCAGTCGTCGCAAGCACGATCGAGAGGACGAGGGCAATCCTCGCACGCCGCCAGGAATGATGGTTCGCCGTGGCAGGTCTGGCTTGTCTCATCGGTGGGCTCCGTGTGGATCAGGCGGCAGGAGTGAAGTTCATCGCGACGCCGTTCATGCAATAGCGCAGGTTCGTCGGGGCCGGACCGTCATCGAAGACATGGCCGAGATGGCCGCCGCATTGATTACAATGCGCCGCCATGCGGATCATGCCATAGGACGTGTCTCCCTCCGTAGCCACCGCCTGTTCCAATGGCGCCCAGAAGCTTGGCCATCCGGTACCGCTTTCGAACTTGGTCGTGGAGGAGAACAGCTCGAGCCCGCAGCCCGCGCAGGTGAAGGTCCCCTTGCGATGTTCGTTGAGCAAGGGACTGCTGAAAGGTGCCTCGGTGCCGCCCCGCCTGAGCACGGCATATTGGCTGGGATTGAGGAGCTTGCGCCATTCGGCATCGTATGTGTCACGGCGAAACGCTCGCCGGCGAAAGCCGGAGGCATCCGCCTGAATGCCCCGGCCGCAACGGCAAGGCCCGCGATACCGGCGTTCACCAGGATCCGGCGCGTCATCATCGTAATGACCTCCATGGATCGACATGGGAACGAGGATTCGAGTGTCAACATCAAGACGGACGTGTCCATTCGATGGATCTGCAATCATATGCAAGTGATGGCGGTTGGATGTGCCAGGTGGTCATCCGGGCAACCTGTTCAAGCCAGCGACCTGCCGCCTTTTACCCTGGGCTCGGCCGATGTACTGCGCGTATTCATAGGCACTGGGGATCACGAACCCGTGTGCCGGTAGCCAAGAACGGGGCTCCCAGTCTCGTCGGCGCCCTTGCTACACCTAGATGATGGGTGGATGGGGGACCGGTACCGCCGTCTGATGCCCGGACAACCCTGGCCCTGGCTTGAGGCCTGGGGCAGTTCAACGCCGGCCCACCACGGCCACCGTTCCCTATGGCAAGGGTTCTTCGGATCAGGTGACAGAGGCTGACTTTCCATCCCGTGACGTGGGAGGTGGGCTGAACCATCGCGTGGCGGGCCGGGCTAAGCCAAAGCAACCCGAGCATTCCGGAGGACCGACATCATGACGATTACTGGCCGTCTCGAAGGGCGTTATGCCCTGATCACCGGAGCGTCACGTGGAATCGGTCGGGCCATTGCCGTCCGGTTCGCCAGGGAAGGTGCTACCGTCGCCATCAACTTCAGCGGATCGCACGATGCCGCCAAGGAGACGCTGCGTCAGGCGCAGGAGACGACCGGTGGCTCCGGCAAGCTTCACATGATCGTTCAGGCGGATGTCGGTGACGAGCACGCTATAGCGCGCATGTTCGACGAGGTGCTTTCGGCCTGGGGGCATCTCGACATCCTAGTGAACAACGCGGGCATCCAGTCGGAGGCGGAAAGCCACGTCTATCCTGTCGACGAATATCGGCGCATTCTGGATATCGACCTGACCGGTCCCCTGATCTGCTCGCAGGTTGCGATCAGGCACTATCTCTCGCGGCCTGGCGGAGGAACGATCCTCAACTGCTCGAGCGTCCACGAGATCGTTCCGAAACCGGGCTTCATCGCCTACTCGATCAGCAAGGGCGGCCTCAGGAACCTGACGCGGACGCTGGCCCTGGAATACGCCGATCGCGGCATCCGGGTGAATGCGGTCGCCCCGGGAGCCATTGCCACCGACATCAATGCGGCCTGGAAGGATGACCAGGAGGCGCGGGCGAACGTCGAAAGCCACATTCCCATGGGCCGTGCAGGCACGCCGGAGGAGATGGCGGCCGTGTTCGCATTCCTGGCCTCCGACGATGCGTCCTATGTGACGGGCCAGACGCTCTATGCCTGCGGGGGACTGACGTTGTTCGGCGAGTTCAAGGAGAACTGGTCATCCTGAGCGGAAGGGACTGTCGGCTAATGGGTCAAACTGAGTAGTAGCGGATGTAGTTGCGAAGGTCCGCTCACCCCGCCAGTGCGGAAGTAAGGCTAAGGTCAGCCCAGTGCCAGAAGGAGACCTTCGTCAAAGGTTTGCAGGTCAATGCCTACATCTCTTAGGGTCCTGGTTCCTCTACACTGTTCTCTATCAGGCCTGATGCGGCGACGCGGAGTTTGGCCCGCCCGGCTGCTTCGTCGGCGCATTTCTCCAGATGCGCCGCCTTGTTGATCACCTGGAGATTGGGTGCGCCCCAGAAGGCGAGCAGGTCCGGCCATGGCCGTGAGCGGTGCTCGGACCACACCGCAAAGAGCGGAACCCGGTGGTCCACCTCGGCGGTCTTCAGCAGGCGACGGCCCGTGGTGACGCATTTCCGCTTCTGGCGCAGCTTCAGCGCCCGCAGTTGGTCAGGTGGAGCGGTCCAGAGTTGCCAGGCCACGACGCAGGCCGCATGCCAAGTGGCGTTCCGGTTCGGCTTGCCGTCGTCCCAGAGGTCGCAATGCCAGCCCAGCCGATAAACCGGCTGCCCACAGACGCAGCAATGCCCCGGCCCGCGCATGAAGGCGGCCTCCCGGTACGGCGCCGGCGGCGTGCGGAAGGAGAGCGGTAGGCCTGTCTCCTTGTCAGACCCCAGTCGCCATTGCCATCCTGTGGGCTGTCCGCTTTTCGCGGCGAGCGCCCGCGCCAGCCGATCAGCCAGGAGTGGCCGGTGCCGCCAGTACGACTCCACAGCGCGGCGCTGGGTTGGCGGGATCAGCGGCTGCCGGAGCGCGTGGGAGAGAACGCAGGGCGGAAAGAGCGCCGAGAGGCGCTTTTCGAGTCGGGCTCGCGCCTTCTGGTTCTTTTCGTCTCGCCAAGTGGACATTCCGGATCGGCCGCCTCGTATGAATCGCCCTCAGGTCTGTAGCGGCTAGGCCCGTCGAAGGGAACCGCGAGAGATAAGGTCCGCACATGATGAGATTGCAGTTCATCGTTTCCTGGTTTTTGCGAGAACCCAACCCAAAAGGCCGAGCAGCGCCAGCCCTGAAAGCATCCCGCACCGGCGCCTCAGGGCACACCAGAAGCCTCCATGACAAGATGCCCGATGCGGGCCACCCACGATGAACAACGCGAGAGGCGCCAGACATCCGATTCCAGTCATTCCAGCAAGTCGATTACGCCGGGACGGCCGGGATATCTTTGACTGCTTCTGGATACAGGCCGCGGCTGCGGCCAAAGAGCCGCGCGAGGCCCAGCAGGCTGTCCATTGCAGGCGTCTCAATGCCAAGCCACTGAGCGATCTCCCTCGGAGCGCTCAGAAGGACATCTAGCTCGATTGGGCGCCCTGCCTCCACGTCCTGCAACATCGAAGTCTTGAAGGCGCCAAGCTTCCTCGTGACCGCATTGCGGTCTTCGCCGCTCTCTGTAACGGGGCACCCGATCTTGTCGCCGATCTGAGCGGCTTCGGCCATCACCCGTAAGATGAAGCCTCGTACCAACGGATCGTCCAGGATCCGGTCCGCTGTCGCACCGGTGATGGCTGAGATCGGGTTCATGGTCATGTTGCCCCACAGCTTGTACCAGATCGCCTGCTGGATCCGCGAGCTGACCTCAACATCGAAGCCACTGCTGCGCAGCACTTCTATCACGCGGTCCAAGCGGGCAGAGCCTCCGCCGTGGGACTCGCCCACGATCAGGCCGTTGCCGGCGCGCTGAACAGTCACTCCGGGCTCTGACGTCGTGCAGGCAGCATGAACAACGCAGCCGATGACATGGCGGGCTGGCATGGCGACATCGATCTGCCCGTCGGGGTCGATGGCGGTGAGCCGCCTTCCGCTGAAGGGGCCGGGCAGCCCCTCGAAGAACCACCATGGCACGCCGTTCATAGCTGGCAGGACAATCGTGTCGGGCCCCAGCAGGGCAGATGCCGCCGGAGCTGCCGCCGCGAGCGCCGGCCCCTTGACGGAGAGAACGATCAGATCCTGCTTCCCCAGCGCCGAGGCGTTGTCGCTGGCCTTGATCGGGTAGGAGCCCACCTCATCGCCACGCCTGAGGCGAACGCCGTGCTCGCGCAGAGCGGTGAGCGTGGCGCCGCGGGCCAAGGCACTCACCTCGAAGCCAGCCTGGGCCATCTTGAAGGCCATCCAACCACCAATGGCGCCAACGCCGACTACGGCCACTCGCATCGCATCTGGTCCCCTTGCGCCGTCCGAGTTCTGGCGACTTCGCCTGTAACCTAACATTCTCCAGGCATTCCTGTCGCTGCTTAGTCTCGCGGGAGAGCAGCTCGGCTCCTTCCGTGAACAGGCCCCAGCCCTCGGATCCCACCGAGGTTCGTCGGGTAGTCACCGACTTCATTCCCTGGAGTGGGGCAACATGAGAGTTGAAGCGGCAACCTGGCGGGGCCTCGCTCGCCTCATGAGGGCGAAAATCCGACGCCCAGAGGTCCTTACGGCTCGGACGTCTTGAACTCGACCCGGATGCCTCGAAAGCCGTGCGGCGCGTCGGCCGCGACCTCAATGGCGTGCAGCCGCTGCGGTGGCAGGCGCAGAGCCCGTGGCAGCGCAGGACTGGTCGGCGTTCCGCCAGATGGAGGGATCTCATTGCCGTCCGCGTCGAAGTTTCGATAGTCCGGCCGGGCCAGTACGACCATGAGGCTTGGCCAACAGTGGTGATGAAGGTTCTCGCGCTCGCCAGGCTCGACGGTGACCTCCAGCACCCGCATGGTGTCATCCTCAAAGAGGAGGCGGTGGTTTGCTGGCGCGGCGACCAGCGCATCCAGGTGGGGAGGCCACTCCGTATCGTTGGTCTTAGGCATGTGGTCCTCCAATAAGAGAGAGACACACATGATGCCATAAGTGCCGTACGCAAACGATGTCGCCTTGGAGCGGCTAAGGTCAGCTTGGAGTCAAACTGAGCCGTTGAGCTTGGCCTTATGAGGGTCAGTTTACCCCATAGCTTCGGAAGTTCGGCTCTCGTCTGCGTCGTGCCAGACGAGCAGCCATTCGGAACTGTTCCAAAGCAGACAATCCACTGAGCAATCAAAGATAACAACCGATCATCACACGGCCCGACTGGATCACCTTGGCTGGCATAGCTCATTACCGCTGGCGACGGGCCGGCAGGAAACGAGTATGTTGTGTCATTGACCCGAAGACTGATCATCCGGGGGATCATGTGGAACGTCGCCTGATCGCCATTCTTGCCGCCGACGTTGTGGGCTACAGCCGTCTCATTGGGGCAGACGAGACTGGCACACTCGCTGGGCTCAAGGCACACCAGACCGAATTAATCGAGCCCAGGATCACCGAGCACCAAGGCCGCATTGTCAAGCTCACAGGGGATGGCATCTTGGTCGAGTTCCCGAGTGTGGTGAATGCCGTCGCCTGCGCGGCCGAAATCCAGCGCGGCATGCGCCAAAGGAATGAAGCCATTCCGCGGAATCGCTGGATCGAATTCCGGATCGGTGTCCATCTGGGAGACGTTATCGTCCAGGACGGCGATATCTTCGGCGAAGGAGTGAATGTGGCGGCGCGGCTCGAAGGGATCGCCGCGCCTGGCGGGATCACTGTGTCCGGCTCCGTTCGTGATCAAGTCGGCACCCGGCTCGACCTCACCTTCGAAGATTTGGGAGAGCGGGCACTCAAGAACATCGAGCGAGCCGTTCGCGTCTACAACGTCCTATTCAGCACTTCTTCGGCCCACCCGAAAGGCACCACAACTGCTGTATCACCACAAGTGGCGCAGAGGCGGTCGATCGCGGTGCTTCCGTTCGCCAACATGAGCAGGGATCCGGAGCAGGAGTATTTTTCGGATGGTATCACCGAGGATATCATCATCGACCTGTCGAAGATCTCCGGTCTCCTCGTCGTCGACCGCAATACCGTGTTCACCTACAAGGGTAAGTCGATCACCGCGCAACAGGTAGCGCGGGAACGCGACGTCCGGTTTATCCTGGAGGGAAGCGTCCGCAAGGCGGGGGCGCGTGTGCGCATTACCGGTCAGCTTATAGAAGGCCTGACCGGAGCGCTTCTGTGGGCCGAGCGCTATGACCGCGACCTCGCGGACATTTTCGCGATACAGGACGAGATCACGCAGGCAATCGTCGAGCAGCTCAAAGTGAAGCTTCTGCCCGAGGAGAAGACAGCGATCGCGTTGGTCCCAACCGAGAACATCGAGGCTTACACCTACTACCTTAGGGGCCGGCAATTCTTTCATGAATGGACCAAGTCGTACCTGCTGCTGGCGCGACGGATGTTTTGCAAGGCCGTGGAACTCGATCCACGCTATGCCCGTGCCTATGCTGGGATCGCCAACTGTGACTCGGCCCTGCACGCGTGGCATGCCGCTGAAGTCTCCCTTGATGACATCCTCGAGATGAGCGCCAAGGCCCTGGCGCTTGATCCCAATCTGGCCGAGGCACACGCTGCCCAGGGATTGGTCCTGTATCAATACGGACGCCACGCGGAGGCCATTGCTGAGTTCGAGCGGGCTCTTGCGCTTGATCCCAGTCTGTACGAGGCAAATTTCTTCTATGCGCTGCTTCTGAATACGCAAGGCAATCTTGCGGCGGCCGCCAGATTTTTCGAGCGCGCTGCTGAGATCAGGCAAGACGATTACCTGTCGCCCAATAACTTGTTTGGCATCTATCGTGCGCTGGACAGACCCATAGACCAGATGAGATGGGCACAGATCGGCCTTGAACGGGCTGAACGCGCACTCGAGCTGCATCCGGAAAGCTCCGGTCCGGCTCATCGGGGTGCCGTCGCGCTGGCGCATCTCGGCGAACGCGACCGTGCCAAGCAATGGGCGGCCCGCGCCTTGGCGATTGATCCGGGTGAGAACATAGCCCACTACAACGTCGCTTGTGTATATTCACTCTTGGGCGAACTCGACCAAGCGATGGATCATCTGGAGAAAGTCATTCCGCAACTCTCCCCAGAGCTGATGAAATGGCTCGAGAAAGACTCGGACCTGGACGCCGTCCGCTTCCATCCGCGCTATCAGAAACTGTTTGGGACACGGGGAGAGCAGCAAGGGCCCGGCAAGTAAGGAGACACACAATGGTGCAGGCTGAAGGGCCGCCTGCCGCCAACCGAAGGAGCTAAGTGTCCAGCGGCAATCTCGGTCAGGATCAAGCCCGGCCACAGAGCCGCATCTATCAGAAACGTCAGCTTGCCAGATTATCTTGGGTGCCTAGTCAATCTCCCGATTGAGACATCAGAGGGAATTTCCAACGCCTTAGGAATGTCTGTTGTCGCCTTCCGCAGCAGACATTCCGTCCACTTCGCAAATGTGCCAATAGCCGTCGTTCCCTGGCCGCGGCAGTCGCAAGAATTGATCTGTCCAGTCATCCCGATAGTGGAACCGCCAGCCCGACCTTGACCCGGTCCATGGACACGAAGGTGCGGAACCGCTTCACGTTGTTGTTGCCGAAGAACAGACGCCGCGTGAGCGTCTCGTAGGCGGTCATCGTCGGCACCACAACCACCAGCACGAAGTCAGCCTCTCCGGTGACGTAGTAGCACTGCTGCACCTCCGGAACCGCGGCGAATTCCCGCTTGGCAGCATCGATCAACTCCGCCGTCTCGCTGATCACCTCGACCTCGACCTCGACGAAGATCGTGATCGGCTGCCCGACCTGAGCTGGATCGATCATTGCGACATTGGCCTGGATGACCTCCGCCTCCTCCATCCGCCGGATGCGGCGCTGCACGGCTGGGGCTGACAGATTAACGGCCTCGCCGATCACCCGCTGCGGGGTCGTGTTGTCCCGCTGGAGGGTACTGTCAACTTGGCGCGAAGTCGGCGCAGCTGGCGCAGACATAGTCATCACGTCAGCCCAAATCAGCCTACGAGGGCAACACCGGTCGCATCGCGCAAGGTGAGGAAGGCGCGATCCCGCGCAGCCCGGTACTCACTTGCGGAAAGGCGATGACGGCAGAGCTGGAAGTGATTGTGGATCGGAGCATGAGTGGCGAGAAACTGCTGCGCGTGGCGGGCTGATTTGAACCGCCTCATGTGGCGTTCCCGCCGTCGGGTGGGTTGGTGCGACACCTCACAGCGGTTGTTGAGATACCGGCTCTGCCGATGTTCCACGCCCGGCAGGATCTCGCGCTTGGCGGCCCCATAGGATCCAAGTTT
>NZ_JAFEMD010000074.1 GCF_016892765.1 Microvirga arvi
GGCCGTCAAAGCGCCAAGTATACTCCTCAATCGCGCAACGCACCTGATCCCAACAACGTTCCGCTACCAAACAACTAAAGCGCTTTTGGTTTCAGTGTAGGGCATAGCCGGCATGCCTGATCCAGCCTTTGGCATCCTTTGCTGTGATGGTGTCGAGGGCTGGTTTGAGTTCCGCCTCCAGGGTTTCGAGAGTGCGTGCGGCTTTCGCCTTGAGCCGCTCTTTCACCTTCGCCCAGGCGTGCTCGATCGGGTTGAACTCAGGCGAATACCGCGGCAGGTACAACAGCCCGATCCCCGCCTGATCGAGCAGGTCCCGTACTTCTGTGGCATGATGCGGGCGCAAGTTGTCCATCACCATGATGGCATCCGGCTTCGTGCGTTTGAGGGCTGGCACCAGCACCTGTTCGAGATAGGTCAGCAGCACCGGCGTGGAGGTGGACGCTTCGATGCTCATCGTGGCGATCAGGCCCTCACAGGCGAGCGCGCCCAAGACCGTCAGCCGCTGCCACGAGCCGAGCGGGATCGACCCATAGGCGCGTTGCCCGCGCGGGGCTCTGGCATGAGTGCGGGCCATCTTGGTGGTGACGCCGCTCTCATCCAGGAACACCAGGCGTTCCACAGGAAGCGTGCTCATCTGCTGGCGGTAAGCCTCGCGCTCGGCGGCAATCTCGGGCCGCTCCTGCTCGGCCGCCCGAAGCGTCTTTTTTCGGACGCAGCTTGAGGCGCTTGAGCGCCTCACAGATCACCGCCAGACACACCGTCACACCCGTTCTCTCGGCCAGGCGCTCGCGGTACTCCCGCAGCAGCGCGTCATTGTCCTCGATCACGAGTTGGCGCAACACCGCAAGAGCGTTCGCGTCCAGGCGCGAGGGCACGCCGCCGCTGTGCGGCTTGGGAGCACGCCGGCCTTCCTCGCGCTCCTGGCGGCGCCAGTTCGACACGGTGGCGGGACAGACCTGGAAGCGGCGGGCGATCTCGACCTGAGGAAGGTCGCCACGCTCACAGGCGACCAGAACACGCTCACGCAGATCAGGAGAATAGGGCTGGGGCATGGCTTGCCTCCTGGGCCGTATCCCAGTCAACGCTCAGACCACCCGAATTGATTCAAGCCCAGATCAAAAGCGCTTTAGTCACAAGAAGTCTCTTATCACGGGAGCTTGCTGCGGCAATCCGAGCGCTAAAGCACAAAAGCGAAAGTTGATACTGCATCTCAAGCCCTGCCGCCCAAACCTAAGAGCATGCGCTGGGCCACCTACGAGCGATGGGTGGCGCAGTATGATGCCGCTGAGGAGATGTTGGATGCGCAGCTCATCATGGATGCGGCACGGCTCATGAAGCGGCTCCAACCGAGTGCGTTCCTTAAAACTGGAGCGCTACAGACGCTCTGCGTTCGCCAAGTGCTGGAACCCTGGACGTTTAAGCTACATTTTCGATCGTGCAATATTGGAACTCCCATGGTCTTCACATTTCTCAGGCAGACTCAGAAACCGCGGCTAGAGGACTCAGAAACCACCGGCGGCATGTCGGATCTTGCGAAAAGAGCCATACGGCGCCTTGCCCGGAGACGGCCGAGAACGTGGGTGCCGCCAGGACACTATTATTCGCCGATTGTGGATCTCGATGAGTTGGCGCTTCGGCGTGACGTTGTATTCGACCGCACGCGGCCGCCAGCTGGCATTGAGCTTTACCCTGCTGAGCAGTTGGCGCTCATCGACCGCCTAACGAAGCACTACAACCAACTACCCTTCTCGGCTGAGAAACAGCCCGGTCTGCGCTACTACTACGAAAACCCATTCTACTCCTACGGCGATGCAATCCTCTTATCGTGCCTCTTGATGGAGTTAAGACCGAAGAGGTTTGTTGAGTTCGGCTCCGGCTACTCGTCTTGCGTAACCTTGGACATCAATGAACACTTCCTCAACAACGAACTCAACTGCACCTTTATCGACCCATATCCCAAAGCTCTCGAAAAGCTACTGAGTGCGGAGGACCGCAGCCGGTGCCGTATCGTGAGGAGCCCGGCCCAAGACATTGACTTAGGGCTCGTAGACGCCCTTGAGGCGGGGGACATACTGTTCATTGACTCGACCCACGTCAGCAAGGCAGGAAGTGACGTAAATTTTCACCTATTCATGCTGCTTCCGCGCCTCAAGCCCGGTGTATACATCCATTTTCATGATGTATTCTATCCCTTTGAGTATCCAGAGGAGTGGTTCTTCAAGGAGAACAGGTCTTGGAACGAGCTTTACGTATTGCGCGCATTCTTGATGTACAACACGGAGTTCAAAATTGTTGCTTTCAACCACTACCTCCACTTGGAGCATGGGTCAGTCGTTGCAGCCTCAATGCCACTTTTCGCCCGTAATCCCGGTGGTGGATTGTGGTTGCAAAAGCGCTGAGCCGAATGACTTCCGGCCATAAACGAATAGATTCAGCCAAAAGATTTGGACTCAGAAACCAAGAAGACAAAGGCGAAGGCGCGGCTCCTGCGTGATGAAGCTCCGATGAATTGAACTTGCCGCCTAAGCCGAAGGGCACACGCTGGGCAACCTACGAGCGGTGGGTGGCAAAGTACGATGCCGCTGAGGAGATGCTCGATGCACGGCTCGTCATGGCAGCGGCCCAGCTGATGAAGCGGCTTTAGCCAAGGGGGCTAAGAGGCTGGTAAGCAATTTTATTGCTCGATCCAAGTGGTTGATTCAACATAGGTTTGGAGCTGGCCGCTAAAGCGGATGTGGGCTGTTTGATGATCCGGAGCCCTGCCATGGATGCCTGTTCCTACGCCCCTGATCTCACCGATGCCGAATGGGCGCTGCTTGAGCCCCTCGTTCCCCGCAGTCATCCGGCCGGACGGCGACAGACCTATCCGTTACGGCGCATCGTCGATGCGATCTTCTATCCGCTGCGCACCGGAGCCCAATGGCGGTTGCTGCCGCATGAGTATCCACCCCGATCTGCCGTCTTCTACCACTATGCGCAGTGGCGCGAGGATGGCACCTGGGAGCATGTGACCCAGGTTCTGCGCGAGAGTTACCGCTGTCAGATCGGCCGCAATCCTCAGCCGAGTGCGGCGATCATTGACAGCCAATCGGTCAAGACCTCTGAGATGGGCGGACCGCGTGGGTACGATGGCGGCAAAAAGATCAAGGGCCGCAAGCGTCATCTTCTTGTTGATACACAAGGCAATCTGCTGAAGAACACCGTGCATCCGGCGGACATCCACGATCGCGCCGGAGCCGAACTCCTGCTGGAGGGTCTGCAGCATCTCTTTCCGGCCATTGAGCGGATGTGGGCCGACACCGCCTATCGTGGGCTGAAGGATTGGCTGCGCAGAGCGCTCGGATGGCAGCTGTCCATCCCGCAACACTGGTGGAGCGGCGGCGTCTGGACGCGGGCAGACGCAGAGCCGCCGACGCGCCCGAGCGGCTTTCAGGTGCTCGCGCGAAGGTGGGTTGTTGAACGAACGATCGCCTGGTTGACCACCAACCGGCGGCTCGCCAAGGACTACGAACGCCTGGTCGAGACCGGCGAGATGCTGCTCTACCTCGCGATGAGCCGTATCCTGCTGCGTCGCCTCACGCGAAAGGCAAGATAATTGCTCACCAGCCTCTTAGGTTCAGCCCAGGCAGCACCGCCGGATTTTGCGATGGTGTCGCGTCAAGGAGGGAGTTCTCCTACTACAGGGACATCAGATCCGGTTTATTCTGCATGGCTCACCAACCTCCTGCTTCTCTCCCAGAGGAATGAGGAGGCTCGGTTCACCTAACCCTTAGCTGCAATCGGAGCCCCAGGCTGGGCTGGGCAGGAAACGGTGAATTCAGAGTGCAGCCGGGTGATCTCGATGCCACTTACAAGCTTACAGCCCTTCATCGCTGGAGTCGTGGCGATATACTCAAGCGCGCCCTCCTCGTGCCTCACGCCAGTGACTGACGAGACTGACGGCTCACCTCTCCACGATTGGCAGAAAGACTGACGCATCTCGGAAACGGCATAGGCTGCCACGAGCAGCCTTCCGTTCACAGGCTGCCGATAAACTTGGTACCCGCCGCCGCAGGTGGTCGTTAAATTGGTGGAGCCCACTCCCACATAATCGGACAGCGAGCCTCCCGTGGGGACCGATGCACATCCAGACATGGCACCCATGAGAGCCAACAGGGCGGGGGCGAACAAAGGGCGGCTGATCATCGCTTACTCGTGTCGAAAGATGGAGGCCCCGCCTAGCAGATATTGCCGAGCTTGTCGCTCCAGAAAGTTACCCTCGATAGGTGCGCTAAGCTCGGCTCGCTACGATTCGTTGGCAGAGGAAAATAAACGGGATCGATTTGGCAAACTATGCCGACCATTCTTTCGGAGCTTATCCGGAGGGTTGCGACCAAGTAGTAGTAAACAACCCGCTGCCGCTTCCCTAATCCTAAGGATTGTGCGCGAATTTTCCCGGCGTATTTACTCCGGGCGCAAAAATGATGTGTAGATCCCGCGAACTTGGGGAGCAATTTTCATGGCTTCTTCAAGTTGATCAAGCTTGTCCACCGGATGCACGAAAATCGGACAGTGGCTCGGAGCATTAGCGGCGCTCACTTTGACGCTGCCTTTAATGATCAAACTTACATGCACCGTGATGGCGACACCGTCGATCTTGCATGCCTGTGCAAACTCTTTGGGAGCTTTGACCTTGTAAAGGGTAAAAATGACATTGGGATAGCCGGATGCCTTATATTCTTTGGTCTCATCGAGGCTGTATGCTTGAGGCACAATACGTGCGATCGGGATCTGGTATTTCTCCGTCAAATGCCGCGTGATCTCCTTGAAGAATGAGACGGCATCCTCCCTCCCCTCCTGCTCCTCATCAATCTTCGTATCGAGGATCAGAGACGCATCTGGTCTTGCGGCAAGAAACGCGCCGAGGGTATCCAAGTCGCAGTTGTTGAACTTCATCAGGAAATTCGCCTGATCGTACTGCTTCCGTTTGAACTCATCATAAGTCAGGAAGCCGTTCCGCCAGTCGTGGATGCAGACGGTCTTACTATCTTTGGTTTTCATGAAGTCGATTTCAAAGAATCGAAGGCCCTCGCGATAGTTCTGCTCAAGGGCGTCAATCGAGTTGGTATAGGTTGACTTCTGATAACCGCCGGCCGCATGCCCGATAAACAACACAGGGCGGCCGAGTATCTTTTGGTTGAGCTTGTTGATCGTGGCAGGCCAGAAGGCGTTGGGATCCTCCGCGGCAGCAGGGCGTAGTGCATCGTAGAGAAGATCAATGACATTTTGCTGCCAGTGGCTAACCGTCGCGGACCATTTCGTGTCGGATGCTGCCGCAAGGGCAGCAATGAAAATGCCGATGATGAATATGCCCACGGCTAAGACTTTGCCAACAATCTTCATCGCTGCCCTTCCAGACCGTTCTTCTGATGACGTGTACTTCGCTTCTATGGAGTTGCAACCGTTCGGGATAAATCGGCGATCGTGACGCAGGCAAGTTCGGTCATGGACTTTAGCTTGCCTGTTCCCGATTGCCTTGCTTCATCCGCCCTAGGTCTACCTGAGACCATTCATGCCTCAAAGGATTACATTGGCACAGGATGACCTGAGGAGGAGAAGCCACTTCCAAAACACATTATATTATATAGTATCAGTTTCATGGGCTAATTCAACGTTGCTGTCGATCTCGGCGCTCGAGTTTGTTAATTGGTATAACAACTAGTACGGTCTGTATTAAGACGTGAGCAGTGCACTTAACCAGCTCAGACACAGCTAAGCCGGTCGCTTGCAATTGGCTGGGGATCCGCTATCACCCCGCATTCCCCATTGCACTGACCGGACAATGATAAAAAGTTCATTTCTTGACTCCTTAGAAGGGCTTAAGCGGGCAGATCTCTGGCTGTTTTTGGGCTGGCACGATGTCAAACAACGCTATCGGCGCTCCACCCTTGGGCCACTCTGGATCACGCTAGCGACCCTCCTTTTTGTGGGGGCGATGACGCTTGTTTATTCAGCTCTCTTTCGGCAGGACATCAGAAGCTTTCTTCCCCTCGCTGCCTGCGGGATTGTAGTCTGGACCTTTATTGCCGGCTGCATTTCAGAGGGCTGCAATCTATTCATCACGGCGAGCACAACAATCAAGCAGGTTCCAGCGCCACTAACAGTCCATGCGTTCCGCCTCATCTGGACGCAGTTGATTTATTTTCTCCACAACCTGATTGTCGTATTCATAGCACTGGGTGCAACTGGCATTTTCTTCAGCCTGGAAACGTTATTGTTCTTTCCAGCCATAGCCTTGTTGACCCTGAACCTTGCCTGGATGGCACTCTTCCTCGGCGTCATGAGCGCCAGGTTTCGGGATATGCCGCTTATCGTCCAATCACTGATCACCGGACTTTTCATGGCAACACCTGTGCTATGGCAGATCAGCTACCTGCCGCCGGAGCGTCAATGGATCGCCTATCTCAACCCGTTTACCTACCTGGTTGAGATCGTTCGACTGCCGCTCATCGGCATCGCACCTTCCTTCAATATATGGGCAGTCGTGTTGGCAATGGCAGCAATCGGCTGGGCGCTTGCGCTTCTAACCTATGGAAGAGCTCGTACCCGCCTTGCCTATTGGGTCTAGAGCCGAGCAGAAGTCGGCGGGAAAGAAAACATGGCTTACGTAGAAGCTCGGGATCTTGGAGTGCAGTACCCTGTGCTCACCTCATCGGCGAGATCTCTCAAAAATACGATCCTATCGCGCACGACCGGTGGGCGAATTGCCGGAAACAAGGCACATTTCATTCAGATCCGGGCACTCGACCACCTCAACTTCCGTTTCCACCCTGGAGACCGGGTTGCACTCATCGGACATAACGGCAGCGGCAAGAGCACACTTCTCCGAGTCCTCGCAGGCATCTATCACCCCACTGCAGGGACCATCCAGGTTTCAGGACGTGTGGCAGCCCTGTTTGACTCTGCCTTCGGGATGGACATTGATGCCACGGGTTATGAGAATATTATCCTAAGAGCCAAGTATCTCGGTATCCCCCGTTCCGAGATCAACCGTCAGATTGAGGAGATTGCCGATTTCACGGATCTCGGCGAGTTCCTCCAAATGCCGATCAGGACCTACTCCGCCGGTATGACAGCCCGCTTAGCCTTTGCGATTTCCACCTCGGTCAACGCCGATATCCTCCTCATCGATGAAGGGGTCGGCGCTGGCGATGCCGCCTTTATGGCAAAGGCGAACAAACGTCTTCAGGAGTTGATCGACCGGTCCCCGATCGTGGTTTTTGCATCCCATGATCAAAAGACCGTAAGGGATTTCTGCACGCGCGGTCTTGTGCTTCAAAGCGGCAACCTGATCTATGACGGGCCTGTGGAAGAAGCATATGCTCAATACGACACTATCGTCGGTGCGGCCCTCCGTTAGAGCCTTGTTCCTAGAAGCAGACTTGGCTTCGCGTATCAAACGATAGGCTCGGCATGGAAGACCTGGTACCAGACCAATCGAGCGGGGCCAGGTTACGGCCTTAAGGCCGCTCCGGGCAGTTTCATTGCGCGTCTTGCAGTGATGCGATCCGGCCCAGGTTCAGCTGGGGTAAGGCGCCTTCTTCCTCAAATGCCCAATCCGTCGGGGCAAGCTGCGCTCAAGGTGCGAAGCGTCTTGATGCCCGGACTTCCGGTGTTCTACTAGACGACATAAGATTGGATGCAGAGACGCATGCCTTGCCCCACATCCGGTCGAGTCGGGCTAGAAGCCATAGGGAGAGAGCATGGTCAGGGTCTATCTGAAGTGGGCTGCAACTCTGACTGGAAGCCTTCTCGGCCGGCGCTCTACTCTACGGCGCCTCGGCCCTGCCTGGATTTTCAGCCGCAGCGTCACCGCTGCAAATGCTGAACTTACCGGTGGGCACGACCTTCACGCTCTTTTCGACCCAATCTGGTACTTGGCTCAGTACGCCGATGTAGGCCGGAGTGGCCTAGACCCGCTGATTCACTATCTGGAGCATGGCGCGGCCGAGGGGCGTGATCCGAGCCCGCTCTTCGACACGGACTGGTACCTGACTCAGTACCCGGACGTCGCCGAAAGCGGCCTGAATCCACTGGTTCACTACCTGAAATACGGCGCAGCTGAGGGACGCGATCCGAGCCCGCTCTTCGATACAGACTGGTACTTGGCGCAGTACCCGGAGGCTGCTGGAAGCGGTCTGAACCCGCTGGTCTACTACTTAAAATACGGCACTGCTGAGGAGCACGACCCAAACCCGCTCTTCGACACGGACTGGTACCTGGCGCAGTACCCAAACGTCGCCGAGAGTGGTTTGAACCCGCTGGTCCACTATCTGGAGCATGGCGCGGCTGAGGGGCGCGATCCGAGCCCGCTCTTCGACACGGACTGGTACCTGACTCAGTACCCGGACGTCGCCGAAAGCGGCCTGAATCCACTGGTTCACTACCTGAAATACGGCGCAGCTGAGGGACGCGATCCGAACCCGAAAGATCCCGGGTTTATCCTCGAGAATCTCCTGAACGACGGTAATCTCATGGCGGCATCTCGCCTCTTCGAAGCCATGGACCCTGAAGCACTGACGGGTGCACCAGTGCGCACGATTATGGGCGAATTGACGGACGTGCATGGCTTCGCAACTCGAGAGGGCCAGCTTCTCGCCGATGGCCCAGCTATCGAGGCCGCCTTGAGCGGTGGGGTCTCCCATCATTCCTCGCTTGAGAATGATCCAATCGTTGCGGGATCGCTCCCGCAGCCCTACGTGGCGGAACTCAATGACGTTCTCGTGCATCCAGGCAGCAGCACCATTGTCAATGCGGCGGGCCAAGTCTTGCATGACGAATTCTGCCGTCTTCTGGACCGGCCGGGCGCACAACCGAAGCTGCCGAATCTGAAGCTCACGCGCGACGGGAAGCTCATGATACGGATCAGGCACAAGGCGTTCCCAGCGCTCGAATGCGGCGTCCACCTTTGCAGCGAACGAGCCCCGAACTATTTTGACTGGGTCACGGATACGCTTCCGAGAATGCTTGTCATTGAACAGCTCGGGATTGACCCGAGGATCCCGGCTCTCGTTCCGTCGAGCCTTGATGAGATCTTCTTTGAGCTTCTCGACTTCGTCCGGCACCCTGAGCGCCCCGTGCTCAGATTGGAGGAACCCTACCTCTACCGCGTGCGGCGGCTGATCTATCCGTCGTCGCCGTACCCGCGCCTTATGACGCCCGACATAAGGGGCAGCGACACCGGCACTCCATCAAATGACATCATCAGAGCACTGATCGCGCAGGTAAAGTCGTTCCTCGCCGACGATCAGCGCGACGGAACGAGGCGGTTGTATGTGCGAGAGGCCGCAAATCAACGCCCAAAGAATAGGGAGTTGGAGTACTTTTTGGTGACGCGTGGCTTCGAGTTGGTCAATCTTGAAGGGATCTCCGCCCGCGCTCGGATCGCGCTCTTCTCGCAGGCTTCGAAAGTCGTCGTTCCGCTTGGTGCCGAGATGACAGACATCATCTGGTGTGAGCCCCAGACGCAGGTGCTCGCACTCGATCTCAATCGTCCTAACACTGACCTCTCCGAATGGGCGAATCTTGCAAAGGCGGCGAATGTCGACCTTTCGCTTACGCCGGGCTCCGGTCCCCAAGGCCGCAACGCATTTAGTCAGTCGGACAGTTCCACAGTTGATCTCGAACTCCTTCAACAATCAGTCGATAGTTTGCTGGGGAGCTCCCATCAATGACGGATGAGAGAACAGCTTCCAACGATCACGGCGCCGATTCGCTGATCAAACCGGTGTTAGGACGTTGGCAGCCTTTAGGATCTGCATTCCGGTGCGGAAGGTTCTCCTGAGAAAGGCCAGGTCCAATCATGTCGGACGCACCGCGGGTTAGCGCGATCATCATCACCTACAATCATGAGGATTTCATCGACGAAGCTATCGATAGCATGGTCCGCCAAGACTACCCGAATCTTGAGGTCATAGTCGTCGATGACGGCTCTACGGATGCGACGCGCCAGAAGGCGCTGAGGTATGAGAAACATGGCGTTACGGTCCACACCAAGCAGAATGGTGGACCGAGTTCGGCGCTGAATCTTGGGTGCCAATTAGCGACAGGCGACGTTCTGACGATCCAGTCCGGCGATGACATCTCGCTGGACGGCAGGATCAGAGCGCAGATCGAGCATCTTCGCCGAGCGCAAGCGGACATCGTGTGGTCCGCTCCGAAGCTGATCGACAATGCAGGAGCCGCTTTGCGCAGTAGCCTTCTCCCGTTCTTCTTCAAGGATAGGGACTTGAGTACACCAGAAGCCATTTTCGACGAGCTGTTTTACCGAGACAATTTTATCTGCGCGCCGGCCGTCGCGATGAAACGGGCTTCTTGGCTCAAGCTCGGTCCCTTTCATGAGGGGCTTTTTCAGCTGCAGGACTACGATTACTGGCTCCGCGCAGCAGCCTACCGCCTCAAGTTAAGCGGCAATGCCGAGCCATGCGTCGCCTATCGGCTGCACGGAAGCAACCTGTCGGACCAAGCCAATCAAACCCGCACAAATCGGGAGTATAACTACGTTTTACGGGCGATCGGCGGGCAGTTGGATGCCACCTTCCTGAACACTGTTCTTTACGGGTGCGGCTTTGCGAGCACCGGCGAGCGCCCGAGCAGAATCTTGCTACCTCATCTCTTTCTTCGACACTCAAGTCCGGATATCCGTCAGATTGGATTCGATTTTCTTTTGAACCTGATGAAAGATGAGAATGACCGCTGCCTTCTACGGCAGCATTTCTCGATTACACCTCGGACCGTTTCTGATCTGCTGCTTAGGTCTCTTTGATTAGATCCATGATTGAAATGACGTCCGCCAGATGCCTGTAGACCTAATCTAGATCGGTGAGCGAATATCCACAAGAAGGTAGAAGCCGCCTGAAACGCCCATGAATTTCAGACAATCAGCCGAGCAATGTCCCGAGAAATCCTGCCCCTAACGAGTCTGCGGTTCGTCGCCGCCCTCTACGTTTTCATCTTCCACATGCAGATCCACTTCGGACTACCTGTGTCCGGGCTCTTGCAGACGTTCTTCCTGCAAGGGGCCGTGGGGATGTCCCTGTTCTTCATCCTCTCCGGCTTCGTGCTCAATATCAGCTATTCAGATGGGCCCATTTTGCTTAAGCGGTATGCCATACGCCGCATGGCGCGGATCGTGCCGGTCTACGTTCTGGCCGCTTTGGTGACCTTACCTTGGTTTGCAACAGGTGCCCCGGCAAGTTCCGCGAACCCAGTGCTCCAAGGTATCTTCATAGTCCTTACCAACCTGTTTTTTTTGCAGGCATGGTTCCCGACTATGATGTCGTTTTGGAATGTGGGCGCGAGCTGGTCGCTATCCGTTGAAGCATTCTTCTATGCCCTTTTCCCTGCGGCTCAGCCCGTCATCAACAAGATACCAAACCGGGGCCTCACTTTAATTCTGCTCACGGCATTCGTCGCCAGCGTGCTACCGGGCCTGTCAATGCACCTAATTGGAGCAAATGGCGCCAACTACTACATCCTTCCGATTTTCCGATTGCCTGAGTTCATCGTCGGCGTGGCGCTCGGCACAGCATATCGCCGAGGCTTTAGACTGCCACATAGCGAACTTGTCTTTATTGTCGCCTCAGTCGTACTAGTGGCAGGTTTGGCGAGCGTTCCGGCATCCTATTATGTCGATATGAACTGGCTCGCCGTCCCCTGCTTCTCAGCTGTTATATTAGCTGCCGCTCAGATCAAAGCTGGATGGCTTCGCTCTATTCTTACAGCAAAGTGGCTCGTGTTTTCGGGGCATGCAAGTTACTGCTTCTATTCATTCCAAGTACTCATCATCTTCATCGCGCACCAGTACGGTGCCGAAATCAAGGCAGTCATGCCTCTGGCTACCAATTCACTTTTATTCGCAAGCTTGTGGTTTATTGTGCTCTATGCCTTGTCGGCCACCGTGTACCTCCTCTTTGAGGAGCCTCTGCGGCGCAGACTTACAGGTCGCTTCGACCAGTTTCAACGTCATTCCCTTCCCGCAGCCTAGAGCAGATTCGAGTTATACCCATCCAGTGAATTGCTGACTCGGATTTGCATTGATGTGCTTGGCATGATTCCCTAATGGCAGGGGCGCAGTTCCAGGAGGTCACCATGGTCCGGCTCCAGATCCGTCAGGACTACGCGCCATCCGATCTTCGCCAACGGGCAGCCCGCGAGAAGGATTGTCGGGCCGCCGCCCTGCGGTTGCTGGCGATTGCCAACGCCCTAGAAGGCATGACCCGGGCCGAGGCGGCCCGGCTGGCCGGCACGGAGCGCCAGGCCCTGCACGATGCCATCCAGCGCTTCTATGTCGAAGGACCTAATGGTCTGCATGACTGGCATCGCTCCGGTCGCCGGGAACAACTCAGCCCTGGTCAGCAGGCGGCGCTCAAGGCCCACATCCTGCGCGGGCCGGAGCCGGAGTACGGTGGGGTCAGTGCCTGGCGTCTGGTCGATCTGTGCGAGCATGTCGAGCGGGCTTATGGGGTGAGCTACAGCCAATGTGGCCTCTCGTGCCTGCTCAAGCGGCTGAACTTGTCGCGTCAGAAGACCCGACCCTCGCATCCGAAGGGCGACCTGGCCGCGCAGGCGGCATTCAAAAAAGGAGCTGCCGTCACAGCTGCAGGCTCTCGCGGCGGAGCACCCTGACGCCCGTCATCAGCTCTGGTGTCAGGACGAGGCGCGCTTTGGCCAGAAGGGCCGGACGACGCGCGTCTGGTATATGCGCGGCGTGCGTCCGCCTGGGGTCGTCGATCAGCGCTATGAGAGCCTGTATCTGTTCGCCGCCTGCCGGCCCGGCACGGACGAGACCTTCGCGCTGGCGCTGCCGCGGGTGAATGCCCACGTGATGACGATCTTTCTGGAGCACTTTGCTCACCAGCTTGAGCCAGGCGTTCACGCGGTGCTCGTGCTGGATCAGGCCTGCTGGCATAACGCGCGGGCCCTGCATGTGCAGGAAACCATCACCCTTTTACCGTTGCCGCCGGCGTCACCCCAGCTGAACCCGGTGGAGCGGGTCTGGCTGTACCTGCGTGAGCGCTATCTCTCGCATCGCGTGCTCGACGATTATGAAGCGGTGCTGGAGGCCGTCTGCCGCACCTGGAACCGGCTTCTGGACGAGACAGGCCGTCTCACAACATTGACAGCCTATCCGTATCTCACCGCGTAACAAATTCCCTGAGCGGGTATTAGACGGGCTCATATCCGCAGTTCCTGAGGTAGTTCCGGCACTCATCGGACGAGAACGCGTCGAGTCCTGACGCCTAAGGCTAGGCTGCCGCCCGGCAGGAATGGCTCGCCTCGACAAAAGCAGCGACCCGCACCCGAAGATCGAGAGAATAGCAGTGACCCATGATACATCTCCCGTTCAGTGGAGTGAATCACAACTTCGATCTGCGGTAAGCGGGCAGCTGATGCCGTTCAGGGGCGATAGTTCCACGGCATGAGGGCCTCGATCTCGCGGTTGGGCCACCCGTTGGCGATGCGCTCAAGCGTCTGAGTCAGCCAGGCGTGCGGATCGACGTTACTCATTTTGGCCGTGGCCAGAAGGCTGGCAATCGCCGCCCATGTGCGGCCGCCGCCATCAGAGCCTGCAAATAACGAGTTCTTGCGTGTGATCGTCTGAGGCCGGATGGCGCGCTCAACCGTATTGGAATCCAACTCGACGCGTCCGTCCGACAAAAATCGTTCAAGAGAGGCACGGCGCGTGAGAGCATCGCGGATCGCCTCGGCCAGCTTCGACTTGCGTGACAGCTTTGGTAGCTCTTTCTCCCACAACGCGAAGAGCCCACTCACGACAGCAGCCGCCTCCGCCTGGCGGGCCTTCATGCGCGTCAGCGCGGGCTTACCGCGAACCCTCTCCTCCAGAGCCCAGAGCGCCGCCATCTGCTCCAAGGTCTGCGCGGCCACGATGGAGGCGTCCGAGACGTGCAGCTCGTAGAATTTCCGTCGCACATGTGACCAGCAGGCTGCCAGCTGAACGCCTTCATTGGCTCCCTCAGGCCGGGCGAGCCGGTGATAGGCCGCATAGCCGTCAACCTGCAGGATGCCGCGATAGCCTTCGAGATGGCGCGCCACGCACTCGCCGGCCCGACTGTCCTCGAAGCGGTAGACCACAATCGGCGGATCGCGGCCGCCAAACGGCCGATCATCGCGTACATAGGCCCACAAGTATGCGGTCTTGGCCTTGCCTGCCCCGGGTGCCAGGGTCGGCAGGGTGGTCTCATCGGCAAAGATCCGCTCGCCCTGCTTGATCCGTGCCAGGGCATACGCGGCCAGGGGCTCGAGCTCGAAGCCGACCTTGCCCATCCACTGCGCCATCTGCGAGCGCTCGATGAGAACCCCGTCGCGAGCGTAGATGGCTTCCTGGCGGTACAGCGGCAGGCCATCGGCGTACTTCGACACGGCGATCTGGGCCAGCAGCGCCTCGGTGGGAATGCCGCTTGCGATGATCCGGGCCGGCGCCGGAGCCTGGATGACGCCATCGCGGCCCTTATAGACGTATTTGGGCCGGCGCGTGACGATCACCCGGAACTTGGCCGGCGTCACGTCCAGCCGCTCGCAGACGTCCTCGCCGATCCGGATCCGCTCCAGCCCTTCGCAGCCCGCAGGATCGTCCGGCTCGATCACCACCTCGACCCGTTCGAGATGCGCCGCGAAGCCCTTGCGCGGACGCGGCGGGCGCTTGGTCGGGCGTCCCGTCGTCTTCTCCCTCTCGGCCGCGAGGGCGGCTACACCGGTCTCGATCTCGTCGAGCGCGAGAGCATATTGATCGTCGCTCAGCCGATCCTTTCCGAGCCTCTCGGAACGGGTGCCGTAGCGCGCCCGCTCCAGCATCTTGACGATCGCCATCAGCCGCGTGATGCGCTCCTCGGCGCCTTTGTTCACCTGTTCGAGATGAGCATTGCGCTGTTCCAGAAGCGCCGTCTTCTCGGTGATAGCGCGCACCATCGCCTTGAGCGCGTCGACATCATCGGGAAGGGCGGAATCATGGGCCGTCATTGCGTCCATCAGAGCATGGTGGGATCACCTGCCGAAGCGCTTCCCCAACTCTGATTCATCGTGCCGCAGGGACAACTATCCGACCGACTGCGGAATCCTGACGCTCACGGCGCGAACCCGCTTCCAGTCCATGCCATCGACCAGAGCAAGCAGCTGGGCATGGTTGAGTTGCACCCGATGCTGCCCGATCCGCGGCCAGCAGAATTGCGCCTTCTCCAACCTCTTGCTGTAAAGAACCACGCCGGTGCCATCCCACCAGACGATTTTGACACGGTCTGCTCGTTTGGCCCGGAAGACGTAAAGCGCTCCGTTGAAAGGGTCGGATCCGACTTCGCGCACCAGCGCCAGCAGGCCGTCTGGACCTTTCCTAAAATCAACCGGATGACTGGCCAGGAACACCTTCACGCCCGCCGGGATCATGCCTGACGCACCGCTCGGAGGATGTTGACCAGATGGTTCTGATTAACATCAGCGGGAACGCGAACCACAACGTCAGCGACAACCATCTCGATCATCGAGGATGTCGGGGTGACTTCAACGAATCCAAGCCGCTGCTCATGGGGCTCGCCTTGGACGACACCCGCCTGCATCGCCTTGCGGCGCCAGCCGAACAGTTGTGCTGGCGAAATCCCGGCCTGCCGCGCAATGGCCGAGACATTGGCCCCCGGCTTCAGGGTCTCCTCAATGAGGGCCATTTTGGCTTCAACCGACCAGCGCCGGCGGGGCCGGTCGGGACCACCTTCCAGACGGTGCGGCACAGCCTCCAACACATGGAAGCTTCTATCCTCAGACATAGGCGCAGACATAGAAACTGACACCGAAAGCTCCTTGCTTCTGTGTCAGTAAAGATCGTCTATCCCGTCATGCCGCGCCAGACGCGGTCAGCTTACCGCTTACGATCTGCGTAGGATCCCAGGAGTCTAATTTCCATCCCGATGCTCTAATATCAAACGGACGTAGCTTTCAGGTTCAATTAATGTTGCGATGTAGTAAATCTCACTTGCAGTAATCCATCTTGCTCAATCACAGCCGCCTACACCCGAGTAGGAACACCCCAACTTATGGAGATGCGTCGCCCCCAAGGTGGCCTGCGCGCAGGCCAGATGCTGGCGCCCTTACGCTAAATCCCTCAATTTACCCGGGACGTCGCTCTCGAAAGCTATAATACGTGCCGAGGTACGATTGAGACAATCGATACTGCGCTAGCGTAAACATGCGCGACGCTATATCAGGACCTTCTAGCAATACAGATCAATGATAATCCGGGAATAGGCAGAGAACTGGCCAATAGATTCTCGAGATCAAAGCCACGGGCAATTATGCGCTGCAAAAGCAGAAAGCGTGGCGAGTTAAGAACGACAACTCGCTTGCGACCAAACGTGTTGATCAGCTTAGCGGCGAAATACAGTGCCTTGAAGAAGTAGCGGGTTCTCTCTGGGATCAGTCCAGCCCTCATTATTGCAGCATCAAGTGTTTCACGAGTGTAGCGACGGAAGTGGCCATAGTACTCATCATAGTTCGACCAGACCTCCGGGCGAGCCGGCACGGTGACTATGAGGCTACGACAGTTCGGGAAGGCTGGCAGGATGGACTGAAGAAACGACACTTCGTCCTCAATATGCTCAATAACATCAAGGAGCATGATCGTTTCGATACTTGCGCGGAAAGCGGCATCCAGGTCCTGAGCGGCCATGCCTGTTGTAACATAAGGCTTCGCTGCTTCCCGAACCGTGGGCTCACCGAGTTCGACGCCCCACGCATCATGTCCTTCCGCTCGCAACGCATTCACGACAATGCCCGGCCCGCATCCGATTTCTAGGATGCGCCCACGAGATGTGCGAACGCCGATACGAACTGCTTCCTCAAGCGCGCTGTCGATCGTGCGGTTGCGAGCGATTGACCAGAATCCATGCTCAATGCCCTTGGGATAGGCATGGGCTGCTTGAGAGGCATCGAATTCGCTGCTCATTGTAGTCGCGCCTTCAGCCGAGCGAGTTGATGCTGAACCGGGTAGGGGAGCAGTTTGACAGCTGCTTTGCGAATACGGAACAGGGGTGGTGAAAAATCCGAAATTGCATCGCCATCAGGAAGCCTCGTCTGCCGAACGGACTCCGGCAGTGTACTGATCCGACTTTCATGCACATAGATCAAGATATTGAACCGGTACCAGAAGGAGATCTTGTGATCATTCTGAATTCGCGGGCGCACAAAGTCGAAGGCATGATACTCGTGCTGTCGGAACAGATCACGCCAAAATTCGAGCGGACGCTCATTGATGTGATACTCGCCACCTTGGCCCGGAACCGCAGCCGAAAACGCGATATAGCCCGCGCTGTGCTGGACGATCGTTTGCACAAAATTGGCTGATGCCTCAGGCGCAATGTGTTCAGCCACCTCGAGAGACTGAACGATGTCGAAAGTCCTATCCAACGTAACAGGAACCGCCAAGTCCACGGCGGTAAAGCACTTCTGTGGGATCTCGAGAGCTGAGGGGGAAATATAGTCTCCGTCCAGACCTTGGATATCAGCAACGCCCATTTCGCGCCATATCCGCAGCCACGTTCCTGCAGCGCAGCCGACGTCCAGAACACTCCCCACGGGCGCAATCTCCCGGAGATAAGGAATAATCTGACGCGCGGAATATTCGGAAGAGCCTGCTGTATAAGAAATGAAGCTCTGATCGTAAGAATAGCTCAACAGATGTCTCCCCGAAGTCGGCACTGGCGGATAGCACTCTTCACCCAAATACGCCAGAGCTGCTTCCGCTTGCCCTGCAATGTTTCTTTCGCGACGAGCTACAATTTGCCTGTATTCCGGATCGGAATCACCACAAACATTATAAGAAAAATTCAGTTAACTTGATCTTATAGCTAATAAGACTCCTGGAAACGGCGCAATACCAAGCGTGAAAAAACGTAATGTAATGGAACTGACAACGGGAGCACGGCAGCAGGCCCTAGCCTCTCAGGTACCCCAGCACCTTTTACGAGGATTTCAAGTAGCAAGAGCGAGGCAAGCCAATAGGCGCAATAATAAGCAGCATATACACTCAAAGATTGGAGAGTCAATTTACGATCGAAAGCAAATCTTACATTGGCGACTGTCGTGAAGCAGATCCCAACCAGAAACGCGATAGTGTAGGCCGCAGCACGGGGGGCGAACATCAAGGCAATAAGGTAGGTAGAATAGCATAAAACGACGTTGGCGGCTCCAACTATGAGAAAGCGATGCAATTCCTGACTCGAAAGTACTTGGCGAATAGCAGTCATGTTTATTGTCCGCAGCACAGCCTCCAGCGAATTTGGGACAGATCAACCTAACCGTGGAGATGCCCCCGCCGATTGAGCACTCAACCATGTCCAGAGAAACAGGCGATGATCTGCCCGACCAGCCCGATGGTCCTTCCACCAGCGTAAGGCCAGATGACGATCAGCGCCAAGGGGTGCGTCGACAGGCAGAACCGGCGGGATCGTGCGCAGCCATTTGGTTGTGGGAATGCCGAAGCCCTTCTTGCGGCGATTTATGATCTCATCAGGCAGAAGCCCCTCGACTGCCTTCTTGAGCAGGTACTTTCTCTGCCCGTTCCGGAATTTGAATTGGATTGGAAGCCGGCTGCAGAAATCCGCGACATCATTGTCGAGGAACACCGCGCGAGACTCCAACGAGTTCATCATAGCAGCGCGGTCAACCTTCGCCAGAATGTCATCCGGCAGATAGAAGCGCGTAAAGAACTCAAGCAATCGCTCTGCCTGAGTAAGGCCCCGATCGCGTCCGCTCTCCCAGAGGTCGATAGCGTCACCGTACAACTCCTCCAGTGACACAGGCTCGCCGACCAGATCAGCAATCTCCTCCTTGTCGAGTGGAGCCATCCAGGCTGGTGCCCAAGCCGCCTCCGGGTAGGAAAGTCCCTGCAAGGTCCGCTTGATCTTGAAATCGAAGGACATATTCGACGTACTTGGCGGCATGAGCCCAGCAAGCTTGCGAAAAATTGCATGGAGCGGCGCCGGAACAGCCTTGGAATACAAGCTTGCCGGTTTAAGCGCGTCGAATGGGTCGTAGCCGGCGAAGAGTTCGTCACCACCGTCCCCGGACAGGGCGACCGTCACGCGCTCGCGTGTGAATGCAGAGAGCAGATGTGTCGGGAGGATCGAGGCATCGCCCAGCGGTTCATCCAGGCGACTAAGGGTTTCTTCGATAAGATCCTTGGCGGTCTCGATGCTGAGGATCTTCTCCGAATGATCCGTCCCGAGATGCTGGGCCACGGCGCGTGCATAGGCCGATTCATCGAAGGATGGCTCGGCGAAGCCTATTGTGAAGGTCTTTATGTGGCACGGGTCTAGAACCTGCGCTGCAAAGGCGACAACCGCGCTGGAATCAATGCCGCCACTCAGGAAGAAGCCAAGAGGCACGTCCGACAAAAGCCGACGCTGCACAGCCTGCCGCAGAAGATAACGCAATTCTTCGATCAGCTGAGGCTCGTGCTTTTCCGTCAGGCCTCGATCCGGGCAAAGCATAAAGGTCGAGTAAGTGCTGATCGCCGAGCGCCTCGATCTTAGATCATAGGTAAGCGTATGTCCTGCCGGGAGCTTGCGGCAGCCCTTCCAAAAGGCATATGGCGCCGGGATGTAGCCATAGGCGAAGAGTTTACGCACCGCCGCAGGGTCTGCAGTTCGCGGCAGTGCCGGGTGTGTCGTGAGCGCGGTCAGCTCGCTTGCAAACGCAAAAAGATCAGGGCGATCGGAGTAATAGAGAGGTTTCTCGCCGAACCGATCCCGGGCAAGGAAAAGCTGCTGACGACTGCGGTCGTAGATTGCAAAGGCGAACATACCGTTGAGTCGGCGCGGCAAGTCGCCGCCCCATTCCTTATAGCCGTAGATCAGCGTTTCCGTGTCGGAATGGTCGCTACGGAAGCAATATCCCTTGACCTCCAGTTCGCGACGAATCTCGCCGTGATTGTAGATCTCACCATTGAAGACGATGCAGATCTCGCCATCGCCGTCCCACATCGGCTGCTCGCCGCCCGCGACATCGACGATTGCCAGGCGTCGGTGACCGAGGAACAGATGCTTTTCTTCCTCAGTGAAGTAGCCCTCGCCATCCGGACCGCGGTGGGCTAGCGCCTCCGTCATAGAGGTGAGGACGGCCTTGTCTCCGGCGCCGACAAATCCAGCAATGCCGCACATGAGCCCTCACTCCACATTGATGACTGAACGTACGGCATACGAGCGCTTGGCTTGTGACTCGAAATAGGTTCTGCTCAACATCTCTGACACGAGCCCCATCAGTATGCACATTACCCCTGTAACGAAGAACATGACGGACAGCAGGGGAAGGGGCGTCTGAATCAGGGAAGTGCCCTCGAACAACTTCAAGTAGATGGCCCACAGTAGTGCGACGAAAGACAATACCATCGACGAGGCCCCAATTCCTCCGAAGATGTAAATCGGCTTCACGAGATGGCGATCCAGGAACTTCACCACGAGCAGATCGAGGACTACCTTAACTACTCGCTCAAGCCCATATTTGGAGACGCCGTGCACACGCGGGTGGTGCTCAACTGGGATCTCCGTAATGCGGGCCCCCATCCACGAAGCATAGATCGGTACAAATCGGTGCATCTCGCCGTAGAGTCGGACACCATCGAGAACCTCCCACCGGTAAGCTTTCAGCGAACAGCCATAATCATGCAGCCCGACACCGGAGATCCTAGAGATGAGGCCATTGGCAATCCTGCTCACAAAGTTGCGCTTGATCGGCGCATCCTTGCGTTGATGACGCCAGCCCGAAACGACGTCGAAACCCTTGTCTAGCTCGGCCAAGAGCTTCGGGATGTCCTTCGGGTCGTTCTGAAGGTCGGCATCGATGGGAACGATGATCGCACCGGTCGAATGGTCAAGAGCGCACATCAAGGCCGCGGTCTGGCCCGAATTGCGCTTGAGGTCGATGACCTTGATTTCAGGATTTTCCTGCGCAAGCTTAACAAGCTCCATCCATGAGTTGTCCCGTGAGCCATCGTTCACCAGAACAATCTCGAACGGACGCCCCAATGTTCGCATTACCTCGAGAAGCCTCTCACCCAGAAATGGAACGTTTTCCTCCTCGTTGTAGACGGGAGCCACGACCGAGACCGTTCCCGGCGCCCGCTTGAGGGAGAAGCCGGGCTTGAACTCTTTCCCGTGAAGGTGGTTGACAGCAATGACCTTTTCGTCGCGCATGTGATCTTGAGCCAGCAATTGGAGGAAAATGCACTCTGGAATGCACCATCACACAGTTCAAATAGCGCAATGATGCAGTAGTCTTCAGCCCCTTCTCGCCGCGCGCTCGGTTAGTGTCAATACACTTACCCCCCGCTACAGGCTGTCACCCGCCGCTTCCGGAGCGAGAACCAAGGCCCGTAGGCTTGAATCGCCACATTGACTGACAAAAAGACGCGCCCGCCGCATAATCAGCATTACTCAGGCGTGGCAGCATCAGGCGCCGTAGTGGCCGTGTCCCCTCAAGCTTATTCCGCATTTGTATCACACTTGCAAATTCTCAGTTCTCAAGATAGCGAGATCCAAGACTGGAAGCACAAAGGAAACCCTCTCTACGACTTGGGATCTCTAGATGTGCCTAACTACATCTACCCCGATGATGTTTAGTCGTATGTAAATTGTGGGCAATTACTTATTTTATGGGGCCAAAGGTGAATACTAAAAAAGCGGACCATGCATATTCTCTCGGAAATCAGGACCCGCAGGTAAGATCATTTCTAGTCCTTCTTGTCGGTCTATTCTCGCTTTGGGCTGTAGTGACCTTCATATTTCTGCTCCCAAACGGCATTAGTACAACATTCAATTATTACTGTGAATTCCTTTCAGATGGGATAACCTTTAGCTGCCTAAATGAAAAGGCGATTTCGCTGTTTGCTACCAATAGCCAAATTCAGGAGCACTTTGGATTTTCCGATGGCGGGTCTTATGCCCGTGGCGGCGCACTTCTTTTGAAGACGGGCAGCCCCCTCTCTCCTGGAGAAACCCCGCTGTGGTCACCAGGCATGTTCTGGATACACGCGTTAATCCTTAAAGTTGTTGGTCCCAGTGGCCCGGCCGTGCTGGGACTAGTTCTAGTATCAGGTTTTTCCTGGGCAATATTCTGCACTCTATTTTCAATAGTAATGTATCAGATCACAGCTCGTCCTGTTGGTCTCTTGGCGCCCATTACAATATTTATATTCCCTGCGACCCAAGAATATTTACTGAATATTGGTATATTCTACTCCGAGACAGTTTCAGTGGCACTCTTCGGCAGCGCACTCTTGCTTACGGCCTCTGCGGCCATGTTCCGAGATTGGCGCATGGCCGTCGTTGCCGGGATTAGCTTTACTGCTGCTGCATACCTACGCTCCAGTTTCGAGATTGTGATGCATCCTGCGGCGGTGCTGCTGGTCGTTTTTTGGGGAGCGTGTATCCTTATTCTGATCTTGGGCAGACGCGACAGTGATCGCCTGAGCAACGGTCGTAAATGGACAAGGATCTGGATTGAACGCGCGAATAGCCGTTCGTTCGCCGACTTCAAGATCGTAGCAATTGTTTTTGTAACATTCTATGCCTTGACACTCCCATACCGGCTGCTGAACCTAGAGCGCCATGGAAGTGCCTCATGGGTTTTTGGAGACTACTATTTCGCCTATCCGTGGCTCACTGACGGCGAGTACACCCAGGTCCAGAGTTTTGTCCTTCGGGGCGGCGGCAATGTCGCTTGCAGGATCGACAGGCAGCGATGCGAAGAGTTTGCCACTAAACGCCGCCAACTAGGCGCCCAGGCTGTCCCGATTAAGGACTACAAAGCTGCATTCTACGATACGGCTACAAGTTCTCCCATCGCTTGGCTTCGCGAAAAGGCCCCCGTGATTGTGAAATTCTGGTTTTCTCGGCCAACCTTCGGTGCGCCAGTTCAAGGCCCCTACTGGCCCGGTATACTTGCGGCAGCCCTCATCGCAGCCTCAGTTTTGCTCGCTACATATCTAGTTGTCGGGTATTGGCTGTTCTGGCCAACCGTCTTTATCGGCGGATATCTCGGTGGCTCGCTAGTGATCTGGAATTTGGTCCATCTTGAGGTGCGCTATGTCTATCCGGCTCAGGTTTTGTCGCCCGTCCTCGCTGCAATCGCTCTTGTGGTCTTCTTGAGCACGTTACCCGGCGGAATCTGGCGACGGGCTCACCGGAAGCTCCCCGCATTCACCACGCATGCTAAACCGGTCGAACTTATAGATACGAACTGACGAGGTTGGGAGGTACCTTTTCCAAGCGCACCCGTCGTAGAGGATGCAGGATTATCTCCGCGGAGTGAATGTCTCCTATTGGCTAGCAACCCTAAGAGTAGAAGGTACACGGCGGTTTTCCGGCTACGAAACCGGTTTGGACACAGCTATTTATGCAATCCGTGATGGCTTGACCTTACGTCCCTGCCTTTGGGATCAGGTTTCAGTACAAAGTATCCAGTTCGAAGGTAGTTGAAATGGCTTACGAGGAGACAGCTGTCAGTGGATCGGCTCTCGCCCACATTTTGATGGCACAACCGGAGCCGATGTGCATATTGCCGCCGCAATCGGCGAAGTGACACTCAGACTTCCCGGTATCATTAGGAGGCGACCATGAGGGTAGCGATGATCGGAGCAGGCTATGTGGGCTTGGTCTCCGGCGCCTGCTTTGCGGATTTCGGCCATACGGTCTGCTGCGT
>NZ_JAFEMD010000075.1 GCF_016892765.1 Microvirga arvi
CTTCGAGCTGCGGCGAGGCCTCGAGCCGGGCGAGATCCGTTCCCGTCACATAGTAGATCGCGGTCTGGTTCTCCTTCTGGGAGCCGACGTAATCCTTGAGCGAGCGCCACCCGCCACCGGAGGCGGTGGTCTTGAACCGGGCCAGTCCCAGCAATGTCGAGCGTCGCTCGAAATCCTCGTAGAGCCCTTCCTTCAGCACGGGGCCGAAGGTCTCCCACACCTTGGTGTAGGCCTCCGCATCGTTCTGCGCGAGCTTCTCGAGCTCGCTCAAGATCCGGCTGGTCACGCCCTTCTTGATGGCAGCCAGAAGCGGGCTCTCCTGGATCATCTCGCGCGAGATGTTGAGCGGCAGGTCAGCCGAGTCGACGAGCCCGCGCACGAAGCGAAGGTACCGCGGCAGGAGCTCCGCTTCGCCGGTGATGAAGACTCGATTGACGTAGAGCTTCATCCGCCCTTGACGGTCGGGGTCGAACAGGTCGAACGGCGTGGAGCCCGGCACGAAGGCGAGCGCCGTATATTCGTGGCGGCCCTCGGCTCGGAAATGCACCGTCAGCGCCGGCTCGTCGAACTGGCCGGCCACGCTGCGGTAGAAATCGGTGTAGTCCTCAGGCGTGATCTCGGAACGCGGCTTTACCCAGAGAGCGGCACCGTCGGCGACCTCCTGCGGCTCCGCTCCGGGCTTCTCGATCAGGGAGATCGGCACCGGAACATGGCCCGACTGCTCCTTGACGATGCGCTCGAGCCGGTAACGCTCCGTGTAGGACTTTGCCTCCTCCATCAGGTGGAGGATCACTCGGGTGCCGCGGGCCGGGGACTCGTCGGCGGCTGCGGAAGCCACCGTGTAGGATCCCTTGCCGTCGGACGACCAAAGGGTGGCCTCCTCACTGCCGGCCCGGCGTGAGACGACGTCGACCCGGTCGGCCACCATGAAGGCCGAGTAGAAGCCAACGCCGAACTGGCCAATCAGCTGGGCTCCCTCGCCGCCTTGGGCGGCCTGGATTCGGTCCATGAACGCCTTGGTGCCCGAGCGCGCAATGGTGCCGAGCGCCTCGATCATCTCATCCCGGCTCATGCCGATGCCGTTGTCCTCGACCGTCAGGCGGCGGTTGTCGGCATCGATCAGGAGCGTGATCCGGGCCTTAGAATCATCGCCGAGCAGGGCGGGGTGGGAGATCGCCTCGTAACGCAGCTTCTCGCAGGCATCGGCGGCGTTCGAGATCAGTTCACGCAGGAAGACGTCCTTGTCGGAATAGACCGAGTGCACCATCAGGTGCAGCAGCTTGGCGACATCGGCCTCGAAGGTGTGGCTCTCAGGGGCGGGCGTGGTGTCAGCAGTCGTCATGGCGTGAGATGAACCTTGTTGCTCCGGCGGGCGATGAGATGGCGGCGAACGGTCAAGATTTCAAGCCTAAAAGCCTCGGGCGAGGCCGGCTGTGCAGAAATCTGGCAGGTGCCGCTTAGCGTGCCGACCGGAACCGCTCGAAGGCGGTGATCCTCTGGCTGAAGGGCTCGACCTCGCGCCGGTAAACCTCCCGTCGGAGAAAGGCGAGTTCGGCCTCAAAGGTTTCCTCGTTGACCTCCACCCACCAAGCCTTCGGTCGGCCGTCGGTGCCGTCGTTCCAGCGGTACCCTCGCGCCTTCAGCACATCCTTCATGTCAAACGGACTGCCCTCGGCCCAGATGCGCACGAGCGCTTTTCGCGCCGAGGTCAGCAGATGCCCGAAGGCGAACCCGGCCCCAGAGGGGAGGGGGGAGGCCAGTACCTCGAGCAGGGCATGGCAGTCCTCGACCGCCCGGTGGCCCTGGTGGAACCAGCCACACTGGGTCAGGAGATAGCCCAGCTTCGATCCCTCGAAGCCGAACCCGCTCCAGGCGATCTCGGAATGGGAGCAGGCCCAAGCCTTGACCTGGAAATCCTTGGTCAGGCGCTCACAGAAGGACCGATCAAAGCGAGCGTTGTGCGCGATGATCAACTCCGCCGGCGCGATGAACTTCTCCACTGCCTCAAGATTGAGCACCTGGCCGGCGACCATGTCAGGCGTGATCCCGGTCAGGCGAGTGATTTCAGGACTGATAGGTACGCTAGGCTCACGCAGGGCATTGAACGTCCCGATCACATCACCGATCCGGCCTTCCTCGTCATAGGTGAAGGCAACCATGCCGAGTTCGATGACCTCGTCTCTTGTGTGATCCAGACCTGTGGTTTCGGTGTCCAGGATGACGGCGATCTTCTCGTCGTGGAAAGCGGTGCGGGACACGACGATGGGGCGTGGTGTCAATCGGCGCAGAATGCGATAGTCGCCTGTGGCCTCCAGCATCCGGGCGGCGGTCTCATAGTCAGGAGCTTTGAAGGACTCGCTGCGTTGCCTGGCCTTGATGACAATCTCATCGACGGGACTCGTCTCGATCGGACCCGGCGGTGCATCGTAGTCCAAGAAAAGGTCAGCCTGGCCTCGCATTCCCACACCTTCTGCCCGCCAACAGGACAGGCCCGCGCGGCGGGCCCGGCGGGGCAGACTAGAGGGTGCAGGTCGCCAGATCGTTAATGCACAAGATAGGCGGGAGGGAGTACAAACTGTGGAGTGGTTGGTCTGTCCCGATCGTGGGGGCAGATCTGTTTTACAAGATTACAGCGGGAGTGCATTGAACTCAGTCCGGATTTACAATCTGACTCTTGTTTACTGAAGCGCCTCATACGATTTCACGTGGTCCTGATGGTGAGCCTGGACCATGACAATTCATTTTCCCTTCGACAACACTTATGCGCGCCTGCCTGATCGGTTCTATGCGCGCGTAGAACCCGAAGCCGTCACGGCTCCGAGGCTCATCCGGCTGAACCAGGATCTCGCGTTACACCTCGGCCTCGACCCTGATCACCTCTCGAGTCCTGACGGAGTTGAGCTACTGTCCGGGAACCGCGTTCCGGATGGGGCCGAGCCCATCGCCATGGCTTATGCGCTTATGCCGGGCACCAGTTTGGGCAATTCGTGCCGCAGTTCGGCGACGGCCGTGCCATCCTCCTCGGCGAAGTGGTAGACCAAAATGGCATCCGTCGGGACATTCAGCTCAAAGGCTCAGGTCCGACACCCTTCTCGCGCCGCGGTGATGGGCGGGCAGCATTGGGACCTGTCCTGCGTGAGTATCTCCTCAGCGAGGCAATGGCCGCGCTTGGGCTGCCGACAACGCGTGCGCTTGCAGCAGTGGTGACCGGAGAGACGGTTTTCCGTGAGACGCCGCTTCCCGGGGCAGTTCTCACCCGTGTTGCCTCGAGTCATGTTCGGATTGGCACGTTTCAGTTCTTTGCAGCCCGACAGGATACGGAGGGGCTGCGGCTCCTCGCGGACTACGTTATCGGCCGGCGCTATCCACAGGCCGCCGAGAGTGACCAGCCCTACCGCGCGTTCCTCGACCAGGTGATCGCTGCCCAGGCAGACCTTATCGCTCGTTGGCTGCACATCGGCTTCATCTATGGAGTCATGAACACCGACAACATGTCCATCGCCGGCGAGACGATTGACTACGGGCCATGCGCCTTCATGGACGCCTACGATCCGGCGACAGTCTTCAGCTCCATCGACCGGCAGGGCCGCTATGCCTATGGCAACCAACCCCGCATCGGCCTCTGGAATTTAACTCGGCTCGCCGAGACGCTTCTGCCACTCCTGTCTGAGGACCAAGAGAAGGCTGTGGCGGAAGCAAATGAAGCGCTTGGGGCTTACTCAGGGAGGTTCGAGGCGGCCTATCACGCGGGGCTCAGGCGCAAGCTCGGGCTGATGACGGAGCGAGAGGAAGATCTGACACTTGCCCGGGATCTCCTGAAGGCGATGGCAGAGAACCAGGCTGACTTCACCCTGACATTCCGGCGGTTGAGCGATGCTGCCGCTGGACCTGATGGGGATGAGGCCGTCCGAAATCTCTTCATCAATCCGCTTGCTTATGATGCTTGGGCTGCTCGCTGGCGCGAGCGGTTGAGCCTTGAACCGCAAGATGGGGCCAGGCGCCAAGCGGCCATGCGAGCGGTTAATCCAGCCTTTATCCCGCGCAATCATCGCGTGGAGGCGATGATACAAGCTGCGGTGGAGCAGGGCGACCTTGCTCCGTTCGAGGAGCTTCTGATGGTGCTCTCGCGTCCCTATGAGGACCAGCCAGCTTTCGCCCAATATTCCGAACCACCGGAACCACACCAGCGCGTCTATCGGACATTCTGCGGGACGTAACGCCAGACGGCCGCCTCAGTCGTTTCGCACTTGGGTCGTTCACCACATCTGGTGCCGCACCTCCAGCGTCCGACGGGGAACTCCCCTAGACATCGAAATCTCTCCGCGGCTTTTGCCTCCGCACAGTGACCATTCTGCATGCTGGACGGAGGAACGGCGGGATGCGTGAGAATTCAGCTGACCGGGGCAGCCAAGTGCCGGAACATATGTTGGCGTGCTTCGTCGTCCATCTCAGCTTTGAAGCTGTGCTTCTCCTTCAGCGCGGTAGCGGCCTGAGCAGCCGGGCGAGCGCTAGTCTCATCGAAGAAACGCTTGAGGTTCGGGAAGTCGCCCCAGGCGTTCTCGCCTAGGATGAACGGCACCATGCGCGCCCATCCCCACAGGGCCATGTCAACGATGGTGTAAGTCTCCCCCACCATGTAGCGCTGCCCGGATAGATGGGCATCAATGACACCGTAGTGCCGCTTCGCTTCGTACAGATAACGATTGACGGCGTAGTCCTTGGGCTCAGGCGCAAAGTGCTTGAAATGCACCGCTTGGCCTGAGAATGGGCCGACGCCCGTTGCAATGAACATCAGCCAAGAGAGAAGCTCACCCCGTGCAACCGGTGTGCTGTCGGGCAGAAACTGTCCGGTCCTCTCCGCAAGATAGAGCAGGATTGCATTCGAGTCGAAGACCCTTGCGCCGGTATCCTGATCGATGATCACAGGCACCTTGCCATTCGGATTGATGGCCAGAAAGTCCGGCTGGTGCTGCTCGCCTTTACGAGTATCCACGGGCTTGAGCTCATATGGGAGGTTCATCTCCTCCAGGCACAGCGCCACCTTCATCGGGTTCGGGGCACGGTTGTAGTAGAATGTAATCAAAGCAGAACTCCAGCAGCAGGGGCGATGTCGCATAGGTTCTGAAGAGTCGCGCTGCGGTATGCCGTGCAATCGCAGCGCGACTCTTCAGGGAGGATTCTAGAGAGGCGAGAGGACGTGGATCACGCGAGTCTCGATCATGTCAGCCGTCCGCTCAGTATAGGCCTGCATGTGCGGAGCGGCTGCGTGCGCTTTGAGCGCTTCAGGGCTCGCCCATTTCTCGATCACGACAAAGGTGTCTGGCCCAAGTTCAGTCTGAGACGGTCCGAATGCCGGAAGATCGACAACGGGAACGTACTCGATACAACCCTCTTCGGCCTGCACGGCCAGTATGTTCGCCCGGAATTCCCGGAGCACGGTTTCGCGCATACCGGGCTTTGCAGTGATATAGGCTAGAACGTGCAGCATGAATGATCTCCTGATAGGTGATTATTAGACACAGCTCTGCGGCCCCGCAAGCTCCTCACCCCGGATGCAGGACCTGTGACTCTCGCGTTAACTTCGGCGATCGAGATACATTAACCTGTCTTGGGGCCCAGGCGCCTCGGTCGCATCTCAAGAGGCTGATGCGAGATCGGACCGATGCTGCCGAGGGGAGCCCAGTCGGGCCAGCGGGAATCAGGCCCCCAGTGCCATTGAGCATGTGGGGTTAAGCCGATCTCCCTTCCCTGCTCCGGAATATTGACGCCGATCGGCAACTTATAAGCGGCGGTCTCGCCTGCCCAATCTTCGCGCTGATACCGGATCTCTCGTTTGCAATGGGGACAGCGCGACGCGAGGACTTTTCTGAAGGGCCTTGGGCTTTCTGCAAGATCAGGAAGAGCCGCCTGGGCCTTGGCATAAGCATCTGCATAGCCCTGCATCGCTTGGACAACCTCAAGTTCAAGAGGTCTCCCATGTGGCGCTTCAGACCTGTAGGCCAGGAGAACTCTTTTTCGGCCGGTGCGGTGCCGACATTGGTCCTCACGAAGAACAAGTGTGATAATCCCGTGCTGGCCATTCCCATACCACTGAAGCTGCCCGGTGAGGGCACCGGTGACAAAATCAGAGATGCTGAGCGACAGGTGGTCGACATGCACATGCGCTCCCGGTTGGCGATCCTGATCCTTCCAGGTTGTGGTCTTGAAGGCCGGTAGATGTGGGTCAGGCCTAAGCCAATAATGATGCAGGGCCGCAGCCTCATGAGCGACCAGCCAGAGGGCGCGAATGCCCGAAGCCACATAGCGCTCTTGCCGCTGGCGGTAGGCTTCCTCCCCCTGGAGCTGAACCTGGGCTTCAATGGCGATGGTCCAGGGTTTTCCAGGCCGGCGGCACAGGACATCGGCCCGCCAATCCTGACCATCCGGTGTTGTCCCAGATTGCTCCGGCAGGGCGTCCCAACCCGCGGCTCGGGCTCCAATCAGGGTTTGGGCTTTGATGTAAAGATGGAGGTCGCTTTCCCTTGCTCCCTCGGGCACCCGCCCAGGAGGATGGGCGAAGAAGCGTGTTCCAAGACGCGATGTCTTGGGGATAGCCCGCCCTTTCCCATATGGCATCCACGCATCGCGATTTCGCGCTGATCGCAATCGCTCCCATTCATCATCAGTCATCAGTGGAGCAATAAGCGGCTCTCCTGAGTGGGTGTATGCGAGCAGCGGCATGGTCGAACTTATACTATCTCAAGATGTGCGTATGGTGTCGAAACCCCACACCGTACGCGCCATGACAAAGGAAGTTTGAGCTGTCGATCAGTGGGCAGCTAACCATTCCCGCAGTTTCGTCCAGCGCCTCTTCATCTGCCCGCCTCTAACTGCAATCCCGACTGCTTTATTCTGGCCGACCAGAACGACCAACCGCTTGCCGCGGGTTACGCCAGTGTAAAGCAGGTTGCGAGCCAGCATCGTGAAGTGCTGTGTTACGACCGGGATGATGACGGCGGGATATTCCGACCCCTGCGACTTGTGAATGGTGGTGGCGTAGGCCGGCACCAGCGTGTCGAGTTCACCGAAGGGGTAGGACACTTCTCGGCCATCAAAGGAGGCAATCAGCGCCCCTTCCTCATCATCGATCCTGACTACCGTGCCAAGATCGCCGTTGAAGACCTCCCGGTCGTAGTCGTTCTGGGTTTCCATCACCCGGTCACCGGGTGAGAAGCGCCAGCCGAACCGCTCCACCTTCGCAGGCGGATTGGGATTGAGCACTTCTTGGAGCTGGATGTTGAGGTTACGGGCACCCAGCACCCCCCGGTTCATGGGGCAGAGCACCTGAACATCCTTCATCGGATCGAGCCCGAAGCGACGTGGCATGCGGTCCTTGATCATCTGGATGATCTTCGGCACCCCTTCCTCGGGATCGTTGATTTCCACGAAGTAGAAGTCGCTCTCTTCGCCCGCCTTGGGAGGCTCGGGCATCTGGCCCTTGTTAATGCGATGGGCGTTCACCACGATCCGGCTTTCTGCCGCCTGCCGGAACACCTCGGTCAATCGCGCCACTGGAATGCGCTCCGAGGCGATGATGTCTGCTAGCACCTGCCCCGAGCCGACCGAGGGCAACTGATCCACGTCGCCCACCAGCAGCAGACCCGTCTGAGCTGGGATGGCCTTGGTGAGGGCGTTCATCAGCGGCACATCCACCATGGAGGTCTCGTCCACCACCAGCAGATCGCAGTCGAGCGGGTTCTCCTCATTGCGCGAGAAGCCACCGTGCTTAGGATCGATCTCCAGGAGCCGATGGATAGTTTTGGCTTCTAGCCCGGTCTGCTCGGTCATACGCTTGGCCGCTCGCCCCGTGGGAGCCGCTAACGCGACCCGAACACCTTTGGCGACCAGCAGACGCAAGATTGTATCGAGGAGGGTTGTCTTGCCGACACCGGGACCGCCGGTCACCACCGCCACCTTGGCGCCGAGCACCAGCTTCAGCGCCTCGCGCTGCGAGGCGGCCAGGGTTTTGCCCGTACGGCCCTCGACCCAGGGAATGGCCTTGTCGAGGTCGATCTCGGGCCAGGGTGCTGGACCAGACGCTCGCTCAGTCAACCGAGACGCAATCGCCTGCTCGGCGAGATAGAGCCCTTTCAGGAAGAGGCAGGTCTCCTCACCGATGGTGTCCGAGACGACTTCACCCTTCGCAAGTTCCTCGACGATGGCTGTACGAATCAGAGCCTCATCCACTTCAAGGAGTTGCTCGGCTAGCCGGGTGAGAGCCTCGACCGGCAATGCGCAGTGCCCCTCATCCGTCGCTGTCTGGAGCGCGAACGAGATACCAGCCCGGATGCGCTGAGGTGCAGTCTTTTCCATCCCGAGCTTGGCTGCGATGGCATCCGCCGTCCGGAAGCCGATGCCGCGCACATCCTTGGCCAACCGGTACGGGTCCTCGGTCATGACTTGGATGGCCTCATAGCCATAGGTCTTGAAGATACGCACGGCTCGCGCCGTCCCGACGCCATGGGCATGCAGGAAGATCATGATCTCCCGCACCGCCTTCTGCTCAGCCCAACCTGAGACGATCCGGGAGGCTCGCATGGGACCAATCCCAGAAACTTCGGTCAGGCGTTCGGGCTTAGCCTCAATGATCTCGAACGTATCGATCCCAAAGGCAGCGACGATGCGCTTGGCCATGGCTGGCCCGATGCCACGCATCTGACCAGAGGCAAGATACTTCTCGATGCCCTCTGCCCCGGTTGGCGGGGTGGTCTTAAGAACTTCAGCCTTGAACTGGAGCCCATGCGTGCGGTCGCTAATCCACAGCCCGCTGGCCGTGATCCACTCTCCGGCCGAGACCGCAGGCGTATGGCCAACGACCGTCACAAGGTCACGCTTGCCTCGTGTGTGGACTTTCAGGACAGCGAAGCCGTTCTCTGCATTGTGGAAGGTGACGCGTTCCACTGAACCCGCAAGAGTATCGGGGACCGGCCTCTGATCAACTTGTGAGGGGCGAATCATCTGGTTCATGGTGCCTGCCAGGAAACGCTCCGGCCTCTCCGACTGTATCGCTGGATGGCACCACTGACGAGGATGCTCTCCTTCTGTAGCACCAGATGTTCTGGGTTCGTTTCAGGGCTTTTTTGCGGCGATTCGGATTAACTCGGCTCCGCCGGTAGCAATCTGCCGATTTGGTTGTTGTGCTGGCTATGCAAGTGACAACCCCGAGTATTCAGAGGGTTCTGCCCGGTTTCCACAGCCGAAAAGAAAGATGGTTAACAATCGGATAACGAAGCGGTACTCGGGGGCTGGCTGCTGATTGGGAGGTGGAGATGGACAACGGACCTGATGGTGACAAGCGACCTTCAGCAGTCTCCGACACCGAACTCCTGCGCCGGATCGGGCAGGATCTCCGCTCAATTTACGCAGACGTGATCAGGCAGCCTCTTCCACAGCGCATTCAGGCAACTCTGGTGCTCATCGATCGGGAGCAGAGGCTCCCTGAACAGTTGCCTCGTACGCTGACGCACTGAAGCGCGGCGCTGTTCGCAAGACCAGCTTGCCCGTGGTTTCGCCCGACTCCAGAGCTCGGTGAGCTTGAGCCACATCTTCCAATGCAAAAGAACGAACCTTTGGCACCCGAATGTCCCCCGCTTCTACCCAGGCGGTGAGATCGTTCACAGCCGCGTGCAACAGGTCGGCACACGGAAAGAGGAACGACAAATTGAACGCCACGACACCTTTGTTCTCGCTTGTCATCGACAAAGGATTGAAGCGCGGCATCCTCAGCATTCCAAGGGCCGCCTTGAGGTAGTTGATCCGCCCACCCTGTTTTGGCAACAAACTATGAAAGCCATAGACCAGCAGCTTACCCGTGGGCTTCAGATGGGCGTAGCTTTGCGCCAGGGTTTCAGGGCCGTTGGCATCAAAGATCAGGTCGTAGCCGTCAGGGCATAGGCGCTTGGCCTCATCCCAGAGTGACTGAGTGGATTTGTCGATCACGGCGTCTGCGCTAAGCTGGCGCACATACTCGACCTTGTGACTTTTCCCCACCACACCAGTCACGTGCAGATTGCGCAACTTGCATAGTTGAACAAGCGCTGAGCCTACTCCGCCGCCCGCCGAATGCACGAGCACTCTCATGCCGGACCGGATCACCACGTTCTGTAACAGTCCATGGTAGGCTGTAAGGTGGACGGCCAAGAAACCAGCGGCTGCCTCAAAGTCCAAGGTCTGAGGCTTAGGCCACACCAGATCTGCCGGAGCACACACGTGCGTGGAGGAGCCGTTGAAGAGAGTGACTCCAAACACCGGATCGCCGGGCTTCACGTGCTCGACCTCACGGCCAACGTCTTCCACCCAGCCTGAATATTCGAATCCGGGCGTGATCGGCCAGCCCACGAACCGGCGCGCGGACTCGTACACGCCCCAATGAACACAGATGTCAGCATAGTTCACGCCCACTGCCTCGGTGCGGATCAGAACCTCTCGGTCGCGAGGTTTGGGCACAGGATGAGCTTCCAGCCTCAGCCGCTCGTACCCGCCGGCCTTGTGAACGACCACTTTGCGCATGGACCCAGAAGGCATCCCTTTTCCGCCTACAGCTTCGACCTGAAACGTCTGCGCTGCCGCTGAAGCCACCCTCTATGGGCGCCGGCGCAAGGCACCGACGATTGGCCCCATGGGCATGAGCGTGTCTATCCTCTCCAATGAAGGGGCATAAAGGCTGGAGACACTTCCATCCAAGAACAGAGCATTCGCACAGCCCAGTTCGTCCCGGAACAAGCGAGCGAATGTGCTGAACGTGACCGGGCCATCTGAAATCGCAAACACGACCGTGTTCTGGCCTTTCACGCCAACGCCGTTCCGGATCTTGCGGGAGGTGCTTTGTTCTGAAAACTGAGCATGGATTTGCCCGTTGATGACGAGCATCGGGCCCGACTGCGTCGCGAAATCCGCCCTTATTTTCCGCTTCAGATAGGTTCCTGTCTCAAGCACGCCTGCCTGACGGCCTTTGACATAAAAGATGCCGTTGGGCTTGAGGTGGAAGTTTCCGGGCCCGTTCCTTGTGTTGGCCGCCTTCAGTTCCTTTCCGTTCTCAACGTAAAGTCCCACGGGCGAGCGATCCTCATGGTACATGCCCGCATTCATCGCGACAGCAAGGCGTGCACCCTCCGGTGTCTCTTTCAACCGGTCGAACGAGCCAAGTACCTCCCCATCCGGCCCGCGCCAGAACAGCCTCACCTCGTATTGTCGGAGATCCACCGTGCAAACCACGAAGGTGCTGTCAGCATATTGGACTGGCCGACACGGATTACTGTTCGGCTGAGCCGCTGCTCGGCTGGCAGGCAGTCCAAGAGAGACGAGGATCGCGAACAGGATGGTGGCTGTCCGGGAGAACGAACGGCCCAGCGTGAAGCTGATAGATTTCATGTGCAGCCTTGACCCTTTCAGCGTCCGAGATATCGTTCCCGCAGGTGGGCGCGGAAGACCTCCGCAGTGAGCGGTCGGCCGGTTGCTGCGACCAGAAGCTGGTCGGTGGTCATCAGGCTGCCCTTGGCATGAACATTGGCACGCAGCCATGCTCGAAGAGGAGCGAAATCACCCTTCGATAGGCCTGGAAGGATGTCCGCGTCAGCTAGGCAAGCCGCTCTGAAGAGCTGGGCCGCCGTCATGGCGCCAAGTGTGTAGGTGGGGAAGTAGCCCCACGCGCCGCCAGGCCAGTGGATATCCTGCAAGCATCCCAGGCCGTCATTAGGAACTGTGAGACCGAGAAGCTTCTTGACCTCCTCATTGAACACTGCGGGCAAGTCCTGGATCTGAAGATCGCCAGCAATCAGCGCCTTCTCGAGTTCGTAACGGACCAGGATGTGGGCCGGGTAGGTGACCTCGTCGGCATCCACGCGGATGAAGCCTGGCTCCACCTTGGTGAGAATCCGGTGGAGGTCCTTCGGGCTCCAGGCTGGACCCTCACCTTGGAAAGTCTCCCGCACGAGGGGAGCGAGATACGTGATGAACTCCCGGCTCCGACAGGCCTGCATCTCGATGAGCAGCGATTGGCTCTCATGCAGGCTCATGCCGCGCGCGAGCCCGACCGGCTGGCGGCGCCACGTTTCCGGGCGGCCTTGCTCATAGAGCGCGTGACCGGTCTCATGCAGCACGCCCATGAGCGCGCTCATGAACTTTGCCTCGCTGTAGCGGGTGGTGATCCGGACATCGCCGGTGGATCCTCCGCAGAAAGGATGCAGGCTCACATCCAGCCGTCCCCGGTCGAAATCGAACCCGACCGCTTTCATCAACTGCTCGCCGATGCGTCGCTGATCGTCGACAGGGAAGGGGCCGTTGAGCGGCTGGACGGCAGGAAGGCCCTTCTGACGCTCCTGTGCCTCCTGGATCAGATCCGGCAGTTCGGCGCCGAGTTCGGCGAAGAGCGGGTCGATGGCAGCCTGGCGGAGACCGGGGTCGTAGCTGTCGAGGAGAGCGTCGTAAGGGGACAGCCCCAGTGCCTCGCCCTTGGCCTGGCCGGTCTGCCGCTGGAAGGCGATCACCTGCGACAGGTGCGGCAGGAGCAGGGCGAAATCGCCGTTCTGCCGGGCTTCGCGCCACACTAGTTCCGCTCGGGAAACGGCTCTGGAGTTAGCTTCGACGAGGTCCGCCGGAACCGCGGCGGCATGGAGGTAGATCCGGCGCATCTCACGCAGGTTGGCGCGCTGCCAGTCGTCAAGATGGCCGCTATCTTCATCCGCTTGGTCCAGCAGATCGCCCGTGTCGCGTGCGGTCAGAAGTTCATGGGCGATGCCCTTGAGTGTCGCAAGTTGGTCGGACCGGCTATCCGCGGCGCCCTCGGGCATCAGGGTTTCGGCATCCCATTGCAGGATGCCAATCGCGTCTTCGATCGAGCTGATGCGGGCGAAGCGTTCTTCCAGCGTCTTGTAAGCTTGCATGTGGGCGTGAATTCTATCCTCAGGGTTGATCTTGCAGGCGAGCAGGAGAGCGTGCCCGCTGCCGCCCGGATAAGGGCATCGGGGCTGCTCTTGAACCTACTCTGGGTGCTTGTGGATCGGGTCGACCCAATAGACTTCTTCCGGTTGCTCGACCGGGTCCACATCGGTGATGTTCACCACGACGGCCTCGTTGTCGCTGCGCACCAGGACGCATTCGAGGGGCTCATCCGGACTGGCGTTGATCTCCTGATGGGGCACGAAGGGCGGCACATAGATGAAGTCTCCAGGGCTGGCCTCCGCAACGAACTCCAACCGCTCACCCCAGCGCATGCGAGCTTTGCCTCGTACGACATAGATCACGCTCTCCAACTCACCGTGGTGGTGCACTCCGGTCTTGGCGTTTGGCTGGATCGACACCGTGCCGGCCCAGATCTTCTGTGCTCCAACCCGCGCATGATTGATCGCAGCCTGCCGAAACATGCCCGGGGTCTGAGCGGTGTTCGGATCGAGGCGGTCACCCTTGATCACTTGAACGCCGTGGTGCTTCCAGTGCTCGTGCTGATCATGGGGGTTGTCTTGGTCGTCTGTCATGGTGCTCTCCGAGAGGGTTAACTTCTATCCTTGGGCTGATCATAAACGAGGAGGTCGGGGGTTTAAGAAGACCAGCTCAAGCCTCCGGCTTGATGTCGTACCGCTCGTCGGTCACGTGCTCCATCCAAGTGCCGTAGCAGCACCTCTGGTTGTTGGGCGCCGCGCTAGTACCGAAACTCCTGCTATGGCCGTTTGACGGGGAATAAGCAACAATGTAGCGTTTAGCGTGGTCAGCCCAAGGATGCCTTGATCTGTGCCAATCCCTCCTTGGTCAGCGGATCGATCCTGAGAAGATGTGCCCTCCGGACGAAACCTTTTTCGAGAAGATGAGGCGCACATAGCCTCCGGCCTGAAGCGGGAGGAAGTAGAGGCCGTCGGACTCTCCTGCGAGAAAGCAGCGCAGCCCAACGTAGAAGCTTTCCTCGTACCCTTTGATGGCCCGACGAACAGCCGGGTGGATCACGAGGGTCGTCTGCCTGCTCTCACAGACCTCTTCAACGGCATCGAAACTCAACACTGCCGAACCCCATCTCTGAAAGGCCAAGCGGCCTATGAAGGTTCAACGCCCCTCCTGAGGATCCGGTTCTCCTTAAGTCTAGCTTCTCCAGAAGGATGACCTTGCCTGACCGAGGTCATTGCGGTATCACTTGGCGTTAGCACTCCTATGCGTCGAGTGCTAACCGTGCTGCTCGGCGTAGACGAGTGCCCCCAATTCCAAGAACAAGGAGGCACACATGACCTTTCGCCCACTGCACGACCGCGTCGTCGTCCGCCGCATCGAAGCCGAAGAGAAGACGGCCGGCGGCATCATCATCCCGGACACCGCCAAGGAGAAGCCGCAAGAGGGCGAAATCGTCGCCGTCGGCCCCGGCGCCCGTGACGAGAGCGGGAAGGTCGTCGCCCTCGACGTGAAGGCCGGCGACCGTGTCCTGTTCGGCAAGTGGTCCGGCACCGAGGTGCGTATCGACGGTCAGGATCTCCTGATCATGAAGGAATCTGACATCATGGGCGTGATCGAACAGTCCGCCGCGGCTCAGAAGGCTGCTTAAAACAGCCCAGCCTGACTAGGTTAGAACAAACAGGAGTTCAGCTCATGGCTGCCAAAGACGTAAAATTCTCCTCCGACGCTCGTGATCGCATGCTGCGTGGCGTCGACATTCTGGCCAATGCCGTAAAGGTCACGCTGGGCCCCAAGGGCCGCAACGTGGTGCTGGAAAAGTCCTTCGGGGCTCCGCGCATCACCAAGGACGGCGTCACCGTCGCCAAGGAAATCGAGCTTGCCGACAAGTTCGAGAACATGGGCGCCCAGATGGTGCGCGAGGTGGCATCAAAAGCCAGCGATGTGGCGGGTGACGGCACCACGACGGCGACCGTTCTGGCGCAGGCCATCGTTCGTGAGGGTGCCAAGGCGGTCGCCGCTGGCATGAACCCGATGGACCTCAAGCGCGGCATCGATCTGGCTGTGGCAGAGGCTGTGAAGGACATCCAGGCCCGTGCCAAGAAGGTGGCCTCGTCTGAGGAGATCGCCCAGGTTGGCACCATTTCGGCCAATGGCGATGCCTCCATCGGCGAGATGATCGCTCAAGCCATGCAGAAGGTCGGCAACGAGGGTGTCATCACCGTCGAGGAGGCCAAGACCGCAGAGACCGAGCTCGACGTGGTCGAGGGCATGCAGTTCGACCGCGGCTACCTGTCTCCCTACTTCATCACCAATGCGGAGAAGATGATCGCAGAATTGGAGGATCCTTACATCCTCATCCATGAGAAGAAGCTCTCCTCCTTGCAGTCGCTGCTGCCGATCCTCGAGGCGGTCGTGCAGACCAGCAAGCCGCTGCTGATTGTGGCAGAAGACATCGAAGGCGAGGCTCTGGCCACCCTGGTGGTCAACAAGCTCCGTGGCGGCCTCAAGATCGCCGCCGTGAAGGCTCCGGGCTTCGGCGACCGCCGCAAGGCCATGCTCGAGGACATCGCGATCCTGACTGCCGGCCAGACGATCTCTGAGGATCTCGGCATCAAGCTTGAGAACGTCACCCTCGACATGCTGGGGCGCGCCAAGCGCATTCGCATCGACAAGGAGAGCACCACGATCATCGATGGCGCTGGTTCTACGCAGGATATCGAGGCTCGTGTGGCTCAGATCAAGGCACAGATCGAGGAGACCACCTCGGACTACGACCGTGAGAAGCTCCAGGAGCGTCTAGCCAAGCTCGCAGGCGGCGTCGCGGTGATCCGCGTCGGCGGCTCGACCGAGATCGAGGTCAAGGAGAAGAAGGACCGCGTCGACGATGCCATGCATGCTACTCGCGCGGCGGTGGAAGAGGGCATCGTCCCCGGCGGCGGCACAGCCCTGCTGCGCGCCAAGGCTGCGGTTGCCAAGCTCACCAGCGACAACCCGGACGTGAAGTCGGGCATCAACATCGTGCTGCGCGCCCTTGAGGCTCCGATCCGCCAGATCGCCGAGAATGCTGGCGTCGAGGGGTCCACGGTGGTCGGCAAGATCAACGACAACACGAAGTCCGACACCTACGGCTTCAACGCTCAGACCGAGGAGTTCGTGGATCTGCTTCAGGCCGGTATCGTCGATCCGGCCAAGGTCGTGCGCACGGCTCTTCAGAATGCAGCCTCTGTTGCCGGCCTGCTGGTCACCACTGAAGCCATGGTTGCCGAGGCTCCCAAGCGCGAGAGCGCTCCGGCGATGCCTGGTGGTGGCATGGGCGGCGGCATGGGCGGCATGGACTTCTAAGTCCTGCATCCATCATCCCACTGGAAAGGCCCTGGATCACTCCAGGGCCTTTTCGTTTGTGCTGTGAATTTTCAATAGACGATCGCACAGATAAAGATTGGGCGGACAGGCGCGCCGCATTACGCCGGCCGTGTGACTAGGTTGTTGACCGTTCCTCGTCCCTTGGAACAACCGCGCCAATCCTGGCACGGCGAAGGCGCTCGGTGAGGGAGCTGGCCGAACGTTTCTTCGTCCAACCACGCCCGAGGCTATAGTTGGGTCAGCGCTTGTTCAGCAGGACCACATTGGATCCAGCCGTGTTGGTGCCTTTGGCCGACTTGACCCTGCTGAGGAGGGCGGGCGAGACGTTCCACTTCTGCCCGGTGTCGGTGATCACCGTCACGGTCTTCTGGTTGTAGCGCGTCAGCATGCCCTCAAGGCGACCATGGCCGGGAGGCTGGAAGGTGACCCAGTCACCAATCTTGAACTCCAACATATCCACATGAGCGCGCATCTGGTTGAGAAAGCGCAGGCGCTCGACGATGCGGTGGTTGAGATCGATAAGCTCGGCCTCGGACAACTGGTCAATGTCGATCTTCATAGAGATGCCATAGCTTAGAGCTGGACTGGGGCAATAGAGCGAATGTCTGGCCGGTGCTTCTGCGTGTCAAGCGCTCGATCCAGTCTTCAAGCGCTGCCGTGCGGAGAGACGGGGTAAGCGCCTGCAGAAATTCGTCAACAAGGGTGTCGGCCCTGTCTCAACGGTCAACGCGGCTATGCCCTGGTCAGCACCGTACTTCGGCTCGAACTCACCTGGGAGCCGGCTCCCAATTGGGGCCGGCGCTTTCACTATTCGTCTTTGCCGGAAGCTACAGTGCGCGATCTTGACTGCTGACGTGGGGTCTTGGCTTGTGCCTCTGTCGGCCTCTTTACCGACGCAGACACTCGCTTCGGTCCACCATTGCTGTTGCCCGCGCGGGCGGCTGGACGGCGGCCTTTTCGAGTGACAGTCCAGTTCTTTTCTTGAGAATGCTGTGCCTTCGGTGAATGTTCATCGAGAAAAGCGCGGCAAGCCGTAAAATTGGTGATCACTTCTGGTGGGCACTCAATACCTTGCTGTTCGGCAAGCGACCGCGCATAGCGCACCATCGCTTCGCTCGGAGAGCGAGGCCCAGGTTGCGGGGTCTCCCCCGGTCTGGATGAACGTGATGGAGCATGCTGGTCAAGGAAGGCTCGGCAGATTGCGCTGTTGCTTTTGAGCCCTCGGGGCAGTTTCAAGCCACGCTGCGCGGCAATGGATGCCGCGAAGGCGATCATCGCCTTTGTTGGCGGCTTCCCATCCGCGGCGGAGGGCGTTGGGAGATACGTTGGATCGAGAGCAACAGCGCCCGATTGCCCAATCGTCGTGATCAGCTCGTTGACACGGCTGCGAGTCCGCTCCTGATAGGCTGCCGCTCGGCGGGCCGCCTCTGCCCGTGTGGCTGCGCGCCCGATCTCGGCAAGGTCAGCCTCGAACATCGCCCGGCCAACCGGGTCGCCATAGGCGGGAAAGACACGACGAACGGCTGCAATGAACGCGAATCCAACTTCCGTCACCTGGATTGCCGGATCCCTGCCCTTCAGCAATTCAACATACTGGCTCTTCTGGAGTTTGGGCAGGATCGTGTCGCGGGTCGCCGCAGTGCCAAGGCCCTTGGGCTCATTGGGATTGGCCGGGTTTTCCAGAGCTGCTTTCAGTGTGGCGTCTTCCACCTGGTCGACGAGGCGCCCCATGACGACGGGCAACTCGCCGCGGGTGATCCGACGTGGTGGCTCGGTTTTCGCTGTCTCGATCCGGGCATCCGTTGCTTTTCCAGGCTCATGATCGCGGATAGGAGGCAGGCGTCCGGTGGTAGGCTCTTCGTCCGGCTTGGCCTTGCCCGGAACAGCCTCATTCTCCTCCTCAGCCTCGGCTCCATAGACACCCCGCCACCCAGGCGACTTGATCACACTGCCGCTGATCGAAAACCGCTTCGGGCCGAGCGGCGTTGGGACCTGCACAGCGACGACGGTCCGAGCGTCGATTCCGTCCGGCAGGTGGGCTGCCAGGAAGCTCTTGGCGACCAACTCCCAAAGACGCAGTTGATCCCCGCTGATGCTCCCCAGCTGCGGCACCTTGCGTAATGGCACGATGGCGTGGTGCTCGCCCGGGTCCTTGACGTAATGGCCCTTGTTGCCCTTGCGGAACACAAGGTCACCCGGAGCTGGCACGAGGCTCGCAAGATCCGTCAGGACCCCAACGACGCTTCCGATCACTACGCTCGCATCACCTGTCTGGCTATCGGGAAGGTGCTCGGACTCGGTGCGAGGATAGGTCAGGTATCCCTGATCATAGAGCTCCTGGGCGAGCTTCGCCGTGTGCTGTGGATCCCAGCCGAACCGCTTGGCGCAGCGGCGTGCGAGAGTGTCTTTTGAGAACAGGCGAGGGGGAGACCGACGCACATCCTTCTGCTCGACACCAAGTGGGCCCGACCAGATTGCGGTTGCCTGCTGAATCGTCTTGGCAACCTGTTGGTCGAGGATCTTGTCTTTCGGGGCATGCCAGAGGGTGATCTCGGCTCCGCTGCTTGTAGCGACAGTCAGAGCAATCCTGAAATAGTCCTGCGGGACGAAGTCGCGAATGCGCTTCTCTAGGTCAGCGAGGATCGCAAGCGTCGGGGTCTGCACGCCGCCAAAGCGCCAGGGCTCCCGGAGTGTGGGCGGACGCAGCCGCAGGGAGATGGCGCGAGTGCCATTAAGACCGAGATGATAGTCTTCATACTGGCGGCAGAGGGCTTCAAGGTAGGCCGCATAATCCCGCTCACCGGAAGCAGGCTCCTTGGCCATCGCGGCAAAGGCTCGCCGGATCGAGACCTCATCGAGAGCCCCCAGCTTGAGACGGTCCACCCGACCCCCATAGCCAAGGTGCTCGAGCACCTCCCAGGCTATCATCGAGCCCTCCCGTCCCGGGTCGGTGGCAATGATGACCCGCTCCACGCCCTGGAGAGCCTGCTTGATAGCCTCGATCTTGGGCTTGTGTGACTGGCCAGAGCGGCTGGTGCCATAGGTAACGGGAATACGCTCGAGCATGATCGGGAGCGTGTCGAAGCGCCAAGGCTTCCACTCGTCGCGGACATTGCCGGGCTCCTCGGCAGCCAGGAGGTGACCTTCGGCGGAGACGCAGACCGTGCTCGGTGATTTGAAGAACCGCTGCAGCTGGCGCATGGCCGAGGGCTTTTCAAAGAAGAACAGCGTGCGCGATGCTTGATGAGCCGTCATGACGTTAAAGGATACGTTCTGGGAGCGAATCCGTGGTCGGAGCCAGTGCTCAGGTAAGTGCCTGGAACGGATAGAGAACATTACTCCCCTGGTTATCAGGCGTCAACGAAGCAGCCAAGGACACTGGGTTGAGCCAGGTGATCCCACATCATCGCGTGCGCTACGTTGTAAAGTAAGGACTGCTCATTCCAATTTTCCCGCTAAGGGATCTAACTCTCGGCGCAGCGCAGAGCTATCCGGCTGAACCAATCCACGAACGACCTGTGTTTCCTGTAAACCTTTGACAGGAGGCGCTCATGCGCGGCGGCGGCATCTCATGGTGCACCCTTCTGGTTGGCGGGCTTGCGTCAACTGTCTGTCTCCGGTCGGAACTTACCTTTCCGCAGAAACCAACTTCAAGTCGCATCGACCTCTATTACAGCCCCTATTAGAACGTATCACGGAAAAACATCAAGGGCTTCGACCAAATCCCGCTTGGTCGTTTCTTCTTAGAGGACGCAACCAAGGACTAGGTGTTCGGTCCCAAAGTGTGGTGTGTCGGATCAATGATGAACCGATCTGGTTGCTCGGTCCAGGTTTTGCAGATGTACTCGTAGGGGGTAAGGCCGCGTAAGGTCTTGAGCCGCCTGGCATGGTTGTAGGCATCTAGGAACAGCTGCAGATGATGCCGGAGCTGGTCGTGGCTGTCGTAGTAGTAGCGCCTGACAGTCGCGTCCTTGATCGTGCGGTTCATCCTCTCGACCTGACCATTGGTCCAGGGATGACGCGGCTTGGTCAGGCGGTGATCGATGTCATTCTGGGCACAGGCGTACTCAAAGGCATGAGCGCGGAAGATCTCGCCTCGTTCCATGGCCTCCTTGATCAGAGGGGCTGCCGAACTGGTGTTGCCAGGCGTGGTGAAGTGGGTGCCATTGTCAGTGAGCACGGTGTGCACCTTGTACGGCGCCGCCACGATCAGCGCCTCAGGGCATGAGTAGTCCTTAGGTCAGACCCTTGAAGATGCGACATCCTGGAAGGAGGCGTGCGCACTGAGCGATCAGATGGTCGCAGCCGATAAGCCGCTGATCGCTGACCTCACAGCGTCCTGAGCTATCGATGTCGGCGGGTAGCAGCGGACGGAAAAGCCCCAGCTGAGAGGAAAGGGCTCTCCGCCGGGGCCAGCTCCATGCAGTGGGGGCGATGGAGAGTGTACGGGCTGATATGCAACGGGCCCGTTGCATACATCATGAAACAGACAGGCTTAACCAAACGTCCAATGCTTTAGTGGCAGCTGGCGACTATGCTGCCTGGAAAGGCTGTGTCGCCTAGTTAGCCGGGTGCACGCCGCGAAGTCGGATCATGCCGTCGGGATAGGGTTTGAAGTCCGCGACACGATTCGACACTGCGTAAATGAGTGGCGAATAATAGGTGTAAATGATCGGCAGTTCGCTCTGCAGGATTCCCAGTGCTTGGTTGTAGAGGCTCTTGCGAGCCTCGACGTCCGGCGTGAGCCGCGCCTCGTTCAGCAGGCGATCCACCTCCGGGTTGCAGTACTTGGAGTCGTTCTGGGTTCCTTTGCAGGTCACAAACTGATGGATATTGCCATCGGGATCGATCCGGCCCGACCAGCCGCTCAATGAGGCCTGGAAGTTTCCTTTCTGCATTTCCGCTAGCATGGCAGAAAACTCCATAGGACGCAGGCTGATCTTAAACCCGGCCTCGCCTGCCATTGCCTGGATCATCTCAGCCAAGGAAGCCGTGATGGTCGTATTGCCGAACGATAGCTCGAAGGCGACTTCGGGCTGCTTGGCCTGAGCCAGCAGAGCCTTAGCCTTTGCCACATCGCGGGTCGTGGCCGGATACTGTTTGTCAAAATAGGGGCTGGCTGGCGGGAATGGGTGCTGTGCAGGATTATAGAGCCCATGGCCTATAACTTCATTGATGACCTCACGACCGATGACTGCCTGGAAGGCCTGCCGCACGAGCTTATCTTTGCCCAAGGGGCTGTCGGCCCGAGGACCAGCTCCCACGTTGATCACGATGTTCTGGAATCCGAGTCCTGACAGGACCAGGAACTTCAGGCTCTTGTCGGCTTTCACCGCCTCGGCATCAGACGGATTCAGACGCTCCACGAGTTCGAGATCACCAGCTCGAAGATTAGCGAGGCGCACGGTGGTATCGGGGATCGGACGGAAGACTACCCGGTCATACTGATAATCCTTGGCGTCCCGGTAATCTTTGAACTTCTCCAGTACGATCCTGTCGTTCTGGACGCGCTCCACGAAACGGTACGGTCCGGAGCAGATCGGCTTACGGCCTACATCCTCACTGTTGAATGTCGCCGGTGAGAGCATCATGCCTGCGCGGTCGCTCAATTGTGCTAGCAGCGTCGCGTCCGGCTGCTTCAGGTACAGCACGACAGTTGAAGGATTGAGGACCTCCACTCGGTCAATGGATCCCAGCTCCCCCTTGCGCAGGCTGTCCGGCAACGTCAAAGCTCGATCCAGGTTCGCTTTGACAGCCGCCGCGTCAAACTTTGTACCATCGTGAAATTGTACATCGGTGCGCAACTTGAACGTCAGTGTCTTGTTGTCGGGGCTCCATGACCATGAGCTCGCAAGCTGGGGGCCGATCTCCAGCTTGTCCGTGACATCAACAAGCTTGTCGCAAAGCGACGTGAAGACCATTCGCCCCACTGTGGTTCGGGCACGATGCGGATCAAGAACATCCGCATCTTCCTGCACACCGATCCTAAAATCGGCTGCCAGGGTTATCTGACTTGTGAGAATCCCGACCGCCAGGATGGCTACGAATCCGCTGCGCATCATCACCACTCCATCGTCCTTCATCCCATGAAATTCAACAGTCACGTCGGGCCTCAACCTTGTTTACGGCCAGATTAGAAGACGACGCTGCGGGAGACCGGCGTCAGCAAGCGTGACTACTCTCAAGAAACCTTTACTCTCCGTAGAGGATAGTATGCCCTGAAACTCATGCCAACCGGACTTAGTGAGCTCAACCTCCACCCAATTCCGGATTAAGGTCAATGCAGACCTAAAAACTCTGACCTCATATTCGTCTGACGGAGTCGATCGGAATCGGGTTGGACAACTGATCGGTCGCATCCTCCGCCTGAGCAAATATCGTGCGGACGACATCCATCCCTTCCACAATCTGACCGAAGGCAGCGAAGCCTTGTCCATCCGGATTGCGGCGCCCGCCAAAATCCAGGTCAGGCTGATCTCCGATGCAGATGAAGAATGCAGATCCGGCGGTTCCCGGCGCGAGGCGCGCCATTGACAAGGTTCCATTGAGGTGACGCAGCCCTGTTGCGGCGGTGGTTTCATGAGCGATGGGCGGAAGGGGGTCTGCTTCTTGTGCATTGGATCTAGGGAGGCCGAACTGGACCACCTCGATCTTTGCCGGAACCGTGTCAGGCTGATTGGCAAGGGTGACAATGCGATAGATCGAGGGATTGGCGAGGAGGCCCTTCTCGACCCGGGTGAGGAGATTGGCTGTGGAGATAGGCGCTTCCCTTTCGAACAACTGCG
>NZ_JAFEMD010000076.1 GCF_016892765.1 Microvirga arvi
CGCGGGGTGGAGCAGCCCGGTAGCTCGTCAGGCTCATAACCTGAAGGTCACAGGTTCAAATCCTGTCCCCGCAACCACCGACACTGAAAACCCCTGTACGCCTACAGCGTCAGGGGTTTTTACTTGTCTGGACTCCTCTCTGCCCGATGACGATCCTGCGGCGTAGCAGCTGCTCCAGTGCCCGTGCGCGGGTCCTTCACGTACGAGCAGCGGTTTCAGCGTCCGCAGAGAGCCGATCCACAAGCCGCAACCGACACTCACGAAATGGGCGAGGACCCATCTAACCTCCTGCACTTGGCCGATATGGATCTCGCGTTTTCCTCTCAATCCAGGCATGGCGAGGCAGGGGCGGCTTGGCCCTTCGTCAGACCATCCGCTGTGATGACAGTTCCGATTGCTGCGAAAGCCAGGCCTCCGCTGCCAACTGGCCTTGATCGCGCAGATGCTGAAGATGCCCCCAATCCGTGTTCATAAAGCTGAGCCCACTCAGGCCATCAACATGATCTTCGGCAATCAGGTGGTGCAGCTTGAGGCGTTGCAGCTTACGTCCGAGGCCTGAGCCCTGCATGTCGCCCTCCCGGCAAAGCTGAGCCATCATGGACAAGGCTTCCAAATCTCTCTGCAGTGAGTTGCTGAAGGTGATCTGGTTCACCCGCTTATTGATGGCTCCGGAGGTCATCGGCAAATCGGCATCGTTCGTGGGGATGATCTGCACGACCATCAAATCCGACGCCCTCGTGGCTGTCACCAGCGGCATCAGCGGAGGATTGGCCGCGTAGCCGCCGTCCCAATGCGGCTCGCCATCAATCAATACGGCCTGATGCAGTTGCGGCAGGCATGCCGAGGCGAGGACGACATCATAGGTCAACTCCTTGTTGCGGAAGAGCCGCAGCGCCCCGTCTCGGACCCGTGTTGCTCCAAGCAGCAGCCGAACAGGCGCTCGCTGACACACGGCCTCGATGTCGACTTCCGTCGTGAGGATGTCGCGCAAGGGGCTCAGATCGAAAGGGTTGAACTGGTAGGGCGACAGTTGCGACGTCACCCGCGACAGAATGGGATTTGACGCGAAGAAGCGGCTCTGGCTGCCCACCTCACTGATCTTGCGCCAGAACCGCTCCAGCGTGGCCTGCGCTTCCGCTGCACCACCCTGAGCCAGTCCAGAGGCGAGCAGCGCGGCGTTCATGGCGCCCGCACTGGCACCGCTCACGACGTCGAAGGACACGCCCTCCTCCAGAAGCCGGTCGAGCACGCCCCACGTGAAAGCGCCGAAGGCACCCCCACCCTGGAGCGCAAGGGAAATCCGCTTCGGCCTTGCGCCCGGTTTCTTGAGACGGGAGGGACCGGCCAGTTGCGGACAGCCTGCCCGTGCAAGCGGAAGCGGCACCGTGATGGGATTGGGAAGAGTTATGGTCTGCCTCCATTGTGCCACGAGATCTGGTTGTGTTGAGCAGTGGTGCGGCACAGCCAATCGGATGAACAAGCCCGACAGGAGCAGTATGAACGTCTGAGCCGGCTCGCGGTTGCTGCAGTGCAGCATAGGCTCGGCCTTGAGCTGCAATGCGCAATAGGCATGGAACAAAGCGCATTGCTCAAGGCACAGTCACAAGACGTCGAGGGCTGATATAGTTTAGGCTGGAAGCATCTGTTGGTCGCCTGCCCCTGGGCGGATATCCCGTGAGTCCTCTTGGCCGGCCGAGGGCTTCCGCTATCTTAAGGGTGACAGGGTTCAGGAGACCGTCCGATGGTGAACCGGCTCACCTGCAAGCTGGAGGCATTCGGGCCTCTGCCGGAGGCCGATCGATTCCTCCTGGACGAGGTGATCCGCTCCGCCCAAGCGGTTGGACCCCGGACGGATCTGATCCGAGAAGGCCAAACACCCAGCGACGTGAACCTGATCCTGGAGGGCTTCGCCTGCCGCTACAAGGTCCTTCCGACCGGCCGACGCCAGATCATGGCTTACCTCGTGCCGGGCGACTTCTGCGACCTGCATGTGTTCATTCTGAAGACCATGGATCACGGCATCGCCACCCTGTCCGCGTGCACGGTGGTGAAGATCTCCCGGGCCCGCATTCTGGAACTGATGGAGAGACCCGCCATCGCGAAGGCGTTCTGGTGGGCCGCACTGGTCGATGAGGCCACCTTACGCGAATGGCTGGTCAATGTCGGCGCCCGAAAGGCCGAGCAGCGCGTGGCCCATCTGCTGTGCGAACTGCTGCTGCGGCTTCGCACCGTCGGGCTGACGACCGGCAACCAATATGAACTTCCAATCACCCAGGCCGAACTGGCCGACACTGTCGGCCTGACGGGGGTGCATGTGAACCGGATCCTTCAGCGGCTGCGCGCCGATGGATTGATCACCCTGAGATCCAAAAATCTTGTCATTCTGGATGAGGAGAGATTGAAGGCCTTCAGCAACTTCAATCCGAACTACCTGCATCTGGCCGAGCAGGACGGTCTGCCGGAACAATGCCTCTAGGATGTGTCCGGGTCGAGCCGCTCCTCGGCCGAGAAGCGGAGGACAAACAGGATCTGGCCGCTCTCGTCAGTGACTTCGAGCTTCCATTCGGTGCCGTTCCAGAACTCGGCGCCCATGTCGCGCAGGATCTCGCCGCTGGTGCGGATGGCCTGATCCTGGGCCGCGTAGATGTCGGGCAGTTCCGTGCCTTCGGTGTCGCGGACGGAATAGCCGTCGAGGATGTGGAAGAAATAACGGGGCATGGGGTGCTCCTCGGCCTAAGGCGGGAGCACGTCGCAGCTCTCAGTCAGCAACAGCCTGAACTCTCGGCTGCCGATAGCTCTTATGTGGGCTCTCAAGTTCCTGATTGCGAGCGAAAGCCTGGAGAGACCACTCAAAGGACCATGCCTCCAAGATGAAGGCGGAGGGTCCAGATTTAACCTAGGTTAGTTACCGAGAGCTTTTCCAGCGAGAGCGTGGTAAGGTGAGTCTTAGAGCCCTCGCCTAGCGGAAGAAGCGGCGGAGCGCCCTGGACCTGCGGGATAGCCGTCTGAACGGCCCCTCGATGCATCGGGAATAGACCACGATGCCAGGGGTCTGAAACGGTTATCTCGTGCCGCAGCCGGATCCAGCCCGGAGGTGAGCCAATGCCTCGATCTCTCCCCACCAAGTCCACTGATGATCCCTTCGACGGCCTGCTCCTGCCCATGGAGGCCTGGAAGGCCATCGACGAAGCACACATCACGAGCCTCAGACAGCTTAAGAGTATAGTTCCCCAGATCATCGCGACGCCAAGCATCGATCCGGGCGTCGCCCAGATCATCAAGGACAGAGTGGACCGCTTGGCTGCAAGGAGAAAGGTCCGAGTCAACCTGGTTTTTCCTAAGCAGGTTTATTGCAAAACGGAGGGCACGACGGCTCACCGACACCGACTCATCGCCCCGAACAGAAACCATCCGTTGTGAAGTGGTGCCGTTGAAAAACGCTTCGGACCTGCTTCACCAATCTATTGGTGGCACCAGCATGCCGAGCCTCGTATCCTGTATGCTGAGTATGCAATAAGCGGTGATTGCAGACGTTTTTTACCCTCATCGATCAACAGCAGCTCTCAAGCAGGTCAGCCTAAAATTCGCTCACCGCGTCGATATGGACACTCGCTTTACTTCCGGGATGAGCCAATTCCAGACATATCGAAGTTACCGATTGAATCATGCTGACGGTTGTTCATCGGATCCCTGTCTTACGCTGCCTGCCGTTCCTTAGATCCGACTGGAACGATGATGGTGCAGCACACGCCCTCACGTTCGAAGCGGATATCGAGCTGTCCTGCGAGCTCGTGCGTGATTGTCTGCTGCAGGAGGCGTGAGCCGAAGCCGGGGCTTGGTTGAGCCTCAAGCACGGGCCCGCCCAACTCGCACCAATCGAGGGTCAGGACAGCTCCTTCACCGCTTTCATCAACCTTCCAGTCCACTTGCACCCGGCCTGATGCCCTTGCCAGGGCGCCGTACTTGACCGCGTTGGTAGTGAGTTCGTGGAAGGCCATCCCCAATACCACAGCCAGGCGTGCCGGGAGATCAACCTCAGGTCCATTCAGACGGGTTTGAGGCGACTGCGCCGCATAGGGCTCGAACTCAGCGTCGAGAAGCGACCTGAGGGATGCTCCTTCCCACAGGGTTTCATTGAGGAGGTTGTGCGTGCGCGACAGCGCCAGCAGGCGCTGCTGGAACCGCTCCTGTGCTGCCTGGGGCGGCACGCCGGGCCGGGCAGCCTGCCAAGCCAGCGACTGGACCGTCGCAAGTGTGTTCTTGACCCTGTGGTTCAACTCGTCGATCAGCAGCTTCTGCCGGCGGTCGGCCTCCAGAAGCTGCGTTGAGGCCAAAGCGAGCGCATCGCCGACCCTGTCGATCTCCACGAGACCGCTTGCCGGCGCCGTGATCGGCTCACCGCGTCCGACATGCTGCGCCAGGCTGGCCAATCCCTTCACTGGCCCAGCGATGCTGCGCCCGACCTGCCACGCCATGACGACTCCGAGCGCGAGCAGCAGCCCTCCCGCAAGGGCGAGGTACAGGGCCGATCGCCAGGCGGCCGCCGTAATCTCCGACCGCGGGACGGCCACGATGGTCGACCACCCCGAACCCGGCGAGCGGGAGAGCGCAAGCAGCGTCGGAACCCCGTCCAGCGAAACGCTCTCATAAGCGCCCTGCCCAAGGCTCGCCTGAATGCGCGTAAGGGTGTCCGGAGTTGCCGGCTTGCTCACGAAGCGGTCCGCGTCCCGGCTCCGCGCCACCACCGTTCCGTTACGATCGACGATCGTCCCGATCCAGGTGGGGGGCAGCCCCTGGTCCGCCAGGATGCGGCTGACGGTCTCGGCCAGCATGTTGACGGTAATGTAAAGCTCGGACCCGTCACGTGTGGTCACGAGGGTGTCGATGCCGACGGCGAACCGCTTCGCCACGAAACCTGTGAACAGGTTGCTGACCCGCACCATCCCGACGGTCAGGCCCTTCCGATGATCCTTGCTCTCAATGATCGGCAGTGGACTGCCGGGCGGGAGCAATGTGTTGACGACCTGTCCACGGTCATCGGCCACGCTAACCCAGGCCCCTGGAATCCGGATCGCTGCTCGCGCTCGGACGTCGAACGCGGCGTAATCCTTGTCGAGAAGCTGCGGTGAGGTCGACAGCGCCCAAAGCAGGGCCTCGGCCTGTCCGAATTGGCGGTCTACGACGAGCGACAGCGCCCGTGTCGTCTCCTGGAGGTGCTTTTCGACCTCATGCCGGTCATGTCGGTAGCCAGCGTAAACCAGCAGGCCGGCCGCCGCGAGCGCTGGGAGGAGCAGCACGAGGGTGAGAAGGAGCAGGCGCGAGCGCACGGACGGGAGATGCGAGCGCGCAACCTTCCACCATCCACCGCCAAAAAAGGCCAAGGATTTGCGCACGCTCTGATCTTCCCCTGCCCTGAACACCGTGAACTGATGGAACGTAGATGGCATCGTTCATGAACTTGGCCATAGCATGCATCAAGATATGATTGCGACGTCCATCGTACGGTACAGTCCGATAGACATGGATCTGCTCGACGATCCAGAGCGGCGGAGCAGCTTCAAGTCGAGGAGAAAGACGGTCGGACAGGATTCGAGCAGGGAATACCTTGGTGTCCGTCTGATTCTGGCAGAGGGATAAGGAACGAAGCTGAGCCGCTAGCCGTTGCTGTTCGATGAACCTGCAGCACGGTAGAATCCTGACTGGATGCCGGGCTCGATGAACGGCATCGGGCTGGCCCAGGCAATTCGGGAACGATGGCCGGGAGTAGGACTCGTGTTCACCTCGGGACAGTTGCGCCCGGCCCTGCCGACAGGCGTGGCGTTCCTCGCCAAGCTCTACCTGCTCGACACCGTCATCACTGTCATTCGGCAGATCGCCATGCAGCAGATGCTAAGGGGCTGTACTGAATGCCGAGCAAACCCGATAATGCGCCGCAGTTTCATCAGACCGGATCGGCCATGAACGAGTTTCAGGAGGACATGGCGGATACCGCTGGGCGAACCGTCACCGAACGGCACATCGATGCCATACGACAGCAGGGGGGTCTGTTCGTCGAGGCCGTCCGGCGGACCCGCATGCCGATGCTCGTGACCGATGCCACCCTGCCCGGCAACCCGATCGTCTTTGCCAACCAGGCGTTCGTCGATTTGTCCGGCTACAGCATGGACGAGCTCCTCGGACAGGACCCGCACTTCATGAATGGCGTGGGCACCGAACCGGAGGCCATCCGGCGCTATCAGGCCGCGATCAAGGAGGGGCGGGACGAAACCCTGGAGATCCTGCAATACCGCAAGGACGGCACCCCGTTTCGGGCGATGCTGTTCGCCAGTCCTGTGGACGACGGCCAAGGCACCGTCACCAATCATTTCCTCTCCTACCTCGATATCACGCGTCGTTTCGACGCTGAGGAAAACCTTCGCTCCCTCGCTTCAGAACTAGAGAACCGGGTCGCAGCACGAACCGGGGAGCTGGAAGCCGCCAACGCCAGGCTGTCGGCTCTGGTCACTGAGCGGGAGATGCTGCTGGTCGAGGTCAACCACCGGGCGAAGAACAGCCTTGCGATTGCGGCTTCCCTCCTCGGCATTCAGGGGCGCCGGCAGCCGGACCCGGCCGTCAGGGCTCTCTTCGAGGAGGCCCAGGATCGTCTCAACGCCATGGCGCGGGTTCACGACCTGCTCAGCAAGTCGGAAAGGGGCCAGCACGTCGATGTGTCCATGTACGTGGCCGACCTGTGCGAAGCTCTGAGACCTATCACCGGGGACGGTGACCGCGTGAGCCTGAAGGCTGATATCGACCAAGGCATCCTCGTGGACGCCGATACGGCGGTCCCGCTAGGCATCGTGCTGACCGAACTCATCACCAACGCCGTGAAGTACGCCTTTCCGGCGCCACGATCCGGAACGATCCTCGTACGGGCGCTCCGCGTTCAATCAGGGTGGGTTGAACTGATGGTTCGGGATGATGGGGTCGGGATGTCCAGCCTCCGGGAAGGATCGCTCGGCTACGGCCTTGTCCGGTCGCTTGTTCAACAGATTCGAGGCGAGATCGATGTCAGGAACGATGCCGGACTGGTGGTGACGATCTCATTCCCTGAGGCGCCCCAACAGTCAGCGTAGTTCCGACAGGCGCCTCTATGGAATGAGGCTGGGGTGGCTGAGGCCAAGTGTCGATGAGATCATCTCCCGTTTCGGTGAAACCCTCCTGCCGGTCAAAGAGCCTCTTCCTTCGTCAGGTGCAGGTAGGTCGGATCGAACTCGCCTGTGGTCTTCAGGCCCTCCCAGTCCAGCACCCTCAAGGCTTTCCCCTGCAAAGCGATCAGGCCCAGTTTCCGGAGATCCTGGAGCACCCGGTTGACGTGCACATTTGAGATCCCGAGCGCATCGGCCAGCTCCCCCTGGGTCACAGGCAGGTCGAAGGCATGGTCATCCACCAGCTCGACCGCGCGCAGCCGCACCAGCAGCTCGCACAGCAGATGGGCCATGCGGGTCAGAGATTCACGCCGGCCGACATTGACCACCCATTGGCGAAACACGGCCGCATCGATGAGGGTGTCGCGCCAGAACAGATCGCCCAGTCGCGGGTGGTTGCGCATGAGGCTGCGAAGGTCGTCATGTTGGATGAAGGCGAGCTTGCACGGGATCAACGTACCCAGGCTGTGATCCATGACCTTCAAATGCAGGCTCTGGAGGTCGGGGATGTCGCCGCTGATGTGGAACGATAGGATCTGCCGCTTGCCCTGAGCCGTGAGGTTGTAGCGGCAGGCGAAGCCCTCGACGATCATGCAGCACTCGAAGGGGGTGTCGCCTTCGCTGACGATGTCCTGATCCGCCGCAACGGTTTTCAGGCGCAGCGGCAGGCGTTGCAAGGCAGCCTTCTCCTCCGGCGCGAGCCGGGCGATGCTCTCCAGCTTGCGGATCAGCGCGATGGTCTGTGGATGGATGGTATCCATGACAGCCTCCCAAGCTGATCAGGCGGGAGCGCCCAAGGCCTACATGCTGACGATCCTTAGATTTCTATAGCTGAGCGTGTCATGAGCAAGGTCTGAGAACAATCGGAAACGAGCTTCCTATCAAAACCCGCACCTCAAGTGGTGCCGATCCCGAACAAAAGCAGTGTCTCTTCGTTAATCAGGATCGTCGGTATGAGTGATCCAGGCATCGGCGCCTGAGAGACCCGTGTGCTCCCGCCTGTCGGCAGAGGAGCCCCTATGCCCCAGTATTTCTTTCACATCTTCAACGGCTCCGCCCATCCCGATACCGAGGGGATCGATCTTCCCGGGCTTGAGGAAGCTCGGCGGGAGGCTATCCAGACTGCCGGTGAGATCCTTCGGGAGACCGGCATCAAATCATGGAAGAACTCAGACTGGCACATGGAGGTTGTCGACGCTGCCGGACAGGATGTGCCCTGGCTTCGCTTTTCCGTCGAGGAGACGAGCGACGCAGTTCCATGATTTTGCAGAGCGGGACTTATCGAATGCAGCGCCACGCCGTTGATGGCCATCGGTTCGCGATGATACAGAAACCGTCCCAATCCGACCTGCTTCACCATGTTGTCGAAATATGTATCCGTCTCGGCGCGGACGAAGTTGTCGACCGTCAGGGGGATGGCACTCTGGGCCAGGGATGGCCGGCCATGCATGTGATGGCCAGTACAGCGATGAATGCCAGTTTCATAGATTTCTCCTAACTTACTCGGCTGCGACCTTCTCGATGTCTGACAGTCGCCAAGTCTTGTCGAAGAGCGGTTTCTGCGGCCCGTAGAAGCGCATCATGATCTCCCATCCGCGGCCGGCCTGGGTGGGCACCCAGTTCGATTCCTTGCCTGCGGGCGACTTGGGCCCGAAGAAAAGGTCGACGGTTCCATCGCCATTCACTTGGAGGCCGGGCGTCGTCGAACCGCGGGAGGGCCACTTCTGGTCCCTGATAAGCGCATGGGTGGCACGGTCATAAACCGTCGCCGACCAGTAGAGCTGGGCCGGCACATCCGCTGGAACCGTCAGGCGATAGGTTTGTCCGCCATCGAACGGTTGGCCGGTCCTGTCTCGGAGCGCCACCAGATAGAACTGACCCGTTCCCAGATGCTTGACGCTGGAGAACGCCATGGAGAAGAAGACGCCGCGGGTATCGGTGGGATACACGCCAGGCTTGGCGAAGTTGTCCGACAGCCCCTCGATCAGCTCGTGGGCGAGCGGCAGCGCCCACTGCCCGCTCGGGTAGTAGGGCGAGAACAGGGCCTCATAGCCCTGATCGAGCAAAGTATGGGCTTCGACGGCTGCTCGGTCCAAGAGCTTGGGCGTCTCGGCGCCGGGATTGAACGGCTTGCCCTGCTCAATGCCGACAGACTTGAGCGGGTCGATCATGGCCTTGTCCCGCTCCAGCCAAGGCTCCCTTTGCACGAAACGGTTGAGGGATTCGAAGAAGCGGGTGTCATAGGGGATCGTGCTGTCGTACTCGACGCCAAGCGCATCGACGAAAACCGTCGGCGGCGGATTGGCTGCGCTGGTCAGCGGATAGAGCTTGATCTGCCTGCCGTAAGCAACGGCCTTGGCGATGTCGGCGGCGGAGCCGCCGCTGACATTGGACCGCAGCAGCGCGCCGGCCATGTTGGTGCCTGACCGGAGCACGATGTAGCCGTCGGGAGCCTTTTGGCTGTAGCCGGGAGGAAGGATGAGGTACTTGCCACCCTTGCCCTTGTCGGCGCCGGCCGGTCCGACATCCTCCAGCGCCACCTGCCAGGCATCCATGATGGTCCCGGTGATCTGTCCTCCCTCGGCCGGCGGGATTTCCACCACCATCGGCCCGGTGTCCTTCATGTTGAGGAAGGGCATGAAGTAGATTGTGCTGGGGTTTGGGGTGAGCGTCTGGTTCTTCCAGTCGAGAAAATTCGACCAGTAGACGACCTGGTTCTCCTTCGCGCCCGCCTTCAGAGCGGCCTGGAACATCAGGTCGTAGTTGACCGCCGGCATGCCCCAGATCACGGCCTCGACGGCGCGGCGTTGGATCCGGCGGTTGGCGAGATCGTCAGCGGACGGGGTTTGGGCCAGGGACGGCACCGTTGCGGCAACGAGGGCAAGCGCTGCAAGGGCGGTTCGGTTAGGAACAGTTCTCACGGCCCGGTACCTCCTGTCAGAACGGATTGACGTAGTTCAGGATCGCGGCCTGCCGCAGCACGACCTTGCGGATCACGTGGCTCGCCTTGACGCGCTCGGTGAAGATCGCCGCCACACCCGTGCTCCCGGCCGGCAGGCGCTTGGCCACCTCGGGGTCGTCGAGCCTGATGCGCGCCACGAACGGCGCCGCCTGGACCTCCGTCGGCGCGACAGCAAGGCCACCGACCTGCGTCTGTCCGGTCGCGATGGCCTGCAACACGGTCTCGACGCGGCCGGGGAAGATTTCGCCCGGGAACGGCTTGAACGTGACCTCCACCGGCTGGCCGACTACGATGTAGCGCGCGTAGATCTGCGCGATCTCGACGCCGAAGATTGTTTCCGAGGTGTCGATGAAGGCCATCACCGGGGATTGCGCCGTGACGCGCGCACCTTTGCGCAGCGCCAGATTGGTGACGTAGCCGTCGGCGGGTGCTCGCACTGTGGACTTGTCGAGGTTCCATCTGGCGCTTTCGAGCTGGGCCTGGAGTTGCTGGACCTCGGCCTCGCGTTCCTGCACGTCGAAGGCCCGTCCCGTGTCCCGGCGTTGCAGTTCCGAGAACTGTGACAGACGAAGCTCGGCGAACTTGAGCTGGGCCTCGATCCCCTGGACTTGCGCCTGGTATGTGGTGGGATCGATGCGAAAGAGCACATCGCCTTCCTTGACGGGCGTGTTTGCCGTCACGGGCACGTCCACGACCTCACCCGCCACCGATGGCACGATCTGCACCGAGTTGCGGACGACCGCCAAGGGTCCCGAGGGCGCGCCCCAGCCCATGGGGATGAACAAGCCGACGAGGAGGACGAGCAGCACGAGGACCGGCGAGATTTTCCAGAACGTGTTGAAGGGGATGAACCGGAGCCACACGAACAAGGCCAGGAGAGCGATGTAGGAATTGAGTAGGACGACGATCATTGCGGCGTCTCCCGCTTGGCCGGCACGTCGACGTAGGCCCAGATCAGGACCAGCGGCCAGAACACGAAGCCGAAGATCAGCGTGGCCCAGCTCCCGACCGCCACCGCCTCAGACCAGGGATGCCCGCGCCTGCGGGCGATGCGGCCCGGCATCATCCCGATTGCGACGAAGACCGCGACCGCCGTCGCCACGAGCACGAGCAGCACGATCCAGGCAAAGATATCGATGAAGGTCATCGTGCGGATGTTCCGGACGACCCGTTGCGCCGGTCCATGGACTCCCCCTTGGGTTAACGCAACCACGCGGTACAGGAGCGACCTCGACGAAGCCGTCGACCTAAAGCAGCTCGCCGGGAGCCTAGTCGGACGCAGAACGGTTTAACTTAGATTAAAAACATAGGCCACCGGGCAGAGGCGACAAGGACCAGCGCCGCCCGCTGCCGAGTACCGATTCCGCCAATTCGTCCAGCACAATTGATAGGCTTATTGTCGGATAGGGACGACAGCTCCAGGTGGTAGGAAGAGGGCCGCCCTGGGACTGTGGAGCCAGGGAGGTACAGGCTGGCCCGCCTTCGGCGGCCTGTACCGGGAATGCCGGGAGACCGCCCGAGATTCTGAGCGCAAGAGGAAATGCGAGGCAATGCCGGCGCCTGGAAACCCTCTCAAGCGCACCCAGACGCGGCAGCATGGCCGAGCTCCGGCGCTTGGTAAACTTCGACTTTCCTCGCCGCTTGTCGTTGCAGTGAAAAGGCCACTCCGGGTCAAACTAGGAAATTTCCTACCTTTCAGGTACGTTCGGTGTTCTCTGCTAGAGCAGGCGTCCGGCTTATTTCAGCTCCGTACCATAAGCGGACATTCCTTCGCGGAGGCAGACTATTCACGCTTCGGATCCGACTGCCCTTAAGCCTTGGCTGGTGGCGTCGGCTCGCCGAGGGACAGCATCAACCGGTTGGCCCAGTTGAAGAAGGCTGCGCCGTTGATCACGTCCACGATCTCCAGATCGTCGAGCCCGGCCTTACGCAAGGCCTTGATCTGCTCGTCGCCGAACGCGATAGGTGTACCCGTCAGCGCGACCGACGCCTCGATGATCGCGTTCCAGCGGCTGTCGATGTGCGCATCGACGCCCTCGTCGAGAAGGCGCTGAACGTCGGCGCCCCGCTTGGAATATTGCGTGGCGAAGCGCGAATGGACGGAGGCACAGAAGATGCAGCCGTTATGGCGTGAGGTCGCGGTCGCCGCGAGCTCACGCTCGGCGCGAGGCAGCCCGTTGCTCGTGTTGTAGAAGATGTCCTTGTCGGTCTTCGTCCTGGCCTGCAGGACATCGGGATCGCGGGCGAGCAAAAGGAAGTAAGGCGACTTTGCGCGTGAGGCATCGACGAGGCCGGCCCAGTGCCTCTCGGTCAGCTGATCCGCCGGGAAAGGCTCCAGCCACGGCAGCCAGCCCAGCTCCTCCTGCGTGAAGGTGGTGGACTCCCGGTTGTCGGGATGCGACAGCGTTGTCTCGGTCATGGAATGGCTCCTTCTCAAACGGCGCCGGACGCCAGGACGCCCGTAAAGATCTGCGTAAAATCGGGATCGGCACTCTCGCGCGCAGACGCGCCCGCAAGGGCCCGCAAGCCCGCAACAACACGGATCTGGAAGGACAGGAAAGACACGAGCTGCGACAGGGTCACGATGTCCGTCGTCGACCAACCGGCATCGAGCAGCTTCTGCAAGGCAGCCGGGCTCGCGTCGCGTGGATGGAAGACGAGCAGGTGCGCATGCTCGAGCCCCGTGGCAAGCCGGGATCCGAGGCTCTTTCTGTTGTCTGCGGCGACCTGGTAGACCAGTCCCTCTTTGTCCTCCACGGTGAGAGGACCCTGCGGATAGCGGCCATAGGGGCCCTCCGCTGAACCCCGGGCTATTTCCGCCCTGATCACATCGGTCAGCCTGGGATGGCCGATCTCCTGCAGGTAAGCTGCGTAGAAGTCGGTTACGTGGGGCTGGTGATGGAGACCGGCCACGAACGTTGCGACGGCGTAGCGCTCGATCGCCGTGACTTCGCCGGGAAACTCAGGCTCAAACAGCGCCCGATAGCTCTTTTGCGCATTCTCCCGGGCCTGCGGCCGCTGATCGCGCAGCCGGTCGAGGCTGGATCCTGGCCGGATGCCGGCAAGATGATCGATGACGTCTGATATGATGATGCTCATGGTCTGCTCACATTCCGGTTGTTGGTGCGGCGGGTTCAACGCACGAGGGCGACGCGCTTCTCAGGTCTGACGACTGGCTTCTGCCAGCCGAGGGCCGGAGCCACCTCGCTCGCGATCAGCTCGATCGAGCGTAAGATGTATTCATGCGGCGGATCGATCGAGTGGACCTGAAACACGAGGTCCGTCACCCGCGGCAGAGTCGTGTCCCGGCTCAGGCTCTCAATCACGTCCTCGGGCGTGCCCACATGCGTGTCGAGAGCGGCAATGATCTCCACTAGGGTGTCGCCAGGGATCACATGCCCCTTGGCGGCGAAATCGGCCACGACGCGGCGCAGGCCCTTCTCCGCGAGACGCAGCGCCTCCTCTCGGCTGTCCGCAACGAACAGCGAGCGCGAGGCGACGATGCGCGGCTCACGTCCCTCGGGAAGCGCCTCGAGATAAGCATCGATAATGGGATGCTGGATATCGGGCAGGGAGGCACGCGGCGTGTCCTTCGGCCGGGGCTGCGTGCGCGAGAGCATGAGACCGTCCCCGGCTTTTCCGGCCCGAATGCCTCCGCCAACAGAGAAAGTTGCCTGCCAGACGCGGTCATTGAGATCGGGAGCGGCTGGATAGAGGGAATCACCGCCGTCGAAGTGCCCGCCGTTCCAGGCATTGCGCAGGATGGCGAGATGCCGGTCGTAGATCTCCGAGCGGCTAGCACTGTCCAGACCGAACGCTGTGAACGACGACGGCGTGCCACCTGTTCCGACGCCGAGCTCGAGGCGGCCGCCGGACAAAAGATCTAGCACGACCGCATCTTCCGCCACTCGGATAGGATTCTCGAGCGGCAAGGTGATGATCCCCGTGCCGAGGCGGATGGTCGACGTGCGCGCCGCCACGTGGGACAGGAAGACGAGAGGCGATGGGAGCCCCCCTTCCGCCTCATGGAAGTGGTGCTGGGCGACCCATCCTGAGTCGAATCCGTATCGCTCCGCATGGATGATCTGCTCGGCTGCGAGGCGGTAGCGCTCGCTTGCACTGACGTCGTCGAGAAGGCGGGTGAAGAATCCGAGTCTTTTGCCGTGTGAGGAAAATGTCATCGCTCTGCTCCAATTGTTCTTCTGAAATCAGTGGCGGTCGGCGTTACGCTGTCCGGGGATCGCGCCGATGAGTTCGCGCGTGTAGGCGCTGCCCGGGCGCTGGAACACGTCCTCGACAGGGCCGCCGTCGACCTGCCGGCCGTTGTGCAGGACCGAGACCGTGTCTGAGATCTGGCGGACCACCGCGAGATCATGGGAGATGAACAGATATGTCAGCCCGAGGGCCTGCTGGAGCTCATTGAGAAGCGCCAGGATCTGGGCCTGCACGGTGACGTCGAGGGCCGAAACAGCCTCGTCCAGCACCAGCACCTGCGGATCGAGCACGAGCGCGCGGGCGATAGCGACGCGCTGCCGCTGCCCGCCCGAGAGGGCATGAGGCCTGCGGGTCAGGACCGGTTGAGGAAGACCAACCCGCTCGAGAATGGCCTGAACCTTCCTCGCGCGATCCTCCCGTGGCAGCGGATCGAAGTTCAGCAGCGGCTCCTCGACGATCTGGAAGATGGTCTGCCGCGGATCGAGGGAGGCGAACGGGTTCTGGTAGACGAGCTGGATCGTCTTGCGGAACCGGCGTAGGCTCTCGCCGCGGAGGTTCGTCACATCGATCCCCTCGACGATGATGCGCCCTGACGTCGGCCTTTGAAAGCCAACGATGCTGCGCGCCGTTGTCGTCTTACCCGAGCCGGATTCGCCCACGATGGCGTGAGTTGTTCCCCGCTGGACGGTGAACGACACGCCATCCACCGCGCGGAAGACATCCCGTCTTCCGCCGATGGAGAAATCCTGTACGAGGTTCCCGACCACGATGGCGTCATCACTCCCGCTGACGCGCGGGGATCTGGTCCTAGCAATGCGAGCTTTACCGAGCGAGGGCGCATCGGCCAAAAGCTTGCGCGTATACTCGCTGCGCGGAGAGGCGAGCACTTCCGCTGTCGGCCCCTGCTCATGTATCCGCCCGCCTTTGAGCACGACGATGTGGTTCGCCCGGTCGGCCGCGACACCCAGGTCATGGGTTACCAGCAGAACCGCCGTGCCGTATTCGCGGCGCAGCTCGTCGATCAGGTCGAGGATGCGCTTTTGCACCGTCACGTCGAGGGCGCTGGTGGGCTCGTCGGCGATGATCAGGGCCGGACGCAGGGCGACCGCGATGGCGATGAGCACGCGCTGGCGCATGCCGCCCGACAATTCATGGGGATACTGCCTGGCGCGCAGCTCCGGCTGGGAGAGGCCGACGCGCGCCAGAAGTTCGATGACCCGCGCGTCGATCTCCGCCCGGCTGCCCTGTCGATGGATCTGGAGCACTTCGGCGACTTGCGCGCCGATGGTCTTGACCGGGTTCAACGAACTCGTCGGATCCTGCGGGATCAGGCTGATCTTCCGGCCGCGGATGGTGTCGAGCTGTTTTTGCGACCAGCCTGCGATGTCGGTGCCGTTGAGCCGGACCACGCCGGATTCCAGTTGCCCGTTCTCGGCCAGAACTCCGATCACGGCCTGCGCCGTTGTGGTCTTTCCGGAGCCCGATTCACCAACCAGCGCCACGACTTCGCCCGGACGCACAAGGAGCGAGACCTCGTGGACGACCCGCTGGAATCCCTCGCTGCCGCGATAGCCGACGGCGAGCTTGCTGATCTCGAGAACGGGCAGGTTCACGATGTTCGTTGAGGCGGACTTGATGTTGATAGCCGTGGTCATGTCTTGGCCCTTCCGAAGGATTGACTGATGCGGTTCGCCGACAAGACAACGAGGATCACCACGATGCCGGGCACCGTCGTCAGCCACCAGGCCCGCGCGAGGTAGTTCCGTCCCTCTGCGATCAGCAGGCCCCATTCCGGCGTAGGCGGAGGAGCGCCGTAGCCGAGGAAGCCTAGGGTTGAGATGGTCAGAATGGCCCAACCGAGCTGCAAGGCCGCGAAAGCAATCACGGAAGTCAGGGAGTTCGGCAGGATATGGCGCAGAAGAACCCGACTGAACGTTCCGCCACTTCCGAAAGCCGCCTCCACATAATCGCTGGCGCGAACCCGCACCACCTCAGAGCGGGCGAGCCGCGCAAAGCTAGCGATCGACGTGATGCCGACTGCGATGGCGGCGTTCACGATGCCAAAACCGAGCAGGATGACGATGCTGAGCGATAGAAGAAGCTGCGGGATCGATAGCAGCACGTCGACGCCGCGCATGATGGCCCCGTCGATTCTGCCTCGCGCCGACCCCGCAATGATTCCGAGCGTAGTTCCCACCAGAAGTCCGACGCTGACCGCCACGAAGGCGCCCGAGAGCGAATTGCCGGCGCCATAGATGATGCGTGCGAGAAGATCACGCCCCAGCGCATCGGTGCCGAGCCAATGCTCGGCGCTCGGCGCACGAAGCTGCTGGCGCGCAACTCCGACCGTTGCGCTGTAGCTGGTGAACCATTGCGGGAACAGTGCCCAGAGCACGACGACAGCCATGACGAACCAGGACAGCACTAAACCGGGCTGAATGCTTCTGATGGTCTTCAGCCACCGTGTCGCCGATGCGGCACGTCTCTTTCCCAGAGATGACGTTTCAAGAATACCAGCGTCGCGCAGCAAACTGCGCCCGATTGTGTTCAGGCCGGTCATGCGACAGCTCCTTGTCTCACCCGGAGGCGAGGATCGAAGACGGGGTAAAGCAGGTCTACCGTGAGGTTGATGAGCACGAAGGCCGCCGCCGAGAATACGACGATCGCCTGAAGCACCGCGATATCCTGATCGTTGACGGAGCGCTGCGTCAGCCCGCCAAGGCCGTTGAGGCCGAACACTGCTTCCGTGACAACCGCACCAGCTAGAAGCTCCCCGAACAGGATACCACCGATGGTGAGCGTCGGCAGGACGGCGTTCTTCGCCACATGCCGCCACAAGACCCCGCGATGGGACGCGCCTTTGGCGCGGGCCACCGCGACGAAGGGCTCCGTCAGCACGTGGTCGATGTTGCGCATCAGGATCTGAGCGAGCGGCGCCGAGATCGGAACGGCCAGAGTTACAACAGGGAGGATCAGGGCCTGCCAGGGCCCAGGATTGATGATCGGGATGAGCTTAAGCTGGAAGGAGAAGACTTGGATCAGCAGGATCCCGAGCCAGAACACAGGCGTAGAGATGAAGAGCGCGGGAATCGACTGAATGAAGGAACGCAGCCACGAGAAGGGAGACAGCGCCGAGAGGGCGGCGATCGTGATCGCGAGGACGAGCGACAGCAGAAAACCGAGAGTCGAGAGCCACAGAGTCGGTGACAGGTTGGCGAGGATCAGATCACCGACGGGAACGCCCGCATGAATGGAATAGCCGAAATTCCCCATGAGAAAGTTCGCGACGGTGTGGAGATACTGTACCAGCAGCGGGCTGTCCACCGCATAGGATGCGCGGATATCGGCGATCTGCTCCGGCCCCAGGCCGAGTTCAGGATTGAGGAACTTGATGAGGATTGCATCGCCCGGTAGAGCCTGCAGCAGGACGAATGAGACAGTGAACGCAGCCCAGAGCACGAGAGCCGCCTGCCCGATCCTTCCGATCACGTATCGCGACATGAGAAATCCTGTTGAGAGTCGAAAAGATCGAGGAATGGCCGGCCGGGTGTTCTTCATCTGCGTCACCCGACCGTGAGGCTTCTTAGCGGCGGCGCGCCAGCCAAGTGCTGTAGAAGCTGGGGCGTCCGACCGCCTCGAAGGACACGCCTTTCACGTAGGGAGCGGCGGCGAAGGCCTGTGGCTCCTCGAAGATCGGAATGGCATAAGCCTGATCGACCACGTAGTTCTGCACCTCGCCTGCCACTGCGAGGCGCTTGGCGCGATTCGGCTCGGAAGCGAGCTGGTCCAGGAGCGCGTTCAGCTTCTCGTCGACGAAGGACTGCACCTTGTCGCTGTTTCCGCCCTTCTGCAACAGCACGTTGCGGTTGGTCGGGTAGTACTGACTCTTGATCACGTCGGGATCGGCTCGGCCGACCATGGCGGGCGAAACGGGCGCCTTGGTGGGATCAAGATTGTTTATCGTCGCGCTGCCCGAGTCGGCGGTCAGCACGTTCAGCTTCACGCCGATCTTCTCCCACTGCTGAGCGACGAGCTGCAGCGTCTCCTTGTTCTGCGGCTGCGGTAGGGACTCGTAGGCCGACAGTTCAAGCGTCTGCCCATCCTTCTGGCGCCGTCCATTCGCCCCGACCTTCCAGCCCGTCTCGTCGAGCAATTGCTTCGCCTTCTCGGCGTCGTAGGCAAGCTTCGATGAGAGATCGACATAGCCCAGTGCCGTTTTGGCAATGATCGAGGTCGCCTTCGGGTAGTTGGTCGAGAACAGGGTCGAAACGATCTCATCCGTGTTGGTGGCGTGCAGTAGAGCGCGACGGACTTTGACATCGGCGACAAGCGGATTGTCGGGACGGAAGACAACGCTGTTGTTCACGCCGCGCGTCGATGGCGCGTAGATCAAATATCCCTCGTCCTCGACCTGCTTTTCGTCATAGGCCTGGATCTGGCGGATAATGTCAGCCTGCGTTGCCACCAGAGCGCCGATACGCACGCTGTCTTCCGGTGTGACGATGTATTTGATCTCGTCGAGATAGGCGCGGCCCTGATGCTCGAGTTTCTCAGGGCCCCAGTTGTAGTCGGGACGGACTTTCAGCGTGAGCTCGCGTCCGAGCGTTTCGCTGGCAACGACGAACGGACCCGAGCCGATGATCTTCGTGGCATCACCCAGAGCCTCGTAGGGCAGCGCGAGGGTCTTCATCGACACGAGGCCGGAACCGATCACGGACGTGCCCTGCAGGAAACCGGGCGACGGCTTCTTGAAGGTGAACTTCACCGTCTGCGGATCGATGACCTCGCTGCGGTCGTAGTTGTTGATGACCTCCGAGATCGGCAGCTTCAGATCCCTGTTGCCGCGCCCGAACGTGTCGTAATTCTTGGCTACGGCAGCCGCGTCGAGCGGCGTGCCGTCGGAGAACGTCACGCCCTTGCGAATCTTGAAGGTGTATTCCGTTGCATTGGAATTGACCGACCATGATTCAGCGATCCAGGGCTCGATCTCGAGAGTCTTGGGATTCTGATAGGTCAGCTTGTCGGTGATCTGGTTGAGGATCCCGCCATTCGGGTAGAAGCCTCCTGCAGGGGGATAAAGGTTCGTGTGAGCCTGCTGTTCAAGGTAGATCAGCGTTCCCCCCTGGACAGGCTTGTGCTTGTCGTCCGTGCCTGCGGCCTGTGCTACCCCCCATCCTGTCGTCCCGGCTAGGAGCGCGGCTCCGAATAAGGCGGCACGGCCGGCTCTATTTCTGAAGCGTCGAGTGATCAACATGGTTTTCCCCTGCACGATTGGCCGAATGACCTCTGAATTATCGAGGTGAGAAGGCACCAAAAGCAACAGGAATGTTCTTTTTTTAGAACGTCAAAGGCAGTTATAATTTTCTCTAAAACCCGAACTTCCTTAGCAGGATTATCTTTTTCATGATAAATACTGGGCACCTCTTCTCAATTCCCACTCTCAAAAATGCTTGAACACCGAAAAATGTTCTTTATAAAGAACAGTACAGGACGGGTGTGAGATTCTCTCTGGCAAGTCTCGCGGAGATTATTGTTCTACGCTTACCGGGGTTTGACATGGATGCGACGGATACCAAGATCCTAATGCTGCTGCAGGACAATGCTGACATCTCGATTGCCGAACTCGCTCAGAGAGTAAATCTCTCCCAGACTCCATGCTGGAAACGGGTTCAGCGTCTGGAAGCGACCGGTGTCATTCAAAAGCGCGTTGCACTGGTTGACCCCGACAAGGTAGGCCTAGGATTGACGGTTTTCACGTCCATCGAAATCGCTGATCATTCAGGTCAAGGCCTGCAGCATTTTGCCGACATAGTCTTAGCCATGCCGGAGGTGATGGAGTTCTACAGGATGGCAGGAGACGTAGATTACATGCTGCGCGTGGTCGTACCTGACATGGCTGCCTATGACGCCTTCTACAAGCGCCTCATCGATGCAGTCCCGCTCAAGAACGTAACTTCACGCTTCGCCATGCAGAGGGTGAAGTTCACAACTGCCTATGCCCTGATGCCGTCTGCGCGGTAAACCCAAGATCAAGCCGCCTGCAGCCCGCGGATCGCTGCACGTATTTTTACAGCATCGACACTCTCGCGCACAAATGTCGAGATCCGGTTTTGGAGCACAGGATCATTGATGCATCCGTCCGGATAAGAGCGTTCGGACACAAACACACCTGTCGGCAAGGTCTGTGCATTGAAGAACCCGAAAAGCGGACGAAGCTGGTGATCAATCACGAGGGCGTGCCGATCGGACCCACCCATTGCGAGGAGCGCCACAGGCACACCCGCAAGCGATTTGTAGTCGATGAGATCGACGAAATGTTTGAAGAGGCCTGTGTAGGACCCTTTGTAAACGGGCGTCCCGATGAGGAGGAGGTCTGCCTGCTCTACGGCCCGAAGTGCTTCCTCGAGCACCGGCGAGGTCTCCTCACGGCTTCTCACCATCAAATTTGGCACAAGCTCAGCGATATCAACCAAACGCGCCTTTGCACCGGTTTGACCGACAATCTGCCCTTGAATCTCTATAACAAGCTTCCGCGTGCGGGAAAGGGGTGTCGGACTTCCGACTATGGCAACGATCTTAGGCATTAGATCCTACTGACTACACACTTTGAGCTTCGCGTTGCAACCCGGCCAGATCAATAGAATCTTATTCCAAAGAGTACTGGTTAGGGAGAAGCCTAGTCTCGGGTGGATGCAAAAAAGAGAACTTGCCGCTTGGAAGGGCGAGAAGCGGCTGGTGATTTCAAGTTCATGAATCAATGCCGGCCATTGATGTCGACCGACAGGTCTCTAGACTACCCTCGTCTCACAGGAGCTAGTCCGCTGCGCTATGGATTAAGGTTCCTCCTGTTACTAACCTTCTCCCTGGTGCTGGCACAACCTTTCGCCAGCGCATGGGGGATTACCCCGCTCTGCCTCCTCACGAGTATATCGCATGCTCGAGGACACGATCGGTGCCATGGCGCTCGGGCTTCAGACGCTGCCGAGCGTGTGCTGGGTCCCGGTGGCGCTGGTCTGGGTCGAGAGCACTGCACCGCCAGGGCCGTCCGCTGGGAGGCGGCAAGCTGGTGCCCTATGAGGCCTTCCTGATCCAGGCCGTCGAGGCCGAGCCTGCCATATCACCATGCCCAAACTCGCAGCTCGTTTGCTGGAGGAGCACGGGATCGTGGTGGCCCCAGCGATGCTCTCGCGCGTCCTGTGCCCGCGGCTTCACCTATAAAAAACAGCTGATGGCGGCGGAGTGCGCGCGCCGACGTGCGTGACGAGCGCCGGGTCTGGACCGGCCAGCGTTAGGCCCGCATGCGCCAAGAGCCGTACCGGTTGGTGTTCCTGGACTAGCTTGGAGCTTTCGCCATAACGCACTAAGTTTGGTTTACGCGTGCAGTTCAAGTAATTGGGAGAAGATGATGAGAGCGCTGCGATGTGATGAGCCCGGCAAGCTGAGCATCATCCAGCGAGACCTCCCGAAGCCCAGCTCAGGCGAGGTCTTGGTGCGCATCCGGCGGGTTGGGATCTGCGGGACCGACTATCATATCTATCATGGCAATCAGCCTTACCTCGAATACCCACGGGTGATTGGCCATGAGCTTGCAGGCGAGATCGCCGAGGCGCCAATCGGCAGCCCATTGAGGGTTGGCGACATTGTGTGTATCGAACCTTACCTCTACTGCGGTACATGCCGTGCCTGCCAGCAGGGCAAGACGAACTGCTGTAAAAACTTACAGGTACTGGGCGTACATCGTGACGGTGGAGCCTGCGAATACATTGCGGTGCCGGAGCGCAATGTCGTGTCGGCGTCTGGTCTGGGACTGGATGAGGCGGCAATGGTCGAGTTCTTGGCGATCGGTGCTCACGGCGTGCAGCGCTCCGGCGTGGGACCGACAAGCCGCGTTGCCGTGGTTGGAGCTGGACCGATCGGAATAGCGGCTGCAATCTTTGCGAAGGCTCGAGGGGCCGAGGTATCCGTCCTTGACATGAACACCCAGCGGCTGGCCTTCTGCAAGGACAAGATCGGAGTCGATCATGCTTTCGAAGTGTCAGCCGGCATCGATGAGCGTCTCAAGAGCGCCACTGACGGTGATTTCTTCGACATCGTTCTTGATGCAACCGGAAACCCCAAAGCGATGATGAAGGGATTCTCCTACGTTGGCCATGGCGGCACCTATGTGCTCCTATCGATCGTGCGGGCCGACATCACGTTCAACGACCCGGAGTTTCACAAGCGTGAGACGTCGCTGATGGGCAGCCGCAATGCCACACGGCATGATTTCGAGACGGTTCTTAACACCATGCGGGACGGCAGGGTGCCGGTTGCGGCACTTGCCAGCCACCGCGCTGGCCTTGATGAGGCTCCTAATCGTATTCCGGCGTGGTCGGCGCCCGAGGCGGGGGTGATCAAGGCGATCGTCGAGCTGTAGCCGGATCGGGATCTTAATCCTGACCGGTCTCGGTGGATACCGTATCGTGAAAGGCCATTTGCAGTGAGGCTCTTGCACAGTTTTGCTGTAGTAGTCGGCATTTGATCTGACATTCAGCGTCAGAGAGTGATCGGGTTGAGCCTGTCCGGCAGGATCAG
>NZ_JAFEMD010000077.1 GCF_016892765.1 Microvirga arvi
AAAAACCCGCCGGAAGCGCCTTGCTCCTCCGGCGGGGCGACCCTGAGCGCCTTCAGGGGCCTCTTTAGGCGCTCAGGGTCGACGGAGGCTCCTGCGCGATGGTGAAGCGGACCTGCGCCTGCGGGCGGTGATCCTCGGAGAGCGTGCGCCAGGTGCGCTCGGCTTCCGTGCGGCTCTCGAACGGACCCACGACCCGCTCGGTCCCCTGGACCATGCACTCGCATTCGCAGGACGTGTACTCGCCGCCAACCACCCAGAACCGTGACTTTTGCATGGCCGTTCTCCGTTCTTGAAATCGATGGACCTTCTGCATTCTTCCGCAGGGAAAGCCTCATCAAAAGGTTTACATCCGTTGACAATCTGTCCCTCAGACCCACAAACTCTGTGCATCGGCAGGGCGTCTGATGGATATAATCGCTGAAGAAGCCTTTGTTTCAATCGCTGATTTCGAAAGAAAAGTAGCCTTGTAAATTGCCGACAACCCGCGCTGAGTAAAATTGTAAAAAGATTTACAAATGGATGAGAGCAGAAAACTCTTCGTCGGCCCCCGCCTCAAGCGCCTCAGGCGCGACCTCAACCTGAGCCAGGCGCGCATGGCCGAGGAGCTCGGGCTCTCGCCGAGCTACCTGAATCTCATGGAGCGCAACCAGCGCCCCATCACCGCGCAGGTGCTCATCCGCCTCGCCCATGCCTATTCCCTCGACCCGCGCGAGTTCGCCAACGACGACCACGAGCGCACCGTCTCGGAGTTGGAGGAGGTTTTCGCCGATCCGCTGTTCCGCTCAACGCCGGTAGCGCGGCTTGAGCTGCGCGAGACCATCGAAAGCGCGCCTTCCCTCGTGGACGCCATCAACCGCCTCTACCGCGCCTATCAGGCCATGCGCGGCGCGCGGGAGGCGGTGACGCCGAACCTCAACGACCGGGACCGCGCCGAGGATGCGCCGCAGGTCAACCCGGTCGACCGGGTGCGGGAGCTGATCCACGAGGCCAAGAACCATTTCCCGGAGCTGGACGAGGCCGCCGAAGCCCTGGCCTCGGAGCTTGCGATGACCGGGCACGACCTGTTCTTCGCCATCAGCGAGCGCCTGCACGCCAGGCACGGCATCCGGGTGCGCGTGATGCCGATCGACGTGATGCCGGATTCGCTCCGCCGCTACGACCATCATCGCCGCCAGCTGCTCATCTCCGAACTGGTGGATCCGTCTGGCAGAACCTTCCAGGCCGCGTACCAGCTCGCCTTCGCCGAGATGCGCGAGACCATCGACGCGCTCGCCGCGCGGCTCGAGCCCGTCGACGGGCCGGCGCGGCGGCTGCTCAGGGTCTCCTTCGGCAATTCCTTCGCCGGCGCCCTGATGATGCCTTATGCGAAATTCCATGCGGCAGCAGAGGCCCTGGGCTATGACGTGGAGGTGCTCGGCGCCCGCTTCGGCGCGAGCTTTGAGCAGGTAGCGCACCGCCTGACGACGCTCGCCCGCCCCGGCGCGCGCGGCATCCCCTTCTTCCTGGTGCGGGTGGATTCGGCAGGCAACGTGTCGAAACGTTTCTCGTCGGGCCGCTTCCCGTTCTCGCAGTTCGGCGGAACCTGCCCGCTCTGGAACCTGCACTCGACCTTCCGGACCCCGGGCCGGGTGGCGACCCAGATCGTCGAGCTGCCGGACGGCTCGCGCTGGTTCTCCATGGCCCGCACGGTCAAGCGCGCCTTCAATCCCTGGGGTGCGCCCGATCCGCAATTCGTGGTGGGCCTCGGCTGCGAGCTGAAATACGCCCATCGCCTCGTCTATGCACGAAACCTCGACCTGTCCTCCTCCGACGCCACGCCCATCGGGATCAATTGCCGGCTGTGCGAGCGCGTCGCCTGCCCTCAGCGCGCCGCGCCGCCCCTGATGCATGCGCTGATCGTAGACGAGATGAAGCGCGGCGTCTCCCCTTTCGAGTTCGACGCGACGTGAGCTCTCAAGCCAGGCGGTCGTGCCGGTAGAAGGCGTTCGGAATTCCGTTCAGGTCCCGCATGCCCGTAAACGCCATGCCGATCTTTTCGAGCACCTTGCGGGATGCCCGGTGCTCGGCGATGGCAAAGCCGATTACGTGATCGACGGCGGCTGCACGATAGATCCACTTCAGAAGGGCATCGGCCGCCTCGGTTGCATAACCCTGTCCCCAATGCGGACGCATGAAGCTGTAGCCGAGTTCGAGTTCGCCGGTCTCGTCGAAGCGCCCGAAGCCCGCTCGCCCCAGAAACCGGCCTCGATTGTCCAGGACCTTGAACTTCGTCCAGCCGCTTGCCGCATAATCTGCACGAAAGCCTTCGAACTTCGCTTGCAGAAACGCCTCATCCCACGGCGGGTCACCCATCTGAAGAAAATGCTGCACCTCCGGCTCGCGATGCAGGGCGAGCAGAAGTGGAAAATCCTCAGGCTCCCAAGGGTGGAAGCGCAGCCGTTCGGTGGCGAGCACGGCATCCTGCCCCCGCCTCATCCTCGCCTCTTCCCGTCGAGCCAGTGATCGAGAAACCGGTCAAGCCAACGGGAGACGTGCGGGTCGTGCTGGAAGCGTCCCTCGATCTGGCGCACCCGGTCCTGCGCGCCGGGCATCTTGAGGCGTTCCTCCGCGACGACCGTCCAGCGGCAGAGCATGGCGTGCGTCACTTCCGGGTGGAACTGGAGACCGAAGGCCTTCTCGCCCACCCGGATGGCCTGGGTCGGGAAATCGTCGCCGGTGGCGAGAGTCTCGGCGCCGGAGGGGCAATCGAAGCCCTCCCGGTGCCAGTGATAGACATGGCTCGGCCAGGGAACGCCCCACTCCTCGCTCAGAGCTACCCCAGCTGTTGTCGGCAGGAGCGGATAATAGCCGATCTCGGCCCGGCCCTCCGGATGGGCCCAGACGCCGGCACCCAGATGCCTCGCCATCATCTGCGCTCCGAGGCAGAGGCCGAGATAGGGCTTGTTCTCCTTGAGGGGCACGCCGATCCAGTCGATCTCCGTCTTGATGAAATCGTCTGGGTCGTTGGCGCTCATGGGGCCGCCGAAGACAACCGCTCCGGCGTGCTCCGCAAGCGTCTCCGGCAACGGATCGCCGAAGCGAGGACGGCGGATGTCGAGGGGATAGCCGCGCTCCAGGAGCAGACGCCCGACCCGGCCGGGAGTCGAATGCTCCTGGTGCAGGATGATGAGAACCGGTGCCTTGGATCGCCGCCTAGGCATGGGATCGGTCCGATGCAGCGGCGTTCATGAAAGGAGGGAAACGGCAACGCGAGGACATTGGCCGATTATTCAGGACAATGCCTTGCCTTCGCAAGAGGGTTTGGTAAGAGGGTTTGGAAGGCGGCACCTAGCCTCCCGACCGACGATGAAGCTGGTTCAGATAGCGCTCGGCCACGTCCCAAGCCGGCCTTTCGCCGACGAGGATCTGCGCGTTCAGGGCCTGGGAGCCTTGGAAAGTTTGAAACCTCCCTAACGTCAGCAGACGGTCCTAAGCGATCTCGTTCTAGGCATTTGGGCCCCTGTCAGCCTAACTTCGGCCTCTATAATGATATCATGGATCGGCAGGGCTCCAGGGCCTTTTGCATCGAGGCGCAAAAGTGATAGAAGCGTCTGAGTCTCAAGGCTTGAAGTCCAAAACCTCCAGGGCATCTGTAGCGTGTTGTGAAAAACACTCTCCCAGCGCCTCGTGTGAAAGAAAGTAAGACCGTGACTGATGGCGTAATGAGCGATGGCGATCTCAATGGCCTGCGAATCCTTGTCGTTGAGGACGAGGCCGCGATTTCCCTGCTGCTGGAAGACATGCTGCTCGATTTCGGCTGCGAGGTGATCGGCCCGGCGGCCCGGCTGTCGGCGGCCCTCGAGGCTGTGACGCGCGAAAAGGTTGATCTGGCCATTCTCGACGTGAACGTGGCCGGCGAGCCGATCTATCCAGTGGCCGAGGCCCTGGCGCAGCGCTCGATCCCCTTCGTGTTCTCCACAGGCTACGGCAGCGCCGGCATCCGCGACGCTTTCCGCGACCGCCCCGTCCTGCAGAAACCTTTTGCCCAGCACGACCTGAAGCAGAAGCTCCTCCTGGCCCGCGGCGCAACGGCCTGATCCCGGCCTTGTGCCGCGAAGCATGCCCGTCCCTGTGGTGCGAATGTCGCATCATTCACCTTGTGTTCCAAAACACATCATCGCCGATATGAATCGACTTTGATCCTAGGCACTTGCTGCTAAGCTCAGGTAACGTTAGAGCAGGTATCCTTCGATCAAGTTGGTCTTTCATGTCTTTACGAGCGTTGAAACTGCTGGCCGCGACGAGCGCCCTGGCCCTCTGTCTGGTTGAGGCGCAGGCACAGTCTCCCGTGCCGCGTCAGGCGCCTGCTGCAGGCGCCATCGTGGCAGCCAAGGGCGGCGAAGAGATGCGCTTCGTGCGCGAGGATCTCTGGCGCGCGGCCTCGATCCAGCAGAATGTGGTGGGCGGCGATACCCTGCGCACCAATGAGATCGGCAATCTCGCCATCCTCTTTTCCGACCAGACCCAGATCCGCGTCGGGCGCAACTCGACCCTCACCGTCAACGACGTGGCCGGCGGCGCGACCGGCAACACCCAGCTCAGTCTGCAGAGCGGCAACATCTGGGCTCGTGCAGCCCGCGGCGGCTCGGGGGTCGACGTCAAAACGCCCGCGGCCGTCGCCGCGATCCGCGGCACCGACTGGTCGCTCTCGGTCGAGGGAAGCCGCACCTCGCTCATCGTGCTCGAAGGCGTGGTACAGCTCTCCAACGCGCAGGGCTCCGTGACGGTGCGCCAGGGCGAAGGCGCGGTCGCCACCATCGGCCAGGCGCCCACGAAGTTCATTCTCACGAACTCGAACGACCGCGAGCAGATGCTCTTTTACATGAGCCTGCGCGATACGTTCTCCTCCATCTCCACCTCGCCTCTGGCCGGTCCAGCCCTGCGGGCGGAGCGTGGCCGGATCGCGGCGATCCGGCCGGAGGCGCGCAGCGCCGAGGACTGGCTAAGCCTGGCCGAAGTGGCCCCATCCCTCGATGGACGCACGGTTGCGGCCGAAGCCTTGGCCCAGGCGCGAAGCCGGGGCCTGAGCGCTTCTCAGCGCGCCCGTGCCGACCTGGTGGAGGCGGCTCTCCTGGGCTCGCAGCATCGCTGGTCGGAAGCGGCTGCGCTGTTCGCCAGGGCCGAGCGGGGTGTCGATCCGAAGCGGCGCATCTTCGCTGCTTACGGGCGCTACATCGCCCAATCCCTGGCCGATCCGAAGCGGGCCTATCCGGAACCCAGGATCGCCCTCAACGATCCTTTCGCCGTCCTGGCTCATGCCTATATCGTCGCCTTCCGGAAGGATCTTCAGGCCGCGGCCGAAGTGCTGAAGGACGGGCAGCGGCGCTTTCCCAACGATGCGCGCCTCGCCATGACGGCGGCGCAGATCGCCTACGCCCTCAACCGGCGTGAGGAGATGCGGGACGCCATCGCCCGCGCCAAGGCTCTCGATCCGGACGATCCGGAGGTGATCGCCGCCGACAGCAGCATCCGCGGTGACATCGACGGCGAGGTCAACGCGGCCGTCGAGGCCCTGCGCCGGGCTGCGGCCATCGCGCCGGGCAACTCCAATGTCTGGAACACCCTCGGCCTGTTCGAGTCCGACCGGGACCGGCCCCTCGCCGCCGAAGAAGCCCTGCGCCGCGCCATCGAGGCGGATCCGGGCAGCCCCGTCTCTTATGCCAATCTGGCGATCCTGCTGCTCGACCAGAGCCGGGTCGACGAGGCGGGCGCCCTGATCGACAAGGCGCTGTCCCTCGATCCGGCCTTCAGCGTGGGCTACATCGCCCGCGGCCGCTATCTGCTGCAGAAGGGTGAGTCCTCCAAGGGGCTCGAGGCCATCCTGGCCGGATCGGCGGCCAATCCCGGTCTGTCGCAGGGCCTGCTCATGGCGGCCGTCGCCTATTACCAGAACGGCGATGAGGAATTGGCCGATCAGGCCCTCGACAATGCTGACCGGCTCGATCCGAACGACCCGGTCGTCGCGAGCTTCCGCACCGCCATCGCCATCGACCAGTATCAGGCCGATCAGGCCGTGCTGGCCGCCCGCGAAGCTGTGCGCCGCTATCGCCAGCGGGGGGGCGATTTCGCAGGCCTCGCCATCAACAAGGAGGGCGGCTCCTACCCGGCCCAGGCCTATCGCTTCCTGAACCTCAACGAGTGGTCGCGCTTCTATGGCGATCGGGTGTTCGATCCCTTCAGCGCCTCGACCTATTTCGATCTGGCGGCTGTGGAGCGTCCGAACCTCATCACGGGCAAGCCGGACATTGCCAATATCGAAAGCGGTGTCGCTGCGGATCTCACGGCCCTCAACCTCACGATCCAGGGCTTGTTCTTCGATCCGCTCGCCGTTTCCGGCCGCATCGGCCGCATCGACCTGCTCCGCCGCCCCTTCCTCGACACGGAGGTCGGCGGCTCGCTCCTGCACCGCGACGGCCGCATCGGCTGGGGGGCGGACGCCACGGTCCAGGGCTTCTCGAACGAGCCGCTTCCGACCTCCTTCAGTCTCACGGCCAGCCGTGCCAAAGCGAACGGGCGCGATACCATCAACCGCGAGGAGGTGGACAATGCCTCCTTCTTCGTCGGCGTTGCCCCATCGGCTGCCGACCGTTTCCTGGTGTTCGGCGCTGCGTCGCGACTGGATCCGCCGCTCGCGCGCATCAGCACCGCGACCAATGTCTTTCAGGGTCGGCAGAACACCACCGCCGTGCTGGGTGGCGCCGGCTGGAGCCACAGCTTCAGCGACCGCAACGTGCTCACGGGAGCTGTTTTCGGCCTGAACGGCGTGGACCGGCGCTTCACCGATACGGCCAGCGCCGAAATCCCCGGCTTCATCGTCGGCGGCCGCACATGGGACCGCAACAGGACCGAAGGCGTCTCGGCGGCTCTCTCGCACATGATCGGCTTCGGGGACCTGACCCTCCATTACGGCCTCGAGGCGCAGCGCGGACGAAGCATCGCCCGCAGCGTCGGCCGCTCCTACCTCTACAACATCGGCACCGACACGTTCGACTTCACCGACATCGACGAGCTGACCGACGTGAGCTTCAACGGCACGCGCCTCTACGCGGATGCCTTCTGGCGCCCCTTCGACTGGTTCGAGGCAGAGGCCGGGGTCGAGCGCAGCGCCATCAAGGTCGAGGGACAGCCGGAGGACGACACCGTGTCCCCCCGTATCGGCGTTGGGATCTCGCCTTTCGAGGGACAATGGCTGCGGGCGGCCTATCGGCAGGACGTAGTGCCGCCGATTGCCTTTACCTTGGCACCGGTGACCACCGTGAGTCTCGTGCCGAATGCCCTTCCGACGGCATTGGGTGCGGAGACCACGACCCTTGCGCTGCGCTGGGATGCGGAATGGTCGCCTTACGTCTTCACCTCCGTCGAATATCAGCGTCAGGATGCAGAGAATCTGAGCCTTCCGATCGCCTATGGATTCGACAACATCGACATCGGGAAGGCGCGGATCGAGCGTCTCGCTGCGTCGGCCAACCTCTGGCTCACCCATGGCATCGGCGTGTTCGGCACCATCGGCACGATCTCGTCGGAGGTGCGTTCAGAGGAAGCGCGTGGCGCCGACGTGCCCTTCGTCGCCGGCAGGTTTGCCCGCGCAGGCTTCACCTTCGTGCATCCGAGCCGACTCCGGTTCACCCTTGCCGGAACCTTCGTGAGCGATATCACCGGCAATCTCGCAGGTCGTGCGATCGACGATTACTGGACGGCCGATGCCGCCTTGACCTGGGAAACGCCCGACCGCCGCCTCCTTTTCGGTCTGAGCGTGCTCAACATGCTCGACGAAGATTACGAGCTGGCCCCCGATATCAGCGGGCCGGGGCGCACCCTCGAGGCAAGCATCAAAGCCAGGTTCTGAGGTGAGCCAGAACGAGAGAGCTTTACGGGATCACAGCGGCGGAGAGCCTCCCTGGCGCCACTTCGCCATGGCCGGGATCATCGCGGCGCTGCTGATCCCATTCCTGTTCTTCTCGCCGTTCCGTCTCATCGAGGCACGGCTCTATGACCTTCTGTCGGTGATCGCGCCGCCGGGCCCGGCGCAGCCGGGGGCCGTGGTGGTGGCCATCGACGAGCCCTCCATCGGCGAGATCGGCCAGCGGTGGCCCTGGTCGCGGGAGATCCATGCGAAGCTCGTGGAGAGCCTGCGTGTGGCGGGGGCAAAGGTCATCGCCTTCGACATCGTCTTCGCCGACCCTTCCGCCGAGGAGGCCGATGCCTCTTTCGCCAAGGCTCTCGGCCCCGACGTGGTTCTGGCGGCGGACGACGTCACCACGATGTTGAACCAGGGCGTTCAGGTCACCCGGGTCTATCCGCTCGATCCTTTTCTCGATGCGGGAGCGGCGGCGGGCGTCGCGTCGGTTCACCTCGACGGAGACGCCTATCTGCGCCGCATGCCGGACATGCGGGACAGCTTCGCCGGCGAGGCGCTGCGACTGGCCGGAAATTCTAAACCGGCTCCTCCGGAGGGAGCGCTGATCCAGTATTTCGGACCCGCCTACACCTATCCCCGAGTCTCCTATTACCAGGCCCTGAATCCGGCGGACTTTCTGCCGCCCGGCTATTTCAAGGATCGGATCGTTCTGGTGGGCCTGAGCCTGAAGCAGGCGACCTCCGCGGATATCGGCACACCCGATGCGTTTCCCACGCCCTACACCCTGACCGAGGGCACGCTCACCCCAGGCGTCGAGGTGCAGGCCAATATCCTCGACAATCTCCGCCACGGCCTCTACGTGCTCCCCGTGCCGCGTTCCGCCATGATGCTCCTCGTGATCGCCGGAGCCTTCCTGGCAGCGGCCTTCTCCCGGCATGGCGTCACGTGGCGGACGGGCCCCGCCGCCGTCTTCGTCCTTGCCTTCTTCATGGTCGGAGCCTGGGCTCTGCTCCGGTTCGAACGGGTCTGGGCCCCGCCCGCCCTGCCCGCCGCAGCGGCGCTGGCTGTGTTCGGAACCCGCTTCGGCCTCGATTACGCCCGTGAACGGCACCTGCGGCGCACGGTGTCGGAGGCTTTTTCGCGCTACCTGTCGCCGGATCTCGTGGCGCAGCTCGCGCGCGATCCCAGCGCCCTGAAGCTGGGGGGCGAGCGGCGCAACCTGTCGATCCTGTTCTGCGATGTGCGCGGCTTCACGACCCTGTCGGAGAAGCTCAAGGACGAGCCGGAGCATCTGACCACGCTCATCAACCGTCTCCTCGATCCGCTCTCTGAAGCGGTGCTCGCGGAAGGCGGCACCATCGACAAGTATATCGGTGACTGCGTGATGGCGTTCTGGAACGCGCCCTTGGCCAGTCCGGACCATCCCCTGCGGGCCGCGCGGGCTGCCCTGCGCATGCTGGAGGCTGTCAAGATTCTCAATGCGGAGCTGCGGCAGGAAGAGGGAGATGCCGCGCCCGCCTTCGCCATTGGCGTCGGCATCAACACCGGCGACTGCGTGGTCGGCAATGTGGGATCGCGCTGGCGCTACGACTATTCCGTGCTCGGCGATACGGTGAACCTCGCCTCGCGCCTGGAGAGCCTGTCGAAGGAATACGGCGTCTCGATCGTGCTCGGTCCTGCCACGGCAAAGGCCTTGCAGGACCATTTCGTGCTCATCGAACTCGACCGCATCGCCGTCAAGGGGCGAACCGAGAAATCCGCGATCTTCACCATCGTCGCCCCGGCCGGGCAGTCTCAGGACCCGGCGCTTGCGGAACTGACGGAGCTGCATCCCACGCTGCTCGATACGATCAGTGCAGGAAAGCGGGTGGAAGCCCTGGAACTCGTTCAGCACTGCCAGACGCTCGCTCCCTCCCTGTCGAACTACTACAAGAAGCTGATGGTCAAGGCGGCGGCGATCCCGGAATGAATATGCAAATGATTAGCAAGTAAAAACAATGTCTTGCGCTTGAAGAAACAGGCTCTATAAGGTCGCCTCGTTTCCTCGCTTAAGCCAACTTTCAAGTGTCGCGCCATGGACAAGATTCGAAAACTTGCCATTGGCAGCATATTCGTCGGAACCGTCGTTTTCGTCCTGAAATATGCCGCCTATTACATCACAGGCAGCATTGCGCTCTATTCCGACGCCCTGGAGAGCATCATCAATGTAGTGACGGCGGTGGCGGCCTTCATGGCCGTTCGCCTGAGCGCCGCGCCGGCGGATGCCAACCACCCCTACGGCCACCACAAGGTGGAGTATTTCTCGGCCGTTCTCGAAGGCGTGCTGATCATCGTCGCAGCGCTCGCCATCCTGCGGGAGGCCTATTTCGGATTCCTCGCGCCGAAAATGATCGACGCCCCGATGGAAGGCCTCGCCATCAACGCGGTAGCTAGCGTGATCAACGCGGTGTGGTCCTGGGCTTTGATTCATCATGGACGGCGCTTGCGCTCCCCCGCTCTTGTGGCGGACGGACGCCATCTGTTCACCGATGTGGTCACATCGGCCGGTGTCATCATCGGTCTTCTGCTCGTTCCGTTCACCGGATGGCACTGGCTCGACTCCGCCCTTGCCGCCTTTGTCGCCGTCAACATTCTCTGGTCGGGCTGGGGACTCATCAAGGAGAGCATCGGCGGTCTCATGGACGAGGCTCTGCCCGAGGGAACCCTTGCCCGCGTCCGCGAGATCATCGCCGTCAACGCCGAAGGCGCCATCGAGGCGCACGACCTGCGCACCCGCCATGCCGGTAAGATGACCTTCATCGATTTCCATCTCGTCGTGCCCGGCGCGATGAGCGTGATCGAAGCTCACGACATCTGCGACCGTCTGGAGCGCGCTCTCAAGGCCGACGTCGAGGATGCGCTCATCACGATCCATGTGGAACCCGATAACAAGGCGAAGCACGCGGGCATCGTGGTTCTCTAGGCGAGTGGGCCCTCAAGAAGCAATCTTCAGTAGATCGTAAACATATCTTTGCTTCTGCTCCCGCTCCGAAAGAAAATTAAGAAAGACTTACTTCAGCGATAGGTATTAACCGTAATAGATCATGCAAGTCTTACCGGTTACAAACAGGCAGCCTGGATAAGCGCGTCGTGGGGGCGCGCGCCTCCCGCGGCGATGCGGGCAGGACATCGACAATCAATGCGTGCCTTGAACAACCTCAGAATCATTGCAAAGCTCATCGTCCCGGTCGTCGTGATGGTCGCTGTCACCATTGGCCTCATCATCTTCGCGAAGTCAGGTCTCGATACCCTCGCCGAGGACACCCAGCAGATCGTCGACGTGCATGCGGCCCGACGCAGCATGGCCCTGGATATCAAGGCCCATGTGAACGAGGCAGCGATCCAGGAGAAGAACCTGATCATCGAAAAGCGCTTTCAGGAAATGGCCGTCTACGAGTCGGCCTTCAGGGAAGCCAAGGCAGAAGCCTTGAAGGACCTGGATACCTTGATCGCGCTCTCGGATACGCCGGAGCGGCGCGCGACCAACGAGCAGGTGAAGAAGATCGTCGAAGACTACTTCGCCATCATGGGCAGGACCATTGCCCATGCCCAGCTCAACGAAGGCGAGGAAGCCTTCAAGCTCTCGAGCGGCGAAGGCCGAGACTTGCGCCATAAGGCCTCGCAGGCGCTCGACGAGCGTGCCGAAGCCAATGCCGTGGCTCTCGAACGGGCCAAGTCCAATGCGGCATCTCTTGCATCGTTCACGTCAAACGAGTTGATCATTGCCTCTGCTGTCGGCCTGACGCTGGCGATTGCTCTGCTGGGGGTGATCACGATTTACGGGGTGACGCGACCGCTCAACGGCATGACCTCTGCCATGGAGCGGCTGGCCAACGGCGACCTTGCGATCGAGGTGGTGGGCACCGCCCGCAAGGACGAGGTGGGCCTTCTCGCCCGCTCGCTGCAGGTGTTCAAGGACAATGCCATCGAAGCGCGCCGTCTCGCTGCGGCCCAGGACGCCGACAACCAGGCCAAGATGCGCCGCGCCGAGGCCCTCGACCAGCTCACCCGGCGCTTCGAGAGCAACGTCTCGGCTTTGACCCAGGGCCTGTCCTCGGCCGCCACCGAGATGGAGGCCACCGCCCAGTCCATGACGGCAGTCGCCGGGCAGACCACCCAGCAGTCGGTCACCGTCTCGTCTGCCGCCCAGCAGACCTCCGCCAACGTGCAGACCGTGGCGGCTGCCACGGAGGAGCTGTCGATCTCGATCCGCGAGATCGCCTCCCAGGTGGCGCAGTCCTCGCAGATTGCCGACCGGGCCGTGCAGGGCGCCCGTCGCACCGATGCGGCAGTGCAGGATCTGGCCACCACCGCCAGCCGCATCGGCGACGTGGTGCAGCTGATCAACACCATTGCCGGCCAGACCAACCTGCTGGCGCTCAATGCCACGATCGAGGCGGCGCGCGCAGGTGAAGCCGGCAAGGGATTTGCCGTGGTGGCGACCGAGGTGAAGGAGCTGGCGAGCCAGACGGCCAAGGCCACGGAGGAGATCTCGGCGCAGATCGGCTCGGTGCAGCAGGCGACCCAGCAGACGGTCTCCGCGATCCAGGAGATTGCCCGCACGATCACCGAGATGAGCCAGATCTCGACCTCGATTGCGGCAGCCATGGAAGAGCAGGGCGCCGCCACCGCCGAGATTGCCCGCAACGTGCAGGAAGCGGCCCGCGGCACCGAAGCCGTGACCGGCAGCATCGTGGACGTGCAGCACGGAGCCGGCGAGACCACCTCGGCCGCTGGCCAAGTGCTCGGCGCCGCCCAGGAGCTGTCGCGCCACTCCAACGATCTCTCCAGGGAGGTCGCCGACTTCCTCCACGGCGTCAAAGCCGCATAGGAGCGGCTTCTCACTTTTCCGTGCCCAACCCGTACCGCAAAAGACCCGGCAAATGTTTGCCGGGTCTTTTTCTTTGCCGCTACGCTGAAACAAGCACCCGCCGAGCGCTTTTTTACTATGACGGGTCGTGATCCAAACCTGGAAGTACCCGTCACGGAAAACGGTTCGGCATGATGCTCTGAGTGGGTTCTTCACGGACGCCGATCCCAAAGCCTGATAAGCCGGGCACCCGCCTCGGCCTGAATGGATGGAGGCTCGCATAGCGATTTCGAATGGGCTGACCGCCCCCTCCACGTTGAGAATTTGAGCGTTGGAGGCAGCCTTCAGCTCGACAATCTGGAATCTATGACCGGTTCAAACCGGATGAACGTCAATGACGCGTGACCTCGAGTCACCGCGGGCCCATTTCCCTTCGTGGAATGGGCCCGTTTGCTTGGCCCGGTGCCAACAACACGAAAGGCGCCCGAAGGCGCCTTGTCGATGAATTTCCCGAATGAGAAAATGGAGCGGGCGAAGGGATTCGAACCCTCGACCCCAACCTTGGCAAGGTTGTGCTCTACCCCTGAGCTACACCCGCACGCTCCGTCTCAGATCCAGCAGGATGGTGGAGCCAGGCGGAATCGAACCGCCGACCTCTTGAATGCCATTCAAGCGCTCTCCCAACTGAGCTATGACCCCCTGCCATTCCTTCCCATCTTCAGCGATGGTCACCGCCAAGGATGGGAATGGTGCCGCAAGAGGGATTCGAACCCCCGACCCCCTCATTACGAATGAGGTGCTCTACCAGCTGAGCTATTGCGGCATCGCAAATGTTGCGATCCGAGAGGCCGCCCTCTTACCCCCTCCCCCGACGCTTGGCAAGGCGGGAAAGGGCGGAATGCTCCTACCAGACCGAAAAAGCGCTGCGGCGCACGGCCGCCTCTTCCTTGGGTTTCGGCACATCCGGCGGCGTGGCCGGGAAGACGACCGGTCCCGGCGGCGGAAGAGGCGTATCCTCCTTCACCGGCTCTCCGGAACTCAAAGCGGCCTTCAGCTCGTTCTTCAGGACGTCGGGTTCCGGCTCGGGGAGCGGGTCTCGCGGGGCAGCAGGCTCGGGTGCAAGTTCAGGCGCAGGCATGGCCGGCAGCGGCCTCGGCTCGTCGTCGAGATCCGCCGTCACGTCATCGTGCAGGGTGAGTTCCGGGGCGACCAGCACATCCGGTGGCGCCTGCCAGACGAAAGCGTCGAGGCGGCCGGTGACGGGGGAGATCGGCAGCCAGCGGTCGGACACCACCCCGTCGGCGATCCAGGCCGGATCCCGCGGCGCGCGGGTGGCCCGGGCGAGCCATTCGCGGCCCTTGCCCGTGGAGCCGTGCTCGGCCTGCTCCAGGTCGGACATGAGGAGGCAGACCCGCATGCTCGGCCGGTCCTGCAGAAGCGGCTCAAGCGCGTCGCGGGCACGGTCGAACTCGCGCGCCTCGAGAGCCGCGCGGGCCACCGCCAGCCGCCCTTCCGGCGCGCCGCCGGAAAGCCGCATGAGGGTTTCGGCCCGCTTGAGCCGGTCGAGACCGGAATCGCCTGGGCGCAGGTTGAGATACACATCCGCCAGGTCCGGATGCGGCAGGCTGCGCCAGGCCGCCTCCACCACCTTGGCCGCCCTGCGCAGATCGCCCTTGCGCGACAGGAGGCGACCGGCCATCGCCGCTGCCGGCACGAGATCGGGCGCGAGCCTCACCGCATCCTGGGCACTTCTGAGGGCCCCATCGGAATCGTGGTCTACCCGCTCCAGGGCATCGGCCGTAAGCAGGACGGCACGATGGCGCTTGGCCGTGGCCTTGTTCAGCAGCCCGAGAGAGGCGCGCCGCTCGACCGCCTCCAGAGCCCCGCGCCAGTCGTGGTCGGCGCAACGCGCCTCGAGAACCGCATCGCTCGCCCAGGCGGCGGCCGGCGCGAGACGAACCGCCTCAGAAGCGTATTGCTGGGCTGCACCGGTATCCCCCCGGCGCCGGGCCTCGACGAAGAGGCCGCGCAGGCCGAGCACCCGGGTCTCGTCCTCTTCCATCATCTGGGTGAAGGCAGCCTCGGCCGCATCGCGATTGCCGGAGACCTGGGCCGCCTGAGCCTTGAGCAGGAGCGTCAGGGGCTCACGGCCCAGCAGGCGCTCGGCCTCGTTGGCATAGCGGCGGGCGGCGATGGTGTCGCCCGCACCGACCGCCACCATGCCCCGGGAAACGGCCTGGTAGCCCCGGGAACGGCGGCGCGCCCGCGAGGCGAAGGTGAGGCGGGAGGGCAGATGCAGGATGCCGGAGACCAGGGACCAGAGCAGCGCCAGAAAAAGCGCGAGACCCGTGAGCGCGATGGCGGCGACCGCCACCGACATCTGGATCTCGTAGCCCGCGAAGGTGATCAGAACCGTACCGGGCCGGTCAGCCAGCCAGACGGCACCGAAGGCCGCGACGCAGAGAAGACCGATGAAGACGAGAGCGCGCCACATGCTGGGCTGATCCTTTTATTGCGTCGTGCGGTTGAGGGTGGCGAGAGCATCGGCGCTGAGACCTTGAGCGGCCTGATGCGCCTGGGCGACAGCCTTGACCTGCCGGCCCCACTCCTCGGAGAGCCGCCGCGACGGTTCCGGCAGGGCATCCCAGGCGGCAGCCGCTTCCACCACGTCGCCGCGCTCCAGGGCCTGCCGGATGCGGGCGACGAGAGCGGAGACGCCGGTGCCGTCCTGACCGTTCACCGGCCTGACGGTCACCACCCGATCCGCCATGCGCAGGATCCGGTCGGTCCAGCCCTCGGCGGGCCCACGGCTCTCGCGCAGGATCGCCGTCTCGACAGGCTCGAAGCTCCGTGCCAGTTCAGCCGCCGTCGGAGCCCCCTGCTGGGCGAAGGACTCCAGGGGCACCACGCGGGAGGGATCGCTGCCGGCTTTCTTCACGCCGTCGAGCACGTCCGCATAGGGCGTGCCGCTTTGCAGGGCATCGTTCAGACGCCCCGCCAGGACCACTCGCGTTCCGGTCTGGCCTGCCGCCTCGGCATTCCGGACGTTCTCGGTTGCCTGCTGGGACAGCGCGGCAAGACGCTGCTCCTGATCGCCGAAGCGACGGTCCGTATCTGCGAACCGGCGGCCGGTTTCCGCCAGTTGGCGATCGAGATCGGCCAGGCGCCGGTCGGATTCCGTGAAGCGTTGCTCCCGTTCTCCGAAGCGGCGATCCAGATCCGCGATCCGCCGGTCGAGCTCTTGCGTGACGTTCGCCGCATTCGTCGCGTTCTGCGCGTTCGAACGGACCTGCTCCTCAAGTGCCGCGAGGCGGTTGGAGAGATCGGTGATCGCGGCATCGTTCTGGGGAGAGGCCTGAGGCGGAGGCGCCTCTGGCACGGGACGGTTCAGGGCTTCCTGCGCCTGCGACGCCGCCTGCCGGGCGCTGTCCTGGATCGCCTGAAAGCGCTGGTCGATCTCGCCTCTGGCGGTTTCGAGAGCCTGGATGCGACCCTCCAGCGCCTGGGTGTTGCCCTGCGGTTGACCGGGGGCTGTCGGCTGCCTGAGCGCATTCACGCGCTGCTCCAGCTGGGCGATTCGCGGATCATTTTGGGCAGGCGCCGCCTGCCAGATCTGCAATCCATAGACGAGCCCCGCGCCGACGAGGCCGCCGAGCAGGCTTGACCCGAGAAGGGCGCCGGCGGAGCTGCGCCGCTCGGGCGGCGGGGTCACGGTATCCCCCCGTATCCCTGATGGGGAAGCCTCCTGGAAGGAGGTATCGCTTGAACGGGTATCCGGCCCTGCCGGCTCCTCGAGGGCGGCTTGGGAGGGCAGCGTATCGGTGCCCGTCCCTGAATCGAGACTGGTTTCCGGGGACGCCACGACGTCCTCGGCCGGAGGCTCGCTGCTGCTGGCGATGGTCTCCTCGGCGTTCGCAGCCGGCAGGGTGTCCGCCGACGCGGTCTCCGTGGCACGAACCTCGTCGCTGGTCTCCTGGCCAGTGGTTTCTTGGCCAGTGGTCTCCTGGGCAGCATTCTCCTCGGCAGCAGCCTCGGGACGGGCCTGGACGGCGCCGTCGTCGATCACGGTCGCCTTCAGGTCGATGGTGGCCGGCTCGCGCGAGGATTTTCTGCGGGAGGATTTCGGGCGTCGAGGATCAGATGAATTGGTCACGGGTCACTCTTGCAGGGTCGCCGTTGGGCGAGGTCTTCAAAAGGGCAGTGTGATAGGCAATTGAGGCAAGCTTGGGCGCAGCGTTTCGTTCCCTTACAGACGCACGATCGTCCAGAAACGGCAGACGCGTCGGACCATGAGCCTTTCCTCACGACAAAGATCCCTTGTGCGGGATCCTCGATGAAGCGAGGGCGACGGTCATGGGAGCCTGTCGAGAAGCGCGAGCAGCGCTTCTTCCGACGGATCTCCCGCCACGAAGGTCGTGGCGCCTGCCGATCTCAGGGGCGCGGCCACATCGGCCGAGAGGCAGAGATGGTGAAGAGCCAGAAGGCTCGATGCCAGTCCGGCCTCCTCTGCCAGCCGGACGACGAGATCCGCGCTCCGCCGTGAATAATGGAGCGCGGCGGCGATTTGGCCAGTGCGCAGGGCGTCTGCGGCACTCTCCGGCAGATTATCGACCGCCTTCGCCTCGTAGGCTTCCCATTGCAGGATCGTGAACCCGGCAGCCCGCAGGGAGGCCGCCGGCTCCTCCTTGTGGTGGCGCGCCGTCACGTGAAGCAGCGTCAGGCCGGGCGGCAGGGTCTCGCGAATCAGCCGCGACAGGGAGACGGCATCGCCTTCCGCCACGGCGACGTCGGCAAAGCCTGCCGCGCGTACGGCCTGAGCCGTGCGCTCGCCCACGGCGAAGACGGGCTTCGTCCGATCCAGCGAAGCAAGAGCCTCTTCCGCATGGGCGCTGGTGACGATCAGGGTGTCATAAGGATTGCTCGGCGCCGGATCGCCCGTCGGCACGATCCGGGTTACGGGCGCGAGGCAGGCTTCGTGTCCGCGCGCCGCGAGCTTTTCCGCCGTACGTTCGGCATCGCCGCCTGAGCGGGTGACGAGAATCCGCATCAGGCTTTGAGGAAATCGGGCGGCATGCGCGCGCGCAGCTCAGCTCCGGCCTCACGCCCGAGGGCCACCGCATCATCCGGTGCGCCGCGGCGAACGGCCTCCAGGCTCTCCGACCCGTCCGGGCGCAGCACGAGGCCGCGGAGTTCGAGATCGCCGCCGATCAGCCGCGCATGGCCCGCGATGGGGGTGCGGCAGGAGCCGTCGAGGATGGTGAGGAAGGCCCGCTCGGCCGCGAGCGCTTGACCGGTGGGCCCGTCGAGAATCGGCTGCAGCGCCGCACGCACCCGCTCGTCCTCGGCCCGGATGGCGATGGCGATGGCGCCCTGCCCGACTGCGGGCAGGAAGTCGTCCGTCTCGAGGATTGTGGTCACGTGGTCGGTAAGACGTAAACGGCGCAGGCCTGCCATGGCGAGCAGCGTCGCATCGACCTCGCCGCGTTCGAGCTTGGCCAGCCGCGTCTGCACGTTGCCGCGCAGCAGCGTGACCTGAAGATCCGGCCGCAGGCGCCGAACTTGAGCCTGTCGCCTCAAGGACGCGGAGCCCACGACGGCCCCTTGCGGCAGATCCGCGAGGCTCTTGAAGCGATGGCTGATGAAGGCGTCGCGCACGTCCTCGCGCGGCAGGAAGCCGGCGATCGCGATGCCCTCCGGCAGGGTCGTCGGCAGGTCCTTGGCCGAATGGACCGCGAGGTCGATGGAGCCTTCGAGCAGGGCGATGTCGAGTTCCTTGGTGAAGAGCCCCTTGCCGCCGGCCTCGGAGAGAGGCCGGTCTTGAATCGCGTCGCCCGTGGTCTTGATGATCGACAGGGGCAGGTGCTCGACAGTCCAGCCATGGGCGGCGACCAGCCGGTCTTGCGTCTCGTGGGCCTGAGCCAGCGCCAGCGGGCTGCCTCGCGTGCCGATGACCAGGGTAGGGGAAGAGGCCATTCCGGTTCTGCTCTCCTGAAGAATGATTTCGGCGTTTGATCTTGTGCGGCGCGGCGGACTATAGGGGGAGGAGCGCCGGGCCGGAAGTCCGGACAACACCTTAATCGAGACGGCCACCGATCATGCGCATTCTAGGCATCGAGACCACCTGCGACGAGACCGCCGCCGCCGTGGTGGGCGTCGGCTTCGACGGACGGGGCGAGATCCTCTCCAACGAGGTCCTGAGCCAGATCGCCGAGCACGCCCGCTATGGCGGCGTGGTGCCGGAGATCGCGGCGCGCGCCCATGTGGAGGTCATCGACCGCCTGATCGTACGCGCGCTGAAAAGCGCGAACTGCTCGGTGAAGGACATCGACGGCATCGCGGTGGCGGCCGGCCCCGGCCTGATCGGCGGCGTGCTGGTGGGGCTCACCACGGCAAAAGCCATCGCGCTCGTGACCAGAAAACCCTTGATGGCGGTGAACCATCTCGAAGCCCATGCGCTGACCGCGCGGCTCACCGATGGCATCGGCTTTCCCTACCTGCTGCTGCTCGCCTCCGGCGGCCACACCCAGCTCGTGGCGGTGCGCGGCGTCGGCGATTACGTGCGCATCGGCACCACCATCGACGACGCCATCGGCGAGGCCTTCGACAAGGTCGCCAAGATGCTGGGGCTGGGGTATCCCGGCGGCCCGCATGTGGAGCGCGAGGCTGCGAAGGGAAATCCAGAGCGCTTTGCCTTCCCGCGCCCGATGCAGGGCCGGAAGGAACCGAACTTTTCGCTCTCCGGCCTCAAGACTGCTGTCAGGATCGAGGCGGAAAAGATCGCGCCGCTCACCGCCAGCGACATTGCCGATCTCTGCGCGAGCTTCCAGGCGGCCATCGTCGATGTGGTGGTCGACCGCACCCGCGTGGGGCTGCGCGCCTTCCGCGACATCGCCGGTCATCCGGCGGCGCTGGTGGTGGCGGGGGGCGTTGCCGCCAACCAGGGCATGCGCCAGGGGCTGCAGCGTCTCGCGGTCGAGGCCGGCCTCAAGCTCGTGGCGCCGCCCTTGCACCTGTGCGGCGATAACGGCGCCATGATCGCGTGGGCCGGTCTTGAGCGCATGCGGCTCGGCCTCATCGACGATATCGGCGCCCCGGCCCGCGCCCGCTGGCCCCTCGACACCAGCCGCGACGAGGCGGGAGCGAAGGCCTAATGGCATCGCCACCGATCGGCATTGCTGGAGCCGGTGCCTGGGGAACGGCGCTCGCCAATGCGGCCGCCGCAGCCGGCAACGACGTGGTTCTCTGGATGCGCTCGCCCGAGCAAGCTGAGACATTGGCGCAGACGCGCACCAACGAGCGCTGCCTACCCGGTGTGAAGCTTCACGAACGCATCAGGCCGACCGCCGATCCGAGCGAACTCGCCTCCTGTCACGCCGTCCTCCTCGTCACGCCCGCGCAGACCACGCGCGAGGTGACAGCGGCACTGTCCCGCGTGCTGCTGCCCGCAACCCCTCTTGTGCTCTGCGCCAAGGGTATCGAGCGCGCGAGCGGGGCCTTCCTCTGCGACGTGGTGGAAGAGGTGCGTCCGGGCTCGGCCGTTGCCGTGCTGTCGGGTCCCAGCTTCGCCCATGACGTGGCCCGCGGCCTGCCGACCGCCGTGACCCTCGCCTGCCGGGACGCGGCGCTGGCCGAAGAGCTTGCCAACGCGCTCTCGGGTCCCGCTTTGCGCATCTATCACCGAGGCGACGTGCGCGGGGTCGAGATCGGCGGCGCGGCCAAGAACGTGCTCGCCATCGCCTGCGGCGCAGTGGCGGGAAAAGGCCTCGGCGAGAGCGCCAAGGCGGCCCTCATCGCCCGCGGCTTCGCCGAGCTCCTGCGCTTTGCCCGCGCCTATGGCGGCGAGCCTGAGACCCTCATGGGGTTGTCCGGCCTCGGCGATCTGGTGCTGACCTGCTCCACGGCGCAGTCGCGCAACTTCGCCTTCGGCCAGCGCCTCGGCCAGGGCCTGAGCGTCGAAGAGGCCGCCGGCGGCAAGCTGGTGGAGGGTGCGACGACCGCAAGCGCCCTGGTGGCTTTGGCCCGTACGAAAAATATCGACATGCCGATCGCGGAGGCGGTCGAGCAAGTCCTTTCCGGCGCATGGACCCTCGATCAGGCGGTCGATGCGCTGATGAACCGTCCGGTCAAATCCGAGCACTGAAGCGAAACCCGAAGAAGATTTCGCAAAACGAACGAAGGGGTAAAGCACCATGGCGCACTGGCTCTACAAGTCCGAACCTTCCGTCTGGTCCTGGGAGGCGCAAGTCGCCGAAGGCAGCAAGGGCACCCATTGGAACGGGGTGCGCAACCACGTCGCCAAGCAGAACCTGATGGCCATGAGATTAGGCGAGCAGGGCTTCTTCTACCATTCCAACGAAGGCAAGGCGGTGGTCGGCATCGTCGAGGTGATCCGGGAATACTACCCCGACCACACGGACGAGACGGGCAAGTTCGGCATGGTCGACATCAGGGCCGTGAAGGCTTTTCCCAAGCCCGTGACCCTGGACGACATCAAGAAAGAGCCACGGCTTAAGGACATGATCCTCGTCAACAATTCCCGCCTCTCGGTGCAGCCGGTGACGGACGAGGAATGGGCGATCGTGTGCCGGATGGGCGGGCTGTAAGGTCAACTACGCCGCCCGACAGGCGCCTGCGCGATTTCAAGCTGTCGCCGAAGCCCTCGTTGACGTATCCTGTCCCGGCGCGATCCCTGGGCATGGAGAGCCCGGCAACCGGAGGGTTTCGAATGGCCGGCGGCGACGACATGGCGAGGACGATCCTCCGCAACAAGCTTCTCGGCCGGTGGGCGGCCGGGAAGCTCGGGCTCACGGGCCAGGATGTCGAAGCCTATTCCGACGCCCTCGCCAGGGCCGCGGCCAATCCCGCGCACAGCGATGTGTTCACCAGGATCCGCAAGGATTTCGACGCCGCGGGCATCGAGGAATCGGACGCACGGATCCTGCATGTCATGACCGAACTCACGCTCAAGGCCGGAAACCTGATGCCGACGGCCAGTGGGGATTCCGTCGATGCCGCAGCCTTGACGCTCGCGCGCAAACTCACGTCGCAGTGAATCCGGCTGCCGATTTTTCGTAGGGCGGCGCCATCATCGCCTTCGCTGTTCACGGGCGATCCTTGTGGATGCGCGCTGTCTGAAAGCGTACAGTCGGCGTGCGGGCCGGGGCATTCGTCTGTGTCATTCGCAGGAGACGCTTAACGGAGGACTGAGCCATGCACGCTGTGATCAGAACCTATTCCGGTGAAGGAGCGAGGGAACTCTTTGATGTGCTGGAGCAGCGCAGGCAGGATGTCGAAAGCCTGATACGAACGGTCAAGGGATTTGTCGGGTACTCCCTGATCCGCACCGGCGATGGCGGCATCTCTGTTACGATCTGTCAGGACAAGGCGGGCGCGGATGAGAGCGTTCAGAAAGCCAAGGACTGGATCGGACAGAATGCGTCGAACATCAGCGCGAGTGCACCAAAAGTGTCCGAAGGTCCGGTCATTCTTCACTTGAAATAGTCGAGAGCCGGGGCGGTCGGGCTGTAGCCTTCCCTGTCATTCCCGCCCGGAGATGGCGAACCCATCGCAGGGGAAGGGAATCCATAGCGCTGCGCTTGGACTTGGATCCCCTTCCCTCGCCTTCGGCTCGCCGGGGATGACATCCTCACGGTCATGGCCGGACTTGTTCCGGCCATCCACGTCTTGAACCATCGCAAAAGTCGTGGATCCCCGGGGCAAGCCTTGGGGATGACGTTGGGGAGTTCAGCTTCTCATGCCCACCCAGCCGCTTGCGCACCGTACCCCCCAAAAGGAGCAACGACCAAAGTCCGATCCCCGCCCCGCTTGCCCGAACCCTCTCTCTTTCCGTAAACCTAGACCTAAATTCATCATGGAAGCGTCTGGGAGAAGCGCCATGGAAGAGAAGATCTACGACGTGCCGTCCGAGTGGAGCCACCGCGCCTATCTGGATGAGGCGGGCTACCGGGCGAAGTACGAGGCTTCGATCAAGGACCCGGAGGCCTTCTGGGCCGAGGAAGCCAGGCGTATCCATTGGTTCAAGCAGCCGACCCGGATCAAGAACACCAATTT
>NZ_JAFEMD010000078.1 GCF_016892765.1 Microvirga arvi
AGCCGCGCCGCCCGCACTGGCGGACAGGCCGTCACTGCACTAACATTCCAACCGGACCACTCCATGGGGGCGGGTCACAGAAACTTGAGGACCAAGTCGTTTTTATTGAAAGGGAGGAACGTGTAAAACAGTATTTGCTAAGGGAAATAGGATTCCATCTGCAACAAATTAAATCGCTGGTCGGATCAGGCGTCGACTTACCACATGCAATGTTAGAGTTGTCGTCGGTAGTCGACCTAAAGTTAGCCCGGCGTAAGCTTGACATAATGACATTGGAGGACGAGCTAGAAAAAATCTGGGAGATAAAGATGCGAATGCGGGGCCAATGGCCTATCGATTGGGCTGGTTGGCAATTCGAATTATATATGGCCCAAAAAGGCGAAACACTTTTGCAAATGCCGGATAGCCAAGACACTTAGGTAGCAAACCTTCCTGTCTGGAGTTGGGCCATTTCAGGCGGGAAAGCATGTGGCCACGGTGAGAGGACTGAGCAGAGCCCGAGGGATTTTCACCACGTTTGGGTCCAGCCGGGACGCTTCAAAGTTGGAGGTCCATCGTTTGGCGCGCACAACCGCAAGAGCATCGCTGAAGGTCAGGTGAGATTTTGCATTCCAAGCGGCTTGTCGTGATTTTCAGCCATCGTTGCGAACCTCTCCCGCCCACAATGTCACCAGTGCAAACAACCCCAGCAGTGCCGGCGTGGTGCGGGCGATCGCCTGATCCGACCACTGGCGCTGCGTCTCGAAGCCGAGATGCTGGCGCATTTCCGCAAACGTCACCTCGACAGACCAGCGCCGCACGAACCAGGTGAGCACTTCACCTGGATCCGCTACCAGATCTGTGCACAAAAGAGCCTGTGGCTCAAACTCGCCCGTAACATCCCTCACCAGCACGCAGCGGATCGGCGCACTGTTGCGCGGGTGGTACCAGAGCGCCGTGCCGGAGGTGATCGGAAGCTGCCGATCCTGTCCTCCGGACCAGTTTGCGATGGTCACCCGCTGTCACCGGGTCCTAGGGTTGTTCAGCCGCTGCGCCAAGGTGGGCCGACGAGCGCCCGAGACCCGCGGCTGGCCCTTTTGCCTGGGCTGGCGTGCCGGAGGCGGATCGAACAGGCGCGCATCAAGCCGCAAGCGAGTGATCACCGTCAGGTGCCTCCGCACCGCTTGAAGCAGTTCGATGGTCGCGTAACTCATATCGGCTACAACAATAGCCCGGTGCTCGGGCGGCCAGCGGGTCACCTGGATCAGCATCTGGCCCGCCCAATCGGTCAACAGCTTGTGCCGATGCCCCCTCACGCAGGCATAACGTTCCGAGGGGCCAGGACGATCAGGAACGGTAGAGCCAACACGCGACCGGCCTAGGGGTAAAAAACACGTCCTGGCTGATCCGGAGTTCCTCGCCCTGCCGGCCAGCCGCAGAGCATGTAATAAGCCGCATGGTTCTAGTCCTCGATGTCTGCGGTCAGCAGACGCACGAGCTCGCCCTGCCCATATGCCTCCATGTTGAACTGATCGGCAGCTTCTTCCGGGTCATCCGGCATAGGCTCATTTGGAAGGCACGTTTCCCAGTTCTCAGCAACATGCTTGTCCCTGCAGGCGAGTGCTGCAGCCATTGAGGTAAAGACACGAGCCCGCTCGACTTCGCCGTCACCATAGGAGACGACAACGTAGAGGAGGGGTGCCGGTTGAGAGCGCCCCTCGAGGTCGCCCACCAATCAAGACCAGTGGCAAGCCTTGCAGCGGGCATCGTGTCCATCATTCCAGTGGTGATCATGATCAGGGGTCGTCCCGTCCGGATCTGAACCATCCTCCGTCAGGGAGGTCCAGATCAGTGCCCGGATGGACACGTGATGAGGTGATCCGCAGGAGGGGCACTCATAGCCATACTGGTTGCCGACTTCAGACTCACAACTGTCCATCTGTTGCCCCTTTACCCCAGACCGGGTCCGGTAATGCCAACCAGCTGCTCAGGTCATGGACCTTGCCGACCCAGCCACAGTCTGGACGTCTGGTGCGAGTTTCATCGTTGCCCTGTGGAGGGGCAAAATCACCCCACTCATCGTGATCAGGGCGCGAGGTAATACCACGTCCTCATGAGAGCGACTCGTCGCAGTCCCAGATGCCCTGAGATGTGATTCAACATGGCAAGCAGGGAGGTTTGCCATGTCCATTCCCGTCGCCCTCCAGTCTGATTACGATCCTGTTTGCCTGCGTCAGTTTGCCCGCCGGAGCAAGGATGCGCCGCAGACCCGCCGCTTGCTGGCCCTGGCAGTGATTTCCGAGGGTGGCTCGCGCACCCAAGCGGCCGAGATGGGCGGGGTCAGTCTGCAGACCGTGCGTGACTGGGTCCTGCGCTTCAATGCTCACGGTCCCGATGGGCTCCTGGACGGGAAAGCACCAGGGCAGCCCTCGATCTTAAGCGACGAACATCGTTCGCGGTTGAGTGAGCTGATTGAGAGCGGTCCGATTCCAGCAGTGCATGGGGTGGTACGCTGGCGCCTGGCCGACCTGATGCAGTGGCTCTGGGAGGAGTACCGGTTTCGGATCTCCAAGCAGACGCTCAGCCGTGAACTGCGGGCCCTGACTTTCCGTAAGCTCTCGGCCCGACCGCGCCATCATGAAAAGAGCGAAGCAGCCGTGGCGGTTATTAAAAAGACTTTCCCACGTGTCTGGAGGAGATCGCGAAGGGCAAAGCCGATGGAGGCCCTGTAGAGATCTGGTTTGCCGACGTGGCACGGATCGGCCAGAAGAACAAGATCACCCGCCGCTGGGCCAGGCGCGGCACGCGTCCCTCAGCGCCACGCGATCTGCGGACTGCATCTGCTTACATCTTCGGAGCAATCTGCCCGGCTGAAGGCAAGGGAGCCGGCCTCGTGCTGCCGCGCTGCATGACCGAGGCCATGACCCTGCATCTGGCCGAGATCGCGCAGGCTGTGGCGCCTGGCGCGCATGCCGTGGTGTTGCTCGACCAGGCGGGCTGGCATGTCTCCTGTAAACTGAAGGTCCCGCCCAACATCACCTTGGTGCCATTGCCGGCAAAAGCGCCTGAGTTGAATCCGGTCGAGAACATCTGGCAGTTCATGAGAGAGAACTGGATCTCCAACCGGATCTTCACGTCCTATGCCGACATTCTCGATCACTGCTGTGAAGCCTGGAATAAGCAGATCGATCAGCCTTGGACCATCATGTCCATCGGCTTGCGCGACTGGGCGCATCAATGATGATTAACGAGACTTGGTATAAGTCGGGACAAAGCCGGGTGTTTATCCTGACCACATCCTGGGCGCGCGTAGCTGGGCGTTACCGTGAAACTCATCGGGCGACCTCGAAAGCGCCGACGACGCCATCCGGTCCATGATGGGCAGGCACAGCCCAGATTCCGGCAGGCTCCAGAAGGTCGGCCTCTTTGTTCCCGTAGTACTCAATAAAGATTGCAGCGGCACGATCAGGTGTATCGGCTCGTACGAACAGGTCGAGCCTCTCGCCACTGCTCGCACGGGCCGTGACCAGGAACAAGTGGGTTCGGTCAGCGGCCGGAGAGATGCTGGAGCGGCCGACAGGTGATGTCGCTTCAGGCCTACTGATCGTGCGGAGCGCGGCAGCCAGGAGGAAGCATTCTTCCGCTGCTTTGAGAACCTCTGGTGCGTCCTGATTCAGGGTACCGGTTGCAACCTGCTCGACAAGCTCCCAGCGCTCGTCCCATTCGGCGTACATGGCCGCAAAGGAGCGCCAGTCGTGAAACTCCGCCTGGTTCTCGAGGCCATCATACCAGAGCCGCAGATGTGGAAACTGCTCCTTCAGAAGCAAGACCATATCAACGGTCTTGATCATCTCGTCGGTGGTCGAATGGGTGTGATTTAGTATACCCGGTAGTCCAACCTGAAGCTGCACCGCAGAGTACCTATTAACCTCGCCTGTGGGCGTATAGTCGCCGATCGCGACGATCGGTCGGACCGCAATGTATTCGCAGCTTCGGAAAGGGGAGTGGACGCGCGCCGGCGCATCCATCCTGCCGGTGGAGGTTGTTGTCATGTTGAATTCCTATTGTTCAGATGAGATCACCCGGGTCAGCGTATGGCTGACGCAGGTCGGTTCTTTGCGCCGTATGAATGCGGACGCGCTCCCGGTTCACGCGGCGATGCTGGTCGGGAGATCATCTCTCGTCAGGAAGCGGATCGTCTCTTGGCGAAGATGGGACGCGTAATCGACGAAGCTCGTCTGCAGAGCGCCCAAATCAGCAAGATTGAGCGGAGTTGAGCGGAATGCTGCATGGGCGGCCCATTCCCAAAGCTCATCCTCTGGAGTATCGACGAGCAGGTAGGCCACTTCGAGGCGGAATTCCCGATCGGGGTCCTCGCCGGCCAGCGTGCTCCCAAGGTGCATCCGGAAGTCGATTGCAACCAAAGCCATGAGCTTGCGGTCGATCTTGTAATAGCAACGGCCATCACGTTCGAGGAACCTGAGGTTCGCTGCGCTCTGGATGATGTCCTCTAAGTGATGGGGGGCGCCATTGTCCTCAGACCAAGGCTCATCATTATCATGCCAGTCGCAGTAGCGATCGATATCGAACGAAAAGTTGAGACGTCGCGCAACCCTTGGTTCGAGCTGCAGGCATAGGTCTGTCCAAAACTCTCCAAAGTTGATCTCAAGAAGATCATTGCTGCCCACGCTCCCGCGGGCGAAGTTCTCGGGCTGCAAGAAATTGGTGAGAGCTCTACGCAAGGCCTCATGGATTGCCGGGTCGTGATTCGTCCCAAGTAGGAAGGCGATCTCGCGGGTGATTGCTCCCAAGGCTCCAGTAAAGGTACCCTCTGATACGAGGCCGACGATGGCGAAGTTCGCGGTTCCCTCGGTTGTGACCATATGACCTGTCAGGCCCGGGAACTCTCTTGCGAGAGCCACGAAAATCTGCTGCGGGAAGCACCAAGCTGTATCGAAGCAAAACTCGATGTGGGTTGGCGATGACTCGAGGATGTGCAATGCCGTCGAGTTCGAGGGCGTACCCCAGTTCCTGCTCCTCCAGACAAACCATTCGTGAAGCCCGAAAGGCTGCTCTGACGCCGGTGGCTTGTAAGGAAGCGGGCTTGCGAGTGTCTGTCGGATTTCATCCGGCATTGCGACAAGGGATTCGAAGTCAAAGCCGACGTCCTGTGCGCCTTGAGCCGTGTCAGAGATCATCCGGAAGCAGGTCTGACGGAACCGCTCAATCTCGTCCGACGGGCCCGAAAGGATAGCTCGAGTAAACGCCCAATCTGTCATGAATGTAACTCCTGTAAATCGTTGGTTAGGTGCAATAGTGGGACTCTAAGAAACTCCATTCCTGTGTTGCAATATTTTTATACTGGGATCAGGAGGAGCGTTAAACTGCCCCATTCAACCCGGTTCCGGTTTGCCCGCTCGGTTCGGCGGCTTTGCTACAGCTCCTGAAGGTGCAGTCGGTCTGTGACGACGTCTGGTCTCCTGTGCTGTCGGACGACAGATGATCATCATGAGCTTGGATAGAAGCGATCAATGGTCGCCAGCGCGATCGTATTCTGTTCAATCGCTGATGGCAGGAGGGAAAGGTTCAGGCGTCCAGAGTTATGTCCGAAGGTACATCATGCGAATCGGCCCAGGTAAGAACGAACCGATAATTGCTCCCAGCCCGACAGCAGATGGTAATCATAGATCGGAAGGCTGAGCAGATGCATGCCGACGGCTCCAGCCGCTGATGTGCCCGAGGTTCGGTTGAAACTCCTACTGAGATTGGCTTTCCCGGATCGCGGGCCGATCATGCCGGAGAGGCGCGCACATCCATCGAAACGTGAGTCGAATTGACTCAATAAATCGATTTGACCGCGTCCGTGCAGATTGGCATGTTGCGCAGCGCTTGGACGCGGCTGTACCTTTGCAGCGGCCAGGCCGGCTTTCTAAAATCAACACAGCAATACGGCTGGCTGACGCTGGGGAAACCTGGCGGCAGTCAGCCTGTGCTATCGCTATACCACCTGTTGGATTGGGTCCGATGAAGACTAACGAATCTGGCGCTGTTGAAGGGGCCCAGACGGAGGATCTCCGTACAGCCATTCTTAAGCGGCTTACCGAGAACGACATTGCTGAGGCTCACATTGAGTTCGATGGATACGGCGACGAAGGCCAAGTTCAAGACATCTCTGGGACGAAGGCGGATGGCACACCTGGGTCTCTTGACTGGCCTTGCGATATTCCGGGCAAAGTGAAGCAGACCGTGGGCGGAACTCCGGGTGGAGGGACAGGTACAACTGGCGCCATGGAAGAGAGCCGTTCCATGACCATGCGCGAACTGCTTGATGATTGGGCCTATGAGCTCCTTGAAAGTGTTGGTGTTGACTGGATCAATGAAGATGGGGGCTACGGCGAGGTTATCATCATTCCCTCTGAAGATGTGGTCCGATGCGAGATGAACGTCCGGATCACGGATTCCGAATACAGTGAGCACGAGCTCTGACCATGGCAGATAGTTATCATCATGCCGTCTCGAGCTCCCGCCGTTGGGGAGGGGAGCCAGCGGATTACCTAGCGATCCATCAGTGGTTTGACGAGAGCAAACGGATCACATGCGACTTCCGTCATCGTGCGCTGCGCCATCATGCGGAAGGCATTGCACTATGTGTCGACATCTTTGGACCAACAATCACGACCAGCTTGGGACGCGAGGTTCCCACACGCTGGATTGCGGAGCAGCATGTCAAAGAAGATTTCGGGCGCGTTTCGTCGTTCATTAACTGGGTGCGGGCCATTAAGCCCGAACCATGGATGGGGCGGGTTGCCATGACGTCCGAAGATTTGATTGCGTTTGCCAGGAGTGGTCAGCCTGCCGGAGTCACAGGACCTATGACGCATAATGGTCTGGGGTCCAATCCAGATGGAACTCAAGCAGGGCCGGAACAGGATCGTTGACGGGGGTGAGGCTGATGACCAAAGTTAAGCCTGATGACCGTCGGGGTAACTCTGAGCAGGTGACTTGCCCCGCATGCGGTTCCAGTCGTCACATAGCTGTCTATGCGCTGATGTGGTCGATGCAGACCCCAGATGGCGGGGATCCTACTCATCCCGATGTTCCTTGGGGCGGCGAGGAGTGGCCCGATGGTACGCCAGCTCAGTGCATGCAGTGTGGTTGGAAGGGTGAGAATACCGATCTTTCCTCCCCCTACGATGATGAAGAGGTGGGTGAAGGGGAGGGGATCTCAAACGCGTAGACCAGTCCAAGCTCGCTGCTTCAGTCAATATCGGCCTTATAGTGACGGCAGTAATGCAAACGCTAGCGCTATGGCAGCTCCAGAGTTTGTGGATTGGTGCTAGAGGCTCAGATATAGAGCCAGAGCGCCTGGCGCTCTCGCTGCTGGCTCTGAAACACGACCGCACCCTGTGCTGCCGTGATTTCATGCGCCAGCGGGACGAACCAAAGTTCCCTTGAGAGATCTTGTTGTTCTGATCTCGCTTTGGGATGTCGCTCATCTCCCCCCCACCTACAAACGAGGCCGCATGTAGGTGGGAAGAGATGTGCTGCTGATGTCCTGATCTGCGCTCCGGTCATAGCCTGTCTCGTAGCGACGTTCCCTTTCTACGGGGTGCAGGTGGTTGCCAGGTGCCTGCTTGTAGCCGCCCTCTCTCAATCTGGACCGTGCCGGCCCTGTGATTCAACGGTTATGGATTTGTATCCAAGCTCATGCACCTCGCACGAGAAGACGGGTGCATGTGGACAGAGCCTGATACGCAAGGCACACCTGTCCTCTGTCTTAGTGAGTGCCTTTTTGCAATACCCCGCCGAATGGGCGGCTATTGCCGAGCAGCCGCTTTCCACCCTTCCCCGTCGCTTGCAGGGCCTGCTGGGTGCTCGGCGCGGTCGGTCGCCCTCCACGCTCTCCCGGTCGGACGGCTGAGGTAATCAGCCTATGTGTCCCGGTGCCAACGCTGTGGGGCGGAGCACCCCATTACTCCTGAGCGAACTATGATGAGGTGGGTTGTCAACCCGCCTCATGTATTTATCAAGCGAGGCCAGTTGCGGTCGCCAAGGTTCAGAAAACGCTAGTTCTGCAGCTAGGCTGCGAGGCTGTCGGCCTCTTGGGCTTGACGCAGGAAGGCAAGGACGTCCCGTCGCAGTTGGAGGGTGTAGCTTACAAAGCTTGCCTTGAGCGTGCTCAACTCTGCAAGGTTCAGATGAACGCCGGTGCGGTAGAAAGCATGCGCTGCCCACTCCCAGCACTCATTGGGGTGAACCTGATCAAAGATTCGTTCAGCCGACTGTCGAGAATCCCGCTCAATTTCCATGTCGATCATTGATGAGCCGATGGTTCCCTGAATGTGGTAACAGAGGCTTTCGATCACCTGTCGATCAATCTTGGAAAATGTGCGTCCATTGCTGTTCAGAAATGTACGGACCTCTTGAGACCGCACGATATCTTCCAAGGGACGAAGATCATCGCTGTCGTCGTCTTCGAACTCTGCTGGGAACTGGGACGAGGCTACGTCATGCCACTCGATAAACCGCTCGGCGTCAAACGTGAACTCAAGGCGCCTGACCATGTCCGGCGGAAGGTGCCTTGCAAGTCTTTCCCAGAGGCCATTGCCGGGCGGACAATGGTCCCTGCCAACAGTGTCTTTGCCGATGAACTCCGATATGGTGGCTCCGATTGCTTCACCTATCGACGGGTTCCAAGAGCGGTGCGCGGCAATAAACGCTATTTCTCGTGTCAGGGCGTCGGACACCACGTTGAATTTGCCGTCGGCGAATGATGCAATAGCAACCCACTCCTCTCCCCATTCCGTTGCAACCACACGACCTGACAGCAGAGGAAAGGCTTTGGAAAGTGCTTCGAAGATTGGCGTCGGCAACGCCCAAGGAGTGGTGAAGCCAAATTCGAAGGTGGATGGTGTCAGAGCTATTTGACGAAACGCGGATGAGTTCCACTTGACGCCCCAGTTGTCACATCGCCAGTCGTACCAGCTTTCGTAGCCGGTTGCCTGTATGGCTTGCTGCCTTGCTTCTTCCGACCGGTCCTGGAGTGTCGCCTTCGCAGCTGCAGGCATTGGTAGAAGCGATCCGAAATCGAAGCCGATCGGTTGCCCATCCTCATCGGTGATTGGACGGATGCAAGCCTTGCGGAAGGCGGCAATATGCTCGGAAGCACCTGACAGATGTACTCTAGTGTGAACCCAATTTGGCATAAGTCATTTCCTTGAATTGCTGTGGTAGTATGCAATGAAGGAAGGCTATGGGATCTCGCGTTGTGACTGCAATATTTTCAGGAGTGTCATAACGGGCATAGTCTGGTCTGCCGGGTTGCGTCGGAGCCGTGAGAGCGGGCGGGGCGGTGGAATGTTCAGTACGCCGCTCTCAAAGCTGCTTCCGGTGACCCCACGGCTTATGGCTGCTTCGTCGAACCGGAGGAGGCACGAGTGAGAGTGCGGGTGGCAAGGTGAATCAGGAGATCCAAAGGCTGCGTAGTCGCGGCTGCCCATCAACGGGGGCAACAAGCGGACGAATGAACAAGGATGATGCAATACTGCACTGCTTCAGCGGGTTCCGGGAAACGCTGACCGGATCTCCACGATGATGTTATCGCCACCTCGTTCGTGAGATACAGTGAACCGAAGCCTTGATTGCTGAAGTGCTCGAGGAACTGCCACGCACCTGTAAGATGCTGTTTTTTAATTTTGATCTCTGCAGATCTCAGCTGATAGGTACTGAGGACGAGACACGGGCCGCTTGCTTTTAGGCCCAGTTACGTTTGCTACCGGCGCTAGACGCTCTCGCTCACTGTTCATGTGAGTTCAGTCGGCACATTTTTACGCACTTTTTAGGTGATACATGAAGAACATTGGATTTTGCGCTGTCTATTTCGAAGATCAGGGAAAATATACCCGTTGGGCCATTCAGGATGAATGGAAGCATGTTGGTGAATTTACGCGAGCACGGGTTGCTCAAGTGGTGAGCGATCAGATTGCTGCTGGCATTGTGAGGCCGGGAGATAGCCGTGACGACCTAGTGCGGGAAATGCTAGTGGACCTTGTCGTTGAGGCTGCAACGCAGATGGATAGGAAGCTTATTCCTTGTCGCAGTTTCGCTTTGATGCAGCACATGGGCTGGCCGTGTTTTATGATCGAGACGGGCGCGTCGAGTGGAAGCAGCATCCGCCCGATCGAGAGCGCCTCGTGGCAAGAGGCGGGCCGACTGATTGACCAGCTCGAAGGGTCAGCGGGTGACTCCTTCGTGCGGGTCCGGAGGAAAGGCGATCGAGTTGTCGTGCTGTCTCGTGACGGCGGCCGTCCCGCCGGTCTTCCGACCGGGACGCTGACAGGACAGCTGGCGGCCCTGGAGAAGCATCTGCAGAACTCAGACCCAAGGATCCCGAAGGGACTAAAGCCCTTCCTCAACCGCTCAATCCCTAAAATTTGGCACAAGTTCTGAGCCGCTTCTGATGGGCCGTTCTCTAACGGGAAAATCCAACTGGGCCAGTTTCTACCTTTTGATCTCTCACCATGTGACTGTCTGATCTTCCTCCTCGATGATCCGGGCAGCATGGATGGGGAGCCATCTGCCCGAGCCGGCAGGAGGCGAACGGCGCCAGATCCTCATCCAAGGGGTGGTGATGAGGGGATCCGAAGCGGAGAGGCTGTGGCCGCACAGCTTCTCCGCAAAGGCCTCAACCCTGTGGGTGAAAGTGCCCTGAGCGTACACCTCGGCGGTTGTGGCGACAAAGGTCTCTTGAGAGCGATCATTTCGACTTCGCCAAGCTCCTATGGGCGCAGCGGCCTTGCCGTCAGCCGCAAGGAGCCTTCTCCCTCGCTTACCTTCGGCTGATCCAAATTGAGGTCGCCAAGCTTCCAGGATTGCAGCACCACAGTGGTGTCACCAATCGCCTTCGGCTTCACGCCGCCCTCAGCAATACGCTCGATGGTCAGAGCCTTGCCGCTCCAGTCCAGCAGGAGGCGGTCGTCCGACGTGAAGCCTGCCTGATCCCACAGCTCCCGCGGGAGGCGGATGGAGGTGTAGAACCGGTCTGGCCGCTTGGCATCCGCAATCGACTTCACCACGATCGGCGTGGCGGCCGTCTTGCGCCTCTTGTCCTGAGGCTGCTTCGGACGCTTTATCTGCCTCAACTGCTCTTTGGCCTTGGAGACCACCATGGGCTCTGGCTCTGAGCTGATGTCCAGATCCTGCAGTCCCGCGGGTTTAGCCTCTCGCGTGAGCGACGCTCCAGTGCCGGTGGCATCTTCTGCTGGAGATGATGAGCCCGAGGTCGACCGGATTGCGGTGACAACATCTCGAAGACTGCCGGAGATTCCTTCGGCGGAGTGGATGACCAGAGGTGCTAGACCTGCGATGGCCTCAATCTGCTGGCCGCCAAGGGCCACCAGCTTGCTTACTTGCTCGGCCAAGACCTCCATGGTCGATCGGAGCCACTTCAGATCTGCGGCCATTCCCGTCAGGACTTGTTCCACCTCGTGTGGCAGGGCAGGAGCTGGTGCGGCTTGCTGGGGTACATCTGACGCGGGCAGGCGAGGGGTTTGCACAGGTTTGGGACGGAAAACCTCCGCAGCAAGCGCCTCGGGTTTGCCTAAGTGGCGGGCCAGGATATCTGCCGTATCCCGAGACCGCTTGTCTGCTGGGGCTGTAGGCCTGCTTGAGCGGTTGGCAGCCTCTGGCGATCGATGGCGCTGAACCTCGTTGCTCGGGCGAGGCGGCTGAGCCTCTCGGGGCGTCGCTAGGCAAGCCGGACACAGATCATAGGCCCGATCGCGTCCGAGAAGCCAGCCGCGGTCCTTGAAGTAGCCTTTGACGAGATCATCACCCACAGACTTGCTGGATTCGTAGGTGTCTGTCCTCTTGCAGCCAGAGCATCGGGCGGTGAAACGGTACTTGGAGGGGGCTCCACCAGTACGGGTGGTCTGCGGCTCGAACTGACGTGCGGCGCCCGGCATTGTGCTTGTCCTATGACGATTTTGAGGAGCTTTCTGAAAGGCGTGCACGATGATCGCTCTCGGCGGCCTTCAGGAAAGCTATGAGGGAGAACTGAGGAAGCACCTAACGCGTTTGCTGCGGACTTCCAAGATGCTGCGGTGTAGCAATGCGCTGCAGTCTTAAGAAGCTCCACAGCAACCAGCGCTCCTACGCTAGCGGCAGCGTGCATTTGAACATAGCAGATTGCGTGAAACTTTAATTTCGTCATTTCAGAAGTAAGATGGTAGGTTTCAGCACATGCAGAAGAGAACGACTCTCGACGTTCAGAGAAATCGTATGCTCTGAGTCTGTATTTTCCCATAAGATGATTTTTGTTCTGAATTTTAAGAAACGTTTATTCTAAGTAGTTGATCCATGAAATTCGATTTTATTAACAGTGATATTTTCAATGATGCAGTTATCTCTCCTGATGCTTCCAATTGGCTCGAATCAGATGACATCGCTGACGATGACTTGTGTAGCAGCCTCAGGAGGCAAGAATGGCTCGATGATGGGCTCCTACTACCCGATGATTTTTCTGAAGCTGTCGACATTTACTTGAGCCACGGGAGCGGTGCAGGCCGGCGCTTCCTTGTACGGGAGGTGTGGTGATGTCGAAGAGCAATCGTCTCAAACCAGACCCGACGAGCCGTAACGTGCTCAAGGAATTGTCACAGAAGGGAATACTCAGTCGCGAGAAAGTTGGGATCAGGAACATCATGCGTGCTGAAACTCGTGCATTCGAACCAGTAGGCTACAGCCATTACTGGTTCCGTGATGCCTGGGAGCGACTGCCCAACTTTCATCCCAACGCACCTCAGGTAACCGCATGGGTCGACTACAATGAGCAACGCGCCGAGATCACAGCGACTTACGGTGATCAAGGGTGGTACGGTACACCTTACGACCTGTCGTCGATCTTCCCTGCCAACGAGCTGGCGGACAAGCTTCTGCGTCAACCCAGTACGAAGCCTGGCAGGGGCATGAATGTTGGAGTGTCTTGCTACGGAGACGCTGTTCTCGTTACGGATATCCGGATGCACTGGATCTTCTCGAACTGGAAAGCTGACGCTGAGGAAATAGAGTTATTCGATGCAATGTTGAGCACCCCACGTCAGATCCTCACATCGGGGTATAGACCAGTGATCTTTTTCCACGAGGAGCCTAACCACGTTGACCTTGTCGCGTTGAAAATGCGCTGGTTTTAGCAACGCGTAAGCTGGCGACTATTGGATTGGAGATGATCATTTTCGCTCACACCGAGATGGCAAGACAGTATGTCTCCCCAACCTATGGAGCTTCTGATGGTACAGTTCAGGACTCTGAACCACAACACACGTAGACTCGGCTAGATCGCACGTTCCCAAGAAAAAGCGGCAAGCCTGGGATCAGCCGCGAATGCCGTAGGCTCGAATTGGATGGCAAGGCGAGGGCTCTCGCAGACGGCTTGGACGCCCCGCCTTGTCACTCGTATGTGCCAGCTCTGGCGCATGACAGGTTCAGTCTGATCAAACACGCTGCAACTCAACCATGAGAGCACGACACCACCGTTTGAGCAACGAACCGACGTCGAGCGGATCCCTGTTGCCCCAGCGGCGCGTGCGAGATCAGCAAAGGCCTGTGTTGCGCTGTAGTCATTCAGGTGGGCGAGGGTTGGATCTGTGGCTCCTGTGATATCGATCACGCAATCCGTGGAGATGGAGGCAGCAAAAGCGGTATACTCGGCAAATCCCTGAGGGATCTTCATGTCTGGGGATTCGGCGAAGAACAGAACCCGGTAGAAGGCCATTTCGGCAATCGCTGTTTCCACCCTTTCCGTAGAATAGAACGCACCCTCCCGTTGGCCTGCTCGCCGGAAGCGCGAGCCGTACTTGGGAACGTACCGAAAGGGCGTGTAGAGGAGAGGGTGAAGATGCTGGCATTCACGTGGGACGGGCGGCTTGGTGGCATCGAGCAGTTCCTCAAGCCGGGCCTGCTCGTCTAAGGTGTCTACGAGAGGGAACGTGGCAATAACGTACTGAGACTCCACGACGCGCCAGCACTGGCCCCTGAAGGGCCGGAACTCAGATCGGAGCGCGTCGGGAGTCGAGATAGTCGATGACATGCACAAGTCCGGAGATTGACTGAGCGGCGTTGATGGGGCGCACGTCCAGAGCGGTGTTGTGGCTGTTCAGCCAAGAGGCCGCGGCCGCTGTGTCACCCCCGACAATGGCGTCCAAGGAGCGGTAGAGCCGGACAAAGAGGAGAGAAAGCTCGAAGGCATTGCGGTCGCGGTCCAAAGCAAAGTCGCCGGTTTTCATCCGGGACACCGTAGCTTCGGAGACGCCAATGATGGCGGCGAGCACGCGGCCAGGGATGCCCAGCCGCTCGGCCGCATGGATGGCAGCTTTTGCGACGATTGCGCCATCGCGAGGCTGCGACGCGGCAGTTGCATGTAGGGCCATAAGGGTCTCCTTTCTGTAGAAAGATATGACAATAAATATTTCTGTAAAGAGAAAAGTTCCCTTTGAGCAGGCATCCTCGCTGTGCGACGGGTGGCGCTGGAGCCTAAGTGGGCCGAACATCTGTTTTATGACATTATATTATATATAAAGGTGGATTGAACAGCTAGCAACTGAGCAGCCGCCTGGTACAGCCATTGCCGTAGGAATGACGTTGAAATGAATGCCGCTATCCCCGGCATGATCGTAGGTCATGCTCGCAATTATCTCGCGAGCATTTGTGTGGTGCGTGGCATCTCCGTGAGTTCGACTTCATGCCGGAGACGACGAGAATTCTGGCAAGGCTGACGTGATACTGAATCTTCAGCCGAACGCCAGCTTGAACCTCAACTGGTCTTGGGCTGTCTCGAAGATGAACACAGCTGTACACGGCATGCGCAGCCGGTTCTTGATCGTGAACTTTACGCGAGGATAGTGGCGCTTATCCACTAGATGAGGGGTAATCAACTCGCAGCGAACATTGATGCCGAAATGAGCGCACTTGGCCAGGATCTCCTCGACATTATCAATGTAGGGGCGGTTGCGTGTCAGCGGCACGACGAAGTGGAACTGACCGACAGATTTGCCGCAATTGTCCTGGGCAATGTGAAGAGCAAGCATGGTCTCATCGGGTCCGAGACCGTTCAGATTCAAAGGCATAGCGCATCGCTCCCAAAATGGGTCATATGATCCGCACGATGCGTTGGGCTTTTCTCTCCGAGCGGACGTTTTGTGGAGAGGATAACCACGGGCTCTTTAAGATGGAATGTCCCCCGCAGTTCTTCTTGTACCTTTTGTGCGCGGCGGGCCTCAACTACTCTTTGGTGTGAGTCAAAGAACAGCCCAATGGCACGATTCTGGCAGGTGAGGGGAGCCACTTGGTGGTGAAAGGCTTCTTCGGTTGGGAGGTCTTGGTCGAGGTCTGCTGTGAGCGCCTCGGGGCCTGAGAGAACGAACTCCGGTCCCGCTCATGTACTCCTCAAACGCCTGCGCCATCCAGACCAGCGTGCTTCGAATAGAACTTGGTCATCGGATGTATGCGGCCGATCTTGAGGCGGCGCTGCACCACATCTGAGCGATGAACAATATATTCCCGCAGATCTGTCACCCGTGCAGTTTTTTGGCAGTTCAAGCTTTTACGCCTGAGATCCGGAACAATGGTTCCCCTGGGCCTGCGTATGACAGCGTCTGTGATCCGAGTGGTGAGTGTGTGGCCACCTTCAGGCCCAAGGAGGGCGAGGGCTGTTAGACGCTTGTAGATCTCCTGCCTATGTTGGTGGGCTTGGTGGCGCTGGCCAGTTCCAGTAGCAGGCGGCACTAGGCCGCCGCATGGCCCCGGCTGACCCCGATTAGTAGTTCGGCCAGGCGTTCGGCCTTAGCCGCCTCGAGGTTCCTGGCATTCAGCGTCTTCCGTGAGGTCCCGTCGCATCCCGAGCGCGTCCAAGGCTCCCATTTATGTAATTTGCGCGATCCGGTTTAATGCTGGGTGAGTTGATCGCCGCATAACTCCCAACGCAGCACTAAAATCGACTATAACATTTTATAGTGAATGCCTTTAGACAGGAGGGCTCCGGCTGGTGCTGTAGCTGCTTTGATCCGAACTGTTCGTTAGAGTGGTCGTGCTGGCTGCTGGTCTTCCTGCTGGGGAGGAGAGACATTCAGCTTGAGAAGAACCTCGTAGACGGCGCGAGGATCGCAATCGTTCTCGGGGGCTGCGCATTGGTCAGCGGACCAGATGAAGTCATCGCAATGAGATGCTCTGCCCAAATGCGGTGCTTCAGTACATTGGGAATAGGCTTGTTGAACGAGTGGGGTGACATCGGCAGGACGGGATGCCTCCTGCGGCCATGACTGCGTGAGCTTCTGGTGCGCGAGGATGAGAGAGGCTGGGCCTCCCAGGACGGCGATCGCTATGAAGCCATGACGGATCTTTCGCATCGGCGTACCTCGGACCTTTATGGTTAAGGCGAAGTTAACCGATGCCTCTGGAAATGGAAGCACGTAACATCCTAGCGCGGCTGGCATCATTGATTAGGAAGCGAACCCATGGCCAAACACCCTGAGCAAGAGGACGAACAACCTGAAACTGACGGGAAGGCGAGCACGCCCCAGCTGGATCGATTGGAGAGGCTAGCCAACGCAGCTGCCACCGCCGCACAGGCGAAGCAATGGCGGGCGCGCAAGAATGGCCTGCAGCAGCAAGAGGAGGCGTCAGAAGTACGCAACCTCAGCCATGACGACGAAGCCAGAGCTCGGGCGGAGGAAGCGATGCGGCAAATGATGGCCAAGCCCCAAAGCAAACGGCGTGGGTACTGACGATCTTGCAATCGTCAGTCAAAGCTACCTCGGCGATCTGAGTGGCGGGGCGGGTTAAGAGATTGCTAGTCGTTGCTTGCCATGGTCCCGCCACCTTGCCGATGCAGATGGCAGACAAGCGTAACATCGGAGTTTCACAATGACAGAGGCCAAAGCAGCCAAGAAGCCGAACCCGGCGCTGATGAAGCCACTGCAGCCCTCGAACGAACTCGCGGCGGTGGTCGGCTCTTCCCCGCTGCCGCGCACTGAAGTTGTGAGCAAGGTGTGGGAGTACATCAAGGCCAACAATCTCCAGAACCCCGAGAATAAGCGGGAGATTTTAGCGGATGACAAGCTCCAGGCTGTCTTCGGCGGCAAGAGCAAGGTCAGCATGTTCGAGATGAACAAGCACTTTGCGCAGCATCTCTCCTGAGCGGGCGCAACAACAGGCCCGCCCCGCCAGCGTTCCGGCGGGGCGGGTGTCGCTTCAACCATCCGGTTTACGGCTTCTGGCTAGACCGCCTCCTTAAGCTCCTTGGCGGGTCGGAAGGCGATCTTCTTCGATGCTTTGATCTTGATGGGCTCGCCGGTCTGCGGGTTGCGGCCCATGCGGGCAGCCCGCTTGCGCACCTGCAGGATGCCGAGGCCGCTCAGGCGGATCTTATCGCCCTTCTTCAGGCTCTTGGCGATCATCTCGATCACCTGCGTCAGCATCTCGTTGGCCTGGCGCTTGGGCACCTCATGCGCTATCGACAGCTGCTCGGCAATGTGGCGCAGGGTCAGGATCGGGCTGGCTGACGTGCCAGTGGACTTCTTCGCGACCTTGGAGGCTGCTTTAGCGGCCGTCCTGGATGCCGTGGTCTTCGCTGACTTCTTAGCTGCTGTGCCGGCAGTTCCTACCGCCTTAGCCGATGTTGACTTCGATATGGCCGCTTTGCGGGCCGGCGCCTTCTTGGTTGCTGCTTTCGCCATTGGTGAGACCCTCCTGATGAACTGTAGATCTAGCAGTCACTCGGTCGGAAAAGTACTTGCCGCCCAAGATTGAAATCACCAGACCATCACTTCCTCAATATCCATACCAGAATGAGTTAACAGGATCTTGGGACCGCAAACAATCTGTGACTGATTGCTCGCTATGACTAAACGGACAAGCCACTCCTGTGGTGAGTAGGGTAGGGGGCTGAGTTCCGCCGCACAAGTTTGGCTGATGCGGAACCCGAGCGTGGATCAGGCCGCAAGGAAGAGCTCGTTCTGTCGCCAAGCGGCGCAGGCTCGTCTTCCGTTCGGGCGTGCGGTCGAGATGCGCTCCTGGAAGCGTGCTTGGGCTTCCCTGAGCAGACGGCGCTTTCGAACAAGCGGCTGAGACGCCCTTGTGGTGTCGTTCACCACAGCGGCAGCCGCCGCGTATAGATCAGCTGTTGCGGCATCCAGGCCTGGATCTCGCTCAAACAGAACAACCAGGCTTGTCAGGTGCTGCCTGAGGAGTGTCTGCAATTCACAAAGATAGGGCTGATCTCCTCCGAACTCGATGGTGTTCAGGGTTGGGGCGATCAACGCCAACTTCTCCTCAATCGCATCGGTGAACCGTTTATCTGCCATGAGCAACCGTCTCCAGGTAGCAGGAAGCCCGCCCAGCCCTTGCGTCATGTGAGAGCATGCGCTTGCATGGTTAACCAACGGTTTCAAACGATCGGGTAAAGCAACACGGCAACCACGTGCCGCCAGTGCATGCAATGTGCTCTGGCCCGCTTATCTCAGCAGCGCTTATTGTATCAGGCGTTGACGCTCATCGGGAGCAGAGTAGGATGGTGGCGCGGTGTTGCAACCGGCATCGCACACGCCCTAGCTGGAGTTTGGAAGAGGCTTCAGTTGGGGCGTTCTCATTTCGACAGGTCGAGATGTTGCCACAGATTGGGGTGAGGGGACTGGCTCCACAAGGGCAAGTGGAACCGGAAAACCTGCAGTCCGCTGGGCAGTGGATAATGGGATGCGATCGTGGTCCTGAGACTTAGCTTGCCAACTTGAGGGGTTGCGGCTCGCGCAGCATGTAGCCACGGCCCCAGACCGTCTCGATGTAGTTCCTGCCGCCTGAGGCCTCCGCGAGCTTCCTGCGCAGCTTGCAGATGAACACGTCGATGATCTTGATCGCAGGTTCATCCATACCGCTATACAGATGATTGAGGAGCATCTCTTTGGTGAGCGTGCTCCCCTGGCGCTGAGCCAGAAACGCCAGGATCTTGTACTCCGTGCCGGTCAGGTTCACCGGGCGTCCTCCGACCTCAGCCTGTTGAGCCCGAGGTCTGATCGTCAGATCGCCGCATTGGAGCACCGCTTCGGCCTGGTCGGACGAGCGGCGGATGATGGCCTGCATGCGGGCAATGAGTTCGTCCTTGTGAAACGGCTTGGTGAGATAATCATCGGCACCATAGCCCAGGCCTCTGACCTTGTTCTGGATACCGTCCAAGCCTGAGAGGATCAGGACGGGCGTGCTCACCTTGGCAAGCCGCAGCTGTCGCAGGACCTCATAGCCTGACATGTCCGGGAGGTTGAGGTCGAGCAGGATGATGTCGTAGTCGGGGAGCCGGCCGAGATCGATGCCATGCTCGCCCAGATCGGCCACGGAGATCCGGACATTGAGGCGCTGCAGCATGAGCTCAATGCTCTGAGTGACAGAGATGTCATCCTCGATCAGCAACACCCGCATCGCACCACCTCCCAAAGACCTCAGCCACTGTGAGGGAAGTATGCTCAACGAGGCGTTAACGCTGGCGGTACGGTGACGCTTTCCCTGCACCGACCCTTGTCTCAAGGTTCAGTGGACTTAGCCGGCTAAACAAATTCGCATAAGGATAATTTTGACAAGAAGTTTGTAACCAGTGCCGTGACAAGGTCCTCTCACAGGAGGATCTCATGCGCGCCAACCTACGGCTGGCCCAGCTCTGGCTCGATGCTCTGGCAACGGAGCTCGGAGCATCTGCCGGTACCATCGACACCTACACCGACGATCTCAACTGCTATCTCGCTTGGCTGAGCGAGAAGAGCCTTGGGTTGGACGATGTTGGGCTTGAGCAGGTCCGGGACTATATCGCCGATCTCGATCAACGCGGCTATGCTGGATCGACCATTGCCCGCCGCATCACAGTGGCACGCGGCTTGCACAAGTTCCTGATCGCGGAGGAGCTCGGCTCCCGCGATCCCACATCCAATCTGTCGACCATGCGCCGGCCCCGGAAGCTGCCCTTCGTTCTGTCGATCACAGAGACGGAGTCGCTCCTGGAGACGGCTCATGGGCTTGCGGCCGATCCCTCCGTGGGACTGTACCGACAGGCCGGTTATGCCCGGCGGGCGGCTCTGTTCGAGACGCTCTATGCTTCGGGCATGCGCATCAGCGAGGCGCTGTCGCTGCCCGCGGATGCCGCGCCTCCTGGTACCCGCATGCTGCTGGTGCGCGGCAAGGGCGACAAGCAGCGGCTCGTACCCTTGCACGAGCGTGCCATTGCAGCCATCGCCCAGTGGCAAAAGCTGGCCCGCGCCTATTCCGGCGGAGCGCCCTCTCCGTGGCTGTTCCACTCGGTGCGCAACGGCACCAAGGCTTTGACGCGACAAGCTGCCCTGCTTGAGATCAAGGAAGCCGCCGTAGCGGCAGGACTGGCCAGTTCCGACCGGGTCTCCCCTCATGTCCTGCGGCATGCTTTTGCCACCCACATGCACTCAGGCGGTACCGATCTGCGCGTGCTGCAGGAGCTACTCGGCCATGCGGGGATTGAGACCACCCAGATCTATACGCATCTCGACACCTCCCGTCTCCACCAGATGGTCCGCGACCTCCATCCGCTCAATGCTGAAAATATTGCGGATTAAGCATGCAGATCGAGTAGGAGTAGGCTCACGCTCGTCCTTCAAACCGCCTGTGACCCGTGATGAAACCTGATCTCTTCTCCAAGGCCCAGGAGCAGCGTCCCAAGCCGCTTGCCGCCGAGATCCGCCCGCAAACCCTCGACGAGCTCATCGGGCAGCAGCATATCCTGGGACCGAACGGGCCGCTGCGGCGGCGCGTCCGAGCCGGCCGTCTCGGCACTGTCATTCTCTTTGGCCCGCCAGGGGTTGGTAAAACCACGATTGCCCGGGCGATCGGCCAGGAGATGAAGAAGGAGTTCCGCTCTCTTCATCCGGCCAGCAGCAATGTCTCTGACATCAAGGCTGTGGCTCAGGAGGCTCAGGCCAAGGACATCCTGGTGTTCATCGACGAGATCCACCGATTCAGCAGCGCACAGCAGGACTATCTCCTCGATCTGACCGAAACTGGCACCTTCGACCTAATTGCGGCGACCACTGGCAACCCCTATCACGTGCTCACCCCTGCCCTCGTCTCCCGTGCCTCTATCTTCCAGCTGGAGCCGCACTCACTGGAGGATCTACAGCAGGTGGTGGAGCGGGCGGTAGGCTTCCTTGCTAGCCACAAGGATTTGCACGTTCGCCTCGAGGCTGATGCGATGAAGCAGCTCATCGGACGGGCCGGAGGAGACGCCCGCCGCGTGTTGAATGCCCTCGAGACACTGGTGCTCGGATCGGAGCCTGGATCAACCATCGCGATTACCGGAGCCATGGTGGAGGAGGTCTACCAAGCCTCACCTCTCCCCTTCGACCGCAAGGGTGACTATCACTACGACACGATCTCAGCCTTCATCAAAGCGATGCGCGGGTCAGATCCGGACGCCACCCTGTACTGGCTGGCGCGCCTGATCTATTCCGGTGAGGATCCTCGCTTCATCGCCCGGCGCATTCTCATCCATGCCTCGGAGGATGTGGGCCTCGCCGACAACACAGCCCTGCAGACTGCCGCGGCCGCTCTTACGGCTGTCCAGCATGTCGGCTATCCGGAAGCCCAGATCGTGTTGGCGCATGCAGCCTTGCACATCGCACGGGCGCCGAAGTCTAACTCGGCCTGCCGCGGCATCGGTGTGGCGATGGCCTATGTCAAATCGCAGCCGATGATTCCGGTTCCGCCGCACCTGCGGGACGGGCACTATGCCGGAGCGGCCAAGCTGGGCCACGTTGGTTACCAGTTCCCGCATGATGATCCGCGTGGCTGGGTTGAGCAGACCTACGCTCCCGGCATCCAGCCCGGCCAGTTCTATCAGAGCGATGGTCGGGGCAGTCCGACGTTTGAGGCACGGGCTGATGCTTGGTGGGAGCGCGTCACCGGTCAGCCGCAGCCACAGCAATGGCAGGAAGGGTCCGGCAGCAGTTGAGCAGAAACCTGGGATAGGACCACTCTTGCCCCTGCACGGTGGGAGAGATGCAATACAGTGGCGAAACGAGATGAGCGCTGAACCTTTCGAAACCATTCCGGCCTGGCGGATCGCACGATTGAGGACAGCCTTGCGCGATGCCGAGCAGCGCGGCGCGGCCCCGGATGATGAGGGGCACGATATCTCCCATCGCGCCCTCCAGCGTCGCTTCGCTTTGGCTCGAGCACGCGCGACGCATGGGCCAGAACAGGCCTCGAGGCCAAAGACCACGCGGAAAGGCCGCAGGTTTCCGCACCTGAAGCTGGTTATCATTTGGCGAGCCATCCTGAGCTGTCGCTCCCCGGCTTGGAGGCCGGGCGACAGGGCACCGTTTGGCAGCATTCGCAGGGCGCACGACCAAGCTGATGCAGCGTGCCGGGAAGCTGGCCTGGCGCCGCCGCGCTATCGCACCGTCTATGTCCTGTGGCATCGCGGCGTCCCACCGGCGGATGTCGCTGCAGCGTTGCGAGGTGAGTATGAAAATCCGCCGGGGTAACGAACTTACCAGGCAGCGGGATGAAGTGAAGTAGTTTGGACTTAATCTGACAGACGGTGTCGTTAAGCTGAGGCATGAGCCGAGGCCGGGCGCGGAGTGG
>NZ_JAFEMD010000079.1 GCF_016892765.1 Microvirga arvi
TCCTGACCTTTATTTCCGCTTAGCAACCTTCATCGATAAGATCTTCAAGGGGGCCAAACCCGAGGAGCTTCCGGTGGGTACTGTCAACTTGGCGCCGAAGCGGCAAAGCTGCCGCGGGCGCAGCCGTCAGGTCAGTCCACATCAGCCCGCGAGGGCAACACCGGTCGCATCGCGCCAGGTGAGGAAGGCGCGATCGCGGGCAGCCCTGTACTCACTGGCTGAGAGGCGATGGCGACGGAGTTGGAAATGGTTGTAGATCTGAGCGTGGGTGGCGAGGAATTGCTGGGCGTGCCGGACTGACTTGAACCGCCTCATGTGGCGTTCGCGCCGTCGGGTGGGTTGGTGCGACACCTCACATCGGTTGTTCAGGTATCGGCTCTGCCGATGTTCGACGCTCGGCAGGATCTCGCGTTTGGCCGCGCCATAGGAGCCGAGTTTATCGGTCACGATCACCCTTGGCACGTAGCACAGGCCCTTCAGCAGCTTGCGGAAGAAGCGCTTGGCGGCGTTCTTGCTACGGCGACTCTGGACCAAGACGTCGAGCACGTTCCCATGCTGATCAACGGCTCGCCAGAGATAATGCAGTTTGCCGCGGATCCGGACGAACACCTCATCTAGAAACCATTTCTCACCGGGGTTCGGCCGGCGCCGCTTGAGGGTCTTGGCGTAGGTCCGACCGAAGCGCAGGCTCCACTCGCGGATGGCCTCATAGCTGACCACGATGCCCCGCGCAGCCAAGATCAGTTCGACCTCTCGTAGGCTCAGGCTAAAGCAGTGATACAACCAGACGGCCTGATTGATGATCTCAGGCGGGAAACGGTAGCCGCGGTACGGATTAGACGTCGTGCTCATGCCCAAGACCGTGCCATAGGAACCGACCTACGCCAACTTGACAGTACCCCATTGGCCGTAAGTCACGCGCCGGAACTGCGTCAGGGATGCGATGGCGTCCTCTTCCGTGTAGATGGGAGAGACCGTCTCCCGCCCGCGTCGACTGTTGCGGCGGTTGAGCTGATCGACCTCCATTTCCTGGATGTAGCCGGAGTCCGGCAGCATGATGGACGCCAGGTCGATCGTTCCGGCCGTCGCATAGATCGGTCCATCGAAGCCGGCCTTCACCAGCTTCGGCACGAGCCCAGAGTGGTCGATGTGGGCATGGGTGAGGCAGAGAGCATCGATCCCTGCGGCGCGGAACGGGAAGTGCTCGTAGTTGAGCTCCCTCTCCTCCTTCGATCCCTGGAACATGCCGCAATCGACCAGGACGCGGGCGGACTCGGTCTCGAGCAGGTAGCAGGAGCCAGTCACGGTTCGGGCGGCGCCGTGGAAGTGAAGGCGAAGCGACAAGGAAACCTCCTGGGTTACGAGGAAGCGTCGGGCGGTGAGGATCGCACCTTGGTACACCCCCGTCGAGCCGGAAGAGCGTCACGGCTCGCGATCAGGATGGCTCCGGTCCCCACAGGGCCCGCAGGGCGTTGAGGATCACGGCGACATCGATGGCCTCCTGGATGAGCGCCCCTTGCACGGGCGTCAGATAGCCGAAGGCGGCAACAATCATTCCGACGACGGACAGGCCGATCCCGGCATAGACGCTCTGGAGCGCGATGCTGCGCGACCGGCGCGCCGCGTTGATCGCCGCCGGGATCTTGTCCAGACGGTCGACGAGGAGGACGACGTCTGCGGCCTCGGCGCTGGCTGCGGCACCCTTGGCGCCCATGGCAACGCCCAAGTCGGCCGCCGCCAAGGCCGGAGCGTCGTTGACGCCGTCGCCGATCATCATGACGGGTCCGTGCCGCTTCTCATCCTGTACGATGGCGATCTTCCGGTCTGGCGTTAGATCGGCATGAACGCCATCGAGATGCAGTCCGACCGTGACGGCTTCTGCGACGTCGCTGCGGTCTCCGGAGGCCAGGACAATCCGGTTCATTCCCAATCGACGAAGCCGTTCGATGACCTGGGCCGCTTCCGTGCGCAGGTGGTCCGCCAGAACCAGGAGTCCGGCGAGGCGGCCGTCGACCGCCACCGCTACCACGACCGATCCGACAGGGTACTGGCTCCCGGCCAGGGTTTCCACGGTACCGGGTGCCTGTCGCGAGACATACCGAACCCCACCGACGACGAGATCGAGACCATCGACGCTACCCTCCAATCCTTCGCCAGGAACCTCGACGACGTTGGCGGGTAGCGGCAACGGCAGGTCCCTTGACTGCGCCTCACGGACAAGCGCCCGGGCGATCACGTGCTTCGAGGCCTGATCGAGCGACGCCGCGAGCTGGAGCAGTCTTTCGCTCGCGAACCCGGGCATCGGCTGGATCGTCGTCAATCGGGCTTCGCCGTGGGTCAGCGTGCCCGTCTTGTCGATCACCAACACCCGCACCCGCGCCAGCGCCTCCAGCGCCTTGCCTCCCTTCACGAGCACGCCGGCCTTGGCGGCCCGCGACACACCGGAGACGATGGCGACGGGGACGGCCAGGATCAGCGGGCACGGGGTGGCCACGACCAGGACGGCCAGCGCCCGGATCGGGTCTCCGCTCCAGAGCCATGCCCCGCCGGCCAGCGCAACGGTGAGGGCCAGGAAGGCGATGGCGAACCGATCCGCAAGGCGCGCCATCGGTGCCTTCGATGCCTGGGCCGCCTCGATCAGGCGAATGATGCCGGCATAGGTACTTTCGGCGGCGCGATGGGTAGCGGTCAGGTCGAAGGCGTCGCCGGCATTGGTCACGCCGCTCAGCACCGGCTCACCCAAGTCCTTGCGCACGGGCAGCGCCTCTCCCGTGAGAGCCGCCTGGTCGAGAACGGCCGTTCCCCGCGCCACGACGCCGTCCACCGGCACCACATCGCCCTGGCGAATAAGCAGGCGGTCGTCGGGTGCGATCGTTCCGAGGTCGACTTCCTCGAGCCGTCCATCCCGATAGCGGACGGCCGTGCGCGGAACGCGCCCGAGAAGCGCCGTCATCTCGCGTGCGGCGCGGCGCTCGGCGAAGCTCTCGAGATACTGCCCGCCCGCATACATCAGTGCCACCACGACGGCGGCGAGGTGCTCCCCGAACAGGAGCGCTCCGGTCATGGACAGGGCCGCCACGATGTCGAGGCCGACATCCCCGCGGCGCAGGCTTGCAGCGATCTCGACGAGCAGCGCACCCAAGACGGGGATCGTGGCGGCGGCCCAGATCGATCCGGACCACTGTCCGGCCCCGGCAAGGTACGCCCACCATCCCAGGATCAGCCCGAGCAGGGGCACGACCACGAGAATGGGACGGACGAAGCGGTGCAGATTGCGCAGACCCTGTGCGCTCGGCATCGCAGGCGGGTGCAGCATGGAGGAAATTTCAGGCGTGGCCTTCCGGATTCCCGACATCTCTCATCCTACCGGGCTCTCGCCCCGAGATTGCGCATGGCACCGAGCCATGCCTTGCGCCTGGCATCGCTCATGCCCTCGATCCTGCCGATGAGGGTGTGGCGGTTCGGGCCGATGCCGACCAGGGACAGGATGCTGCGCTTGAGGCTCTTGAGGCTGTGGGCCCCGAAGTACCATCGGTAGACGAAGGCGGGCATGCCCATGGTGATGACGATGCGCGACGAGCGTCCCTTGAGCGCACTCTTCCAACTGCCGCCTGCCCCGGTGCCGCCCGACATGAAGGCGGGCCGCAGGGCCTGCTCCAGGAAGCCCTTGAGGAGCGCGGGCATCCCTCCCAGCCACAGGGGAAAAATGATGACCAGGTGCTCTGACCAGGCCAGCGTCCGCTGGGCCTCGGTGATGACGGCTGGCGGCGGGGCACCGTCCCAATCGGCCTTCGAGCGCAACAGCGGGACGTCGCGGTCGGCCACGGTAATGAGACGGACCTGATGGCCGCCCACGAAGGCGCCTTTTGCATAGGCCTCTGCGATTGCGTGGCAGAAATGCCCGCCGGACGTGGGATGGCCCTGGATGATGGCGATGCGCGTCATGCCATTCTCCGGTGTCCTTCGCCTGGTGCCCACACGTTGGAGCCGCCTCGGGTCGGCCGTCATCGCGCGACCTCAATGGGCAACCAGGATTGGGCTTTCCGAAGTGGCGAGCATGTCCCGCGTCGCGCCGCCGAATACCTGCTCGCTCAGACGGGTGTGGCCATAGGCTCCCATGATGACGAGGTCCGCGGAAATGCGGCGCGCCTCCTCGAGGATGATCTCGGCGACGGGACGTCCCTCGCTCTCGGCGGTGACGACCTCCGCAACAACATTGTGGTGAGCGAGATGGGCCTTCAGATCGGCACAGGACATCCCATCCGTCGGAGGATCGACGACCAGGACAACCATGCGTGAGGCCTGCTCGATGAACTCCAGCCCTTCGCGCAGGGCGCGGGCCGACTCGCGGCTGCCGTTCCAGGCAACCAGCACGGTCTCGAACGGTCCCTGCCGATGCTGGCCGGGCGGCACGAGCAGCATTGCGCGCCCGCTGCCGAAGAGCACCGCCTCCACCAGGTCCGGCCAGACTGCTGCCTTGGCCTCGCCGTAGGGCCGTGTGGCGATGAAGAGATCGGCGCAGCGGGCCTGTTTGACTGCCTTTCCGGCTAATACGCCGAACGACTCGTCGAGCCGGCGCAACTCGTTCGGCACCTGAAGGCCGGCCCATCGCTGCTTCAGCCACTTGGCCCTGGCATCACCGTCCCTCATGGCCTGGTCCTGGAGCTCGGTCAGGATCTGGATCGTGGCCGCGCCGCCATCCATCGGCATGGCGACTGTGAGATCGGGAAGCTGGTTGGTGAAGAGTCCGATCAGTTGGGCTCGATTTGCCGATGCGAGGGACTGCCCATGCTCCAGCCGGATCTCGTCCTCGGGACTTCCATCGAGATGCACCATGATGTCCTTGATCATCGCCCTCTCCCTCTGTGTGCCCGGACACGGTCGCGTGCCGGAGCCGTCATCGATCATCATGCGCCCGAGTTCGGGCTTGCCGCCTTGATCCAGAGCAAACCGCTGGCGGCATCGATCCGGCCATCCGCTATGGCGTGATCGCCACCTTCAGGACCCCGTCGCGCTGATGACCGAACAGGTCGTACGCCTCCTCAATCCGGTCGAGCTTGAAGCGATGGGTCACCAAGGGACGCGTATCGACCCGGCCGGACGCGATCACCTCCATCAGGCGGCGCATGCGCTCCTTGCCGCCGGGGCAGAGCGTGGTCCGGATGGTGTGATCGCCCAAGCCCGCCAGGAAGCCGTCGAGCGGAATCCTGAGATCGCCCGAATAGACGCCAAGCGACGACAGCGTGCCGCCGGGACGCAGGACGCGCAGCGACGCCTCGAAGGTCTCCTGCCTTCCGAGCGCCTCGATGGAAACGTCGACGCCGCGCCCGTCGGTGAGACGCCTGATCTCCTCGACCGGGTCGGTCTGCGTGAAGTCGACCACATGATCCGCGCCCATCCGGCGCGCCATCGCCATGCGCTCCGGCACGCTGTCGACGGCGATGATGGTGGTCGCGCCCATCAGCCGGGCGCCGGCGGTGACGCACAGTCCGATCGGCCCCTGCGCGAACACCGCCACCGTGTCACCGATGCGGATGCGCCCGCTCTCCGCCCCCGAGAAGCCGGTGGACATGATGTCCGGACACATCAGCACCTGTTCGTCGGTCAGTCCGTCCGGCACCGGGGCCAGGTTGGCCATGGCATCGGGAACCCGCACGTATTCGGCCTGGCAGCCGTCGATGGTGTTGCCGAATTTCCAGCCCCCCATGGCTTTCCAACCATGCCGCGTGCCGGCCCCGTCCTGGGAATGGCAGCCGCACAGGCAGGCCTCGCTGTGTCCGCTCGGCGTGATTGCGCCGGCGATGACCCTCTGGCCCTCCTCCGCCGAGCCGAGCTTCTCGATCAAGCCGACCGGCTCGTGCCCGATGGTGAGCCCACGGGCGACCGGGTACTCGCCTTTGAGGATGTGGATGTCGGTGCCGCAGATCGTGGTGGTGGTGATCCGGATGAGCGCGTCGAGCGGACCGATTTCCGGGATCGGCTTCTCATCCAAAACGATGCGTCTGGGTTCGACGAAGATGGCGGCTTGCATCCTGGGCATGGCGACTTCCTCCTGCCTGCGGGATTCCTCAGTACGAGATGAACAGCGGCACGGGACATTGCTTCAGCAGGGACGAGGTCACGCCGCCGAAGACCATCTCGCGCAGGCGCGAGTGCACGTAGCCGCCCATGACGATCATGTCGGCATGGGTCAGGGTGGCGTGGTTGCGCAGTGTCTCGGCGACGTCGCCCTCCAGGGCCGGCAGGGTCTGGACAGTCACGTTGACGCCGTGGCGGGTCAGGTGTGGCGCGATGTCGGCGCCGGTCACGGTCGTGGGCAACTCCTTCTCGCCCATCACGGCGACCACCTCCACGGTTTCCGCCGCCCGCAAGAGCGGCAGGGCGTCGGCCGCCGCGCGGGCTGCGCGGCCGCTGCCGTCCCAGGCGAGGATGATGCGCCGGGCGCGGAACACGCCCTGCCCCGGCGGGACGACGAGCAGCGGACGGCCGCTGTCCATCAGCAGGGCATCGATCAGGCCCCGGTCGAGGGCGAGGGCTTCCGGCTCGGCGTCGACGACGGTGAGGTCATGCAGACGGGCCTGCGCCTTGAAGACGGCGAGCAGTGCCGGATAGCTGAGATGCGGGGCGGCGGTGGACCACGCAATTCCTGCCGCGCTGGCATCGCCCTGCGCGCTTAGGGCCGCCGCCTCGGCGAGGGCGTGAAGGCGCTGGTTCTCCTCTTGGACAAGCCCGGCCACGACCTTGCTGATCCCGGCGCTCGACAGGTCCACCTTGACGGAAGCGGCCTGGACGGTGGCATGGGCGTCCGCCTGCTGCGCCAACGAGAGGCCGTAAGCCAAGGCGGACGAGGTCTCGTCGGGGCCAAACTCCTTTGTCAGGCCGATCAGCACGCTCTTGATGTTCCCAATCATGTCGTCCCTCTCGTTTCTCTGTCCCGAATGAAAACCCTGGAAGACTACCGCATGATCGAGGTACGCCGCCTTGATCTGCCGCAAGGTCGCGGTCGGCTCTCGCAGCCCCCGGTATCCGGGCTGTCGGTCTCATGCCCCGCCTGAAGGACGTGATATGATGGGTTCCATCGCATCCGAAGCGGAAGGCGGAACCATTCATTTCCCAATCCCGCAAGCCGGGCTCAAGAAGGAGAGCCTCCATGAAGACGCCCATTCTCGTCGCCGTTCTGACCGCCCTCGCCGGGCCGACGCTGGCCCAGGCGCCCGCCGACCACGTTCAGCACCATCCAGGTGGTGCGACCGCAGCGCAGGTCCAGTCCACGGCCCCCGCGCAGCCTCAGACGGCGCCTGCTCAATCAGGGGCGCAAATGCCGATGGGCCGAGGCATGATGCAAGGCCAGGGCACGCCAGGCGGCATGATGGGTCGAGGAATGATGGGGAGGTCGGGTCGGGGCATGATGGGCCGGTTCTCGCCCGAGGATATGAGCGCGTTTGCCGACGCCCAGATCGCCGCGGTCCATGCCGGGCTGAAGCTGTCGGCCGAGCAGGAGAAGCTGTGGCCTCCGATCGAAACCGCGGTCCGCGGCCTCGCTGTGCTTCATCTCAGCCATATGCAGGCCATGCGCCAGAACCAGGACGCACTGGCTGGGGATCGTGTCGCCTTGATCCGCGGCATGGCGGATCGCATGAGCCAGGGAGCGGACGCCCTGCGCAAGCTCGCCGATGCGGCAGCTCCGCTCTACGCCACCCTCGATGAGGCGCAGAAGCGCCGCTTGGAGGTTCTCGCCCCCATGGGACCCCGCGGCATCATGGGGCCAGGCGGAATGACCGGACTTGGCATGATGGGTCCCGGCGGAGCCATGATGCGCGACGATGCCGACGGCGATGATGACGATGGCCGGGACGACCGCTGAGGCGGAGCCCCGTCCTGGCGGAGCTCCGCGGCTTCGCCGATCGTGAAGGGGAGCGCGTACGGCGCTCCCCTTGTTCATGCGGCCATGACGGTGACCGTCGGATGGGAAACCCATCATCGATCGCCCAGCGGCTTCCATTCCGGATGATCGAAGTGGCCGCCATAGGCGTTCAGGGCCTGCACGATGGCGGCGACACCTTGCTCCTGGCCGCCCTCCCCCTTCATGACGTTGATCCCGTCCATGACCTGCGCCAGCGCCAGATGGAGCTGGATGTCGGCCTCCTCGGGGAGCTTGCAGTTCGCCACCACGTAGTCGACCTGCTCCTGGACCCTGTCGGCGAGCGCGGAGAAATCGGCCGCGCCGTACCGGCCCGCATGGACCAGCGGCAGGGCCGTGTCGATGTCATCGCGGATCCGGCCCATCCTGGTCCGCAGGGCTTCGTCCGTCTGCCACTTCTGGCCGTTGTCGAGCCTCAACTCCATGGCGTGCCCGTCGGACCCGTGCGGAGTAGCCGCTGAAACGGATGCGGAAAGCCCGACCGTCAGGCCGAGTGCGACGAAGGCAGCAAGGCACTTGTTCGTGAACATGACCAAATCTCCTGTTTCATCGTTCTCATGCGTGCTTTGTGTTCCCGTTCAGCGAAGACGTGCCTGGACGAGTTCGCCCGTGGCTCGGGCATAGACAGCCTTGATCGGGACGCCGCTGTCGTTCACCGCCCGCACCTCGTAGCAGCCGTGCTCGGCCTTGATCCGGTCGACCCGGTACCCGAGGCCTTCAAGCCCTTTATTGACCTCGCTTGCGGCGACGATCCGGCCATCGATGCCGGGAGCGCAGCGGCTTTCCCGGTCGTCGGCCATGGCCGGAACTGCGAGGCCTGTCGCGAGAAGGGCGGATGCCATGATGATCGTGCGCATGTCGGTCTCCTGTGGTCCTGATCCGAACGGCATGTCCGGATCGATGAGAACGACATTAATGACCTGCCGCTTTCGGCCTGCTGTTGATCCATGTCAGCGAATTGTCAGGTGCGCGGGCGCATCCTCCCTCCATGAGCAAGACGCGCCGCGACATGATCGTTCTCGGCCTCGCCGCAGCCCTGCTGCCGTCGGGCGCCCTGGCGGATCGTGAGCGTGACTCTGACCAGGCCCGCCGCGCCGTCGAACGGGGCGAGGCACTTGCTCTTTCCGACATCCTGGACCGGGTGCGGTCCGACCTCGGCGGCGAGGTGGTCGGCATGTCGTTCGAGCGCAAGCGCGACCGCTGGATCTACGAGTTCAAGGTGATCGATCCGGCCGGACAGCTGTGGGAGGTCTATGTCGACGCCGCCACGGCCGCGATCCTCAAGCGGGAGGGCCACTGATGCGCATTCTGCTCGTCGAGGACGACCCCCGCGTCGCCCGCAAGGTTGAGGCCGTGTTGGTGGGAGCGGGCTACGCCGTCGATCACGTCATGGACGGCGAGGACGCCTGGTTCCGCGGCGACACGGAGGACTACGATCTCGCCGTCCTCGACCTCGGGCTGCCGAAGATGGACGGTCTCGCCGTGCTCAAGAAATGGCGCGCGGCCGGGCGCGACCTGCCGGTGCTGATCCTGACCGCACGCGGGGCCTGGGCGGAGCGGGTCGAGGGCATCGATGCCGGTGCCGACGACTACCTCGCCAAGCCGTTCGCGATGGAGGAGCTGCTGGCCCGCGTGCGGGCGCTCCTGCGCCGGGCCGCCGGGCGGGCCGCGCCGGTCTTCGTGTCGGGGCCCGTCACGCTCGACACCCGCAGGATGCGGGTCACGGTCGACGACGTGCCGCTCAGCCTGTCGCCGCTCGAATACCGCTGCCTGAGCTACCTGATGCACCATGCCGGGCGGGTGATCCCGCCGACCGAGCTGATGGAGCACCTCTACGCGCATGACCACGACCGGGATCCGAACGCTCTGGAGGTGCTCGTCGGTCGCCTGCGCCGGAAGCTCGGCGTCGACCTGATCGAGACCCGCCGCGGCTTCGGCTACCTCGTGCCGGAGCGTGCCCCGACATGAGGCAGGGTTCGCTCAGGCTGCGGCTGCTCGCCGTCGGCGCGGTGTCCATCATCCTCGCCCTCGCGATTGCCGGCTTTGGCCTCCTGCTGCTGTTCGAGCGGCATGTGGAGCGGCGCATGGCGGCCGAGCTCGGCTCGCACCTCAACCAGCTCGTGAGCGGCCTCGCCCGGGCGGAAGGCGGCACGCTCGCGGTCGGCATCCCTCCGGCCGAGCCGCGCTTCCTCCAGCCCCTGAGCGGACTCTACTGGCAGATCGCCGAGGAAGGGATCAACGCCGTGCTGCGGTCGCGCTCGCTCTGGGATGCCACCCTGATCATGCCGTCCGACGTGCCGGCTGCCGGGGAGGTTCACCAGCACACCATCCCTGGTCCGGGCGGCGCGGCGCTGTTGGCGGTCGAGCGGCGGATCATCCTCCCCGCACGCCTGGGCGGGGGAACGATCCGCGCCGTAGTGGCCCTCGACCGCGCGGAGGTCCATGCCGCAGGCTTGGCCTTCGCCTCCGATCTCGCTCCGTCCCTGGCACTCCTGGCCGCGGTCCTGATCGCTGCCGCCTGGGTCCAGGTCGGTGTCGGCCTGCGCCCGCTCGATGTCGTGCGCGGCCGTCTGGCCCAGGTCCGCTCCGGCGCGGCGGACCGTCTGGGAGCGGACTTTCCCGACGAGGTCCGCCCGCTTGCCGCCGAGGTTGACCATCTGCTCGACGCGCAGGAAAAAACCATCGCCCGGGCAAGGGCCCGGGCGGCCGATCTCGCTCATGGCCTGAAGACGCCGCTCACGGTCCTGGGCGCCGATGCGGAGGAACTGCGGGCCCGCGGCGACACCCGCCTTGCCGACGAGATCGAAACCATCACCGCCGGGATGCGCCGTCATGTCGAGCGCGAACTGGTGCGGGCGCGGATTGCCCTTCGGGCGCGGAGCGGGCCGATACATCCGGCCCGTCCCGTGGTCGAGCAGGTGGTCGGCGTGCTCCGGCGAACCCCGCAGGGGCAGAAGCTGACGTGGGAGATCGATGCCACCGACGGTCTCGGGGTCCGGATGGATGCCCACGATCTTGCTGAAATCCTCGGCAATCTGGCCGAGAACGCGGCCACCTGGGCCGCCGGTACCGTGCGGATCGTGGGCCAGCGCGAAGGCGAAACGGCGATCCTCCGGGTCGAGGACGATGGACCGGGCGTGCCGGACGACCGGATCGATGCCGTGCTCGCCCGCGGTGGGCGGCTGGACGAGACCCGCCCTGGAACCGGGCTGGGCCTCGCCATCGTGGGGGATCTGGTCGAGGCCTACGGCGGCTCGCTGTCCCTGCGGCGCTCGGCGCTCGGCGGCCTTCTCGCAGAGGTCCGGCTGCCGAGCGAGGCCTGAGGAGCGCCGGCTCACGGAGCCCGCTTGCGGCCCGTGATCATCGCCTTCACCAGGTTTTCGCCATGCTCCAGGCTGGAGAAGCTGATGCCTGCCACGTGCAGGACGATGAGTCCGATGGTTGCGTAGACGAGCCCCTCGTGGAGGTCCTCGACCCACTGCGAGCCCCAGAACGCGTCGGTGGTCATGGCGAACCCGGTGGCCGCGATGCCGCCGATCATGACGAGCAGGGCCACGACCATGGCGCCGCCTGCCGGATTGTGGCCGAGATAGCGCGGCGCCCTGAACCGAAGCGCCTGACCCGAGTAGGTCGCGATCTCACTTGGCGAGCGGACGAAGTCGCTGAACCGGGCATGCCGTGAGCCGACGAAGCCCCAGACGATCCGCAACGCGACGAGAGCGGCAATCGCATAGCCCACGCGGATGTGCAGCCACTCGATCTCGTCCCCGGTCGCGAAAGCGACGGTGAACAGACCCACGAGGCTCCAATGGAAGATCCGGACGAACGTATCCCATACGCGTACGGTCCTGGCTTGGGGTGAGGAGGCGGCCGCCGCCGGCGTCGCGCCGACGGCTTCGACCGCGGATTTGCTCGCGGTCATGGCGTCACTCCTTGGCGACGATCTCGCCCGAGGTGGGGTCGACGAACAGCTCGGTGCGGGCGTTGTTTGGGTCGAGGGCGTAGATCTCGCCGCAGGCCTTGGCGATCTTGGCCTTCCGGACCTTGTAGCCCTGGGCTTCGGCCTTTGCCTTGAGGGACTCGACCGAGAGCCACTGGCTCTGCGGTGCCGTGGTGCAGGGACGTCCGAGGCTGCTCGCCTGGGCTGAGAAGGCGCCGGCAATGACGGCAGCAGTTGCAAGGTTAATGGCGGTCATGCGCATGGGTCTCTCCTGTTGCACCCAGACGCCGATGGAGGCGCCTGGAATGTCGGGAGAATGGCGTACACCTGCTGTCAGCCGGCTGTGGAAGGCTGTCAGCGAGGTGACAGGTTAGACGGTGTAGAGAGTCCCTCTGTTGAAAGACCCGGCATTCGGTAGCAAAGACCACCAATTCTGACCGAACCCATCTGATGTCCTCAAGGATACTCGGGACGGCGCTCTCCATGTCATGACCGGCGCGCGCACCCGGCACCCACCGCAGCGGTCCTCGCCGGAACCATTAACCGCAGATCGTCAGGCACCTGCCAGGAAATCGATGACGGCCCTGACGGCCGGGAGCTGGCTGCGCCGATGAGGCGTCAGGATCGTGGAGGTCACGATTCCGGCAGTCCAGTCCGGGAGCACCGATGCCAACTCCCCGCTTCCGACCAATGCCGCTGTCATCGTCTCCGGAAGGCAACCGATGCCAAGTCCCGCAGCGGCCGCCCGCAGCAGCACCGAGGATTCATCGGCTACCAGACGCGCCGCCGGAGCGACCTGAACCTCCCGGCCGTCGTTGTTCTTCAAGCGCCATGTCCTGGAGGCAGGAGCCGTCAGGAGCCCGTCATGTCCGACGAGTTCCTCAGGGCGCCCGGGAACGCCCTGTCGTGCCAGATAGTCCGGCGAGGCGACCAGCATGATCCGCTCGACGGTCATCCGGCGCTGCATGAGATCGGAATCGGACAGCGGCGCGAAGTGGCTCCGGATCGCGATGTCGAAGCCTTCCCTGACCAGGTCGACGAAGCGGTCGGTGACGTGGAGTTGCACGTCCAACTTGGGATAGGCGCGCGCGAGAACCGGCAGGCGATCGGCCAGATGGAACTGCGCCACCGGCACGGAGGCCGTGATCCTGACCGTGCCCTGCGGCTCGGCCTGCCGCCGCTGCACCACGCTCTCGGCGGCCTCGGCCTCAATCACGGCCGCACGGGCATGATCATAAAAATCCTTCCCGACATCGGTCAGCACGAAGCTGCGCGAGGTGCGATGGATCAGGCGGGTGCCGAGATCCGCCTCCAGTTCGGCGACCCGCTTGCTGACTGTCGACTTGGGAACCCCCAGGTGTCGCGCGGCGGCGGCAAAGCCTCTGTTGTCCACCGCCTGGACGAAGATATGCAGATCGTTGAAGTTGAATCTCATGCGCCATCGTACACAAATGTGGACTTAAGGTCTCCAAAGTAACGACTATAGCCTCAAAGTCCATGATGCCATGTTGAGGTCGTCAGAAGCACAAGGAGACACACATGGTTCAAACCCTCATGTACGGCATCCCGTCGGGATGCTCGCTCGGCTCGATCGTTGCCCTGGAATGGCTTGGGGAGCCGTATCGGCTCTGCCGCATCGAGATGCCGACGGTGGTACAAAGCGAAGCCTACCGCCGGATCAACCCGGTCGGCGAGACGCCGACACTGATGACCGGAACGGGCGAGCGGATCAGCGAGAGCATGGCGATCCTCCATCATCTCGGCACACGGGGGATCAACAAGGGACTGTCCTTCGCGCAGGGCACGCCCGATTTCGACCGGCTCAACCGGATTCTGGCATTCCTGAACACGAGCTTCTTCACCGCCTTCGGCCCGCTCTGGTACGTCTTCGAGCATGGGATTGAGGGATCCGACAAGGACGCCCTCAGGGCCTACGGTGCGGCGAAGGTGGCCAAGGCCCATGCCGACCTGGAAGGGATGCTCGGCGACAAGGACTGGCTGTTGTGCGACCGGCGCACGTTGGCAGACGCCTACTTCGCCGGCATCGCGCGATGGACCAAGTATCACGACGTCGTCGACCGCCGCGACTATCCCGGCTTGCAGCGCCTGTTCGAGAGGCTGGAGGCGGATCCGGCGGTCCGGTTCGCGCACGCGATCGAGCGCGGCGAACCCGCCCTCAGCGGTGGTGGGTTCCGGGGCGAGGTCACTCTGGACGATGTCTTGCGCCAGCAGGCTATCGCAGCCTGATCGAGCGAAAAACCCCGCCTCACCGTTTGAGGCGGTCCTTTCCTATCACTTGTGTCCCGCTCGAGGCCGCAGGCTCCGGTGCCGAGGGTTATCGTGGCTGTCCCACAGACCTCGCTTGACTCATCCATAACTCGTTGGTTATTAGTCTAATCAATAACCATCGAGTTATGGATCGCGATGCCACAGACCCAGGATGTCCTCTTCAGAGCGCTCGCCGATCCGACGCGGCGAGCCATTTTCGAGCGGCTGTGCCGTGACGGAGACCAGACGGTGGCAGCCCTGACGGCGCGCGCGGGGGTCTCACAACCGGCTGTCTCAAAGCATCTCGGCGTGCTGAAGCAGGCCGGGCTGGTGCGCGACCGCCACGCAGGGCGCCAGACGCACTACAGCGCACAGCCCAAAGCGCTGGCTCCGCTGATCGACTGGACAAGCCAAATGGCCGGCTTCTGGCAAAGCCGGTTCGACGATCTGGAAGTCCTGCTGAAAAGGATGGACCAATGAACGAAATGGTGACCGAGACACGCTCCGTCGTTGTCGAACGAGAAATCCCTCATCCGCCGGAAAGGATCTGGCGCGCGCTCACGCAACCCCACCTGATTGCGGAGTGGTTGATGAAGAACGACTTCATGCCTGTCGTGGGCCACCGTTTCAATCTTCGCGGCGATTGGGGCGGCGTGTTGGATTGCGAAGTTCTCGCCATCGAGCCGAACCACACGCTGTCCTACACATGGAATTTTACGCACGAGGATGCAGCCCTCGATTTGAAGAGTGTGGTGACCTTCACCCTGTTCCCAACGGGCACGGGCACTCTCCTGCGCATGGAGCAGGTAGGCTTCCGGCCCGATCAGAAGCAGGCCTACGGGGGCGCCAAGGCCGGGTGGCAGGGGTTCCTTGCGAACCTGGAGCAGGTCTTGGCACGCATCGATTGAATGCCGCGTAGCGGATCGCCCGATCCGCTACGGCTCATTTTCAAAAGGAAGTCACAATGCACTGGAACAAATGGGTTCGGCAGGGTCACCGCTGGCTGTCGATCGCCTTTACGGGGACCGTCATTGCCAACTTTGTCGCCATGGCATTTGGGGAGCCTCCCGCCCTTGTGGTCTATTCGCCTCTGATCCCGCTCTTCCTGCTCCTGTTCTCCGGCCTATACATGTTCACGCTGCCCTATGCCGCAAAGGGGCGCAGCGGGCGACGGACCGTCGGACAGGAGGTTCGCTCAGTAAGGGAATCCTCTTCCAGTCCCACGGAGGAAGCATGCTGATTGGCGCCGAGGACACCGATTTTGCCACTCTGCTCGATGGCAAGGCCCCGCGCGGTCTCCAGCTCCCCGACAGCGAAATAGCGCCCCGGGCGGCTCTCCGGATGCTGCGTGAGCTTGCTGCTCGCATCCGTCCGCAATTCGCGCCAGCCGCCTGGTGGATCGTCGAGAGCGGCGAACTCGTCGGCCTGTGCTCGCTGACACGCCTGCCCATCGCTGATGCCATCGATATTGGGTATGGGATCGCGCCGTCCCGTCAAGGCCGCGGCCATGCAAGCGGTGCGATCGCACATATCGTGGAATGGGCCTGCTCCGATCCCCGCGTGACAGCCGTCACGGCGGAAACGTCGGTCCACAACCATCCCTCGCAGCGCGTCCTGGAACGCAACGGCTTCCTGCGGATAGGGGAGCGGATGGATCCTGAGGATGGCGAGCTTATCTGCTGGAGGAGGCTCACCGTCCGAATTCGGCCGGAGCGCCCTGAGGATGTTGATACGATCCACAACCTGACCACGGCTGCCTTCAAGCATATGCCCTACAGCAGCCAAACCGAGGCCGCCATCGTCGACGCTTTGAGGAGGGCGGACGCCTTGACGGTTTCCCTCGTCGCCACCAAGGATGGAGCGATCGTCGGCCATGTTGCTTTCTCACCTGTTACGATCAATGGCGAGGAGAACGGCTGGTATGGCCTTGGCCCGGTGTCGATCTGGCCTGTCGAGCAATGGAAAGGCATCGGACACGCATTGATCCGGGAGGGACTCAGTCGCCTTATGGATCTGAATGCCGAAGGGTGTGTTGTTCTCGGCTCTCCAAGCTACTACAGCCGCTTCGGGTTCGTGAGCGACCCCGAACTCCGCTACGGGGATGTGCCGCCCGAGCACTTTCAGCGATTGTGCTTCACAGACATCGTGCCGAAGGGCGAAGTCGCGTTTCACCCCGGGTTCCACGTCGCCTGAGACGAGGGTTGCTCCTCCCAGGGCGACGTCCTGGCTGGATGTTTCCTGCACCTCATGCGCAAGAGGCGAGCGAAAGCTTCACGTCAGCCGACCTTCAGCCAGATTTCGTGTCGTCAGATCGGACCGAGGTGTCGGTTGCCTGCTGGCCTCCCCTTTCGCCTGCGGCACCCCGTCCCTGGACCTGGATCCGTCGCGAGCGCTCCTGCCGTTCGGTCTTCGGCACCGTCACGGTCAGGACGCCGTTCTCGAAGCTGGCCCGGACCAGCTCGGACTCCACCGCGTAGGGCAGCCGCAGCGAACGCTGGAAGGTGCCGTAGGAACGCTCCACGAAGTGGAAATTCTCCTTCTCATCCTTGCGCTCGAACCTCTTCTCGCCGCGGATGGTCAGCACGTCGTCATCGAGGCTCACATGGATATCCTGCTCGCTGACGCCGGGCAGCTCGGCCGTGATGCGGATCTCCCTGTCCGTCTCCGACACGTTCATGCTGGCATTGACATAGGTTCCGACGTCGCCCTGGCCCTGGCTGCCTGATGCAGCGGGTAGGTTGGCGCCGCGGAAAACATCGTCGAAGAGTCGGTTCATCTCGCGGTGCAGCGACAGGAAGGGATCACCTGGAAACATTCCGCCGCCGGGGCGGTAGGGAGTCATCAGATTGCGGGCCATTGTGCGTTCCTCCTCATGCGTTGCGGGATCGGGGCGGGCCGTCGTAGCGTGGCGGGCATAGGGCCTCGCGGCACCGGGCCAGCCTGCGCCCCGGCGCGGTTAGGCCGCGAAGGACTGACCGCGTTGCTGCATCCAGAGCTGGTTCAACAGGTCGACATAGGGCTGACGCCTCTCGCAGTGGGCGATCCTGAGTTTTTCCCTGATGTACTGCTTGAGTTCCTTGGCGCTGGCGCTTTTCTCGACCTTCTCCAACTCGACCTGGTGCTCGAGATCGATGTGGCCCAGCGTCCGCGCGACCTCCTTCATCATCAGGTCAAGGCTGGGCGAGTACATCCGGTACTGCTGGCTGGCGTGATTGGACATGTTTCCCTCCATGATTGTTCGTCATTGTCTGGAGTTACGTTGATCCAAGAACCTTACGCTGTCTCGGGCCAGTATCGTTGCTGTGGAGCAAAGAGAAACTCCGTATTTTTACGGAGGAACGGCAAAGTGCTCCCCCGCTGAATTCAGGCGCCGATCGGAGCCTCCTGCTGGACGGCACGCTCGCGCCCGATGCGGGCGCCGCGCTCGCGCATCTCCCTGAGCTGCACGTACATCATGGCCGTCATCAGGGCATCGTTGAAGGGATCGTGTAGCGCGAGGCTGGGAATGCCCAGGTCCGCCAGGATCGACCGGAACCGGAGATCGAGCACGGTCCCCGGTGGGGCACCGCCGTACTTGAGGGCGTAGTAGATCTCCGAGACCTCGATGCGGCGGTTGGGCAGCTTCGCCTCGATGTAGCGGAGGACATACCTGTCGAGCATGCGGACATCGAAATCCACGTAGTAGCCGACGATGGGGCGCCCGCCGATGAACCGGAGCAGCTCCGGCAACACCTGATGCATGGGGCGCCCCTCGGCCACGTCACGCGCCCGAAGCCGGTGGACTTTGATGGATTCGGGGGGCAGAACCCTGTCGGTCCTGATAAGGGCCCTGTAGGCCTCGCTCGTCATGATTCGGTTGCCGCGGATCACGATCGCCGCGACGGCAATAACCTCGTCGAACCGCGGGTTGAGCCCGGTCGTCTCGCAATCCAGGACCACGACCTCGTCCGGCGGTCCCGGTTCGAACAGGAATCGGTAGGCATGGTCCGCCAGCGTCGCGCGATAGAACAGGTTGCGCAGCCAGCGCCGCATTCAGAACGCCCCGAGCTTGTAGCGGCTGCCGATCAACTCACGGAACTGGCGAACCACCCGCAGGGCATCGCGCAGGATATCCCGCTCCACGGTGGTGATCCCGTCCAGGCGCAGCACGGCCTCCGACCCAAGCTCCTCCGTGTGCAGCGCAAGGAGCTGGGACCGTAGCCGGAACTCCATGAAGACGTGCAGGGCACCGGTCAGCTCCCGTCCGAACGCAGGCTCCAGGGTGCCTGCCCTAACAAGCGCCTCGATCCGGGCGGCCGTCGGCGTCTCGAGGATGCCCCTGTCGATCGCCAATGTGCGCACGCCATGCACGATCGGGAACGTTCCAGCTTTCTTGAGATCGATTCCGTCGGGGCCGGCGCCGACGGATGCCATGATGGTGCTGAGAACGCCCAGGTTGGGTGTTTCAAAGGTCCCGATCAGGGATGCGAACCGCGCCAGGAGAGCGGTCTCGCCGCGCATGAGCTCGAACAGGGCCGCCTTCGCCCTTATGAGGACGTCCGCCGAGCCTGTCACGGCCACCGCATCGACGAAGATGGCGATGTTCATCATGGCCTCGGGATCCCCGCGGAGAACCCAGGCCTTGAGCTGGCGGATGAAGCCGTCCAGGGACTGGGACCAGACCGGATTGCGCACCATGACATTGCCGGGGCACGGCGGAAATCCGAACCCGTCCAGCGCGCTTGAGAAAGCATCCCGGAAACGGCCGAGATCGGATACCGGGACATCCCTGTCCAGCAGGATGGCATTGTCCTGGTCGGTTCGGACGGTCTGCTCGCCGCGGCCTTCCGATCCCATCAGCAGCAGGCAGCCGGCCTCACGGACCGTCGTGGGCGCTGACATCTCGAATACACGCCTGAACAGCCGCCGGTTCAGGTCGGACGTCATCTCGGCGATCACGTCGACCTTCACTCCCTGCCGATGAAGGCGCTCGACCTGCGCCCCAATGGCCTGGGCGGCCCCGGCGAGATCGTCGATGCTGCGGGCGCGTTCGATCCGTCCCGGGATCAGTTGGGAATTGCCTGCGAACAGGCCGAGGATATCGATGTCCTCCAGGAACCCGACGTAGTCGCCGTTCGAGCGGATCGCGAGGCGCCGCTTGTCGTGCTTCGTCATCATCAGCAGCGCCTCGAACACGAAGTCGTCGAGACCGACCGAGACGACATCGAAGTGGCAGGCGTCCCGCACCGGGGCCTCGAGTGGTCGCCGGAGCAGGACGGCTGCCTTCGACAGGTTCATGCCGGTCACGACGCCGATGCGCCCACCATCCCGCACGAAGAGGGCGTTGACGTCGTTGTCCCGCATGCAGCGGCCTGCCTGCTCGATGCTGATCCCGCCGTCGACGTATACGGCAGGACGATAGCGTACGTCGCGCACACGCGTTCGGAGGACACTGTCCATGCCCTCCGCCTTCCGTTGCCCTGCGAAGGCATCGAGCTTGCGCGAGACGTCGGCGTAGAAGAACGCCGCAAAGGCGGCGTTGCGGCGGATCAGGTCGACAACGATGCGGCGCGGAATGAGATGGCAGAGCGTCTCCTCGACCGCCACGAAATCCTCGCCCGCGGCCCCATGCACGAGGGCTCGGGAGTCGAAGCTGTCATTCGGCCCGAGCACGGTCGGAACCGTGCTGTCGTCCCGAACCTTCACGGATCCCTTGATCACCACATGCAGCCAGTCCGATGAACGCCCTCGGGGGATGATCACCTCGCCGGGCGCGAAGTACCCGACGTCGAGTCCCGCCCTGAGCTCCTCGCTCTCCTGATGCGTCAGGCGATCGAACGGCGGATTGGCGATGTCGAAGCCCTGCATGGGACTGTTCCGCCTCGGTGACGGGTTGCTGCCTCCCGCTGTAGCGGGAGGCAGCGGTTACCATACTGATCAATGGACGTGAGCCGCCGCCGCCCCGATACCGGTCTCCGATCGGATGTACTGGGCGTCGAATGCCGCGACCTCGATCTTGGCGCGGTTGCTCGCATCCATTTTCGAGAAAGCCCAGATCCCGAGGAAGGCGATCGGCATCGAGAAGATGGCCGGGTTGTCATAGGGGAAGAGTTCCCGCGCGAAGCCGAAGGTCTGCACCCAGACCGCCTTGCTCAACACCACCATGACGACCGCGCTGACCAAGCCGAGCAGTCCGCCGATCAGGGCCCCGCGGGTCGTCGTTCCCTTCCAGAGGACCGACATCAGGAGAACCGGGAAGTTGCAGCTCGCCGCGACCGCAAAGGCCAGGCCGACCATGAAGGCCACGTTCTGGTTCTCGAAGATGTAGCCGAGGAAGATCGCCACGATGCCGATGACGATGGCAGAGATCTTCGAGATGTTGACCTCCTTCTGCTCCGATGCCCGTCCGCGGGCGATGACCTCCGCATAGAGGTCGTGGCTCACCGCCGACGCCCCCGACAGGGTGAGGCCGGCGACCACGGCCAGGATCGTCGCAAACGCCACGGCCGAGATGAAGCCGAGGAAGAGCGACCCGCCGGTTGCACTGGCGAGATGGATCGCCGCCATGTTCGTGCCACCGAGGATATCCTTGACCTTGTCGTAGGCTCCGCCCGCGCCGAGCTTGAAGAAGCTCGGGTCGTTCATCAGGAACGTGATCGCGCCGAACCCGATGATGAACGTCAGGATGTAGAAGTAGGCGATGAAGCCGGTGGCGTAGAAGACAGACTTTCGCGCCGCCTGGGCATCCGACACCGTGAAGAACCGCATCAGGATGTGGGGCAGCCCGGCGGTTCCGAACATCAGCGCAAGGCCGAGCGAGATGGCCGAGACCGGATCGGCCACGAGAGCGCCGGGCGCCATGATGGCGTCACCCTTTGGGTGGACTTTTACCGCCTCGGCGAACATGGCCTCGGGGCTGAAGCCGAACCGCCACAGGACGATCAGGGACATCAGGGTGGCGCCGGCCAGCAGGAGGCACGCCTTGATGATCTGCACCCAGGTCGTGGCCTTCATGCCGCCGAACGCCACGTAGACGATCATCAGCACGCCGACGATGATGACCGCGTAGAGATAGTCGAGGCCGAAGAGCAGCTCGATGAGCTTGCCGGCACCGACCATCTGCGCAATGAGATAGAAGGCGACGACCACGAGCGTCCCGACCGCGGAGAGAATGCGGATCTGGGTCTGGTCGAGCCGGAAAGACGCCACGTCCGAGAACGTGAACTTTCCGAGGTTCCGCAGCCGCTCCGCGATCAGGAACAGAACGATCGGCCAGCCGACCAGGAACCCGATGGAATAGATCAGGCCATCGAAGCCGCTGGCGAAGACGAGGCCGGAGATGCCGAGGAATGACGCTGCCGACATGTAGTCGCCAGCGATGGCCAGGCCGTTCTGGAAGCCGGTGATGCCGCCGCCTGCGGCATAGAAGTCGGCGGCCGACTTGGTCTGGGCCGCGGCGCGATAGGTGATCCCGAGCGTGCCGAGCACGAAGACCAGGAACATGATGATGGCGGTCCAGTTCAGGGGCTGTTTCTGCACGGCGCCGAGATCCGGTCCCGCCGCCAACACGTTGGAGGAACTGGCATCGAGTGCGACAAGGGTCGCGATCGCAAGGATGAGCAACCGGGGCATCACAGGATCTCCCTCGTGAGGTGTCGGGTCAGTTCGTCGAAGCGGCTGTTCGCACGCTGGACGTAGATGCCGGTCAGGACGAACGCAGAGACGATGACGCCCAGTCCGAGGATGATCCCCAACGAGGTGACGCCGCCGCCGATCTTGGTGGCAAGAAGTGGCTTGGCGAAGGCCACGAGAAGGATGAAGCCGAAGTAGATGACGAGCATTACGATCGACAGGGTCCAGGCGAACCTCGTCCGCTGGCGGACGAGTTCCTGGAATTGCGGGCTCCGAAGGAGTTGGTTGTAATCCTGTGCGGCCATGGATCGGGCCTCCCATTGAGATATCAGTGAGCTCGGTTCTGGCGGTTGGTGATCAGGTCGTCGACCACCGCCGGGTCGGCGAGGGTCGAGGTGTCGCCGAGCGAGCCGAACTCGTCCTCGGCGATCTTGCGCAGGATGCGCCGCATGATCTTGCCCGAGCGGGTCTTCGGCAGGCCGGGGGCGAACTGAATCAGGTCCGGCGATGCGATGGGGCCGATCTCCTTGCGCACCCAGGCGACGAGCTCCTTGCGCAGCTCCTCCGACGGCTCCTCGCCGGCCATCAGGGTGACATAGGCGTAGATGCCCTGGCCCTTGAT
>NZ_JAFEMD010000007.1 GCF_016892765.1 Microvirga arvi
TCTATCTCGCTGCGGACGAGGCCGGCTTCATCACGGGCTCGACCCTGTCGGTGAACGGCGGCCAGTACATGGCCTGACCTGATCTCCCGATCCCGGATGAAGACCATCCGGGATCGGGCTTCACATCCCGTCCAAGGCAAGAGCTTCCTCATGAATCGCATCGACATGGCCGGCCGAACCGTTGTCATCACCGGCGGCGCCCGCGGCATCGGCTATGCGATCGGCGAAAGGCTGGTGCAGTCGGGCGCGCGCGTTGCCCTCTGGGACCTGCGGCAGGAAGAGGCCGAAGCAAGCGCTGCGGCGCTCTCGCAGGAGAGCATCGGTCTCAGCGTCGATGTGTCGGACAGCCTCTCCGTCGAACATGCGGCTCAGCAGACGCAGGCCGCGTTCGGCCGCATCGACGGCCTGGTGAACGGAGCGGGAATCACCGGTCCGGTGAAGCCCCTGACCGAATACTCCCTCGACGAGTGGCGCAGCGTCGTCGAGGTCAACCTGACGGGCACCTTCAACTGCTGCCGGGCCATCGTGCCGATCATGCAGGCGAACGATTATGGCCGCATCGTCAACATCTCATCCGTAGCCGGCAAGGAAGGCAACCCGAACCTTGCCGCTTACAGCGCCGCCAAGGCCGGCATCATCGGGCTCACCAAGTCGCTGGGCAAGGAACTGGCCAAGACGGGCATTGCGGTCAACTGCATCACGCCCACCACCGCCAAGACGAAGATCCTCGATTCTCTGACCCCGGAATTCATCGAGTACATGCGGGTCCGGATTCCGAGGGACCGCTTCGCCGAATTGCACGAGATCGCCGCCATGGTGACCTGGATGCTCTCCGAGGAGAACTCCTTCACCACCGCAGCCACTTTCGATCTCAGCGGCGGGCGCACGACGTATTAAAGCATCTCACGCCCCTCATCCTGAGAGGCTGGCTCATAAAGCCACGCGCTGCTTTCCCCTCCCCCTTGCGGGGAGGGGCAGGGGTGGGGGTGGTGCGACCGGGTGAGACGTCGCCGTCATGGCCGGCCCCGGACTTGATCCGGGGATCAGTCCCGGCCATCCCGATAGGAAGAATGCGACGCTCAAGCAATCGGGATCACCGGCACAAGGCCGGTGATGACGTGGTAGAGTCGTCTTCTGCGTTGAATTCGATGCAGCGCTCTGACTTTGCGACCCCCACCCTTCATCCCTCCCTGCAAGGGGGAGGGAAACACCCGCCACGCCTTTACGAACCAGATTTTCAGGATGAGGCTCGGTGTGTTTTACAAGGGGCGCTGAGATTCATTGCGCCTCCCGCTTCGCTTTCACGGGTGACCCATGCTAGGTGGCGGCCATGACCACACGCACCGCCACCACCATCGGCCTGATCGCCATCCTGCTCTGGTCCATGCTCGCCCTGTTCACGGCGGCAACCGGCACGATCCCGCCGTTTCAGCTCAATGCCATGACCTTCCTCATCGGCGGCCTGGTGGGCGTGACAAGCTGGATCGCCCGTCCACAAGGGCTCAAGGCCCTGCGCCAGAAGCCCGTCGTCTGGGCCTTGGGCATCGGCGGCCTGTTCGGATACCACGCGCTCTATTTCGCCGCCCTGCGCTGGGCGCCCCCGGCCGAGTCGGGGCTCATCAACTATCTTTGGCCGCTCCTGATCGTGCTGTTTTCCTCATTCCTGCCTGGCGAGCACCTGCGGCGGGCGCATATCGTCGGAGCGCTGCTCGGCTTTGCCGGCGTCATCGTGCTGATCGCTGGCCGCGGCGCCTTCGATGCGCGGGCCGAATACATGCCCGGCTACATTTGCGCCTTCATCGCGGCCTTCGTCTGGGCCGGCTACTCGGTCCTGTCCCGGCGCTTCGGCCAGGTGCCGACCGATGCGGTGGCCGGCTTCTGCCTCATGACATCGCTCCTGAGCCTCGTCTGCCATCTGGCGTTCGAGACCACCCTGTGGCCCGAGACGACGACGCAGTGGCTCGCCCTTCTGGCCCTCGGCCTCGGTCCGGTGGGTGCAGCGTTCTATGTGTGGGACATCGGCATGAAGCGGGGCGACATCCGCTTTCTCGGCGTGGCGTCCTACGCGACGCCGGTGCTCTCGACCCTGCTGCTGGTGGTCGCCGGCTACGCGGAGCTGACCCTCTCCCTTGCGCTGGCCTGCGGTCTCATCGTGGCAGGCGCGCTTGTTGCCACCCTCACACCGAAGAAGAGCGTCCCGGCATGACCCGGTGGGTGTAGCGGTAGGCGGTCTGGAAGCCGAGTGCGCCGTAGAGCGAGCGGGCAATCTCGTTCTCCTCGCGCACTTGGAGATACGCCGTATGAGCCCCCTGCCCGCAGCCCCAGGCCATGAGGCTTGCGACGACGCGGCGGCCTAAGCCGATGCCGCGCAGATCCGGCGCAACCACGATATCGTAGAGCCCGACATAGCCTCGCTCCACGACCCCCAAACCCCAGGCCACGGGCCTGTCGTCGAGGCTGAGCGTCGCAAAGGCCGTCTTCTGCCGAATGCGCGAGACGATCTTCATCAGGGTATCGTCATCGGCCTTGTCGCCGCCATAGGATTCCGCAGCCGCGCGCACCCAGCGCTTGGAAACCTGCGGTTCCAGGTTTACCTCGGGATCGAGCTCGCAATCACCCTGCAGGATGGAGGCCGTGAGCACATGCGTGGGCTCGATCTCCTTGAAGCCGCGCAGCTTCAGCCTCTCATCCACATCCTGCGCCTCCACCCCGTTGAGCCGGAAGGTCGGGCGCACATTGGCCTCGACGAAACGGGCGGTCATGTAGTCGATGAGTTCATCGTCGAGGCTCACCCCTGGAAGAAAGGGGGTCACGGAATTGGCGCGCTTCGAATACCCATTGGCGAGCCGCAGGATCCAGCCGTCATAGGTCTGGTAATCGAACGAGGGCCAGGCGTTCAGAAGCCGGCTCTCGAGTCCGATGATGAGGCTGTGGTCGTTCATGAGACTGTCCGCTCCTGCAGGGTCGCGCCTTTCATCAGAACCTGTTCTTCCATTCGCGCAGGGCTTGGAACACCTCCACGGGACTGGCTCCTTCCCTGTCAACGGATTTGGCGAGCGCCGGCTCCCCGGCCCGTAAAAAAGGATTAGTGGCCTTCTCCTGCCCGATGGTGGTCGGCACCAGGAAGCGGCCTTGCGCCTTGGCGTCCTCCGCTTCCCGCGCTCGCGCCTTCAGCGCCGCGTTGTCCGGATCGGCGGCGAGCGCGAAGCGTGCGTTCGAAAGCGTGTAGTCGTGCCCGCAATAGACCCGCGCCTCGTCCGGCAGGGCTGCGAGACGCTGAAGCGAGTGCCAGAAGCCGGCATAGGTGCCCTCGAACATCCGTCCGCAGCCGAGGGTGAACAGGGTATCGCCGGCAAAGAGCGCGCGATCCGCCGCGAACCAGTATGAGACATGGTCGGCACAATGGCCCGGCGTTTCCCACACATGCGCCTGAAGGCCGCCGACATGCACCGTGTCGCCCTCACGAACATAGGCATCGGCGGACGGCACCGCCTCGCGCGCCTTCACCGGCGCCACGACCCGGCAGCCGGTGCGGCGCTTCAGGGCTTCGACACCCTGCACGTGGTCAGCATGGCGATGGGTGACGAGGATGTCGGTGAGCTGCCAGCCCTTCTCGGCCAAAGCCGCCAGGATCGGCCCGTCCTCCGGCGCATCGATGGCGGCGCAGGCGCCCGTATTGGGATCGTGGATCAGAACACCGATATTGTCCTGCAGGCAGAGAAAGGCGTGGATCTGGGCTGACATCGAGGAACCTTGTCTTGATGTGCTCTGAGCTATCATGGAACAGTCGGCCCGTGAAACCAGACCCTAAAACCCTCTATTGCCGTTGTCGGATCAATTCGAGAGGCAGCCTGTTGAGGTCATGAGCATCGACATCACCGATCTGCGCGGCTTCTACGCCAGTCCCCTCGGGGCTGTGACGCGCCGCTTCGTCGGACGGGCCGTCGACCGGTTCTGGGGCCCGCTCACGGGCCTGCGCGTGCTCGGCCTCGGCTATGCGCCACCCTACCTCTCAGCCGTGAAGAACGACAGCGAGCGTACGCTCGCCTTCATGCCGGCAAACCAGGGCGTGGTGAACTGGCCCCGGTCCGGGGCCTCCGCCTCGGCCCTTGTGGACCCGCTGATGATGCCCCTGCCCGACGCCTCCATCGACCGGGTTCTCGTGGTCCACGCCCTCGAGACGGTAGAGAGTCCGAGCGAGCTCCTGCACGAGATCTGGCGCATCCTCACCCCCGGCGGGCGGATCATCCTGGTGGCGCCCAACCGGCGCGGCCTCTGGGCCCGCATGGACACCACCCCCTTCGGCTATGGACAGCCCTACAGCCGCTCACAGCTGAAAAGCCTCATGCGCCAGACCTGGTTCTCGCCGGAGGGATGGGCCGAGACCCTCTACGTGCCGCCCTTGCGCAACCGCTTTCTCCTCCAGACTGCCCAGGCCTGGGAGCAGGTCGGCGCCGGCTTCTCCCTGCCCTTCGCCGGACTCCATATCGTCGAGGCGACGAAGCAGCTCTACCGGCCCGGCGCCGTGCGGGCGGTGCAGCGTTCCCGCCGCTTCTCCCCGGTTTTCATCCCCGCTCCGGCAGCTCCCGCCTCCCGGATGGGTTGATTGTCCTTGATTCCGCCGTGTTTTCGGGGAGTAAGGCAGAGCTCAACTTGACTTGGCCCCCCTGAAACGCCAGTGTCCGCCCCGCTTCGGCAGGGCCACAGGGTCACGCCGGTCTTTATTTCCATAGAGTCTGATGCGCAGTTATCTCGATTTCGAAAAGCCCGTCGCCGAGCTGGAAGCCAAGGTCGAGGAGCTTCGGGCTCTCGGTGAGAACCGGGATGCCGTCTCCATCACCGACGACATCTCCCGCCTGGAGGTGAAAGCCGCCGACGCCCTGAAGGAGCTTTATGCCAAGCTCACGCCCTGGCAGAAGACCCTTGTCGCCCGCCACCCCCAGCGTCCCCATTTCGTCGATTACTGCGCTGGCCTGATCACCGAGTTCACCCCGCTTGCCGGCGACCGCAAGTTCGCCGAGGACGAAGCCATCGTCGGCGGCTTCGGACGCTTCCGCGGCCAGGCCGTCTGCGTCATGGGCCAGGAGAAGGGCCACAACACCGAAACCCGCATCCGGCACAATTTCGGCATGGCCCGCCCCGAGGGGTACCGCAAGGCCGTGCGCCTCATGGAAATGGCGGATCGCTTCAGCCTTCCGGTGATCTCCTTCGTGGACACCGCCGGGGCCTATCCGGGCATCGAGGCGGAGGAGCGCGGCCAGGCCGAGGCCATCGCCCGCTCCACGGAGATGCAGCTGTCCCTCGGCGTGCCCAACGTTTCCGTCGTGATCGGCGAAGGCGGCTCGGGCGGCGCCATCGCCATTGCCACCGCCAACAAGGTGCTGATGCTGGAGCACGCCATCTACAGCGTGATCTCGCCGGAAGGCGCGGCCTCGATCCTCTGGCGCGATGCGGCCCGCGCCCAGGATGCCGCCACCAACATGAAGATCACGGCCCAGGATCTCCTGCGCCTCGGCATCATCGACGGCATCGTGACGGAGCCCGTGGGCGGCGCCCACCGCGAGCCCCAGGCAGCGATCGAGGCCACCGGCAACGCCATCGAGGAAGCCCTGCACGACCTCGGCAACATGGGGCCGGCCGAGATCCGCGACCACCGCGCCGACAAGTTCCTCAACATTGGCCGCAAGCTCTGACAGCGGCCCTATCGGCATTTGGGAGCCGCCGCTTCAGACGAATCCTTACCTCGAAAGAGATACATCGCTCTCCAAAGAGAAGCGCTGAAGTCGTCCAAGGGCCGATTTTTTACCTTCCATTAACGACGACTCCATCACGGCCCCGCTTGCAGTAAGGGCCGGTTAAGGCTAACGATCTAGGAGTAAAGGGGAACTGTTCGGCACAAAGTCGGGCAGATCAAAAATTGCGGGGTCCCCCATGATGAAGCGTATCGCATTGGCTGCGAGCCTGGTGCTCGCGCTTACAGCCTGCCAGGACGATAATCTCTCCCGAGGCTCCACGCGCCACTTGGCACCGATTCCAACAGCCACCATGGCGCTGATGTCGACCAAGGGCATGTCCAAGGAAGACCCAATCCTAGTCCGAGCCTATAAGAAGGAATCGGAGCTGGAGATCTGGAAGCGCGGTTCCAACGGAAAGTACGCGCTCCTCAAGACCTACCCGGTCTGCCGCTGGTCGGGCCAGCTCGGCCCCAAGACCCGTGAAGGCGATCGCCAGGTGCCGGAGGGCTTCTACACGGTCACCCCGGCGCAGATGAACCCCAACTCCAACTTCTATCTCTCGTTCGACACCGGCTATCCGAACGCCCTCGACCGGTCGCTCGGCCGCAGCGGCGGCGACATCATGGTGCACGGCTCCTGCTCGTCGCGCGGCTGCTTCGCCATGACGGACCAGAACGTGGCCGAGATCTACGCCATCGCCCGCGAGGCGCTCGGCGGCGGCCAGCGCGGCTTCCAGTTCCAGTCCTATCCGTTCCGGATGACGGCCGAGAATCTGGCCAAGCACCGCCTCGACCCCAACATCGCCTTCTGGAAGAACCTGAAGGAAGGCGCCGATTCCTTCGAGGTCACGAAGGAGGAAGTGCGGGTCGCCGTCGGCCGCGGACGCTACGAATTCAACCTGGATCCGGACGCCGCCTCCACCGTCGCGCAGAAGCGTGCCCACGACGAGCAGGAAGTGGCCGAACTGGTTGCCAAGGGCGAGAAGCCGGTCAAGCTCGTCTACCACGATGGCGACACGCACGAATCCTTCCGCACGGCGCTGGCGAACTTCACGGGCGTGTCCGACGACAAGCTCGGCTACGTGAGCCGCACCGAGGGTATTTCCTCCGGCCCGCGGGTGGTCGCCCTCAACGATTCCGGCAAGGAAGCACCGGAGGCTCCGTCGACGGCACTGGCCTTCGCTTCGATGAAGGAGGTTCCCGTCCCGCAGGCCGAGACCCGGGCCGCCGTGACCAAGCAGACAGCTCCGGTGGCGGTTGCGGCGGCAAGTCCGGCCTCGCAGGAGACGCCGTTCTACAAGAAGATGTTCGGCGGCGTGGCCGACCTCTTCAGCACCTCGTCCGCGCAGCCCGTCGCCGAGACGGTCCAAGTGGTTCCTGGCGCTCCGGCCAAAGCGACCCCTGCCGTAAAGCCGGTGCCGCAGAAGCGCGCTCAGACAGGAGCAGGCGTCAAGGTCGCGAACGCGAACTGATCCGCCCGATCATCACACATGCAAAAGCCCGCCTCACCGGCGGGCTTTTTGTTTGGGATGGCTCTCACGGCTTCTGAAGCGGCTTTCAGTCGGCAGTCATGAGAAACGCCGCCTTGTGAGGCGGCGTCCATGAGATCGGACCATCGAGGCGTCCGGTCACCCGAACAGGGCGTCGATGGCGTCCTGGGAGGTCCGCGTCGGGTCGCTGTCGAGGGCCGGTCCGTTGAGGAGAGCCTCGTCCCCTTCCCGCTCCGGCATCGTGAACGCCTCCACGTCGTTGAAGCTCTCCAGGCCGCCCCAGATCTGCGCCATCTGGGTCACGCGCTCCTCAATGAACTTCATGGAGCCGACGACCTTGCTGATGCGCTGGCCGGTAATGTCCTGGAAGTTGCAGGCCTCGAAGATCGTGATCACCCGGTCGGAGATCTGTCGCGCCATCTCGGCGTCGGGACCCGACAGCCGGGAAGCCAGCGTTCCCGTGATCTCGTCGATGGCCTCGGCCGCCTCAAGGATGCTGTTGGTGGCAGCCTCCGTGCCGCAGACCACGGCACCGAGCTCGTCGGTGACGCTGGTCACCTGCCCGCCCGGAGAGCGCGAGTGCAGGGTTGCGATCTCGCGCTTGGTGCGTTGAATCGATTCCGTGATGGCGTCGAGTTCGTCCTTGAGGTGGAGCGCCTCGCGCAGATCGGTCCGGATCTGATCCAGAAGAGCTTTCGAGGCCCCGCTGCTCGGCTCGAGAGCGGCATGGATCGCCGCCATGCCGCGCATGATCTCGGCATGCCGCCGGGCTGCGATGCTTTCACGAGACTGGGCCAGGAGATCCAGGCTCAGGGGATCGAAGGAAACAGGCGGTGGAAGACGCATGGCGATTACTCACCCAGAACGGCGGCGATCTTCGAGCGCAGGGTCTCCGCATTGAACGGCTTCACGATGTAGTTGTTGACGCCAGCCTGCTTGGCGGCGACCACGTTCTCGGTCTTGGCCTCTGCGGTGATCATGATGAACGGCAGGCTGTTGAGCTCCGCGTCGGCGCGAACCTGCTGGAGGAGCTCGAAGCCGGTCATGGGCGCCATGTTCCAATCGGAGATCACGAGGCCGTACTTCTTGTCCTTCAGCTTGCCCAGAGCCTCCGAGCCGTCCTTCGCCTCATCGACGTCGTTGAAGCCGATCTGCTTCAGGAGGTTTCGGATAATGCGCAGCATCGTCTGATAATCGTCGACGATGAGCACCGGAAGTGACGTATTCAATGCCATGATGTTTCGGCCCGGAGAGTGAGAAAGGAAATGTGAAGAAGGATCTTTGACGGATATTTCTTCAAAAAGGTTGTTGGGATCCCTGCCTTATCCCTCACCATGCTTGCCCCAGGCTGGCGTCGATGCAGCAAAAAAGCCCGGCTGGCAGGCCGGGCTTTCGGTTTTTACGCGCTCAATCCAGCCTTCAGTGCCGCAGGCCCGGAGCCTCCTGGCCGGTGCGCGCCACGTATTCGTTGTAGCCGCCGCCATAAAGGTGAACGCCCTCGGGCGTGAGTTCGAGAACCCGGTTGGAGAGAGCCGCCAGGAAGTGGCGGTCGTGCGAGACGAAGAGCATGGTGCCCTCGTATTTCGACAGCGCCTCGATCAGCATTTCCTTCGTTGCCATGTCGAGATGGTTCGTGGGCTCGTCGAGCACCAGGAAGTTCGGCGGGTCGTAGAGCATCTTGGCCATCACGAGGCGCGCCTTCTCGCCTCCCGAGAGCACCCGGCACTTCTTCTCCGCATCGTCACCCGAGAAGCCGAAGCAGCCGGCAAGCGTACGCAGCGATCCCTGCCCCGCCTGCGGGAAGGAATCCTCCAGGAACTCGAACACCGTGCGGTCGCCCTCCAGCACCTCCATGGCATGCTGGGCGAAGTAACCCATCTTGACGCTCGCCCCGACTGTGACCGCTCCCGCGTCGGGCGAGGTGGTGCCCGCCACCAGCTTCAGCAACGTCGATTTGCCGGCGCCGTTGACGCCCATGACGCACCAGCGCTCCTTGCGGCGGATCCCGAAGTCGAAGCCCTCATAGATGCTGCGGCTGCCATAGCGCTTGTGCACCTTCTTCAGGCTGACGACGTCGTCACCCGAGCGCGGCGCCGGAAGGAAATCGAACGCCACCGATTGTCGGCGCTTCGGAGGCTCCACCCGGTCGATCTTCTCCAGCTTCTTGACACGGCTCTGCACCTGGGCGGCGTGGGATGCGCGCGCCTTGAAGCGCTCGATGAACTTGATCTCCTTGGCAAGCATGGCCTGCTGGCGCTCGAACTGGGCCTGCTGCTGCTGCTCGTTGAGCGCACGCTGCTGCTCGTAGAATTCGTAATCGCCGGAATAGGTGGTCAGCGTCCCGCCGTCGATCTCCATGATCTTGTTGACGATGCGGTTCATAAAGGCGCGGTCGTGCGAGGTCATGAGCAGCGCGCCGTCATAGCCCTTCAGGAACTCCTCGAGCCAGATCAGGCTCTCGAGATCGAGATGGTTGCTCGGCTCGTCGAGCAGCATCGCGTCCGGACGCATGAGCAGGATGCGTCCTAAGGCCACGCGCATCTTCCAGCCGCCGGACAAGGCGCCCACGTCGCCATCCATCATCTCCTGGCTGAAGCCGAGACCCGCGAGAACCTCGCGGGCGCGGCCGTCGAGGGAATAGCCGTCGAGCTCCTCGTAGCGGGCCTGCACCTCGCCATAGCGCTCGATGATCGCGTCGAGATCGCCAGCCTTGTCCGGATCGACCATCGCGGCCTCGAGCTCCCGGAGTTCGGCCGCCACCGCGCTCACGGGGCCGGCGCCCTCCATCACCTCGGCCACGGCGCTGCGGCCTGCCATCTCGCCGACATCCTGGCTGAAATAACCGATGGTGACGCCGCGATCGACGGAGATCTGGCCCTCGTCCGGCAGCTCATCCTTGGTGACCATGCGAAACAGCGTCGTCTTACCCGCGCCGTTGGGGCCCACCAAACCGATCTTCTCCCCCTTCTGGAGGGTGCCGGAGGCCTCGATGAAGAGGATCCGGTGGCTGTTCTGCTTGCTGACGTTCTCGATGCGAATCATGGATCTTCAGGGACTTGAGGAGTTGCGGCGGCCTTATGGCATGGGATGTCCCAGGAGACGAGCGTCTCGGCTCGGGCAAAATGTCAGAGGCGGGAGCAAGTAGCGAAAGCCCGGCGGCCGACGGCACCTCAGCGGAATAGCCAGCCCTTACTCCTCTTTTCCCCATACCCCTCTGAGGAAGGAGCCGACATTCTGGTATCCGGGGGAACTAGGAGAGCCATCATGCAAAAGACAGTCATTGCTGCTCTCGGCGTACTGATCGTGAGCGGACTGGGGGTGCTCGCCCAGTCAGGTGATCCGATCACCCAACGCCAGAACCTGATGAAGAACAATCAGGAGCAGGTGCGGACCTTGACCGGCATGGCCCGAGGGCAGGCGCCGTTCAATGCCGCAACCGCCCAGGCGGCCTTCCAGCGGCTCGAGCAAAATGCTCAAGCAATCCCTCCCCTGTTTCCGCCGGGCTCGACCCAAGGCAAGACGGCCGCTCTTCCGGTCATCTGGGAGCGCAAAGCCGATTTCGACGCCCATGCGGCCAAGCTCGGGCAGGATGCCAAGACGGTTCAGACCGCGATCACGGATCAGGCCAGTCTGCAAGCTGCCATCCAGCGGGTGGGCCAGAACTGCGGCGGCTGTCACGAGACCTATCGCAGGAAAGACACCTGATGAACAGTCGAGGGCTCTGAGGAGAACAGGGCCCTCTCAGTCGGGGGAGATTGCGGAGGGAGATCGCCATGCGGTATCCCAAGGCTCCATGGCCTCTCTCCATCCTCGCGATGGGGCTTCTGATCTCTGTCTCTGCTTGGCACCGCGCTCCGACCGACGTCGACCTTGCGCTTGTCCTGGCTGTCGATGTCTCCACCTCGATGGATCCCGACGAGCAGGATCTCCAACGGCAGGGCTACGTGGAAGCGTTCCGCTCGCCTATGGTGCATCAGGCCATTCACAAAGGCATGGTCGGGCGCATTGCCGTGACCTACGTGGAATGGGCCGGAGCCCATCCGCGCTTCCAGAATGTCGTCGTGCCCTGGACCGTTCTGGAAAGCACCAAGGACAGCAACTCCTTCGCGGACCGGTTGGCGCGTGCCCCGATCTACCGCATGGCCGGCACTTCCATCTCGGAAGCCATCGACTTCAGCCTGTCCCTTCTCGCCTCAGGCCATTTCCTGGCCGGGCGCCGCGTGATCGACATCTCAGGCGACGGCTCGAACAACCAGGGGCCTCTGGTCACGGAGGCTCGCGACCAGGCCATCGCGCAGGGAGTCACGATCAACGGTCTTCCCATCACGCTCCGGGAACCTGACCGGCGGGAGAATGCGACCTTGGATGCGTATTACCGCGATTGCGTGATCGGAGGCTCAAGCGCGTTCATGATCCCTGTACGGACGCGAGGGCAATTCCTGATCGAAACCAGAACGAAGATCGTTCGCGAGATTGCCGATATACCGGACCCCGCCCGGCCGGCCCAGCCTGTGCGGAAAGTGACGCAAACGGACTGCGACACCAGCGAGAGCCTTTGGGACGATCCGGGACCGGATCCACACGCTCCAAGGCACAATGCGGGGCATAGTCTGTAAGAGAAAGGCGCTGAACACAGCTCTGTCGAACCAAATCCGCGTCAACAAAAAGCCCGGCAGTTGCGCCGGGCTTTCCTCGTTGATGTCCTCGTTCCTGCCTTAGAGATGATTCGACTCACGTGGAATCATCTCTCTTCTCTGGCTTGCCGCATATTTTGACGGCGAACCGGATCCACTTCGCCGAAATATGCTCTAAGCCACGAACTGTCCGTGGCAATGCTTGAACTTCTTGCCCGAGCCGCAGGGACAGGGTTCGTTGCGGCTGACGCGCCCCCAGGTGGAGGGGTCGTTCGGGTCGCGGGACGGAACAGGATCGGTCCCGGCAGTGGTTGCGGCATAGCCGAGTGCCGGGCCTGCCCCGAACGCGCCGCCTCGAGCCAAGTCGAACTCATTCTCGCCGGTCGCGGGATCGAGGTGCTGGGCGAACATGGGCGGAAGCTCCTGCGGCTCCGGCTGCTGGAACACCACCTGGATGCGCATGAGCTGGCCCGTCACCTGCTCGCGCAGGTGGCCGATCAGAGCGTTGAAGAGCTCGAAGGCCTCGGACTTGTACTCGTTGAGCGGATCGCGCTGCGCCATGCCGCGCCAGCCGATGACCTGACGCAGGTGGTCGAGCGTCACGAGGTGCTCGCGCCAGAGGTGATCGAGACTCTGGAGCAGAACCTGCTTCTCGACATAGTCCATGACCTCGGACGAGTTCGCCTCGATGCGCTGGGCATAGGCCTCATCGGCGGCCTTGGTGATGCGCTCGCGGATCTCGTCGTCGGCGATGCCCTCTTCCTTGGCCCATTCCTCGATCGGCAGATCGAGGTTGAGGAAGTTGGTGACGTTTGCCTTGAGGCCCTCCACATCCCATTGCTCGGCATAGGCCTGCTCGGGGATGGCGCGGGCGACGATGTCCTCGATGACCCCGTGGCGCATGTCGTCGATGGTCTCGCGCACGCTCTCCTGGGCCATGAACTCCTTGCGCTGCTCGAACACGACCTTGCGCTGGTCGTTCATGACGTTGTCGTATTTGAGGATGTTCTTGCGGATGTCGAAGTTGCGCGCCTCGACCTTCGCCTGCGCCCGCTCGATGGCCTTGTTGATCCACGGGTGGATGATGGCCTCGCCTTCCTTGAGACCCAGCTTCTGCAGCATTCCGTCCATGCGGTCGGAGCCGAAGATGCGCATCAGGTCGTCCTGGAGCGACAGGTAGAACTTGGAGCGGCCCGGATCGCCCTGGCGGCCCGAGCGGCCGCGCAACTGGTTGTCGATGCGGCGGGATTCGTGGCGCTCGGTGCCGAGCACGTAGAGACCGCCTGCCGCGAGCGCCTTTTCCTTGAAGGAGGCGACCTCGTCGAGGATCTCCTTCTCTCTGGCAGCGCGCTCCTCGCCCTCCAGGCCGGTGAGCTCGCGCTCGATGCGCATCTTGGCGTTGCCGCCGAGCTGAATGTCGGTGCCGCGGCCGGCCATGTTGGTGGCGATCGTGATCGCGCCCGGAACGCCGGCCTGGGCGACGATGAAGGCCTCCTGCTCGTGGAAGCGGGCGTTCAGCACCGCGAAGTGCTTGGTGCCGCGCCCGGCGCGGGCATCGCGGTAGAGGGGCTCGAGCGCCTGCGGGTTCTCGAAGTCGATGAGGGTATAGCCGTCCTTGATCAGCATCTCGGCCAGATGCTCGGACTTCTCGATGGAGGTGGTGCCGACCAGGATCGGCTGGCCTTTGGCCGAGGCCGCCTCGATGTCTCGGATGACCGCTTGATAGCGCTCCTCCACCGTGCGGTAGACCTCGTCGTCATCGTCGACGCGGGCGACGGGACGGTTGGTAGGGATCTCGACCACTTCGAGGTTGTAGATCTCCAGAAACTCGTCGGCCTCGGTCGCCGCCGTGCCGGTCATGCCGGCGAGCTTGTCGTAGAGGCGGAAGTAGTTCTGGAAGGTAATGGAGGCGAGCGTCTGGTTCTCGGGCTGGACCTGAACCTTCTCCTTGGCCTCGAGCGCCTGGTGCAGGCCTTCCGAATAGCGCCGGCCCTGCATCATGCGGCCGGTGAACTCGTCGATGATGACCACTTCGCCGTTGCGGACGATGTAATCCTTGTCGCGTTGGAACAGGGTGTGGGCGCGCAGCGCCTGATTCATGTGGTGCACCAGGGTGGCGTTCTGGGCGTCGTAGAGGTCGCCCTCCTTGAGCAGGCCGATCTCCCGCAGCAATCCCTCGATCTTTTCGGTGCCGTCTTCGGTCAGCGCTACGGAGCGCTGCTTCTCGTCGAGTTCGTAGTCCTGCTTGTCGAGGCGCGGGATCACCACGTCGATGGCGTTGTAGAGTTCGGAGCGGTCATCGAGCGGGCCGGAGATGATGAGCGGCGTGCGCGCCTCGTCGACCAGGATCGAATCCACCTCGTCCACGATGGCGAAGTTGTGGCCCCGCTGGACCATCTGCGCCATCTCATACTTCATGTTGTCGCGAAGATAGTCGAAGCCGTACTCGTTGTTGGTGCCGTAGGTGATGTCGCAGGCATAGGCCTGGGCGCGCTCCACATCGTCGAGCCCGTGGACGATGACGCCGACGGACAGGCCCAGGAAGCGGTAGATCTGGCCCATCCATTCGGAGTCGCGCTTGGCCAGGTAATCGTTCACCGTGACCACGTGGACGCCCTTGCCGGCCAGGGCATTGAGGTAGACCGGGAGCGTGGCGACCAGGGTCTTGCCCTCGCCGGTGCGCATCTCGGCGATGGAGCCCTCATGGAGGACCATGCCGCCGATGAGCTGCACGTCGAAGTGGCGCTGCCCGAGCGTCCGCTTGGCCGCTTCGCGGACGGTGGCGAAGGCCGGCACCAGGATGTCGTCCAGGGTCTTGCCGTCCGCGAGCAGGGCCTTGAAGTCCTCCGTGCGGGCGCGGAGTTGATCGTCCGACAGGGCCTCCAGCTCGGCCTCCATCGCGTTGATGGCCGCCACCTTGGGCCGATAGGACTTCAGCCGGCGATCGTTGACCGAACCAAAGATTTTCTTCGCGAGAGAGCCGAACATCGGGAGCCTTCGAAAATTCCGTAAAGAGACAAGGGGCGTTTGCGCCGCCTTATAGACCTAATTATGCCAGAGTGCATCTTAAAGCCTGTGCCTTTAGTGGCGCAGCCTCAAGGGTGCCCAGGAAGCCCGTTCAAGACCCCGCGAGCGGCGATGCTGTGACATAAATATGCCATCACTTGCAAACGTAAACACATTCGGCCATCTGATCGTCGCTGTCCGTGGGCGATCACGCTCACCAGAGGAAAAACAATGTCTCGCTCACTCACCCTTCGGAAGAGCCTTCTGACCCGGAGCCTTCTGACCCTTGGGGTTGCCCTGCCCGTCATGGCCGGCGCCGCCCTCGCCCAGACCCCTCCTGCCCAGACTCCTCCTGCTTCTGCCACGTCGGCTGCGGCCGTTCCGGCCGTCGATCCCTCCAAGGTGATCGCCCGGGTCAACGGCGTCGAGATCACCGAGGGCGACCTCGCCATCGCGGCCGAGGATTCGGCCCTGCAGATGCCGAACGTGCCCGACGAGCAGAAGCGCGAGCTGCTCACCGGCTACATGATCGACCTGAAGCTCGGCGCCAAGGCGGCCGAGGCCGCCAAGGTCGGCAGCGGAGCGGAATTTGCCCGCAAGCTCGCCTATAACCGGGACAAGACCCTGCTCGACGAGTACCTCGACCAGGAGGCCAAGAAGGCCGTGACCCCGGAGGCCGCCCGCAAGCTCTATGACGAGACCGTCAAGAGCGTGCCGGCCGAGCAGGAGGTCCGCGCCCGCCACATCCTGGTGGAGAACGAGGACGAGGCCAAGAAGATCGCGACCCGTGTGAAGGGCGGCGAGGATTTCGCCAAGGTGGCCGGCGAGGTCTCCAAGGACCCCGGCTCCAAGACCGACGGCGGCGACCTCGGCTTCTTCACCAAGGACCGCATGGTCGAGCCCTTCGCCGAAGCCGCCTTCAAGCTCGAGGCCGGGCAGATCTCCGATCCCGTCAAGAGCCAGTTCGGCTGGCACGTGATCAAGGTCGAGGAGAAGCGCAACAAGCCGGCGCCGAGCTTCGAGGAGACCAAGGACCAGGTGCAAACCTACCTTGCCCGCAAGGCCCAGCAGGACCTGATCCTCGGCCTGCGCAAGAATGCCAAGATCGAACGCCTGGACGACAAGGGCAAACTCGTCGAGCAGAAGCAGCCATAAGCGTCACGGAGCGGTAAGATCATCGGGCGGCCTTGAGGCCGCCCTTTTCATGGGCCTGAACCTCGACACTGTCATCCCCGCGCAGGCGGGGATCCATAACCGCTGACGTGACAAGAGGAGGTACGGCGGCAATGCCTGTGTGTTCTCCGTGAATGTCGTGGTTATGGATCCCGGGCTCTGCTGCGCAGCCCCGGGAGGACGGTGCTTTCCTGGTCTTGCGATCCCGGATCGGCTGCGCCGTCCGGGATGACGGATGTGTCTGTCAAAGAGCCAGCGCCTTGGGGCCCGCAGCGTGAGCTGCGAGCCTTGGGGTGAGATCGAGGGTGGCGCGTCAGGCAGCCCGGCTCGATGGTGTGATTGGAAAGTGAGAGCCGGACTGCTCGTCACGCGCGGTTTGTTTCAGCGGACCTGGATCAAGCCAGGATCGGCCACCCGCGATCACAGGGGTGCGAGGCCTGCGGCGGGACCGCTCCCTGCCCCACTCTTGCGACGCCTCGCGAGCGCGCCCCTCGAGGGCGGGGATAGGGAATGATATAGCCCAGCTTAGGACGATTGTCAAGAACAAAATGAGAACGCGCCACCTGCCCTCTCCCCTGTGCGGGAGAGGGTGGCCCTCGCGTCAGCGAGGGTCGGGAGAGGGGCAGTGCGAGACCGATGACGTCCCCTCTCCCGGCTCACTTTCGTTCGCCACCCTCCCCCGCAAAGGGGGAGGATTCGCGCTAGGCCCGTCCGGAATGACGGGATGCTGGCCTGTCACGGAAGGGCTCCATTCTTCTCAAACCGGATCAAAGGTACTGGCGAGGCGGCGCCGTTCAGCTAATTCGAAATGACGTTTGGTGAAGCTTGCACTTGACAAGAAGCCTTAAAAAACCACAGGTCGCGGGTCGCAACGTCGTATCCCCACATCGCCGAGTTCTCGCATGTCCAAGACCGTGTCTCCGCTTGCGCCCAAGTCGTTTCCGACGCTTCCCGCCCTTGAAGGCGTCAGGATCGCAACAGCGGAGGCCGGCATCCGATACAAGAATCGGACGGACGTGCTCTACGTGACCCTGCCGAAGGATACGAGTGTCGCAGGTGTCTTCACCCGCTCCAAATGCCCCTCGGCCCCTGTCGACTGGTGCCGCAAGAACTTAGGGAAGGGCACGGCCCGGGCGCTGGTCGTGAACTCGGGCAACGCCAATGCCTTCACCGGCAAGAAGGGCGCGGAAGCCGTCAAGCTCACCGCCGACATCGCCGCCGAGGCGGCGGGCTGCCGCGTCTCCCAGGTTTTCATCGCCTCCACCGGCGTCATCGGCGAACCGCTCGACGCCACGAAATTCGGCGGCGTGCTCGCGGCCTGCGAGAAGAAGGCGAAGCCCACCGCCTGGCTCGACGCCGCCAAGGCGATCATGACCACCGACACCTTCCCGAAGGTGGCGACCCGCAGGGCCACCATCGGCGGGGTCGAAGTCACCATCAACGGCATCGCCAAAGGCGCGGGCATGATCGCGCCCGACATGGCGACGATGCTCTCCTTCGTCTTCACCGACGCGCCCATCGCCGCCCCGGTGCTGCAGACGCTTTTGAAGAAGGGCGCCGACAAGAGCTTCAATTGCGTGACGGTGGACAGCGACACCTCGACCTCCGACACGCTTCTGTTCTTCGCCACTGGCGCGGCCGCCGCCAGGGGTGCGCCGGCGATCTCGCTGCCGAGCGACCGGCGCCTGAAGGAGTTTCGCGCAGCGCTCGAAGGCCTTCTGTGTGATCTCGCCCAGCAGGTCGCCCGCGACGGCGAGGGCGCGCGCAAGTTCGTGACCGTGAAGGTGACTGGCGCCACGGGCGCGACCTCCGCCAAGCGCATCGCCATGGCGATCGCCAACTCGCCGCTCGTGAAGACGGCGGTGGCCGGCGAGGATGCCAACTGGGGCCGCGTGGTCATGGCCGTCGGCAAGGCCGGCGAGCCCGCGGAGCGCGACAAGCTCGCGATCTGGTTCGGCGACATCCGCGTGGCCGTGAAGGGCGCTCGCGATCCGGAATACGACGAGGCCAAGACCTCCGCCTACATGCAGGGCGACGAGATCACGATCCGCGTGGATCTGGGCCTTGGCCGCGGCGAGGCAACCGCGTGGACCTGCGACCTGACCAAGGCCTATGTGGAGATCAACGGAGACTACCGGAGCTAATATCACTCAGGCCGTACGGATAAACATGCCCCCCCTCAAGCTCACCCTCGTCGTTGCCGTCGCCCTGATCGATACGGACAACCGAATCCTCCTGGCGCAGCGGCCTGAAGGGAAGCAGCTGGCCGGCCTGTGGGAGTTTCCCGGCGGCAAGGTCGAGCCGGGCGAGCGGCCGGAGGAGACGCTGATCCGGGAGCTGCGCGAGGAGCTCGGCATCACCGTGAAGGAGGCCTGCCTCGCGCCGCTGACGTTCGCGAGCCACCCTTACGAGACCTTCCACCTGCTCATGCCGCTCTATGTCTGCCGCCGCTGGGACGGCTTCGTGCAGCCGCTGGAAGGGCAGGGTTTGAAATGGGTCAGGCCGCAGGAGCTGCGCTCCTATCCCATGCCGCCGGCCGACGAGCCGCTGATCCCCTTCCTCGTCGATCTCCTGGTCTGAGGTTGCGCATGTCCGCCGCACCTGGGGAAGCCGCCGCGCTTCCCGCAGCCCCGACCCCAGTCTTCATGGTGGTGAACCTCCTCGTCTGCTCGATGCTGTGGTCTACCTCCTTCCTGTTCATCAAGTTGAGCGGAGACATAAACCCCTTCGTGCTGGCCTCCATCCGTGGCCTCGTCGGCGCGTCCGCCCTCGTCTCGTGGTTCGCCGTGCAGGCCAAGAGCTTCCGCCCCGACAATGGCCAATGGCATCATTGGGTGGTCCTCGGCGCCTTCAACGGTTGGATCCCGAACGTCTTGACGGCGTATGCGCTGACTCAGATCGGAACCGCTCCGGCGGCCATGATCCAGGCGTCCGGGCCGCTCATCGTCGCGGTTCTGTCGCACCTGCTTTACGCGGATGAGCGGCTGACCCCGCGGCGCTTCGCGGGCGTCCTCATCGGCTTTGGGGGCATGGGCATCCTCATCGGACCTGCGGCCCTGCCGGATAGCGGCATCAGCCCCTGGGGTGCGCTGATCATGGTGGCGACCGCCCTCAGCTATGCCACCGCGAACCTCTATGTCCGCTCGATCAAACATGCGGATCCGGCCCGTCTTGCTCTCGGTCAGCAGATCTGCTCCGCCATTCCGGCGACCGCGCTGGCGCTCATCGTCACCGGCCCGTCCGCCTATGCAGCGGTGCAGAACAGCGCGGCTTCGCTGCTGGCGCTTGGCATCATCTCGACCGCCCTGCCGATTCTGCTCTTCATGCGGCTCATCCGCCGCGCCGGTCCGACCCGAGCCTCGATGGTCGGCTATCTCCAGCCGGTCTGGACGGCGACCCTTGCCGTCCTCTTCCTCAACGAGAGCATCGGCCTGCGCGAGATGATCGGCGGTGCCGTGGTGCTGACCGGCGTCGCGCTCGTGTCCTTGAGCGGACGCCTCAGGCAAGCTCGCTGAGAGCTCTGCGTGTCTCGGGCGGGATCTCCACCGGTCGCTGGGTGGCACGGTCCACATAGACATGGACGAAATGCCCCTGTGCCGCCGCCGCTTGAGCGCCGTGCTTGAAGATCCCGATCCGGTAGCGCACCGAGGAGCGCCCGAGATGCGCGACCGCAATCCCCGCCTCCAGCGCCTCGGGGAAGACGACGCTCTCGAAATAGCTGCAGCCGGACTCCACCACGAGACCGATGACGGGGCTCTCGGTAATGGTGAGAAGCCCTTTCTCGACGAGCCAGCCGTTCACCGCCGAGTCGAAATACGAGTAGTAATGCACGTTGTTCACGTGCCCGTAGGCATCGTTGTCCATCCAGCGGGTGGCGATGGGGCGAAACAGCCGGAAAGCCGAGCGATCGGGGCGCGAGGGACGGTCTGACATCGCGCGTCTCACCAGGCCGCTTCGTAGATGGCGCGCGCATCGTCAAGCGTGAGAGGGCGCGGATTGTTCACGAGCAGACGCGTCTGATTCATCGCATCCTCGGCCATCATCGGCACCGCATCCCTAGGGATGCCCACATCGCGCAGGCGCGGCTGCAAGCCCACCTTCGCGCAGAGGGAAGCCAGAGCCTCGACGAAGGCCGAGGCGCTGGCGCGGCTTTCCAGTTCAGGGAAAGCAAAGGGTGCGAGTTCCGCATAAGCGGCCTCGCAGGCGCTCGCGTTGAAGCGCAGGACATGCGGCAGCACGAGGGCGTTGGAGAGCCCGTGGGGAATGCCGAAATGCCCGCCGACAGGATAGGCCAGCGCGTGGACGGCGGCGACCGGCGCGTTGGCGAAGGCCTGGCCCGCCAGCATGGAGCCGAGCAGCATGGCCGAGCGCGCCTCGACGTCGCGCCCTTGGTGCACGGCGCGCTCGATGTTGCGGCCCAGGAGCCGCAGGGCTTCCTTCGCCAGCGCCTGCGAGACCGGATTGTTGTTGGCGCTCGTCGAGGTATAGGCCTCGATGGCGTGCACCATCGCGTCGATGCCGGTGGCTGCCGTCACATGCGGCGGCAGGCCGAGGGTGAGATCGGGGTCGAGAAGCGCAATATCCGGGATGATGAGCGGCGAGACGACGCCCTTCTTCTCATGCGCTCCCGTGGTGACGATGGAGATCGGGGTCACCTCCGATCCCGTGCCGGCGGTCGTGGGAATGGCGAGCAGCGGCAGCCGGGGTCCCTTCGCGAGGCCGACACCATAGATGTCGGAAAGGCTCTCGCCGCTCGCCGCAAGCAGCGCCACGAGCTTTGCCACATCGATGGAGGAGCCGCCGCCGAAGCCGATGACCGCCCTCGCATCGAAGGCTCTGGCCTTCGCAACGGCGGCGAGCACTACCTCCTCCGGCGGATCGGCGACGACCGCATCGAACACATCGACCGCGATGCCGGCTTCCTCCAGTGCATGGAGGGCCGGCGCAATGAGCCCTGCCTTCACGAGCCCGGCATCGGTGACCAGCGCCACACGCGGCCCGAGGCGCTGGGCGACGATTTGGCCGAGGCGCGCGATGCTGCCGGAGCCGAAGACGAGGGAGGGTGCGGTATTGAAGGTGAACGGCGACATGGATGTTTCCCGAGGTGGGATTTCTTTGCGCCGAAGATGCCTCGTGCTTGCCGAGGCAGCAACCGGCCTCCCTTACGCCATTAGGAGAACATCCTAGTCCTTGAACTCCTCGATGGCATCCACCTTCTCCGGATAGAAGGCCAGATGCTCCTTGATGGCGACGACCGAGGGGAACGGCTCCTCATAGCTCCAGGCCGCATTCTCGCGCACGAGCCCGCCTCCGTTGACGGTGAAATAGGAGGCATTGCCCTTGTAGGGGCAATGGGTGTGATGATCCGTGGAATCCAGGAGATCCATGTGCACATCCTGGCGCGGAATGTAGTGCACGGGTGGAAGGGTCGCCTCCTGCAGGGTGAGCGCCTGCGTCGTCTCCGCGACGATGAAGCCGCCGAGCATAACCCGGATGCGGTGCGGATTGCTCGTGATGGTGATCGGATGATCCGGACCGGGCTCCTTCATGGCGTTTCCTTCTCCAAGACGTGTCCCCTGGAGAATGAAGATAGGGCAACCTAGGTGCACCCCAAGGCGTCAAGCCGACCGGCTACTCCTTACCGGGCTTGGGTGCGCCTTCCTTCACGCCGAGCGCATCGGCCAACCGCACCTTGGCCGAACCGGGGCGCAGCGGCTTCTGCTGGCTTTCATGCGGGGTCCAGCCCGAGAGCCAGACGATCTCGAAGGTGGCCGGGATCCGTCCGTCCGGCTCGCCGAAACGCTCCGCATAGATCTCGGCCGCCCGCATGAGGGTGGCGCGCCGCAGCGGGGTTTTGCGGCGGTCGTTGAGCGCGTTGGTCAGGCCCATCCGGCGCAGGTCCCGCATGAGGGCGAAGGCATTGGCATAGCGTACCCGAACGACGTCGGAATCGGTCACCGGCAGGGCAAAGCCCGCGCGCTGAAGCAGGCCGCCGATGTCGCGCAGATCGGCAAAGGGAGCCACGCGGGGACTCACGCCGCCCTCCACCTCCGATTCGGCCTGCGTGAGGGATTGGCGCAGCTCGGTGAGCGTGCTCCCGCCGAGCAGCGCCCCGATGAACAGGCCGTCGGGTTTCAGCGCCCGGCGGATCTGGATGAGGGAGCCAGGCAGGTCGTTGACGGAATGCAGGGACAGGAGAGACACGGCGAGGTCGAAGCGCTCGCCGGAAAACGGCAGATGCTCCTCGTCCCCCAGGGTGCTGCCCGGCTCCGGCACCAGCGACAGCCGGACCACCGTCCCAGCGCGCCCGCTCCGGCGCAAAGCCTCGGCAGCGGCGGGCGTCGGGGTTCCCACATCGAGCGCGAGCGGGAACTCCCGCAGCACGGCGGAGAGCCGCTCCTCCAGATCCTCGACGGTACGAACCAGCAGGAAATCGGCATAGCCCTGATGCAGCGCGCGAGCGAGGCGCCGGCGGACGAGGGAGCGGTCGAAGACGAGGGGCGTGCTCATGAGGCGCTGGATATGGCGTGTACTGGACGAAGCTCAAAGGATTTTTTGAGTGGAACGCCTCTTCCCTCCCCCTTGCGGGGAGGGATTAAGGGTGGGGGTCGCAAAGTCGGCATGCTGACCCTCATCCAGAGAGCACGATGGCCGCTACAGCACCTGTCTGGATTAGAGGTCTCGCCGGTTGGACCACCCCCACCCCTGCCTCTCCCCGCAAGGGGGAGGGGAAAAGCCTTGGCTACCCTTCTCGCCCCTCACCGGCTGTTCAGCTAATCTTCATCCATGAGCAAGCCTCTCGACGCTGAGCCGATTCAACTCCACGACCGCTTCCGCCTCGGAGCGAGGGAAACTTGGCGTTCGGCTCTGGGGCTCATCTACCCGCCCACCTGCATCGCCTGCCAGGCCGCGACGGGAGAGCCTCATTCCCTCTGTGCCGGCTGCTGGTCTCAGGTGCGCTTCATCGAGCGTCCCTTCTGCGACCGGCTCGGAACGCCGTTCGCCGTCGATCTCGGCCAACCGCTGCTCTCGCCGGCGGCCATCGCCGATCCGCCGGTTTTTGGGCGCGCTCGGGCCGTGGCCGAGTATGAGGGAACCGCGAGCCTCCTCGTGCACCAGCTGAAATACAACGACCGGCTCGAACTCGCCCGGGCCCTCGGCGGCATGATGGCCCGGGCCGGGGCAGAGCTTCTAGCCGATGCGGACGTGATCGTGCCGGTCCCGCTCCATCGCTGGCGGCTCTGGTGGCGCCGCTTCAACCAGGCGATGGCTCTCGCCAGGGCCGTGTCGGCCGGGAGCGGCGTGCCCTGCGACCCGTTCCTGCTCGCCCGCGTCAAACACACCCGCCGTCAGGTCGGTCTGACCAAGGCGCAGCGGCAGGAAAACCTGCAGGGTGCCTTCCGCGTGCCTGCCGAGGCCAGGGCGCGGCTGGAGGAGAAGCGGGTGCTTCTCATCGACGATGTTCTGACCACGGGCTCCACCGCCAATGCCGCCGCGCGGGCGCTCTTGCGCGGCGGAGCGGCCAAGGTGGATATTCTCGCCTTCGCGCGAGTTGTGAAGGAGTTGTGATTGGAGCCTAAAGCTTCCTATATCCCCTCCAACACAGGAGAATTCTCTGCCATGCAGCCTATCACTATTTATACCAAGGGCTGGTGCCCATATTGCTCGGCCGCCAAGAAGCTTCTCGACGACAAAGGCGCCGCCTTCACCGAGATCGACATCGAGAAGAAGCCGGAAGCCCGGGCCGAGATGATCCAGAAGGCCAAGGGCCGCACCACCGTGCCGCAGATCTTCATCGGGGAAAAGCATGTCGGCGGCTGCGACGACCTGTATGCTCTTGATGACAGGGGCCAGCTCGAGCCTTTACTGCAGGCCTGACGGAGACCAGATTCGATGAACCCGACCCGCTTCACCGCCGCCTGCATCCAGATGCGCTCCGGGCGCGACGTGCTCAAGAACCGCGACGATGCGGTGGCCTTGGTCCGTCAGGCCGCAGACCAAGGCGCGCATTTCGCCCAGACCCCGGAGATGACCTCGCTGGTGTGCCGGGACCGGGCCGAACTCTTCGACAAGGTCGGGCCCGAAGCGCAGGATCCGGTGCTGGCCTCCTTGCGCGAGGTGGCGCGGGAGCGGGGCATCGTGGTCCAGATCGGCTCGATCGCCGTCAAGGAAGGCGACAAGGTCGCCAACCGGGCGTTCCTGATCGACGCGAGCGGCGAAGTGGTGACCTCCTACGACAAGATCCACCTCTATGATGTCGACCTGCCGAACGGTGAGAGCTGGCGCGAATCGGCCACCTATACGGGCGGCACCTCAGCCATCGCAGCCGAGACACCCTGGGGCTATCTCGGCATGACCATCTGCTACGACGTGCGCTTCGCCGCCCTCTACAAGGCTCTAGCCGAGAACGGAGCCTCGTTCCTGTCGGCGCCGGCTGCCTTCACCAAACAGACCGGCGAGGCGCATTGGCATGTGCTGCACCGGGCGCGGGCCATCGAGACGGGTTCCTTCATGATCTCCGCCGCCCAGGCCGGACTGCATGAGGACGGGCGCGAAACCTACGGCCATTCGCTGATCATCGATCCCTGGGGCCGGGTTCTGGCGGAAGGCGGTACGGAGCCCGGCGTGTTCCTGGCCGAGATCGACACGGCCCTCGTGGCGGAGGTCCGCGGCCGCATCCCGACCCTCAAGAACGCTAAGGCATTCAAGGTCGAGGTCGTTCCCGCCATCGAGACGGATCGGGCGGCCACCGCCTGATCCCCCTTCCCTTTTCGAGCCCTCATCCATACGTCTTACCAGGACATGATCAAGTACGCCCTGGCCTGCGAGCAGGCCCATGAGTTCGAAAGCTGGTTCCCCTCAAGCGAGGCGTTCGAGACGCAGCGCAAGCGCGGCTTCGTGACCTGCCCGTTCTGCAACTCCGCGAAGGTCGAGAAGCAGATCATGGCGCCCTCCGTCGCCCGCACGGACAAGGCACTTACGGCACCGGCGCCGGAGGCCCAGCCGATGGCGGTTCTCTCCGAGCGGGAGCGGGAATTGCGCGCTGCGCTGCGAGCCCTGCGCGAACACGTGATGAAGAACGCCGAGAACGTCGGCAAAGACTTCGTCGAGGAAGCCCGCAAGATGCATTACGGCGAGACGGAGGAGCGTTCGATCTTCGGCGAGGCGGACCTCACTGAGGCCAAGGCACTTCTGGAGGAAGGCATCGACGTGCTTCCCCTGCCCATCGTGCCTGACGACAGAAATTAGGGGCAGTGCTCCGCCTGTCCCAACCCTTGAAAGATCGGGCTATTTCTTCGGCGAGATCATCTCGATGCCGAGCTGCGTCTCGTTTCTGAACGCCCAGATGCTCTTGTAGCCGCCCTTGTTCTCGTCGTCCTCGACGAGAAGCGCCGTTCCGCTGGAGCCTTTGCTGGAGAAGCTCGCAGCCAGAATGCGCTCGTCGCCGATGGCGAAACCATCGTACCGCTCGCCGGCGATGTTCCAGGTGAGCTTGAACGTATCCTTGCTCGTCTGGACGATGGTCAGCGTTCCCGTGTAGTCGCTGTCGGGCTCGCCATTGTTCCCCTTGACCGTATACACACCCGGCCCTCCGGCCATAGCCGGAACGCTCAGGCCCATGGCAAGGCCTGTCAGGACCAGCCCGAAAAGCTTAGACTTGATCATCTGTTTTCCCCGTGAAGATCTTCGGAGCCCTAGAGCTGTTTCCACTGACGTGGAATCATCTCTCTTCTTTTGCTCGCCGCATATTTGACGGCGAACCGGATCCGCTTCGCCGAAATATGCTCTGGGCTCAGCGACGATAGGTGAATTTCGAGATCGAGCAGACGTCGACCGAGCGTCTAACGTGGGAGCTGCCATCGGTGAACACCGCCTTGAAGTCGAACTTGCATGCGCCGGTGCCGTCATCGATGTCGATGTCGAACACCTCTCCGACTGCCAGGGTATCCGAACCGAGGATATCTTCCTCCCAATCGTCCGTGCCGGTCGCGGAAGCATAGAACTCGGACATGGTCATTCCGGTATCGTTGACAATATCGACATGCCGATTGGCAGCAATCGCTGCGCTGAAAGCGGACACGGCAAAGAAGCCGGTCACGGCGAGAGTGGTGATGATCTTCAAGGTTTGCCCCTTAAGGTTGCAGCGGTGGCAGGTTTGGCCTGCGTAAATGCACCTCAGTCACAGCGAGCCTAGCTGTTGGGGACTTTTATTGTCTCGATTTGGCCAGATGCGGATTGGAAATAGCATAGCTTACGTTAAGGAAACATTGTCGGCCCGATCGAATTCCGATCCGGAATTCGAAGCCGTGTCGGGCTGAACTCTGTTCCAGGGTCGACGTTTCAACCTCGAACTCCATTTCATCGAAACCAATCGCAGGGGCTCATTTGGCGGTCTTCTTCACCAGCGATACCCATTTCGGCGACCCGCGGGTGCTGCGCATCGACAAGCGTCCGTTCAAGACGATTCCCGAACATGACGAGGCGCTCATCGTCAACTGGAACGAGGTCGTCTCACCGGGAGACGACGTCTGGCACCTCGGTGACTTCGCCCTGCATGTGCGGCCGGAACGGATCGATGAACTGCTCGGGCTGCTCAACGGCCGCAAGCACCTGATCACCGGCAACAACGATGGGACCGCGACCCTTGCTGCGAGGGGCTGGGAGAGCGTGCAGGCCTACGCGGAGCTCATGCTCGACGGGCGTGCGGTCGTGATGTGCCATTACGCCTTTCGCACCTGGAAGAACATGGGCCGCGGCTGGATCGACCTGCATGGGCACTCCCATGGCAAGCTCAAGCCGCAGACGCGGCAATACGATGTGGGCGTGGACGCCTGGGACTACCGGCCCGTCACCCTCGAAACCGTGCTCGGCACGCGACGCCGGCACATGGCTGCCGGAGCGGCCTGATCCGGCAGAGTTGCTCCTGGTATTGTGTCTGGACCGGATCATTTCCGGACGCTTGATCCGAACCATTCGCTATAAATTCTTCTGGGGTCACAAGGAGGCAAGGATGGATCGGCCGGCAAGCAGCCCGAAGCCCACGCGACGCATCTCGCTGATGCGCATGTTCTTCGACAGCGAAGCCTCCGGCGGCTTGATCCTCATGGGCGTAACGGTGATCGCCCTCGCGATCGCCAATTCGCCGTTGGCCGACGCCTATTTCGGCCTGCTCAAGACCTATGTCTTCGGCCTCAGCATCCTGCACTGGATCAACGATGCGCTCATGGCGGTGTTCTTCCTGCTGGTCGGGCTCGAGATCAAGCGCGAGATGCTGGACGGGCAGCTCTCCACCTGGCCGCGCCGCATGCTGCCCGGCATCGCGGCCTTCGGCGGCATGGTCGTGCCGGCGCTCGTCTATCTCGCCATCACATTGAACGAGCCGCAGCTCCATCACGGCTGGGCCATCCCGGCCGCCACCGACATTGCCTTTGCGCTCGGCGTGCTGGCGATCCTCGGCTCCAGGGTCCCGGCGTCGCTCAAGATCTTCCTGACGGCGCTGGCGATCCTCGATGATCTCGGCGCAATCGTCATCATCGCCTTCTTCTACACCAGCGACCTGTCGCTGATGATGCTGGGCGCAGCCGCCCTGTGCCTCGTTGCGCTGGTGGCCTTCAACCGTTTCGGGATCGTGTCGCTCCTGCCTTATCTCACTGTTGGCGCGGTGCTGTGGTTCTTCGTCCTGAAATCGGGCATTCACGCCACCCTTGCCGGCGTTGCGCTAGCGCTCACCATCCCGCTTCAGGCGGATCCGAAGAAGACACGCGCCGAGGATGCGCCCCTCCACCGGCTCGAGCATGCCCTTCACGGCTGGGTCGCCTATGCGATCATCCCGATCTTCGGCCTCGCCAATGCGGGCGTGTCTTTGTCCGGGCTTTCTCTCGATGCCATCCTGAGCCCCCTGCCCCTCGGCATCGCCCTGGGCCTCTTCATCGGAAAGCAGGCTGGCGTCTTCGCGTTCTCGGAGCTCGCGATCAGGCTCAACCTCGCCGATGTCCCGGCAGGCGCGACGCGCGCCCAATGCTATGGCGTTGCCCTGTTGTGCGGCATCGGTTTCACCATGAGCCTCTTCATCGGGGCGCTCGCGTTCCCGAGCCAGCCGGAACTGGGGGATGCCACCAAGATCGGCGTGCTGATGGGCTCCGCCTTGTCGGCGCTTGCAGGCTATCTGCTGCTTCGCATCGCGCCGCGGGAAAGGCCGCTCAAGCCTTCGAGGCCAGCAGCATATAATTGACGGCCGTATCGGATGAGAGGGACCAGCTGTCCCGCAGCGGGTTGTAGGCGACGCCCTTGAGGTCGTCGACCCTGAAGCCTGCCGTCTCGATGGCGGAGGCCAATTCCTCGGGCGTGACGAACTTGTCCCATTCGTGGGTGCCCTTGGGCAGCCAGCCGAGGATGTATTCGGCTCCCACGATGGCGGAGGCGAAGGAGCGCAGGGTGCGGTTGATCGTTGCCATGGCGAGAGAGCCTCCCGGCTTCACCGCCTGGGCGCAGGCCTTCACGAAGGCCTGCCGGTCGGCCACGTGCTCCACCACTTCCATGGCGAGCACCATGTCGAAGGTCTCACCCCTGGCGACGACCGATTCCACGGTCTCGTTGCGGTAATCGATGGTCACTCCCGCACGCTCCGCATGGAGCTGGGCCACCGAGATGTTGGTGGGGGCCGGATCGAGCCCCGTCACCCGGGCCCCGAGGCGCGCGAGCGGCTCGGAGAGAACGCCACCGCCGCAGCCTACGTCCAGAATCGCAATGCCCTCCAGCGAGCGGGCGGAGCGCGGGTCGCGCCCGAAGCGGCGGCAGGCCTCGTCGCGGATATAGCCTAAGCGCACCGGATTGAACTTGTGCAGCACCTTCATGGGCCCCTTCGGGTCCCACCAGGTCTCGGCGATCTTGTCGAAACGGGCGACCTCGGCGGGGTCGATGGTCGTCATAAGATCCTCCGCGAGGCTTCCCTCCCCCTTGCGGGGAGGGGTAGGGGTGGGGGTGGTGCGACCGGGTGAGCGATCACCGAATGAGAGCACTGCATTCGCCTTGCAACTGCTCATAGGACGAAGTGCTTGGCTTTGCGACCCCCACCCTGAATCCCTCCCCATCACAAGTCGGGTGTTCCCGACTTGTGCAAAATACGGTCCATCTCGGGTAAACCCGAGGTGGATGGAGAGGGAAAACGCGCGTTGACAGGGCGCGGCCCTACCGTCATGTATACGCGCCTTTCGCACCGCGAAGGGCAAAATTTTCCCTGACCCTTAACGGCCCTTCCTCACCCATGCCCCGTCTCGTCATGAAGTTTGGTGGAACCTCCGTCGCCACCGTAGAGCGCATCCGCAACGTGGCGCGGCATGTCAAACGCGAGGTCGAGGCCGGCTACGACGTGGCCGTGGTGGTTTCCGCCATGGCGGGCAAGACCAACGAGCTCGTCGGCTGGGTCAAGGAGGCCTCGACCCTCTACGATTCCAAGGAATACGACGTGGTTGTCGCCTCCGGCGAGCAGGTGACGTCCGGCCTTCTCGCCCTTGCCTTGCAGGAGATGGGACTCAAGGCCCGCTCCTGGCAGGGTTGGCAGATCCCGATCATGACCTCGGAGGCCCATGGCTCGGCCCGCATCGCCGCCATCGACGGAACAGGGATCCTCAAGAGCTTCACCGACAGAAAGGAAGTCGCCGTCGTCTCCGGCTTCCAGGGCGTTCACCAGCCCACGGGCCGCGTCACCACCCTCGGCCGCGGCGGCTCCGACACCAGCGCCGTGGCGCTCGCCGGCGCCATCCAGGCCGAGCGCTGCGACATCTATACGGACGTCGACGGCGTCTACACCACCGATCCGCGCATCGTGCCCAAGGCCCGGCGCCTGGACAAGGTTTCTTACGAGGAAATGCTGGAAATGGCCTCGCTGGGGGCCAAGGTGCTTCAGGTGCGCTCGGTCGAGCTCGCCATGATGCATCGCGTACCCACCTATGTCCGCTCCAGCTTCGACGATCCCGCCGATCCCAAGCTCGGCACCCTCATCTGCGACGAGGAAGACATCATGGAACAGCAGGTCGTCACGGGCATCGCCTATTCGCGCGACGAAGCCCAGATCACGCTGCGGGACATTGCCGACAAGCCGGGCATCGCCGCGTCGATCTTCGTGCCCCTGGCCGAGGCCAACATCAACGTGGACATGATCATCCAGGTCGTGTCCGACAATGCCGCCACCACGGACCTCACCTTCACGGTGCCCACGGCCGATTACGAGCGGGCCTGCGCGCTCCTGAACGCCCACCGGGACGAGATCGCCTTCAAGGAGCTCCAGGGTGCGACCGACGTGGTCAAGGTCTCCGCCATCGGCGTGGGGATGCGCAGCCATGCCGGCGTGGCGGCCCGGGCCTTCAAGGCCTTGGCGGACAAGGGGATCAACATCCGCGCGATCACCACGTCTGAGATTAAATTCTCAGTGCTGATCGAATCGGCCTATACGGAGCTTGCGGTTCGTACGCTCCACTCGCTATACGGCCTAGATCAAGCCTGATTGACGAGGGATCGGTCAGGCTGCGACAGTGAACGAGTCAGCCGCCGGTCCACCTTGCCGGCCCTTGAAGGACGGGAACAGATAAGCTCATGCCAAGTGCTCCCGGCGGTCCGCGCCTTCTGCTGCGCCGCCTCCGCGAGATCATGGCGGAGCCGGTCGGGGCGCAGGACCGTCTCGACAAGATCGTCACCCAGATTGCTGCGAACATGGTGGCGGAGGTGTGCTCCGTCTACGTGATGCGCGGCGACGGTGTGCTCGAGCTCTTCGCCACCGAGGGCCTGAACCGGGAAGCCGTCCACCTCACGGTCATGCGGTCGGGCGAAGGCCTCGTGGGCCTCATCGCCTCGACGGCCGAGCCCCTGGCGCTTTCCGACGCCCAGAGCCATCCTTCCTTCTCCTACAAGCCCGAGACGGGCGAAGAAATCTACCACGCCTTCCTGGGCGTGCCGCTGCTTCGCGCCGGCAATACGCTCGGCGTCCTCGTCGTCCAGAACCGCACCTATCGCGTCTATACCGAGGAAGAGGTCGAGGCCCTCCAGACCACCGCGATGGTGGTGGCCGAGATGCTCGCCACGGGCGAGCTGCAGGCCCTGGCGCCGGTCGAAACGGGCATTGCCCTGCGCCGCCCCGTCTACCAGAAGGGCGTCGCCCTCGCCGACGGTGTGGGACTGGGATACGTGGTGCTCCACGAGCCTCGCGTGGTCGTCAAGAACCTCATCGCCGAGAACATCGAAGCGGAGCTGACGCGTCTCGACGCGGCCATCGCCGAGGTGCGCCTGTCCATCGACGAGCTCATCGAACGCGGGGATGTGGCCCATCACGGCGAGCACCGGGAGGTTCTCGAAACCTTCCGCATGTTCGCCCACGATCAGGGCTGGCTCAGGCGCATGCGCGAGGCGGTGACCTCCGGCCTGACGGCCGAAGCCGCCGTGGAGCGGGTCCAGTCCGACAACCGCGCCCGCATGCTGCGCCAGACCGATCCGTACCTGCGCGAGCGCCTGCACGACCTCGATGACCTCGCCAATCGCCTGCTCCACAAGCTCGTGGGGCGGGACTTCGTCGCGGAACGCGGGCAGCTGCCGGAGAACGCCATCATCGTGGCCCGCTCCATGGGACCCGCCGCCCTGCTCGACTACGACCGCTCGCGCCTGCGCGGCCTGGTCCTCGAAGAGGGCGGGCCGACAAGCCACATCGCCATCGTCGCCCGGGCGCTGGGCATCCCGGCAGTCGGCGAGGTAGCGAATGCGACATCGCTCACGGAACCGGGCGACGCCATCATCGTCGACGGCGCCGCGGGTGAGATCCAGATCCGGCCGAACCCGGATGTGGAGGCGGCTTATGCCGAAAAGGCACGGTTGCGCGCCCGTCGGCAGGAGCAGTACCTCAAGCTGCGCGACGTGCCGTCCGTCAGCAAGGACGGGGTCGAGGTGAGCTTGCAGCTCAATGCCGGCCTCGTGGTCGACCTGCCGCATCTGGCCGAGACCGGCGCTGCGGGCGTCGGCCTGTTCCGCACCGAGTTGCAGTTCATGATCGCCGAGCGGATGCCCTCGGCCTCCGAGCAGCAGGCGCTCTACAGCACCGTCTTTGCGGAAGCCGGCGGCAGGCCCGTCACCTTTCGTACCCTGGATATCGGCGGCGACAAGATCCTGCCTTACATGCAATCCGTCGAGGAGGAGAACCCGGCCCTCGGCTGGCGCGCGATCCGCATCGGCCTCGACCGTCCGGGCCTGCTGCGCGCCCAGATCAGGGCTCTTCTCAAGGCCGCTGCCGGCCGGCCTTTGAAGATCATGTTTCCCATGGTGGCGACCTGCGACGAGTTCGAGCGCGCCAAGCAGTACGTGGAGCGGGAGAAGATTCACCTCGCCAATCACAACCACCCCCTGCCGGCGGACCTGAAGCTCGGCGTCATGCTGGAAGTTCCCTCCCTCCTGTTCCAGCTCAAGGAAATCTGCGCGAGCGCCGACTTCATCTCGCTCGGCACGAACGACCTGATGCAGTTTCTCTTCGCCAGCGACCGCGAGAACCGGCGCGTGGCGGACCGTTTCGACCCGTTGAGCGCACCCATGCTGCGGGCCCTGAGCATGGTGGCGGAGCATGCTCAAGCGTCGGGCTGCCTGGCCACGGTCTGCGGCGAGATCGGCGGGCGCCCCCTCGAAGCCATGGCTTTGATCGGCCTGGGCTTCCGCTCGTTATCCATGTCTCCGGCCTCCATCGGTCCGGTGAAGGCCATGTTGCTGGAGATGAACGTCGCGGATATCAGCGCCTTGATCCGCGAGGAACTGAAGAGCGCCGGGGGCGGCGAAACGCTGCGTCCGAAGCTTGCCCATTTTGCGGAAACCCGTGGTATTCCGGTCTGATGTCGATTGCCCCTCCCTCTGATCGCCTGAACGCCATTCTCGCCCGCCATGACATCATCACGGCGACGCTCAATGCCGGACCGGACCCGGAAACATTCGTCGCCCTCTCCCGTGAGCTCGCCGAGCTCGACGGAGTGGCGGAGGCCATCCGCGCCTATCGGGCGATGGAGGACAACCTGCAGGGCCTGCAGGCGCTCCTGGACGACCCCTCCATGGATTCCGAGATGCGTTCGCTCGCTGAGGACGAGCTGCCCCAGGCTCGAGACGATCTGGAGAAGGCGGCGCAGGCTCTGCGCCTGATGCTGCTGCCCAAGGACGAGGCGGACGAGAAGAGCGCCATCCTCGAGATCCGCGCCGGCACCGGCGGCGACGAGGCCGCCCTCTTCGCCGGCGACCTGCTGCGCATGTACACCCGCTATGCGGACCTGAAGGGCTGGAAGGTCGAGATCGTCTCCGAGAGCGAGGGGACGGCGGGCGGCTACAAGGAAGTGGTGGCCGAGATCAAGGGCCGGAGCGTGTTTGCGCGCCTCAAGTTCGAGAGCGGGGTCCACCGGGTCCAGCGCGTGCCGGATACGGAAACGCAAGGGCGCATCCACACCTCCGCCGCCACGGTCGCCGTGCTGCCGGAGGCCGAGGATGTGGATATCACGCTCAACGACGCCGACCTGAAGATCGACACCATGCGCGCGCAGGGTGCCGGCGGCCAGCACGTGAACAAGACCGAATCGGCGATCCGCATCACCCATATCCCGACCGGCATGGTGGTGTTCGTCCAGGACGAGCGCTCCCAGCACAAGAACCGCGCGCGGGCCATGGCCCTGCTGCGCGCCCGCCTCTACGACGCCGAGCGCACCGCCAAGGACGCGGCCCGCGCCGCCGACCGCAAGGCGCAGGTGGGCTCCGGCGACCGCTCGGAGCGCATCCGAACCTACAACTTTCCGCAAGGGCGCGTGACCGACCATCGCATCAACCTGACCCTCTACAAGCTGGAGGAAGTGATGGCGGGCAATGCCCTCGACGAGCTGATCGACGCCCTGGTGACCGAGCATCAGGCGGCCCAGCTCGCCGCTCAGGACCAGGCTGCGTGAGCGGGCGGCAAGGCCTGTTGCCTTGAAAACCCGTGCCGAGGCCCTGAAGGAGCTGCGCCGAACCCTCAGCGAGGCCGGATTCGAGACCGCAGCCCTGGACGCCCGGCTGCTGCTTCTGGAAGCGTTAGGCATCTCGGCGACAGATCTTGTCAGCCAGCCTGACACGCCCCTGAAGCCGGAGCAGGCGGACACCCTCGCCGCCTTCGCCCGGCGCCGCCTGAACCATGAGCCGGTGGCGCGGATCCTCGGCGGGCGGGAGTTCTGGGGCCTGCCCTTCCGCCTCTCCCCGGAGACCCTGGTGCCCCGTCCGGACACCGAGACCCTGGTCGAGACCGCCCTCGCCCTGCTTCCCGACCGTCAGGCACCCTTGAGAATCGTCGATTTCGGCACCGGGTCGGGCTGCATCCTGGTCGCGCTCCTTCACGAACTGCCGAGCGCCACGGGCCTCGGGATCGACCTGTCCTTCGGTGCCCTTGTGACAGCGCGTGCCAATGCCATTGACAACCGGGTCAGCCGCCGCTGCCACTTCGCCCTCTCTCGCTGGGCGGATGCGGTTTCCGGGTCGTTCGACCTGATCGTCTCGAATCCGCCCTACATCGCCTCCGAGGTGATCCCAACCCTCGACGAGGAAGTACGGGAGCATGACCCGCTTCTGGCCCTGGACGGGGGGCCGGACGGGCTGGAGCCCTACCGGGTCATTTTACGGGAAGCGGGGCGGCTGCTGGCTCCCCAGGGGCTGCTGGTGGTCGAGATCGGCTATGATCAGGCCGAGGCCTTATCGAGCTTGGCCGGGGTCCACGGCCTTGAAATCCTGCGGACCGCACACGATCTATCAGACAACCCGCGCTGCGTCGCCATGAAGCGATTGTGATGGCCCGGGTGAGGCTTTCTTGCCCCACAACTGGATAAAGTCGGAAATAGGCCTTGTTGGACTGCAAGGAACCCGCTAGATTCAGAAGCAGAGATCGTCTCCGGTCTAAACAAATCGGCAGCCCCTGAAGGGCATGCCGGAAGACCAAACGATATCAATCGCGCAGGCAGGGGCTTTTTAAACGGAACAGCCTGGCGCGATCACTTGAACCCGACACTGAAGGCTGGCCAAGCTTCTTGAAGGCTATGGCTGAACGACAGACGGTTTGCCACGCGAACGGTGGGCGTTGAGCCCGTTCGGTGAACATTGGCTTGCATATCGCGTGGGCTTTAAAGAACCAGCGAGGCTCGTAGAGCGAAAATGAGACCAGGACAAAACAGGCGTATGCGCGGTCGTAGCAACAACAACCGCAACAACAACAAGGGGCCCAATCCCCTGACGAAGAGCTATGAGTCGAACGGCCCGGACGTGAAGATCCGCGGCACGGCTCAGCATATCGCCGAGAAATACAGCCAGCTTGCCCGCGATGCGCAGTCGAGCGGCGACCCGGTGGCGGCCGAGAACTACTTCCAGCACGCCGAGCACTACTTCCGCATCATCGCCGCCGCCCAGGAGCAGCTGCGCGAGCAGTATGGCTACCAGCAGCCGCGGTCCTTCGACGAGGACGGCAACGAGGAAGACGGCTTCGGCCAGGGCGAGCGCCCGAGCTTCGAGCGCGCCGGAGCCAGTGCCCAGGATTTCGGCAACGGCGAGGAAGGCGATTACGGCTCGCAGCCGCAGCCTTACGAGAACCGGGCCGAGCGTAATGAACAACGCCCTGCCCGCTTCGACCGTAACGATCGCCAGGATCGGGGGGATCGCCAAGAGCGTTCTGACCGGCCGGATCGCAACGACCGGAACGACAGGAACGACCGCCAGGATCGCGGCGACCGCCGCGACCGCTTCCAGCCCCGCGACCGCGGCCCGCGCCAGGATTTCCAGCCGCGCGACGAGCAGCCCTTCGAGGCCCGCCCCGAGAACGGTGAGCGCCCCGAGCGCAACGAACAACGCCCTGCCCGCTTCGACCGGGGTGACCGCCCCGAGCGCGGCGACCGGCCGGACCGCAACGACCGCTTCGAGCGTGGAGATCGTCCGGAGCGCCGCGAGCGCTTCCCGCGCGACCGCCGCAGGGACGACGAGGTGTCCGATCAGGGCACCCTGCCGGCCTTCCTGACGAATCCGGTCCGCACGCCCGCTCCCGCGGCCGCCCAGGATGAGGTCCCGAGCGCCGCTCCGATGGTGCAGGAGCCCGCCAACGACGAGGCTGCGGTTCGCCCGCGCCGCCGCCGTCGCACCCGTCAGGAGATGATCGACGCGGCCAATGCGGAGAACGCCGGCTTCGCCCCGGATCCGGTGGAGACCCCGGCCGCCGAGTAAATCGGACCCATCGAACAAGACGAAAAGGGAGAGCCTAGCTCTCCCTTTTTTGTTGCGCCTTCCGGATTTCGGAACGAATTGATTCATAATAACATATAACTTAGCTTAACGGCCAAGCTTCCTTCGTCAGGGGTTTCGCATGGCCACGCTCAAATCCCGATTTGTCGCCCTCCCCGCGCTCAAGACCCGCAAGCCCGATCCCCTCGAGGCCCTGAACGCTCGCGAGGACGGGAGTGCCCTCGCCTCCCCCACCAGCAAGACCCTGTCCGGCACGCCGCGGGCCGACCGGCTGTTCGGCACCTCGGCCAACGACGTGCTCTCGGGGCTCGGCGGCAACGACCTGCTCGACGGCCGCAAGGGCCGCGACCGCATGACGGGAGGCGCCGGCAACGACACCTACATCGTCGACAACACCGGCGACCGGGTGACCGAGAAGGCCAAGGGCGGCACCGACCTGGTCAAGACTTCCGTGAATTGGACCCTCGGCTCCCAGATCGAGAATCTCACCCTCACCGGTCGCGCAAACCTCAAGGGCATCGGCAACAGCCTCACCAACACCATCACCGGAAACAGCGGCCACAACGTTCTCGACGGCGAGGCCGGTGCCGACAGGCTCGCCGGGGGCAAGGGCAACGACATCTACATCGTCGACAATACGCAGGACCGGATCACCGAGAAGGCGAACGAGGGCATCGACACTGTTCAGGCGTCCGTGAGCTTTAGCTTGAGCGCCCATGTGGAGAACCTCGTCCTGCTCGGCAGCGCCGTGTCGGGAACAGGCAACGATCTCGCCAACCGGATCACAGGCACTGCCCAGGCTAACCGGCTCGACGGGGCGGCCGGTGACGATACTCTCTTGGGAGGCGCCGGCGACGACACGATCTCGGGCGGCACCGGCGCCGATTCGCTCCAGGGCGGCGACGGCAGCGACGATCTCAGCGGCGGATCAGATCGTGATTCCCTCAGTGGCGGCAACGGCAACGACCGGCTCGACGGCGAGGTCGGCGCGGACACCATGGCCGGTGGCCAAGGCGACGACGTGTACTTCGTCGACGATGCCGGCGACATGGCGGTCGAAGGGGGCGACGGCGGCACCGATACGATATGGACGGAGATCAACTACACACTCGCCGCTCATGTCGAGCGGCTGGTGCTCACCGCCGCCGCGCTTCGCGGCACGGGCAACGATCTCGACAATAGGATCACGGGCACGGGCGGAAACAACACGCTCGACGGTGGCGGCGCCGCCGATACGCTCGACGGCGGGGCGGGCAACGATCTCTATCTCGTCGACGATGCGGGGGACGTGATCGTGGAGGCCCAGGGCGGCGGCACGGACACGGTGCAGGCTGCCTCCAGCTACACGCTCGGCGCCCATGTCGAGCGGCTGGTTCTGACGGGCGGCGCCCTTTTCGGCACCGGCAATTCCCTCGACAACGCCATCACCGGCAATGCCCTGGCAAACACCCTCAAGGGTGAGGCGGGCCATGACACCCTCGACGGTGCTGCGGGAGCGGACGTGCTGCAAGGCGGCGCAGGCAACGACCTCTACCTCGTCGACGATGCGAATGACGAGATCCTGGAGGCGACCGGCGACGGCTACGACAGCGTCCAGGCCTCGGTCGATCATATTCTCGGCGACAATGTCGAGCGGCTCATCCTCATTGGAGCCGCCATTGCCGGTACGGGCAATGCCATCGACAATCTCATCGTCGGAAACGCGCTCGCGAATTCCCTCATGGGGGGCGAAGGCAACGACACCCTCGACGGCGGCACTGGAGCCGATACGCTGGAGGGCGGCGCCCATAACGACATCTACCTCATCGGCAATGCTGAAGCTGTGGTCGTCGAGCAGGCCGACGGTGGGTATGACACGGTCCATGCCACCATCGATTACACAATCGGCGACCACGTGGAGCATCTCGTTCTGCTCGGCAAGGCCACTGCCGGCACGGGCAACGCCCAGAACAACCTCATCACCGGAAACACGATGCTCGCGAACAGTCTCGCAGGCGCGGACGGCGACGACACGCTTGAAGGCGGCCTGCGGGACGACACGCTCATCGGCGGGATCGGCCGGGACTCGCTCGTCGGCGGCGTCGGCAACGATGTCTATGTGATCGACGATACTGACGATGTGATCGACGATCAGGGTGATCCCGAGGATATCGACACCGTTCGAACGACGCTTGCGGATTACACGCTCGGTGCCGGCCTGGAGGCGCTTGTGATCCTCAACAACGGCCGTTTCAACGTCGCGCAGGGCAACGGCCTTGCCAATGATATCACCACCGGCAGCAACGACGATTATCTCTACGGTTACGGCGGCAACGACACCCTGCGCGGCGGGCTCGGGCAGGACTCCTATTTCGTCGATGATGCCGGTGACGTGGTGATCGAAGCAGCAGATGCCGGTTTCGACAGCATCTTCAGCAGCATCGATTTCGTTCTGCCGGATCATGTGGAGAGGCTCATCCTGCAGCCTCCGGTGCTCGAGGGACGCCGCGGCACCGGCAACGACCTCGACAACGTCATGACCGGCGGTCAATGGAACGACACCCTCTATGGCGGCATCGGCAACGATCGACTCGAAGGAGGGTTCGTCAACGGCAATTCAGGCCAGGACAGCCTGGTGGGAGGTGTTGGCAATGACACTTATGTGGTCGACAGGGACGACGATGTGGTGACCGAACTTGCTGGTGAAGGAACCGATCTCGTCCAGTCGGCCTCGGCGAACTACACGCTCTCGGCCCATGTCGAGAACATGACGCTCATCGGCACCATGGGCGCCAACGGCTACGGCAACAATCTCGACAATCACCTTATCGGCAATATCGGCGGCAACATCCTGGAAGGACGAGACGGGAACGACACGCTCGACGACGGCGGCGGGCGCGATGGCCTTCGCGGCGGTCTCGGCCGCGACACCTTCGTGTTCAGCAGCCTCGCCGACCTCAATCCCGACCCGAGTTCCAGCGATGTGCTTTCCGACTTCGACCATTCTCTGGCCGGCGGCGTCGATGGCTCGACCCTCGACGTCATCGATCTGTCCCGCATCGACGCGATCACTGGAGGATCGGACAACGCTTTCAGCGGGTCGATCTTGATGGGGTCAACGGCGCCTGGACAGCAGAACGCCGGCTTTCTCTACTACAACATGACGAGCGGCGTTCTTTACGGATATGTCGGAGCGCAGGGCATGGCGGTGTCTCCCAGCTTCGCCATCACTGTCGGAACCGGGGTCATCTGGAACAGCACGGCCGGCGGGAACATCATCCTCTAGCGCAATGCGCTAGAGGGCCAACGCTCCCTGCTCCCGATCGAGACTGTCGCCCGCTTGCAGCGTTCCGCCGCTCAACACCTCCGCGTAGATGCCGCAGTCGAAATGACCGTAGGCCTTCATCAGGGTCTTCGGGATCTCCAGGTCGCGCAGGCCGGTGTCAGGATCGACGTTGGTGGCCGCGCAGCGCTCGATTCGCTTGGTCACCTTCAGGCGCACGCCGGAGGGCGCGGTCAAGATCTTGCCGACGAGGTCGAACTCCGCCCATGGCGCGAGACCCTCGATGTGGATGTTGCCGCGAAAGCGTAAGGGATCGACGGGTGCGCCGACCACGCTCTCCAGCTCCCGCACGCTCGCCAGGTTGACGAGCGAGACGAAGCCGCGGCGGGAATCGGTGAAGCGGAAGCCGTCAGGGGCTGCGAGCACCTTCGGCGGGCCGCGCAGCTCCTTGGGCATGAAGCGGCGGAAGAACGCCTCGATGGCGAGCCGCCCCTCCCGGGTCGAGAGATCGCCCCGGGCCACCTCGCGCCCGCCCTGCTCGATGAAGAGCGTGGTGATGCTGTCGAGATAGCGGGTCTTGAGCCGCGCCAGGCTCTCGTTCCGCATCAGCATCAGGAACTTGATCTTGGGCTGGTGCTGCGGGTTGTCCGGCTCGAAGCCGGCCGGGCCGTTCTCGACGGCGAACAGCCGGTCGCCGGGGAAGTAATCGCCCTTGGTGAGCGCGACGGAGGACAGCGGCTCGGGCGAGAGGCCCTTCACGGGATAACGCTGGAGGGAAGCGATGCGGATGCTCATGCCGCCATGGATACGGTCTCAGCCGGAGGCGGGCAAGATGGATGCCGGTGTCATGCCCGGGTTCCGAGCCGGGAGCCTTGCGAATTCACTCATCCGTGGACCATACCGCCCCTCTGGCGCGTTAGATGATTTGGGGCTTATTCCGGCTGAATCGGAGCCTCTGCCATGGCACAGGTTCGAAAAACTCCGCAGCACCGGGACAACCGGCTTCTCGCGACCCTGACGCCGGATGATTTTGCCTTTCTGGAGCCACATCTGACCACCATCGACCTCAAGCGAGGCGAGACGCTCTACGAGACGGGCGAGACCATCGCGCATACCTATTTTCCTCACGATGCGATGGTGTCCCTCGTCACGGTCATGCATGACGGCAAGACTGTCGAGATGGCCACCTTCGGCTGTGAGGGGTTGTTCGGCCTGGTGAGCGCATTCGTGACCCGCCGATCGTTCGGGCGCTACATCGTGCAGATGAGTGGCACGGCGTCCCGCATCGAGCTCGGTAAGATGCACGAGGCCATGGCGGCTCGGCCGAACATCCAGCGCCTGGTCCTGCTCTTCAGCGAGGCGCTGTTGGCACAGACCCTTCAAACCGTGGCCTGCAACGCCGTCCACGGGGTGGAAGCCCGTTGCTGCCGATGGATCCTCATGAGCCACGACAGAGCAGGCCAGCCCGATCTGCCGCTCACCCACGAGTTCCTGGCGGAGATGCTCGGGGTTCAGCGCTCGACGGTCAGCGACGTCGCCCGCGCTCTTCAGGACAAGGGCCTGATCCGCCAGGGCAGAGGCGTCATCACGGTCACGGATCGCCGGAGTCTCGAGGAAACCGCCTGCGAATGCTACGGGATCATCAGGCAGAAGTTCCAGCAGCTCCTGCCGAACACCTATGAGCGAGGCTGAACGGCGCTGCCGGCACCGTCGATATGCGCCCTGAAGCTCGCTTCGGCGACCATGCAGAGAAGCCTTGGCGCATGAGAAAAAGCCCTGCCGCAAGGCAGGGCTCCGTTGCTTTCAGCTAAACGACCCCGGGCCTACGAGGCATCTCCCGAACGGGCCACCTTGGAGCGCTTCAGCTGAGGGGTGAAGCCGGCTTCGCGGCCGCGGGAGGCATCAATCTCCACCTGATGAGGATCCTGGTGCATGCCCTCATGGGCGGTCTGGTGCTCGGGGATATTGGTTTGAGGACCGGCCTCCTGCTTCATGCGCAGGGCCTTCTCGGCATTGGCCACCAGCTCCTGGCGGGCCTTTTCAGCCTGTTCGGCCTTGCGTTTCTTCGGGTTCAGGCGGGCAAGAAGATCGGAAAGAGCCATTTCTTGTTACTCCTTGGCGCGGGAGAGGACGCCGTCCTCTTCGTCGCTGCGATGGGTTGGCGGGGCTTTGACGTTCTGGCGCGACACGGGGATGTCGCGGGAGGTCGCGATGGTGCCGGTGGAATCGCCGATGTCGCGGCTTTCCGCGATGCGTTCGGGGGTATCGTCCAGGTTCGAGCGCACACGGCCGTTTTCGGTGGTGTCGCCGAAGGTCTCCGGCGTCACCGAGGGCTGCTGCTCGATCGGGCTTTGCGGCACGCCCAAACCCATTTCCGCATTGCGGGCGAGGTCGGCGCGGGCTTTTTCGGCTTCCGAGCGCGGGTCGCGTGTCATGGGAACCTCCTCAAACTGTCGGGGGGTCAATGCCAGGACAGGAAGTGGGTTCCCCCTCTTGTTGTGTCCAATTAGACACACCACCTTAACGCCAGCGGACGCCTCCGGAGAGGGTCCGACATCGCAGGGTCTGTCTGTGCCTCCAGGAGGGCGGGTGGACCTGAGGAGGGATGATTGATGAATTTCGAAAAATACACCGAACGTGCCCGGGGTTTCGTTCAGGCTGCGCAGAATCTGGCCATGCGGGAAGGCCATCCGCAGCTGTCGCCGGGCCATGTCCTCAAAGTCCTGCTGGACGATCCGGAAGGCCTCTGCGCCGGTCTCATCGACCAGGCCGGCGGCCGCTCCCGCGACGCTCATGCGGCGGTCGAGCAATGGCTCGCCAAGCAGCCGAAGGTTTCGGGCTCCGCCGCGCAGCCCCAGGCCACCCGCGACCTGATGCGCTTCTTCGACACCGCCGAGAAGGCCGCCGAGAAGGCGGGCGATTCCTACGTCACCGTCGAGCGGATGCTGCTGGCGCTGGCCGTCGAGAAGGACTCGGAGGCCGGCCGCATTCTCGCCCAGGCCGGCGTGACCGCCCAGGGGCTGAACACCGCCATCAATACCCTGCGCAAGGGCCGCACCGCCGACAACGCGACGGCGGAGAACGCCTATGACGCGCTCAAAAAATATGCCCGCGACCTCACCGAGGCGGCCCGCGACGGCAAGCTCGATCCGGTGATCGGCCGCGACGAGGAGATCCGCCGCACGATTCAGGTGCTCTCGCGGCGCACCAAGAACAACCCGGTTCTCATCGGCGAGCCCGGCGTCGGCAAGACCGCCATCGTCGAAGGCCTCGCTTTGCGCATCGTCAACGGCGACGTGCCGGAATCGCTCAAGGACAAGCAGCTGCTGGCCCTCGACATGGGCGCGCTGATCGCCGGCGCGAAATATCGCGGCGAGTTCGAGGAGCGCCTGAAAAGCGTACTCAGCGAAGTGACGTCGGCCGAGGGCGGCATCATCCTGTTCATCGACGAGATGCACACGCTGGTCGGCGCCGGCAAGGCCGACGGCGCGATGGATGCGTCGAACTTGCTTAAGCCTGCGCTCGCCCGCGGGGAGCTGCACTGCGTCGGCGCGACCACCCTCGACGAGTACCGCAAGCACGTGGAGAAGGACGCGGCTTTGGCCCGCAGATTCCAGCCGGTCTTCGTGAGCGAGCCCACGGTGGAGGACACCGTGTCGATCCTGCGCGGTCTCAAGGAAAAGTACGAGCAGCATCACGGGGTGCGCATCACCGACTCGGCGCTGGTGGCTGCAGCGACGCTGTCGAACCGCTACATCACCGACCGCTTCCTGCCGGACAAGGCCATCGACCTCGTCGACGAGGCCTCCTCGCGCCTGCGCATGCAGGTCGATTCGAAGCCCGAGGAGCTCGACAACATCGACCGCGAGATCGTGCGCCTGAAGATCGAGCAGGAGGCCCTGAAGAAGGAGACGGATTCCGCCTCCAGGGACCGCCTCGAGCGCCTCACCAAGGAGCTGGCGGAGCTTGAGGAGCAGTCGGCCGCCATCACGGCGCGCTGGAAGGCGGAGAAGGACAAGCTCGGCACCGCGGCCGACCTGAAGAAGAAGCTCGAGGAGGCCCGCAACCAACTCGCCTCCGCGCAGCGCGCGGGCGATTGGGCCAAGGCCGGCGAGCTCTCCTACGGCGTCATCCCAGGGCTCGAGAAGGAGCTCTCCGAGGTCGAGGCCAGGGCCGATGGCGGCGGTCTGATGGAAGAGGCGGTGACGCCCGACCACGTGGCCGGCGTCGTCTCGCGCTGGACCGGCGTGCCCGTCGACAAGATGCTGGAGGGCGAGCGTGAGAAGCTGCTGCAAATGGAGCAGGCGATTGCCAAGCGCGTCGTCGGCCAGAGCGAGGCGGTGGCAGCGGTTTCCACCGCCGTGCGGCGCGCCCGCGCCGGCCTGCAGGATCCGAACCGGCCCATCGGCTCGTTCATGTTCCTCGGCCCCACGGGCGTCGGCAAGACGGAGCTGACCAAGGCGCTCGCTGCCTTCCTGTTCGACGACGAGACCGCGCTCGTGCGCCTCGATATGTCGGAATACATGGAGAAGCACTCGGTGGCCCGGCTCATCGGCGCGCCTCCCGGCTATGTGGGCTACGAGGAGGGCGGCGCGCTCACCGAGGCCGTCCGCCGCAGGCCCTATCAGGTGGTTTTGTTCGACGAGATCGAGAAGGCGCATCCGGACGTGTTCAACGTCCTGCTGCAGGTGCTCGACGACGGACGCCTCACGGACGGGCAAGGGCGCACCGTGGACTTCCGCAACACCCTCATCATCATGACCTCGAACCTGGGCGCCGAGTACCTGGTGAACCAGGGTGAAGGCCATGATACGGACGAGGTTCGCGACGAGGTCATGGGCGTGGTGCGCGCGCATTTCCGGCCCGAATTCCTCAACCGCGTGGACGAGATCATCCTGTTCCACCGGCTGCAGCGGTCCGAGATGGGCGCCATCGTCGACATCCAGCTCGGCCGCCTGCAGAAGCTGCTGGAGGATCGCAAGATCACCCTCGAGCTCGACGGGGATGCAAGAGCCTGGCTCGCCGACAAGGGCTATGACCCGGCTTACGGCGCGCGTCCGTTGAAGCGCGTGATCCAGAAGCACGTGCAGGATCCGCTGGCGGAGCTGATTCTCGCCGGCGAGATCAAGGACGGCGAAACCGTGCCCGTGCACGCGGGCCCCATGGGCCTGATGATCGGCGACGTCACGGTCAGCGGCACTGAGCGCCCGCCGCAGGGCGTGCGGTTGAACTAAAGCTCTCTCTGCTTCGAAACGAGAATGGCCGGGCGTTTGCCCGGCCTTTTTTCATTCTCTTTCGTCATCCCCGGGCTTGTCCCGGGGATCCACGCCTTTACCGTCGCTGAAAACGTGGATGGCCGGAACAAGTCCGGCCATGACTGGGAGGATGATGCTATCTCCGATCACTCCGCAGCGGCGCGGAAATCGTCCTCGTCATTGGCGAAGGGCACACCCTCGCTCTGGCGCTCGGAGCGAAGGGGCGCGTTGCCCTCGCGCAGGAGCATGTCCTTGTCGGTGCGCTCCGCCTTGTCCTCCCGCAGCTCGCGCTTGGAGCGGCGAAGCTGCTTCGCCGTCTTCTGCAGCGCAGCCCGGAAGGCGGTGTAGAGGTCCTTGTCCTTGGCCTCCCCGCTCATCATCTTGAGCGCGCCCATCTGCATGTTGACCGTGCACCGATAGGTGATGCCCTCCCGCGTGACATGAACCGATGCCAGGCTGAGGTGCCCGAAATACTTGCTCGCCACCTGGCGGATGTTCGTCTTCGCGTAGTCCGGGAAATTGTCGCCTAGATCGACATTGGCGCTTTGCACGAGGATGTTGTTGTCGCCGTCATTGGTCTGCTTCATTCACTCCTCCGTCGCATGAAGGTTCGGGGGCTAACGGTCTGTGAGCGTGAAGGTTGCGAAGTAACAGAAATGAGTTTCCTGCAACGCTTCAAGGCCGGCGGGTGCGTGTTCCCTGCTCGCCCACGTCCACGACCGTAACCTCGACGGTTTCCGAGCGATTGTTCCGCCTGATCGCGAGCTTGACCGTGTTCCCGACGCCGACGCGCTCGAGCCTGTCCGTCAGGTCCGAAAGGCGCCGCACGGGCGCGTCATCGACGCCCACGATCACATCGCCGATGATGCCGGCCCTGGTGTCCACGCCGCGCAGGCCGGCCCGCTCCGCCGGCGAGTCCGGCACGATTCCTGCCACGATCACGCCCGTCACACCAAGCTGGGCCGTGAGCGTCTCGTCGCCGGCGAGAATGCCGATGCCGGGCGTGGGCACCCGGCCGGTGCGGATGAGCTCCGGCACCACCCGGTTGACCACGTCGACCGGAATGGCGAAGCCGATGCCCGCGCTCGTGCCGGAGGGCGAATAGATCGCCGTGTTGACGCCGATCAGGCGACCGGCGGAATCGAGCAGCGGCCCGCCGGAATTGCCGGGATTGATGGCGGCATCGGTCTGGATCACGTCGGCGATCTCACGCCCGCCGCTGGTCGGCAGGCGGCGCTTGAGCGCGCTGATGATCCCGCTGGTGAGCGACTGGTCGAGACCGAACGGGTTGCCGATGGCGAAGGCTGCTTGGCCCACCTTCAGATCGGCCGAGCTTCCCACGTTGAGGGGCGCCGGCAGGCCGCTTTGCCGCTGGAGACGCAGGACCGCGAGATCGTAGTTCGGCGCGCGCCCCACCACCTCGGCCGGCAGCACCTCTCCCGAGGCCAAGCGGACGACGAAGGAGGCTCCGTTCTCCACCACGTGCTCGTTCGTCACCACATGGCCCGCTGCGTCCCAGACGAAGCCCGTGCCGGATCCGGCCTGTTCCGCTTCCGTCGTGCGGCCTCGACCCGACAGGCTCACCACCTGGACGACGGAGGGCGCCACGGTCTCGAAGACCTGGATCGTCGTGCGCTCGAATTCCGCCAGATCGCCCCGCGCCGCGACGGGCCGCGGCTCACGCGCGGACGTGAGATAGGTGTTCACGTAAGGCTGCAGCACGAGGATCGCGAGCAGCACCGCCACGACCAGCATGATGATTCGCGTCGTCCGGTCCTGCATTGTACCTCCCGCTCCCAATCAGCCCCTCTCACAACGGACACGCTTGAGCGAAGTTCACCGCACCTTGCCGAAGCCGGTTCGAGGAACCTCGGGCGCAGCATCCGCTTGTCCCTGCTGATGGATGGTTGAGCTTCTCTGGCGAAAGACAAGCCCTCCCCTCTCACCTTGGCCCAAGGAGGATGCCGCCTTGCATGAGCCGTCATTGCCGGGAAGCGCGAAACGGCCCGCCGTTCAGGCAGGCATCTTTCCAACGTTCTTCCTGTCCGGGTTTGAGTGCTCCACCTTCATCTGGAAGGATCGGGGACGCCGGGACCTCGTGGCCGAGACGCAGCACCGCGAGCATGTGGACGAGGATTACGCCTTCCTGCGCTCGCTCGGCATCGCGGTGGCGCGCCAGGGCATTCCCTGGCCCTTCGTGGACAAGGGCGGCACTTACGATTTCTCGGGCCTCGATCCGTTCATCGTCGCCATGAACCGCCACCAGATCCTGCCGATCTGGGACCTGTGCCATTACGGCTATCCCGACGACGTCGATCCTTTCGCCCCGGACTTCGCCGAGCGCTTCGCGGCCTATGCCAGGGCGGCGGCGGAATACGTGACGCCGCGGATTCGCGGGCCGCATTTCTTCACGCCGATCAATGAGATCACCTTCTTCGCCTTCATGGGCGGCGAATGGGGCTGGACCGCGCCCTTCGGCAAGACCGACGAGCTGCGGCAGAACCTGCGGCTGGCCCTGTGCCGAGCCGACATTGCAGCGGTGAACGCCATTCGCGCGGTCGACCCGCAAGCGCGCATGGTGCACATCGATCCGCTGATCCTCGTGGTCGCCCCGCGCGACCGGCCCGACCTCAAGGATGAGGCGGACCGCGAGACCTATGAGGACACCTTCTACGCCTGGGACGTGATCGCCGGACGGCGGCACCCGGAGCTTGGCGGCTCGCCGGAGGTGCTCGATATCGTCGGCGTCAACTGCTACTCGTTCGGCCAGATGGAATATCGCGAGAACGGACCGCACGCCTCGCTGGAGCCGCATGACGAGCGCATCCGCCCCCTGGGCGACCTGCTCACCTTCGCCTGGGAACGCTACCGCCGCCCGATGGTCGTCGGCGAGACGAGCGGCCTGCGCGAAGGACGCCCCGACTGGCTGTGCGACATCGTCGAGGAATCGCTCGCCGCCGTGCGCAAGGGTATCGACCTGCACGGCGTGTGCCTCTTCCCCGCCGTCGACATGCCCGACTGGCACAACGGCGAATGGCTGCACAATGGGCTCTGCGATCTGGTGGAGGAGAACGGGCGCCTGAAGCGGGTGCCGTTCCAGCCCTATATCGACGAGCTGCGGCTCTGGCAGAAGCGCCTGAACCGGGTGACGGAACTCGACGAGGATCCGTTCAGCGATCCGGTGGATCTTGCCGACATCAAGCGCGCCGCCGAGGAGATGCAAATCACCTCCGACAAGGATTGGTGCTGATCACCGGGGAGGGATCAGAGGCCGGAGCGGCATTTCACCTTTCCCCCATGGCAGCCATGCAATAGCATTCGCCGGGCGCCCGCCTCTCACCACCCGGCCGACCATGTCCCTCGACGTCTTCGCCATCATTCTCGTCGCCGCGTTCCTGCATGCGAGCTGGAACGCCATTGCCAAAGCCGGCAAGGGCGATCCTCTGGTTCAGGCCAACCGGATCGCCGTCGGGTCGGCTGTCGCCGCGGTTCCGGCGCTGCTCGTCTCAGGCCTGCCTGACGCGGCCAGCTCCCTTCATGTAGTGGGATCGGCGCTGATCCATGTGGCGTATTTCGTTCTGATCGGCCTCGCCTACCGCTACGCCGACTACTCCGCCATCTACCCTCTCGTGCGGGGCAGCGCGCCGCTGTTCACCACGCTTCTTGCGATGCTCCTCCTAGGGGAAGCGCTCACGCCCATGACGTGGGCGGGAATCGGTGTGTTGTGCGGCGGGATCCTTGGTCTCGGCATCGATGCCATCCGCCGCGGCGGATTGAATGCCCGAAGCCTGACGATTGCAGCCCTGACGGCCGGCATCGTGGTCAGCTACACGCTTGTCGACGGTGTGGGCGCGCGCCTGTCGGGCCATTCCAGCGCATACGTGCTGTCGATGATGGCGCTCACGGGGGCGCTCATGGTGCTGGTGATGATGGCCTTCCAGAGAGAGGCCTTGTTCAGCACGCCGGCCTCCCTGTGGGGCAAGAGCATCGCCGTTGGAGCCGTGGCCAACGTCTCCTATGGAACGGCCCTCTGGGCCATGACGAAAGCGCCGATCGGACTGGTCGGCGCCGTGCGCGAGACCTCGGTCCTGTTCGCCGCGCTGATTGCCATGGTGGCCCTGAAGGAACGTTTCGGCGTTGCCCGATGGGCGGCGGCCCTGATGATCGTAACCGGCCTGGGGCTTACGAAAGCGGGATAGGGCAAGCGGGAGGCGCCCGTTCTCCGAACCAAACCCTCCCGCAAACGTTCGCTCTCACAATCCCGTTTGCAGGAGCCACTCATGTCGTCACGCCGTCTCGTGATCGCCGGCCTCATGGCCGCCGCTGCCGTTCCCGCCTTCGCCCAGCAGGTGCAGCAGAATCAGGCCATCCCCTTTTCCGTCACGCCGCAGCCCGCCGAAGGCCAGACCAATCCGGCGCTCGGCCAGAATGCGCAGGAGCGCCAGCAGCGCACGCAGCAGGGTGGGGCGCCGCAGGATACGCAGACTCCCGCCCGCCAGGGCCAGGCCAGCAGCGCGCCTGCCGCCATGGGCCAGCAGCAATCGCAGGCCGACCGGCAGTACATCCAGCAGGCGCTGGCGCTCGGCACCGTCTCCCTGCAGCAATCGAACTTTGCCTTGAGCAAGGCCCAGAACCCGCGGGTCAAACAATTCGCGGAGTTCGAGATCGGCGAGCAGAACCTTTTGACCGAGATCATGCATTCCTTCGCCGATCCGAACGCCACCGCCTCCACTACGCAGGGGGCGCAAGCGGCCGCCTCCACGGCGCCCGAGCTGCCGGCGAAGGACTCGCAGTCCATGGAGCGCCTGTCGAAGGCGCAAGCCGGCGCCGCATTCGACAAGGATTATGTCGCGCTGCAGATCCAGGGCCATCAGGAACTGCTGAAGCTGCAGGAAACCTATCTGCAGCAGGGTTCCGGCAACCGCGAGACCACGAGCGTGGCCAAGCTCGCCCGCAACCAGATCCAGGAACATCTCGCGATGCTGCAGGACATCCAGAAGGATCTTGGACGGTAAAGCATCGTCCGGCGAAGGGGGATGCCAGTTCGCTGTAAGATGATGCGTCGCAATGATCGTCCGGCCCTGCATTTCACCGTCGCAAGGCCGGAACACCCTTCCACGACAGCACGTTCCATTGAAGACCGGCAGGCCACTCCGCCTGCCCCAGAACCCAGGAAGAGGAATAGCCCATGGCGCGAGACAAGCGAGGCCGCCCTCCGGAGCCTGACGTGGACGAGGTGATGAACGAGGTCACCCAGGAAGAGACCGGCGATGACTTCGTCGCAGGGCCGACCCAGCGCAACGACGTCGGCAACACCAAGCGTGCCGCCGCCAAAGCCACCGGCGCCATGGGCGCCTCGAAGAAGCTCGATCCCGATCTCGATATCGATCACGTGGACGACAACCGCGTGACGAGCGGCTCCAGGGCCGGCCTTCACTCCTTCAAGGAGGTGCCGGAGGAGGAAGACGACGACGCCGGCTTCCAGATGTCGAATGAGGAGATCGCCGAAGGCGTGAACACGACCGCCACCAAGAGCCCTGCCCCGCGCGGCGCCCAGACCGAGGGCACGTCCGGCCCCACCGGCATGAGCGGCGGTGCGGCCTCCCGCGCCCGGGTGCCGGCGCCAGGCACCGCGGTGGACGTGACAAAAGGCACCCTGGTTCGTGGCCATCCGACCGCCAGCCAGTCCGGCGGAAAGTCGACCTCCTCCACGGGCGACCAGAAGCCGCCGAAGCGCTCCGCCCGCGCCCAAAGCGGGCAGCAGCAGCGGCCGCTGTCGAAGGGCGGCTCGGAGGAACGCTAACCTCCATAGTACCCGTCATCCCGGACGCCACAGGCGCTCCGGGATGACATCAATGCCCCTGCTGCATAGCTGTCTTTACGGAAGGTGACGTGACAGCACCGTACCTCCCGCTTTATGGATTGTTCAGCCGAACCGGCAGTGACGATATAAACGGTTGAGGAAACGCTCATGGACAGAAGAAAAGTTCTCAAAGGCGCAGGCCTTGCGGCAGCCGCAGGCGTTGTTGCCTCCCCCGCCATCGCCCAGGCGCAGCCGGAAATCCGCTGGCGCATGGCCTCGGCCTATCCAAAGAGCCTCGACACCCTCTTCGGCGCAGGCGAGATGATCTCCAAGCGTGTAGCCGCTGCCACCGACAACAAGTTCCAGATCCAGCCCTTCGCCGCGGGCGAGATCGTCGGCGCGCTCCAGACCCTCGACGCCACGCAGAACGGTACGATCGAGTGCTCCTACACCCTGTCGAGCTTCTTCATCGGCAAGGACCCGACCTTCATGTTCGAGACCTCTGTGCCGTGGGGCATGAACGTGCGCCAGCACAATGCCTGGATGTATTACGGCGGCGGTCTCGATCTCGTGCGCGAGTTCATGAAGGACTACAACGTCTACCCGATCCCGGCCGGCCAGACCGGCGCGCAGATGGGCGGCTGGTTCCGCAAGGAGATCAAGTCGATCGCGGACCTGCAGGGCCTCAAGATGCGCATCGCCGGCATGGGCGGGCAGATCATGCAGAAGCTCGGCGTGGTGCCCCAGGTGCTCGCTGCCGGCGACATCTATCCGGCGCTCGAGCGCGGCACCCTCGATGCGGTGGAATTCTCCGGCCCGCACGACGACGAGAAGCTCGGCTTCGTGAAGGTGGCCCAGTACTACTACTATCCCGGCTTCTGGGAAGGCGGCGCGCAGCCCTCGCTCTACGTGAACATGAACAAGTGGAACGAGCTGCCGGCGAATTACAAGGCGATCTTGGAGGCGGCCTGCGCCGAGGCCAATGCGATGTGCGTCGCGAAATACGATGCGCAGAACGCCGACGCAATCCGCCGCCTCGTAGGCCAGGGCGTGCAGCTGCGTCCCTTCCCGCGCGACGTGATGGAGCAGAGCTACAAGGAAGCCTACAAGCTCTATGGCGAACTCGCGGCCTCGAACCCCAAGTTCAAGAAGGTGTTCGATTCCTGGAACGCCTTCCGCGAGAAGGAGCTTACCTGGTTCCGCATCGCCGAACTGCCCTTCGACTACTTCGTCAATCAGCAGCAGGGCCAGCCGCGCTAGAAGATCTTAAATTTAGTAACGGCGCCTTCGGGCGCCGTTTTCGTTTGTGGGCTCAAAGCGGATCGAAGCTTGGCCCGATGCGTTGTCTTCACAACAGGCATTGCAATCCAACAATGGAGACAGGTCATGACGGACAAGAGCCGTGAACAGGACACCCCGCAGGATCGGAGCGCCGCTAAGGACAAGGATAGCCGCAAGGACGAGAAGCAGTCGGAGAACAACCGGAAGCACCAGGAGGATCTGCTCGACGAAGGCGTGGAGGAAAGTTTCCCCGCAAGCGATCCGGTTTCCGTGAAAATCTCTAAGTAGATCCGGTCTCTGACGAAGCCCCGAAGCGCGAGCTTCGGGGCTTCGTGCGTTTCAGTTCCGGCTCGCCACGGCAACGCCCAAGGCGGCCAGCGCCATGCCGGCGAGCTGGATCAGGCTCAGGGTCTCGCCGAAAAACGCGAAGGCCATGAGCGCCGCGACCGGCGGCACGAGATAGAGCAGCGCCGCGACACCCACCACCGCGCCCTGCCGGATCAGGAAGAGCAGCAGCCCAATCGCGCCGATGGAGAGGCCGAACACCGCCCAGGCGAGGCCGCCCAGCAACGGAAGCGTGAGGTCCATGTGCCCCTCTTCCAGCAGCAGCATCAGGGGCAGGGTGACGATGGCGGCCCCGATATACTGAATCGTCGCATTGACCCGCATGTCGAGCGTGCTGCCGGTGCGCTTCTGCCAAATCGTCCCGAAGGTGATGGAGAGCATCCCGAGCACGCAGATTCCGAGCGCGAGCGGCGGCACGCCGCCCTCCCCCAGCTTCGGCGCCACCACGAGCGCCGCTCCGAGAAAACCGATGCCGATTCCGGTCCAGCGCCGTGGCGAAACGCGCTCGCCCAGCAGAGGTCCGGCGAGAAGACCCGTGGCCAGCGGCTGCAGGCCGGCCACCAGGGCAGAGATGCCGGCGGGCAGCCCGTGCTTCACAGACCAGAACACGGCGCCGAGATAGAACCCGTGCAGGAGAACGCCGGCGATCATGCTGTTGCGCCAGTCGCTCCACCGGCGCGGCCATGAGACCCGCGCGATGGTGACGATGACGGCCAGGACCAGGGTGGCGAGCACATAGCGCACGAACAGAAAGGTCAGCGGCTCGGTATGGGGCGCCACGAGGCGCGCCACGATGAATCCCGTCGCCCAGATGAGCACGAAGAGCGGCGGCGCGAGGCGGGCGAAGAGGGAGGGATTCATGGGGTGACGCAGAGTGGAAGCCGGAAGAGGAATGGCCTTGTAGGCCCGAGCATCAGTGTTTGTCGATGCGCGATGAGGAGCGACTTCACCTCTCCCTGAGGGAGAGGTCGCGCCGGAGGCGCGGGCGAGGGGTTGCAGGTCTCTCAGGAGAGCGCTCTCCCCCTCACCCTCGCTGCGCTCGACCTCTCTCCATCGCAAGTCGGGTGTTCCCGACTTGCGCAAGCAAAGCGGATCTCGGGAACACCCGAGATCCGGGGAGAGGTGTGGCGGCGGTACTCGCAGAGCTAACCTTTTAAGAATAACGGAAGGTGTGCTTTTCATTTTACGCTTCGCAACCCAGCAGCCTCGGAGTTCGTTTCCTTGTCCTTAACCTCTGCCGCACCATCTCCAGCCTCCTGGAGACCCCGCTGTTGAACCGCTTTCGCCTCTGGCTCGAACTCGTCGCCATCGCCTCCACCCGCTTCGTTCTGCACGATGCCTGGGCCATCGCGAGCCATATTGCGCTGTCCGTGCTGACCTCGATGTTCCCGTTTCTCATCCTGGTCACCGCGCTGGCGAGCCTGTTCGGTACCGGGACGCTGGCCGACGAGGTGGCTGACATCATTCTCGAGGCCTGGCCGCGCGAAATCGCTGGCCCCATTGCGGGCGAAGTGCACAACATCCTCTCGGTCAAGCGCAGCGACGTGGTGACCTTGGGCCTGGTGCTGGCGCTCTATTTCGCTTCGAGCGGCGTGGAGAGTTTGCGGGTCGGGCTCAACCGCGCCTATGGCGTGCGCGAGACCCGCGCCTGGTGGCTGACGCGGCTCGAATCCATCGCCTTCGTGATCGCCGGAGCCCTGATGCTGCTGGCGCTTGCCCTGCTTGTGGTGCTCGGCCCCCTTCTCTGGCGCATCGTGCTGTCCTGGGTACCGGCCTTGCACCCCTTCGACGGGCTGATCGCCTTCCTGCGGATCGGCGTGGCGAGCATCGTCATCGTGGCAGGCCTGCTGCTTGCCTACAAGCTCGTTCCTTCGGGACGGCGAAGCTTCCGCGCGGTGCTGCCGGGGGTGGGCGTGACGCTGGCCCTCTGGCTTCTCGGCGGCTTCGCCTTCAGCTGGTATCTCGAGTTCTATCCGGGGGCTTACGCGTCCACCTATGGCGGCCTCGCCACCGCCATGGTGGCCCTGATCTTCCTCTATACGCTCAGCGCCATCTTCCTGTTCGGCGGAGAGCTCAACGGGACCATCATCCTGGCCAAGCGCCGCCGCCTCGGCAAGGAGCCGAAGCCCGAGCACATGACCGATCTGATCGCCCTGCCCTGACCCTTCATCGTGACGGCTCAGGGGGTCAGGATCGCCATCAGAACAAGACCGAAGGCGCCGATGGCGGCGATGCCGATGAGGCTGAGCCAGAGATGCTTGCGGTCAGGGTCCCGATCCAAGAGCGTGGTTCCCTTTATGTGCTCTGCCTAGAGCACTGCGGGCGAACGGTTTCACATACCCAAGGTGACGATCCAGAGGCAGAGACCAAGTCCGACGACAACGGCGAGCCAGTTCAGAGAGCGGTCGAAGACCAGGTTCCATGAAGCCGGAACGGTCTGGGCTAGCTTCTTCTGAGGGGGGAGATCGACGGGCATGACTCACGCTCCAAAGCCTGGACAGCTTCGAGACGCAGCATGCGCCCAAAAGGGCAGCGGTCGACTAGGGAATCGCTGATGGAGGGACCATACAGGGCCAATGCGTCATTTGTAAGTGGGGTCAGATGATCGTCGAGCCGTCGGACCTCACCCGCTCGTCCCCGATCTGACGCACGAGCTTGTCGGCCTCCTCGTCGCCGACATGGATGCGCACCAGGGTCCATTCCTTCTCCGATTTCCACATGCGGAACGAGAGCATGAATCCGTCGCCGTCCTTCTGTGCACCGGCATGGGTCGCATTGGGCAGGTCATAGGGGCCAAGGCCATCGAAGGTGATCTGTCCCACGGCGTTCTCCGGTCACGAGGATCGAGAACCCAACGGTTGAAAGCCTGACAGGTTCAGGCGGGCCGTTTCCCACCGAACGAAAACGGCCGGGCTGATGCCCGGCCGTTGCGCGTTCTAGTCGAAGAGCGATCAGCTCACGATCTTGTACTTCACGAAGCCTTCCGGCGCATCGCCCATCTTCTCGACCTTGATGCCGGCCGGCTGGTAGTTGGCGGCGTTCGGGCCGGTGGTGAAGGTCATGGTGACGCCGGCGGGAACCGCCAGCGACCAGGAGCCGTCGGCCTTCGGCGCGACTTCCTTCTTCTCCAGGATGAAGCGCATGATGGCGTCGCGGGTGAGATCCGGCGCCTCGAACACGATGGTGGTGCCGTCGGCGCCCGGGAAGTTGCCGCCGCCGCCCGCGCGGTAGTTGTTGCTCACTACGAGGAATTGCTGGTCGTCCGTCACGGGCTTGCCGTTATAGGTCAGGTCCTTGATGCGATGGGCATCGGCATTCATGACCTTGCCATTGTCGTCGTAGCGCGAGGCCTGCGTGGGATCGATCTTGTACTGCACGCCGGCGATGACGTCGAAGTTGTAGGCCGGGAATTTTTGGTTGATGAGCTCCTGCTCGCCGCCCTTGGCCACGTCGATCTGGTTATAGATGCCGGCCGAGCGCTCGAGCCACTCGCGCACCTGTGCGCCGGTGACCTTCACCACGCGGATCGTGTTCGGATAGATGTAGATGTCCGCCATGTCCTTGATGGCGAGCGGACCCGGCTTGATCTCCGTGAAGTAATTGGGACCGCCGCGGCCGCCGGCCTTGAAGGGCGCTGCCGCCGACAGGATCGGCAGGTCCTTGAAGGCGGAGGCTTTCAGCTGATCGGCCACGTACCAGGACTGCGCCTCGGCCACGAGCTTCACGGAGGCATCGTCCGCCACGAGCGAGTAGTAGGAGTGGATCGGAACGGCCGTGGTGCCGACGGGCTCGCGCACGTATTTCAGCGTCGCCTCATGGCCTGCCTTCGCCGCCGCCAGCACGGCCGCATCGGAATCCACCTTCGCGACAACTTTACGGTCGACGCGGTCGTAGATCGGGCGCGCCTCGGTGCGGAAATTCGCGACCTTCCAGGCATTGCCGTCCTTGGTGAGCTCCAGGTCGATGAGGCCGAGATGGCTGCCCCAGAAGCCGGCCATGACGGCGGGCTTGCCGTGCAGCGTGCCCTTCTGCACGTCGACGCCGGGGATGTTGTTGAACTCCTTGCCGCCGGGGAACGTGAAGTGCTGGTGGCCGGTGAGGATCACGTCGATGCCCTCGACCTTGGCGAGGTGCAAAGCCGCGTTCTCCTCGCCGCCCTTGCGCTCGCCGCCGGCAATGCCGGAATGGCAGAGCGCCACGACGATGTCGGCGCCGGCCTTCTTCAGGTCGGGCACATGCTTGTTCGCCGCATCGACGATGTCGATGGTGGTGGCCTTGCCGTCGAGATGCGACTTGTCCCACTGCACGATCTGTGGCGGCACGAAGCCGATCACGCCGATCTTGATCGCCTGCTTGGCGCCGGATTCGTCGGTGAACTCGCGGTCGAGGACGAGCCAGGGCTTCTGCAGGGTCTCGCCGTTCGCCTTGATCACGTTGGCGCAGACCAGCGGGAATTTCGCGGCGCCCAGCGAATTCTGCAGGAACTCGAGGCCGTAGTTGAACTCGTGGTTGCCCAGCGTGCCACAATCGTAGTTCAGCTCGTTCATGGCGGCGACCATGGGATGCACGTCGCCCTTCTTCATGCCCTGCCGGTAGGCGACGAAATCGCCCAGCGGCGAGCCCTGGATGAGGTCGCCGTTGTCGAAGAGCAGGGAGTTCTTGGCCTCGGCGCGAGCGCCCTTCACCAGGGTCGCCGTGCGGGCGAGACCCACCGTGTCGTCCGCCGCGTCACGGTAATAGTCGTAAGGGAAGATGTTCACATGCAGGTCGGTGGTCTCCAGGATGCGGAGCTTCACGACCGGGCCGGCGGCCCAGCTGGTCTGCGGCAGGCCGGCAATAGCGGCGGCGGCCACGCCGGTCTGCAGGACGCGGCGGCGGGTGATGGATTGAGTCATGGTCTTCCCTTGGTCTTGTTGTGTTGCGAAACAGAATTCGCCTGTAGCGGAGAGAAGCACAGGTTTTGTGACAAGATCAATATAGCTGGCAAAGGGACGGCCAATTAGTTTCGACGCGAATTCCCTCTCCCGTTTGGGAGAGGGCTGGGGTGAGGGCAGGCCGCTGCCAGAGGAGGTGCTGAGGTTTGGGCCTGAAACGGAGAGAACGGTGCTAGGCTGGTGATGCGTCACACCCTCACCCCTACCCCTCTCCCGCCCGGGAGAGGGGTAAAGGAGCCTCAGCCCCGCAGCGCCTCGTCGAGATCGCGATACAGGTCCTCGACATCCTCGATGCCGGTGGAGAGGCGCAGGAGGTCCGGCGGGCAGGGCGTTCCCGGACCCTCGATGGAGGCGCGGTGTTCGATCAGGCTCTCGACGCCGCCGAGCGACGTCGCCCGCTTCCACAGGCCGACCCGCGCCGCCGTGCGGATCGCGGCGGCCTCGCCCTCGGAGACCTGGATGGACAGCATGTAGCCGAAGCCGTTCTCCATCTGCCGGGCGGCGATGTCGTGGCCCGGATGCTGCGGCAGGCCGGGATAGAGCACGCGGGCGACCTTGGGGTGGGCGGAGAAGCGCTGCGCGAGGTCGAGCGCGCTTTTCGCCTGGGCGGCGGTCCGGACATGGAGCGTGCGCATGCCGCGCATCAGGAGATAGGCCTCGAAGGGGCCGAGGATCGCACCCTGCATCTTGCGGATATTGGCGACCCGCGCCCAGAACGCGTCCGCCTTCGCACCGGCCAGCGCACCCGCCACCACGTCGGAATGGCCGTTCAGCACCTTGGTCGCCGCATGCATGACGATGTCGGCACCGAGGTTGAGCGGGCGGGTGTGGATCGGCGAGGCGGTTGTGGAATCGACCGCCAGCCTCGCGCCGGCCGCATGCGCGATCTCGGCGGCGCCCGCGATGTCGGTGATGGTCCAGAGCGGGTTGGAGGGCGTCTCGATCCAGACGAGCTTCGTCTGCCCTGGCTTCACGGCCTCGCTCAGGGCGTCGAGGTTGTCCGTCTCCACGAAATCGACCTTGAGGCCCCAGCGGACGGCCTCCGTCATCAGCCAGCTGCGCAGGGCCCAGTACATGACCTTGGAGGCGACGATGTGGTCGCCCGGATCGAGAGCCTGGAACACGGCGGTGGCGGCCGCCATGCCGGACGAGAACAGAAGCGCGCCGGCCTCGGCCTCCTCCAGCATGGCCAGCACTTCTTCCGCCTCGCGGATCGTGGCATTGTCCGGCCTTCCATAGACGAAGCCGGAGGAATAGGCGTTATCCTCATCGCGGATATAGGTGGTCGCCACATGGATCGGCGGCACGACCGCCTTGGTGATCGGATCCACATGGCCCATGGCCTGGGCGGTCAGGCTGCGCTTCGACCATGGAGAACGCGATGACGGCATAGGGAACCTCCGGGGAACGTGACAGGTTGCGTCACTGGAAACGGACACGCTGTCCTTAAAGGGATTTTTCGGGGATGCATACAGACCAAACTGCGCCGGGCAGCCATGCAATGCCGCCGCTGCCGCGTTTTCTCGTGGCCGTTCTGCCGGTGGTCGCGGTGGCGGTTTCGGCGAGCCTGATCACGCAGCCGAACATCCCGACCTGGTATGCCGGCCTCGAGAAACCTGCCTTCACCCCGCCGAACTGGGCCTTCCCGGTCGCCTGGACGCTGCTCTACGCCCTGATGGCCTATGCGCTTTGGCGCATTCTCTCCCTGCCGGAGACCCAGCCCGGCCGCGCGGCGGCCATCGTTGCCTTCTTCGTGCAGCTGGTCTTGAACGGGATGTGGTCCTTCGCCTTCTTCGGCGGGCGGAGCCCGATGGCCGGTCTTATCGTCATCGCGGCCCTGATCGCGGCGATCCTCGCCACGATCCGCGCCTTCTGGCGGCTCGACCGCCCTGCGGCCCTGCTGCTCGTGCCCTATCTGGCCTGGGTAGCCTATGCGACCCTGCTCAACGGAACGATCTGGCGGCTCAACGGCTGATCAGCGCGATTTCCCCTGCTCGGGCTCGTCGAACAGATCCGGGTCCTTGTCGTGATGATCGAGGACGCCGACATAGGGCAGCTGACGGTAGGAATGGGCCACGTCCATGCCGTAGCCGATCACGAACACGTCCGGGCAGGTGAAGCCCACGTAATCCGGATGGATCTGCACGGCGCGCTTGCCTGGCTTTTCCAGCAGCACGGCCGTCTTCACGCTCTTGGCGCCGCGCGCCATGAGCAGGTCCTTGGCGAAGGTGACGGTGCGGCCCGACTCGAGAATGTCGTCCACGAGCAGCACGTCGCGCCCGCGCACGTCGCTTTCGATGTCGCGCAAGATGGTGACGTTGCCCGTCGAGACGGTCCCGTCCAGATAGCTCGACAGGTGCACGAACTCGACCTGGGGGCTCAGCCCGACCCGGTGCAGGGCGCGGATCAGGTCCGCCGCGAACATGAAGCTGCCCTTGAGGATGGCGACGACGAGCAGGTTCTCAGGCTTGGCGGCCGCGATCTCCTGAGCCAGTGTCTCGTTGCGCTTGGCGATAATGTCTTCGTCGAAGAGAACCCGGAGGCGGTGGGCATTGCTCATCATGATCGTCCAGAAAATAAATATGAGGCTCTCAAAGCCGCCCCTTCACGACCATGCCTGCCCGAGGATGTCAAACGAAGTTGATGGGTTTTTGAACCAGGAGAGGGCCCTGTCTCCCCTCTCCCGAGCGGGAGAGGGGCAGGGGTGAGGGTATGAAGTTTCACCAGCAAAGCGCCACCTCCTCCACATCTACACAGCACCCACCGCACTTCATTCGGCACTGGCCTTCCCTCACCCCAGCCCTCTCCCAAACGGGAGAGGGAGATCCCTCCTGCGGCAATGTCCCGCGAGAGGCTCGCTTCCCGTCCTCCACCGGCAAGTTTATGGCTTGCTAACCATAACGGGGCGATAAGGAAGCGAATCGCGGACTTCTCCCGCCAAAGCGCATCGTGCGGATAAAGTGGATCCGGTTTTCCGCATCAACGATGCGCTCATCAAAGAGAGAGCACCGGATGGGACCCACTTTTGGGTCCCATCCGGTGCTCTAGGTCCGCAACGCTCAAGGATGGCTCGAGTACGCGTGAAAGCTTTCGATCACGAGGACTATCACTACGATGAAGGCACGGCGCCGGTCGTGCACTTCGAGAATGTGGGCGTGCGCTACGGCATGGGGCCCGAGGTCCTGCGCGACCTGACCTTCTCCATCGAGCCGAATTCCTTCCAGTTCCTCACCGGCCCGTCCGGCGCCGGCAAGACGACGCTTCTGCGCCTCATCCTCATGTCGGTGAAGCCGACCCGCGGCCTGATCTCCCTCTTCGGTGAGGACGTCTCCCGGATCTCGAAGGACGAGCTCACAGGGCTTCGCCGCCGCATGGGCGTGGTCTTCCAGGATTTCCGCCTGCTCGATCACCTGACGACCTATGAAAACGTGGCCCTCCCCTTACGGGCGCAGGGCAAGGAGGAGGCGAGCTACCGGGCCGAAGTGGTCGAGCTCCTGCGCTGGGTGGGCCTCGGCGACCGCATGCACATGCTGCCGCCGGTGCTCTCGGGCGGCGAGAAGCAGCGCGCGGCGATTGCCCGCGCCCTGATCGTTCGCCCCGACCTGCTGCTGGCGGACGAGCCCACCGGCAACGTGGACCCGTCGCTCGCCCGCCGCCTGCTGCGCCTCTTCATCGAACTCAACCGGCTCGGAACCTCCGTGGTCATCGCCACCCACGATTTCAGCCTCATGGATCAGCTCGACGTTCGCCGCCTCGTGCTCGGCGACGGCCAGCTGCATATCGACGAGTGAGCCGGATGAGCGCTCCCCCGCAACCGCGCCTGAGGAAGGCCGCCGCCTCCGACGGGCAGAAGCGCCCCCTGCCCGCTTCGCTGAGCCGGAATGCCCCTCTCGTGCCGGTGGATTCCGCCGGAGGCCAGGCGCTGGCCGCCGTCATCGCGATCCTCACCTTCCTGGCGGCTCTCTGCGCCGGCGGCGCGGAGCTCGTGGCCGCCAGCTCCGCCCAGTGGCGTTCCGAGATCGCCCGCGAAGTCACCATCCAGATCCGCCCGAATGCCCAGCGCTCCATCGACCAGGACGTGGAACGCGCGGTGGCGCTGGCCCGGCAGGCGCCGGGGGTGGAGCAGGCCCAGGCCTTTTCCAAAGAAGAATCCGAGCGCCTGCTCGAGCCCTGGCTCGGAACCGGGCTCGACTTCAACGACCTGCCGGTGCCGCGCCTGATCGTGATCAAGATCAGGCAGGACGCGAAGCCGGATTTCAACCCCTTGCGGCAATCCCTGCAGCGCGATGTGCCGGGCGCGACGCTGGACGATCACGCCCTCTGGGTGTCGCGGCTCTCGACCATGGCCAACACCATCATCGGCGTCGGCGTGTTCCTGGTGACCCTAGTGTTGATCGCGGCGGCGCTCGCCGTCATCTTCGCCACCCGCGGCGCCATGGCGAGCAACCGGGAGGTGGTGGACGTGCTCCATTTCGTGGGCGCGAACGACGACTTCATCGCCCGGGAGTTCCAGCGCCGCTTCTTCCGCTTAGGGCTTCGCGGCGCCGCCATCGGAGCCGGTGCGGCCCTGATCCTGACCCTGGCCTTGGGATTTGTAACCCGATCCTTGCGGGCAAGCCCGACGGGCGATCAGATCGAGGCCCTGTTCGGGGCCTTCACGATCAGCTGGAGCGGCTATGCGGTCGTCATTCTCATCGCCCTGTTCGTGGCCCTCACGACAGGCATCGTGTCGCGCCTGACCGTAAGACGCTTTCTTAACGAAAATGGTTGATGGTGAGGGTTAATAGGAAAAAGCGGGTTGCCTCTCCATTGCCGCAATCTCCATTATCCTCGTCCAGGATGACCTCGCAAACGCAGAGCTGGGGTGCGCCGAGCGCCATGGACCACACGGAAGCCGTCGGCTGGGGCTGGACGATGCAGGAATCGCCTGAAGTCTCCGCGCGGCGGTCATGGACGAGACGCGTGCTCGGCCTCGGCTTCTGGACCGTGACCCTCGCGGCAATCGTCGGGTTCCTGGGCTTCCTGGGCTTCGTCTACAGCCTCGACCGTTTCGAGCAGCCCCCGGAGACCCGTGCCGACGGGATCGTCGCCATGACAGGCGGCGCCCAGCGCATCGGCGATGCCATCGACCTTCTGGCTAAGGGCTATGCCAAGCGACTCCTGATCTCGGGGGTCAACGAGAACACCAGTCGGGACCAGATCGCCAAGCTCAATCCCGGTCAGCGGCGCCTGTTCGATTGCTGCGTGGACCTCGACTACCGAGCCCGCAACACCATCGGCAATGCCATCGAGACTCGGCGCTGGGCCGAGCAGAACAATTTCGACGCCATCATCGTGGTGACCTCGAACTACCACATGCCCCGCACCCTGGTGGAGCTCGAGCACGCCCTGCCGAACCTCCAGAAGATCCCCTACCCGGTTGCGGCGACCATCGATCCGCACGACTGGTGGCATAAGCCGTCCGTGGCGCGGGTGGTCTTCACCGAATACCTGAAATTCCTGGCGGTCTGGGTGCGCACCCGCTTCGAGGGCGACCCGGAGCGCTCCTCGGTGGCCCACCTCATCAGCGGCGGGTCTCCCGTCAAGAAGCAGCTGATCGCCGAGCCCATCTGGCGTTAGGGAAGCGCGAGACAACCCTTCCGCCGTCGCATCGTCCGGTGCGGACCCGGAGGGCCACGCCAGTGACCCGAAGGGCCGCGTCAGCGAAAACCGGGTCCCCTTTTCCACACGATGCGATATGGTGAGCGCGACCGCGGAGCCTCTTGCTCCGCTTTTCGTTTTCAAGAATCCATGCTGATCCTCCGCTCCCTGCTCTTCAACGTCGCCTTCTACGCCAACCTGATCCTCTGGCTGATCCTGCTGATTCCGGGCCTCCTGGTGCCGCGCCGGGTCTTCATGGAGATGGTCAAGCTCTGGGGCCGCACCTCGATCTGGCTTCTGCGCGTCATTGCCGGCGTCAAGGTCGAGATCACCGGCCGGGAGAAGATCCCGCCGGGCGGGGCGCTGGTAGCGGCCAAGCACCAGTCGTTCCTCGAAACCTTCGCCATCGTGACGATCCTGGAGGATCCGACCTACATCCTGAAGCGGGAGCTGATGTGGATCCCGGTTTTCGGCTGGCATCTGGCGAAGGCCCGCTGTGTGCCGGTGAACCGCAAGGCCGGCTCGCTCGCCCTGGTGCAGATGACCCAGCGCGCGAAGGAGGAAGCCCAGCACGGGCGCCAGATCATCATCTTTCCCGAGGGAACCCGCCGCCCGCCGGGCGCTCCGCCGGCCTACAAGTACGGGGTGGCGCATCTCTATCAGAATCTCGGCTTTCCCTGCATTCCGATCGCCCTGAATGCCGGGCTCTACTGGCCCCGCCGCCAGTTCATCCGCCGCCCCGGCACGGTGCGGATCGAAGTGCTCGACCCCATCCCGCCAGGCCTGTCGCGCGACGAATTCTTCCAGCGGGTGCAGATCGAGATCGAGACGGCTTCCACCCGGCTTTACGAGCAGGGCCGGCAGGAACTCGGTCTGGGTTCCGCAACGGCTTCGGAGACCTCGTTGTCGAAGGCGTGATCACGTCATCATGGCCGGGCTTGTCCCGGCCATCCATGTCTTGGAACTGCAGCATCGCAAGGACGTGGATCCCCGGAACGAGCCCGGGGATGACGAAGGGGACTTCATCAACGGTGCTCCTAGAAAATCCCTCAAACCCAAGTCCAGCCAAGCTTTTCGCAACCTTGACGACTCACCTCGCCGCTCTTACATATAAGAACATATGGCGAACAAACGAACCATATCCTGGAATGCGGCCATGCGGGATCTCCGCAACGACCGGATGCGGAGGGCTGGCGTGCGCGAGGAACGGCTACGGGCGACCGCAGGGCTTCGCTCCTCTTCCACCTTAAGTTCCTGGCGCGGCCGTTCGGGCCGCCGCTACATCGTCGGCGTGCATCCTCTCAACGAAGCGGAACTGCTCGACGTCACGGACGCCGTGATCCTCGCCGTGCGGCGGGATCGGGACGGGACCGGCACGGTGATCGACGCCGCCATGGCCGCCTCCGAGCCGGCCGAGCACACCCGGATGCGCTGGCTTGCCAAGGTTCAAGAGCTGGGCGCCACCGAGCTGCATATCCATAGGCTTGCAGCGACGGACGAGGATCGCCGCGCGATCTTCGAGGATCTGCGCGAGGACGAGACTCAGGCCTCCTGATCAAGCGCATCCACGATCTTGTGCAGCAGCGGATCGACCACGCTCATGCCGATGAGATGGTCGTAGGTGTTGCGCACATAATCCGGATTACGCCCCGAAATCCCGTTGCCCTGCCGTACGTGCTTCAGGACATCGTCGAAGGAAAGACGGCCCGCATATTGCCTATGATAACGGTCGACCACGTAAGCCAGGGCGCGAACCCGCCGGGCGTCGGCCAGCCGGACCGGCAGGCGGCGCTCCAGATAGACCGCCGTGACCTGCTCGCGCTCGCGCAAATATTGGATCGTGGCCTCCGCCTCCTCCGGCGCGACCCGAAACGCCACGCCATGGCAGCGCCCGCCGCGGTCGAGACCGAGCACCAGCCCAGGATCCTCGGGCGTTCCGCGATGGACATGTGAGAAGACGCAGAGCGAGCGGTGATAGCCGTAGAGATGGGCATGCATGCGCTCAACATAGGGAAAGCCCGGCCGCCACATGAGCGAGCCGTAGCCGAACACCCATAAATCCTCCGTGAGGTCCTTCATGTCACCGCGCCCGAACCTTGCCTGCACCGGGCCTATAGCATCGAACCTGAAGGTGGAAACCACTTTTGGGACTGAATTCGATGCTTTGTCTTTTTCATGAGCGCAGCGTTCTCGCGGAAAAGTGGGCTCCACTTTTTCTCACGAGGCGCTAAGCAGCTACCACGCACCAGCGGAACAGGAGATCGCGCATGGACCAGGCCGCCCCGACGGGGAACGTTCGCCGCAGCCGTTTCTGGCTCTACACGCCCTTCGTTCTGCTGCTTCTCGTGGCCATCGCCTGGAGCATCGCCTGGTTCGTGATCCGCAACCGCACGGCGGAGGCCCTCGACGGCTGGATCGCCGCCGAGGCGAGAGCCGGGCGGGAATGGACCTGCGCAGACCGCACCGTCGCCGGTTATCCCTTCCGCATCGAGGTGATCTGCAACGCCCTCGACCTGAAGCGCGGCGCGGTGACCGCCTCCTTCGGACGCACCGAGGCCGTGGCGCAGGTCTATCAGCCGCGCCGCATCATCACCGAGGTGGCCGGTCCCTTGAAGGTGACGGACGGAACCGTGACGGTGCAGGGCAGCTGGGATCTGCTGCAGGCGAGCCTCAACACTTCGGCGAGGGGATTGCAGCGGCTGTCGCTCGCCGCCAATGCGCCTAGGGTGACGGTTACCGGCCTGCCGGCCGGCGAGGTCTCCGGCTCCGGAAAGCATTTGGAGCTTCATGTGAGGCCCAACCCCTCACGGGCCGCCGAGCAGGCCGGCGACGTGGCGGCCTCGGTGACCGAGGCCCGCATCCCTCTTCTCGATGCGCTCATCGGCGGCGCGGAGCCGACGAACCTGAACGCGGACATCACGGTCACGCAGGCCGACGGCTTCAAGGGCGGCACCATCGCGGAGGAGCTGGAGCTCTGGCGCAAGGCGGGCGGCACGCTCGACGTGCTGATGCTGTCAGCCACCAAGGGCTCGCGCCAGATCGAGACCAAGGGCGAGCTGCGCCTCGACGAGCAGCACCGGCCTGCCGGGCAGATCAGCGTAGCCGCCGCAGGCCTCGACGCATTGCTCGGCAACCTGACCGGCGGCCGTGTCGGCGGCAACCTTTTGGGGATGCTGCTCGGGCAGGGCCCGCGCGCCAGCGCGGCTCAGCCGAACGCCAAGCCGCAGCTCGCCTCCCTGCCGCCTCTGCGGCTCGAGAACGGCCTTGTGGCGATGGGTCCCTTCGTGATCCCCAATGTGAGACTGCAGCCGCTTTATTGATGACGAGCGTTTTTCCCTCCCCCTTGCAGGGAGGGACTGAGGGTGGGGGTCGCAAAGTCTGAACTCGTCGCTCATCCAGAAGGCGTGAGAGACATACAGCTTCACCTCTCCCCGGTGGGGAGAGGTCGAGCGTAGCGAGGGTGAGGGGGAGAGCGCTTTCCGGAGAGGACTGTAACCCCTCACCCGCCGCGCTGACGCGCGTCGACCTCTCCCTCAAGGACAGGTGAAGCGGCGTCTCGCTGTTCCACGCCTCACCCGGTCGTTCCACCCCCACCCCTGCCCCTCCCCGCAAGGGGGAGGGAAGAGGTTCTGCCAACTACGCCTTGTCCTCGCGTCTTCGACCGAAATCCGGCTCCGGCGTTTCCTGGCCCGACGAGATGATACCGCGGCGGATGGCGCGGGTGCGGGTGAAGAGATCGAAGAGCTTGTCGCCCTCGCCCCAGCGGATGGCGCGCGCGAGCAAGGCGATGTCTTCGTTGAGGCGCCCCAGCATCTCCAGCACGGCCTCGCGGTTGTGCAGGAAGACGTCGCGCCACATGGTCGGATCGGACGCCGCGATGCGGGTGAAATCGCGAAAGCCGCCAGCGGAGAACTTGATCACCTCGCCTTGCGTGACGGTCTCGAGATCCGCCGCCGTGCCGACGATGTTGTAGGCGATCAGATGCGGCACGTGGCTGGTGATGGCGAGCACGAGGTCGTGGTGCTGTGCACTCATGACCTCCACGTTGGAGCCCATCGCTTCCCAGAAGGCGCGCACACGCTCGATCGCCGCCTCGTCCGTGCCCTCGGGCGGGGTGAGGATGCTCCAGCGGTTATGGAACAGCGTCGAGAAGCCTGCATCGGGGCCGGAGTGCTCCGTGCCCGCCACGGGATGGGCCGGCACGAAATGCACGCCGTCGGGCAGATGCGGCTGCACCTGAGCGATCACGGAGGCCTTCACCGAGCCTACGTCCGACACGATGCAGCCGGGCTTCAATCCTGACCGCATCGCTTCTGCGACCTTGCCGCAGACCCCGACCGGCACGCAGAGGATCACGAGATTCGCATCCCGCACGCCCGCCGCCGCATCGGTGGTGGCCTCATTGGCAATCCCGAGTTCCCGCACCCGCGCCGTCACCGCCTCGCTCGCATCGACCGCCACGATGGTGCGCGCGAGATTGAGATGCCGGCTAGCGCGGGCGATCGAGGAGCCGATCAGCCCGAGGCCGATGAGGGTGACACGATCAAAGAGCGGCGTTTCACGCGGGGGGCCGAGACGTTCAGGCATTCTTAGCCCCCATAAAGTCGCGCAGAGCCGCGACGACGAGGCCGTTCGCCTCCTCGTCGCCCACGGTCAGGCGCAAGGCATCGGGCAGGCCGTAGGCCTCGACCTGGCGCAGGATGAGCCCGCGCCCGGTGAGGAACGCATCGGCGTCCTTCGCCGTTCGGCCCGCTTCGTTCGGAAAATGAATGAGAAGAAAATTGGCGACGCTCGGCGTGACCTTGAGGCCGAGAACCTCGATCTCGCGGGTGAGCCACCTGAGCCATTTCTCGTTGTGCTCGACGGCCCTTGCGATATGCGTCTCGTCCTGGATCGCCGCGATGCCGGCAGCGATAGCCGGGCCGCTGACGTTGAACGGCCCGCGGATGCGGTTGACCGCGTCCACAATGTGAGCGGGAGCCACCATCCAGCCGAGGCGTAAGGCGGCCAGCCCATAGATCTTCGAGAAGGTGCGGGTCATCACCACGTTCTCCGACGTGGCGACGAGCTCGAGGCCGGCCTCGTAGTCGTTGCGGCGCACGTATTCCGCATAAGCCGCGTCGAGCACCAGCACCACCTGGGGCGGCAGGCCTGCATGCAGGCGCTTCACCTCGTCGAAGGGGATGTAGGTGCCGGTCGGATTGTTGGGATTGGCGAGAAAGACGATCCTGGTCCTGTCCGTCACCCGCGCCAGGATCGCATCCACGTCGGCGCGCAGATCCTTCTCCGGCGCCACGACCGGCGTGCCGCCCGCGGCCTGGATCGCGACGCGATAGATCAGGAAGCCGTGCTCGGTGAAGATGCCCTCGTCGCCCGGCCCCACATAGGCGCTCGTGACGAGCGACAGGAGTTCGTCCGAGCCCGCGCCGCAGATGATGCGGCTCGGATCGAGCCCGTAGCGGGCCGCGACCGCCTCGCGCAGCTTCGTCGCCGCTCCGTCCGGGTACAGCTCGAGATGGTCGAAGGTCCGGATCGCTGCAAGCGCCTTCGGCGAGGGGCCGAGCGGCGTCTCGTTGGAGGAGAGCTTATGGACCTTGGCAACCCCTGCGGCCTTGCTCTTGCCGGGCACATAGGCCTCGATCTGCATCACGCCGGGACGGGGTTGGGGACGAGCGGACATCATCAATTCCTAAACAGTGAATTCGCTGGGACAGGCTCTAGCGCAGCTTCAGGTTCATTTCACGTGGAAACGTTCGGCATGGCTGCCGACCTCGGCGAGCTGGGCGAGGCTCGCGCCCGCCTTCGTCAAGGTTTCATGCAGCTGCGACGGCTCGACCTGACCCGGCACGGCGATGAGCTCCGACAGGCCATGGGCGTCGGCAGCGCTCGCCACCACCTCGCCGCCGAGGCGGATCAGGGCTTCGTTGGCGCCCCGGTGCCAGCGCTCGAACTGGGCGGCATAGAGCACCACGTCGCGCACCGCCGCATCCACCAGCGGCTTCGAGATGACGAAGACCGGAGTGCCGGCCGGATGATCCGGCCGCTCGATGAAGGGCAGGCGCGCGATGACCTTCGGACGGTCCCGATCGGCCAGCGTGCGCCACCAGGCGCCGCTGGTGGCGCCCTGGTCGAGGCGGAAGATGCCGAGATCGCCGCCGGAGGAGGCCACCGCCTCGATCACCGCCGCGGCGCTCGGATGCATGACGTAAGGCACCGTGAAGCCGAAATGGAACCGGGCCGAGTCGCGCATGGGAGCATCGCCGCCGGAGATGTCCGCATGGACCGAGTAGTTGGACTGCACATAGGTGAAGGTGCCGATGATCACCCGCCAGATGCCCTCCACCGTGTCGAGGGGCAGCAGACCCTCGTGGCGCTCGGCGAGCGCTTTCATCATCGAGGCCTCGCGGCCCGGGCGGAAGGCCGAAGCGAGACCCGTCTTCGAGGCCTTCTTGGAGGCGATCAGCCGGTCGATGATGGTGCCGCGCTCCATGAGCAGCCGGTGCATCGCCTCGTCGATGCGGTCGATCTCCTGGCGGAGTTCGGCAAGGGCGGGCGCGGCCTTCTCGGCAGGCTTCTTGGCGGACATGGGCGGGTTCCTCAGGGTCGCGTCCTTCTTTGGCGTTTTTGGCCCGGCTTGTCATCATCGATTGCCTGATGGGATTTGGGGCAGACATAGACGGGAAGTGACGCCACCTCTCCTGACGCACTCCCCGTCATCCCCGGCCTTGTGCCGGAGATCCACGTCTTTTGCAGCGTGTGGTTCGAAGACGTGGATGGCCGGATCAAGTCCAGCCATGACGGATGCGGATGTTCGAGTGTGTCTGTGTCAAAACTCCAGCGCCTTGGGGCCCGCAGCCTAAGCTGCGAGCCTTTACGGTGAGATCGAGGGTGGCGCGTCGGGCAGCCCGGCTCGATGATGTGTGGTGAAAGGGAAGAGCCGAACTGCTCGTCACGCGCGGTTTGTTTCAGCGGACCTGGATCGAAGCCAGGATCGGCCACCCGCGATCACAGGTGTGCGAGACCTGCGGCGGGACCGCTCTCCGCCCCACTCTTGCGACGCCTCGCGAGCGCGCCCCTCGAGGGCGGGGATAGGGAATGATATAGCCGAGCTTAGGAACCTTGTCAAGAACAAAGTGAGAACATGCGCAACCGGCCCTCTCCCCCCTGCGGGAGAGGGTGGCCCTCGCGTCAGCGAGGGTCGGGAGAGGGGCGGTGCTCAGTCCCTACTCCCCCTCTCCCGGCTCACTTTCGTTCGCCACCCTCCCCCGCACAGGGGGGAGGGGAAGGCCGCGCCCGATCCTAAGGAGCAGAGGGAGTCGTGCTGAGGCAAAGACGGGGCCCCCGAAGCAAGCACGGGGATGGCATGCCTGCATCATGAAGCAGCGTGATGTTCGTTGACGCGGCCGCCGCCCCGCAGTACCGGTTGTTCGAAAGAACGAACATTTCCGCTGAAATATGTCCTTTGCTCCCCTGTCCTCCGAACCGCGAAGCCAGGTCGACGACCCGTCGAGTCCGGTCATGCGCTTTGGCGCGGACGAGCCCCTGATGATGGATGCGGGCGTGGCGCTCGCGCCCTGGCAGATCGCCTATCAGACCTACGGCACGCTCAATGCGGACAAGTCCAACGCGGTCCTGATCTGCCATGCGCTCACAGGCGACCAGCATGTGGCGAACGACAATCCCGTCACGGGCAAGCCCGGCTGGTGGCTGACCATGGTCGGCCCCGGCCGGCCGGTGGACACCGACCGCTTCTTCGTGATCTGCGCCAACGTGATCGGCGGCTGCATGGGCACCACGGGTCCCGCCTCGAACAATCCGTCCACCGGCAAGCCCTATGCCCTCGATTTCCCGGTCGTCACCATCCACGACATGGTGCGGGCGCAGGCGGCCCTCATCGACCGGCTCGGCATCGACAAGCTGTTCTGCGTCCTCGGCGGCTCCATGGGCGGCATGCAGGTGCTGCAATGGGCAGTAAGCTATCCGGACCGGGTCTTTTCCGCCCTGCCCATCGCGGCGGCGGCCCGCCACTCGGCCCAGAACATCGCCTTCCACGAGGTCGGACGCCAGGCCGTGATGGCCGATCCGGACTGGCGCGGCGGGCGCTACCTGACGGAAGGCACGCGCCCCTCCAAAGGGCTCGCCGTCGCCCGCATGGGGGCGCACATCACCTATCTGTCGGAGATGACCCTGCACCGGAAGTTCGGGCGCAATTTCCAGGATCGGGCCGCGCCCACCTTCTCCTTCGACGCCGATTTCCAGATCGAGAGCTACCTGCGCTATCAGGGCATCTCCTTCGTGGAGCGCTTCGACGCCAATTCCTATCTCTACGTCACCCGGGCGATGGACTATTTCGACATCGCGGCGGAGCATGGCGGCTCGCTGGCAAAAGCCTTCAAGGGCACGCCCACACGCTTCTGCGTGATCTCGTTCACCTCCGACTGGCTCTTCCCCACCTCGGACTCGCGCGCCATCGTCCATGCGCTCAACGCCGCGGCGGCCTCCGTCGCCTTCGTCGAGGTGGAGAGCGACAAGGGCCACGACGCCTTCCTGCTCGAGGAGCCCGAGATGTTCGCCGCGGCGCGCGGCTTCATCGATGCGGCCGCACGGGTCCGGGGGATCGCATGAATCTGCCGGCCACCCTGCCCCTGACCCACGCGGAAAGCGGCCACCGCCTCGACTTTCTGCTGGTCACCGACATGGTCGAGCCCGGCTCCCGCGTGCTCGATGTCGGCTGCGGCGACGGGGCGCTTCTCTCGCTGCTGCGCGACCGCAAAGGCGTCGACGGGCGAGGCATCGAGATCTCCCGCGAGGGCGTGAACTCCTGCCTCGCCAAGGGCTTAGCCGTGATCCAGGGCGACGCGGACACGGACCTCGCCGATTACCCGGACGACGCCTTCGACTACGTGATCCTCTCGCAGACGATCCAGGCCACGCGGCAGCCGAAAGTGGTGCTGGAGCATCTGTTGCGCATCGGCCGCCGGGCCATCGTGTCCTTCCCGAATTTCGGCCATTGGCGCGTGCGCTTCGACCTCGGGGTCCGGGGGCGGATGCCGGTGACCGAAAACATGCCCTATTCCTGGTACGACACCCCCAACATCCACTTCTGCACCATCCGCGACTTCGTGGAATTGTGCCGTGAGGTCGGCGCCCAGATGGAAAAGGCCGTGGCGCTCAACGCCGGCGGCCAGCCCATGCGGGTCACCCTGCCCTGGTGGGTGTGGAACCTCTTCGGCGAGCAGGGCGTGTTTCTGCTCAAGCGGCGGTGAGTGCTTTCCCTCCCCCTTGCGGGGAGGGATTGAGGGTGGGGGTCGGAAAGTCGGAGCGCGGTGCGGTTAATTCAAAAGGCGCGGCGATCAGTACAGCCCTACCTCTCCCCAGTGGGGAGAGGTCGAGCGCAGCGAGGGTGAGGGGGAGAGCGCTATCCGGACAAACCTGTAACCCCTCACCCGCGCCTTTGGCGCGACCTCTCCCACAAGGAGAGGTAAGCCAGTGCCTGACTCAACCACCGCTCACCCAGCCAAACCACCCCCACCCCTGCCCCTCCCCGCAAGGGGGAGGGAGGAGCGAACTTACTCCCCGCCTTCCGCCAGCGGGTGCAGATCCCGCACCATGCTCTTCAGGCGCTCGTCGAGCACGTGGGTGTAGATCTGCGTCGTCGAGATGTCGGAATGGCCCAGAAGCTCCTGCACCACGCGCAGGTCCGCTCCGTTCTGCAGCAGGTGACTCGCGAAGGCGTGCCGGAGCACGTGGGGGCTGACCTTGTCGGCGCGAAGCCCCGCAGCGCCGGCGACCGATTTCAGATCGCGGGCAAAGGCCTGCCGGGTGAGGTGGCCGCTCTCGCTGTCGGCCGGGAACAGCCAGGGGCTGGCGGCCTTCTTCTGCTCCTCCAGCAGGGCCAGATAGGAACGGGCGGCCTCCCGCGCCACTTCGGTGAGCGGCACCAGCCGCTCCTTGGCGCCCTTGCCGCGCACCACGAGGAACCGGTCGCGGGTCTTGGCGGCGCTGCGGGGAAGCGCCACGAGCTCCGAGACGCGCAGGCCCGTGGCGTAGAGGAGCTCCAGCAGGCAGGTCATCCGAGCGGCCCGCAGGCGCTCCGCCGGAGACGCCTCGGGGTGCCGGATGCCCTCGGAGGCCACCTGCAGCAGGCGGTCGACCTCGGAGACGGAAAGCACCTTGGGGAGCGCCCTACCCCGTTTGGGCGCCGACACAGCGGCGGTCGGGTCGGCCGGGGCATAGCCCTCCACGTAGAGGAACTTGTGGAACTGGCGGACGGCCGAGAGCCGGCGGGCGGCGGAGGTGGCCTTCAGGCCCCGCTCTTCCAGGCTTGCCATGAAGCCCCGGATGGTAGCGGAGGTCGCGTTGTCGGGCTGCCCACCGGCCTCGCTCAGAAAGGCGAGGTAATCGTCGAGGTCGCGCCCGTAGGCATCGAGCGTGTTCTTGGAGGCGCCGCGCTCGGCGGCAAGCATGTCGAGGAAGAGGCTGGCGTGGCGGGCGCCGTTCATGAAGATGAAGACGGGCGGCTGGTCTGGACCGGAACGCTGATCTCGCGCGGGCTGGGGTCGACAAGGGTCGCCAGGGCAAACATGGCGGCAAAGCCAAGGCCCGCGAGAATGGCGACGACGAGGAGAAATCGAAAGAGCGTGGGCACCTGAGCCTCTTGAAGCGTTAGACCGCTAGAACCATGCCGGGGCCGGGAAGGCAAGCCCCTCTGGTCTGTTAAGTTTCCGGGGGTCAGAAGGTAACGCCCTTGTGACAGGCCGCCGCGCCCGTGATAGGACATGGGACCATGAACAAAATCAGCCGCTTCAATTCGCTCGATGAAGTCGGCGGGCAAGACCAGGCAAGCCAGCGCGGCCATCCCTTGAGCCGCCAGCTCGGCACGCGATCGATTGTGCTCGTCGGCCTCATGGGCGCCGGGAAAAGCACCGTGGGCCGAAGGCTCGCACAGACGCTCAAGCTGCCTTTCCGTGACGCCGATCACGAGATCGAGGCCGCGGCCGGCATGACCATCCCCGAGATCTTCGCCATCCATGGCGAGGACCACTTTCGCGACGGCGAGCGCCGCGTGATCGCCCGTCTCCTGCAGGAGGGCCCGATCGTGCTCGCCACGGGCGGCGGCGCCTTCATGAACGAGGAGACGCGCCAGCGGGTGGCCGAGAACGGCATCTCGATCTGGCTCAAGGCCGATCTCGACGTTCTCATGCGCCGCGTCCGCAAGCGCTCGACCCGCCCCCTTCTGCAGAACCCGGACCCCGAGGGCACCATGCGCCGCCTCATGGAGGTGCGCCACCCGGTCTATGCCACCGCCGACATCACCATCGATTCCCATGAGGCGCCGCACGACAAGGTGGTGGCCGAAGTCGTCAGGGCCCTGAACGAATGGTTCGAACGAGACGAGCAGGGGAGCGCTCGAGGATGACGCGCGCAACCGCCCGGATGGAGAATCCATCCTTCATCACCGTGCCGGTCCCGCTCGGCGACAGGGCCTACGACATCCTGGTCGGGCGTGGCCTGGTCGAGACCGCAGGCGCCCGCATCGCGGCCTTGGGCGCCCGCGCAGCCGCCATCGTGACCGATGAGCATGTGGGACCCCTCTATGCGGACGCGCTCGCGCGCTCCCTGGAGGCGCAGGGCCTGCGTGTCTCGGTGATCGCCCTGCCTCCCGGCGAGGCCACGAAATCCTATGCCAGCCTGGAGCGGGTCTGCGACGCCGTGCTTGCCGCCAGGATCGAGCGCGGCGACCTGGTGGTGGCGCTCGGCGGCGGCGTGATCGGGGATCTTGCGGGCTTTGCGGCTGCGGTGGTGCGCCGGGGAATCCGCTTCGTCCAGGTGCCGACCACCCTGCTTTCCCAGGTCGATTCCTCCGTCGGCGGCAAGACCGGCATCAATTCGCGCCACGGCAAGAATCTCGTCGGCGCCTTCCACCAGCCGAGCCTCGTGCTGGCCGACACCGCGCTGCTCGACACGCTGCCGCTGCGCGAGATGCGCGCCGGCTATGCGGAGGTCGTGAAATACGGCCTCATCGACGACGAGCGCTTCTTCGCCTGGTGCGAGGCGAACTGGTCCGGCGTCTTCGCCGGCGGGTCCGAGCGTGACGAGGCCGTCGCCCAGAGCTGTCGCGCCAAAGCCGACGTGGTGGTGCGCGACGAGCACGAGAACGGCGACCGCGCGCTGCTCAATCTCGGCCACACCTTCGGCCACGCCCTCGAGAAGATCACGGCCTACGATTCCGCACGCCTCGTCCATGGCGAGGGCGTGGCCATCGGCCTCTCCCTCGCCTTCCGTTTCTCCGCCTTCCTCGGCCTCTGCCCGCCAGCGGATACGGAGCGCGTCGAGGCCCATCTCAAGGCCGCCGGATTGCCCACGCGTCTTTCCGATGTTCCAGGCGGCTGCGGCACGGTCGACGAACTCCTCGACGCCATGGCCCAGGACAAGAAGGTCAAGGGCGGGGCGCTCACCTTCATCCTGGCCCGGGGCATCGGCCGGAGCTTCATCGCGCCTGGGATCGAAGCCGACAGGGTTCGCTCATTCCTGGCAGGCGAAATCAGCACATAACGGTCATGCTCGAAGATTCCTCCGGCGATCTCTGGTTTGCGGCAGCTTTCGTCGTCTTCTGCCTTCTGCTCTCGTCTTTCTTCTCGGCGGGCGAGACGGCCTTCACGGCAGCCTCCCGCGCCCGGATGCTGGTGCTGGAAAAGGGCGGCGACAGGCGCGCCAGGCTGGTGAACCGCCTGCTCGCGATACGCGAGCGCTTCATCGGCACGGTGCTGATCGGCAACAACATCGTCAATATCGGCGTCTCGGCCTTTGCCACCAGCGTGCTGGTCGCGATCTTCGGCGATGGCGGCGCGATCTATGCCACCGTGATCATGTCGGTCCTGGTGATCGTGTTCGCGGAAGTCCTGCCGAAGACGGTCGCGATTTCGTCGCCCGAGACCGTGTCGCTCTTTCTGTCGCGGCCCATGTCCTGGGCCGTGGCCCTGCTGGGTCCGCTCGCGATCACCATCGAACGGGTCGTGCGGCTCATGCTGCTGCCCTTCGGCATCCGCATCGGCGAGAACACGCCGATCCTGTCCGCGAGCGAAGAGATCCGCGGCCAGGTGGCGCTGCTGCATAAGGAAGGCGGCGTCGCAAAGGCCGACCGCGACATGCTGGGCGGCCTGCTCGACCTCAAGGACCTGAGCGTCTCTGAGGTCATGGTCCACCGCACCAAAATGCGCACGATCAACGCGGATCTGACATCGGAGGAGATCGTGCGCGAGGTGCTCTCCTCGCCCTATACCCGCATGCCGCTCTGGCGCGAAAGCCAGGAGAACATCGTGGGCGTTCTCCACGCCAAGGACCTGCTGCGGGCCCTCGATGCGGTCAGTGGCGACGCGAGCAGGCTCAAGGTCGAGGCGATTGCGCTGGAAACCTGGTTCGTGCCCGATACCACGTCGCTGCGCGACCAGCTGAAGGCCTTTCTCGCGAAGAAGACCCACTTCGCCCTCGTGGTCGACGAATACGGCGAGGTGATGGGTCTCGTCACGCTGGAAGACATCCTCGAAGAGATCGTCGGCGACATCAAGGACGAGCACGATCTCTCGGTGCAGGGCGTGCGGCCCCAGCCCAACGGCTCGGTGAACGTGGACGGCTCCGTGCCGATTCGCGACGTCAACCGCGCCATGGACTGGAACCTGCCGGACGAGGAGGCCACCACCATCGCGGGCCTCGTCATCCACGAGGCGCGGACCATTCCCGACACGGGCCAGATCTTCACCTTCCACGGCTTCCGCTTCCAGGTGCTGCGCAAGTCGCGCAACCGGATCATGGCGCTCAGGATCACGCCTCTTTCGGCTGCTCGCGCGAAGGCGGAGTGATCGTCACATCAAAAATCTGGCGCACCATTCGTCGCAAGGCTTCACGCATCTTCCCTCCCCCTTGCGGGGAGGGAAACGTGCCGCGCTTCTTTGGTCAGTCAGGCTTTCAGGAAATCCACCAGCGCCGCGTTCACCGCCTCCGGTTCCTCGTGCTGGACCCAGTGCGTGGCATTCTCGATCCAGCGAACGCTGCCTTTCTCGCAGAGCGCGACGCTCGCCTCCGCGAGCCCCTTCTCCAGGAACCGGTCCTTGCTGCCCCAGATGACGAGGGTGGGCGGGCGGACGGTCGCGTCCTTCATGGCGGGCTTGAACGGCAGGGCGCGGTACCAGTTGAGCATGGCCGTCAGCGCCCCCGGCTGCGACCACGCCTTCTCGTAATGCGCGATGTCCTCGTCCGAGAACGTGCCGGGACGGCTCGTGCGCCGGAGCGCATCCTTCAGACTGCGGTAGCCGTCCGCCGCGAGCATGGTCTCGGGCAGGAACGGGATCTGGAAGAACCCGACATAGAGGCTTCTCATCATCTGACTCGGATGAGCGCGCATATAGGCGCCCGCAACGCTCGGATGCGGCGCATTGAGGATGCCGAGCTTCGACACGCGATCCGGATGGCGGGAGGCCGTCCACCACGCCGCCAAGCCGCCCCAGTCATGACCGACCAGGGAGAATGTCTGGCGACTGAGAGCATCGGCCAATCCGACGACATCCTCCGCCAGAGTGTCGAGATCATAGGCGCGCCGGGCCTCCGGCTTGCCGCTCAGGTTGTAGCCGCGCTGATCGGGCACGAGCACGCGGAACCCGGCCTCGGCCAGCGGGCCGATCTGGTAGCGCCATCCCCACCAGAACTCCGGAAAGCCATGAAGCAGGATGACGAGCGGACCGTCCTCCGGTCCTGCCTCGATGCAGTGGAGCGCGATGCCGTTGACCTGATAGCGGATGCCGGGAGATTGAGGATTAAGGCTCCGCGTCATGCGTGCGCCGAGACCCTGGCCTTCCGTTTCGGCGGCTCGTCGGAGGCCATGAACTGTGCCTTGGCGAGTTCCGCGAAGCGCCCGCCCCTGGCCACCAGCTCGTCGAAGGTGCCGCTTTCGATGACGCGCCCCTGATCGAAGACGAGGATGCGGTTGGCATTGCGGATGGTCGCCAGACGATGGGCGATGACGAAAGTGGTGCGGCCGCGCATCACCTCGTCCAGGGCCATCTGCAGCTTGCGCTCGGTGGCGGCGTCCAATGCGCTCGTCGCCTCGTCGAGAATGAGGATCGGAGGGTTCTTCAACAGCGCGCGCGCGATCGACAGGCGCTGGCGCTCGCCGCCGGAGAGGGAGCGCCCGCGCTCGCCGATCACCGTGTCGAGCCCTTCGGCCTGGCGGGCAATGAACTCGATGGCCTGCGCCCGCTCCAGCGCCTCGATCATCTCCGCGTCGGTCGCATCGGGCCGTCCGACCTGCAGGTTCTCGCGGATGGTGCGGGCAAACAGCATCGGCTCCTGGAACACCACGCCGATGTTCCGGCGAAGCGACGACAAGGTGACATCGCGGATATCGAGTCCGTCGATGCGGATAGAGCCCGATTGCGGATCGAACGCCCGGTGCAGAAGACCCAGCGTGGTCGACTTGCCGGAGCCTGTGGCGCCGACAAGCGCCACGTTCTCCCCCTCATGGACCGTGAAGGACACGTCCTGCACGGCGGAACGCTTGCCGTCATAGGAGAAGCTCACGTTGTCGAAGATCACCTCGCCCCTGTAGCGGTCCACGTTCCTGGCATTGGATCGGTCGTGAACGACGGGGGCCGTGTCCAGGATCTCGAAGAACTCCTGCAGCTTCGGCGCCTGCATGAAGAGCTGGTTGATGAAGCTCACCGCCTGCTCCAGCCGCCCGATCAGCATGGTCGCCATGCTCATGAAGGTCACGATCTCGCCGATGGTGGCAAGGCCGTTCAGGTGCAGCCAGGTGCCGAGGATGAAGATCGCCGTGACGGTGATGGTGGCGGAGGCGCGGGACGCGACGGAGGCCAGCGCCCACCAGGACAAGACCGGATTCTGGGCCTGGAGCAATTGCTGAATGATGGTCTTGAGCGAACGGGTTTCGGCCTCGACGCGGGTGAAGGACTGGATGACCGGTACGTTGCCCAGGGCATCCGAGGCATGCTCGGCAAGGCTCGAATGATAGCGCTCGACCGAACCCTGGAGCGTTTCCGTCTTGCGCAGGACGATGGCGGTGAGAGCGGCAAAGACCGTCACCAATGCGACAAGCAGAAGCCCCAGGCGCCAGTTCAGGAACACCGTGAGCGGCAGCAGCACGACGAGCGCGATGAGGGCGGACATGTGCTCACGGAAAAACCCGAGCCAGAGCCAGGACATGCCGCCGGAGCCTTCCAGCATCACCTTCAGCACACGGCCTGAATGGGTCGAGGTGTGGAAGGCGAGTGGCAGTTCGAGCACATGCTCGAAGTAGTTCGCCACCACGGCCAAGCGCCTCCGGTGAGCCAGCCTGTCCGCGTGCAGCGCTACGAGAGCGCCCGCGGCGATGGAGAACAGTCCGAAGCCCACCCAGGCCAGAAGGAGGGGCGTCAGAACCCCGAAGGTCACGGGCGGCGTGCCCGGCACCTGGCCGCGGGTGAGCACGTCGATGATGCGGCCGAACAGGATGGGCTCCGCGAAGGCCGAGATGGCGAGGGCCACGTTGGCCAGCGCAAGTATGGCACCGACCCGCAGATCGGACCCAAGCTCACCGAGGACGCGGACGTAAAGCCTGATCAGCCGCATGCGGATCTACCTGCTGGGGAAGTCGATACTAGAGCGGAAACTCCGCTCTCGATGGAGAGTTGCGCCTCGCGCTGTCTGGAATGCTACGTTACCCAACCTGCATCGTCTTATCCCCCTGGGCGTGAGAAGGCCGCAGCTTGCGCCGGAACCGGCCGATCCATTTCGGACCCAGCCTCGTCCTCGAGCTGTGCTTATGCTGGGATGAAGGCCGTGCCAGGAGGACAGCGCCCTCTTCCGTCTTACGGATATGCAGGGTCCGCGTGTGAAACTCCTCCAGGCCGGGCCGGTGGCCGATGGACATGACGCTCGCGCCTTTCAGCTCGTTCTCGAACAGCGCCAGCATGGAGGCCTGGTTGTCCTCGTCGAGGGCCGATGTCGCCTCGTCCATGAAGACCCATTGCGGCTTGTGCAGGATCACGCGCGCGAAAGCCACCCGCTGCTGCTGTCCGAGGGACAGAGAGCGGTCCCAGCGCTCGTGCCGGTCGAGCATGTCGACGAACTCGCCCAGGCCGCAGCGCTTCAGGGCCGCGCGGACGTCCGCATCGTCGAAGGTATCCGGCGAGGCGGGATAGCTGATGGCGGCGCGCAGGGTTCCCAACGGCAGGTAGGGGCGTTGCGGCAGGAACATCATCTGCTCCGGCTTTGGAACACGGATCTTGCCGGAGCCCCAGGGCCAGAGGGCCGAGATGGCCCGGAAGAGCGTGCTCTTGCCCGCGCCCGATTCGCCCATGATCAGCACCCGCTCGCCCGGCTTGATCTCGGCCGTCGCGTCCTCGATGAGGATGCTGCCGTCGCTCAGGGCAATCGAGACGCCCTCGAAGCTGAGCCAGCCCTGAGGGTGAGGGCCGATGTCGATCCTGCGGCTCTCGGCAGCGACTTCATCGAGCTCGAGGGCGGTCTGCCGGAAGGTGGCGACCCGCAGCACCGCCGAGCGCCAATCGGCGATCTTCGGGAAGTTGTCGACGAAGTAGCGCAGGGCCGCCTGCACCTGGTTGAAGGCGCCGACCACCATCATCATCTCGCCGAAGGACAGTCGCCCCGCGAAGTAATCCGGCGCGGCCGCCAGGATCGGGACCACGATGGCGAGCCAGCCATAGCCGGAGGTGATCCAGGTCAGTCGCGCAAGACCGCCGGAGAGACGCCGGGAGGCCTTGAGGACCGCCTCGACGAATTGGTCGAGGTTGCGCCGCTCGTCCGGTTCGCCGTTATAGAGGGCGACGCTCTCGGCGCTCTCGTTCACGCGCACGAGGGCGAAGCGCAGCTCCGCCTCGCGGGCATAGCGCTCCGTGTTGAGGCGGATCAGCGGACGGCCCACGAGCCAGGTCAATCCCGAGCCGATCCCCGCATAGCCCAGGGCGACCCACACCATGTAGCCGGGGATCGTGATGGCCGTGCCGCCCAGCGTGAAGGTGACCGGGCTCGACAGGCCCCAGAGCACGCCGATAAAGCTGACGAGCAGGAGCAGCGCCTGCAGCATGCCGACCCCGAGCTCCGTCGAAAGCTCGGAAAACAGGCGGCAATCCTCCTGCATGCGCTGATCCGGCTGGGAGCCGTTCTTGCCCATGAAGCCGAGCTGATAGGCGTGGTTGGGCTTGAGCCAGAGATCGAGCAGGATCTGGGTCAGACGCTCCCGCAGACGGATCTTGAGACGCTCCTGCAGCCATGTCTGCGCCACCACGAGCGCCAGGAGCACGGCGACGATGACGAGGAAGACGAGAAGCTGGCTGAAGAAGGAGGAGGTGTCGCGCTTTTCCACCGCGTCGAAGAAGGCGCCGTTCCACTCGTTGAGCCGCACCTGACCGAACATGTTGCCGATGAGGACGACGAGAATGGCAGCGGAGAGCCGCAGCATGGGCCAGCCCTTGCGGCTCCGGAACATATCGCGGAAGAGCAGGAAAAGCTCCCGCCCGATGCTCGGCTTCACCTCGGAGGTCTCGGCCTCAAGAGCCTGCTCGGGCGGCGGCTGATGAGAGGCAGCCGTCTTGGCTTCCTTGGCCAGGGTGTTGTCTTGACCGGGACCGACCTCCTGTTCGCGCCCGGTTGCGGGGGGCGGCGGCACCTGCCTGCCCAATTTGGGGTCGAAGTCCGGCATGTTTCGAAACGCGCACCCGTACAGCTTGAGAGTTCTCAAGCTAAAGCCCGGTAACCTATGTTAAGTTCCGAACGGGCGCATTTCCGATGGCCGCAAACCCTCAGCGCCTGTCGGCGGCGACAGCCAGGGCCCAGTAGACCTTGTACTTCGAATTCGGCGCATAGGCCGTGGCGATGCCGATCCGGGTCGCCTTGGCGTCGAGCAGCACCCGGTTGTGCTGCGGGCTCTCCCGCCAGCCGGAAAAGGCCTCGGCCAGGGTGTGGTATCCGGCGGAGAGGTTGGCGGCGGGCTGTGCATAGCCACCCGAGGCCAGGCGGGCTTTGAAGGCGTCCGCCGAGCTGGGCTTGTCGGCTCTTGCCATGGCATCGGCCTCCGCCTGCGCGGCAGCCTGGAGCTCGGGATCGAGGGTCAGAGGCTTCAGGCCATTGTTGCCGCGGTAGGCGCCGATCATGTCGCGGGCCATGGCGGCATCCACTTGCGCCCCGGCCTGCGCTAGGGAGACGTAAAAGCTCGGAGTCTGGCTGCGCGTGACGGGCTTCTCGCTCTGGCAGGCGGCCAGGGCAAGGACGGAGGCAAGGACGGACAGGCTGATCAGGACAGGACGCTTCATGCAGGCGTCTTATCCTTGAGAAGGGTTAAGGTTTCGTCGTCTTTCTCCTCCGCCTTCGGAGCTTTCTCCTTCGGCTCCTCCTCGGGCTCGGGAGCCGGTGCGGGGGCAGGAACCCCGATGCCGCCCTTGCGAAGGCCCCGGAAGATCTCGAAGTAGAGATCGCTCGAAACCCGGGCCGCCGCGTCGATGTCGTCGACGAAGCAGACGAGGTCGAAGTCGATGGTGTTCTCCGTCACCTTCTTGAAGATCACGCGGGGATTGGGCTCGCTCATCACCTCGCGGTGCGCCAATGCGGCCTTGCGCATGATCTCCGCCACCTGATCCGGATCGGACGCCCGGGGAACGGGAACCGAGACAAGCACGCGCCCCACCCGGTCGTTGCGCACCCGGTTGCGCACGATGCCGGAGATCAGGTTCGAGTTCGGCACGATCAGCATGGAGCGGTCGAAGGCCTGGATCTCGGTCGAGCGCACGTTGATCCGGCGCACATAGCCCTCGCCGTCGCCCACCACCACGAGGTCGCCGACGCGGATCGGGCGCTCCCAGAGGAGAATCAGGCCTGAAATGAAGTTGTTGACGATGGATTGCAGGCCGAAACCGATACCGACCGAAAGCGCACCGGCCACGATGGTGAGCCGCTCCAGGCTCAGGCCCAGATAGGTGAAGGCGACGACGCCCGCGGTGATGATGCCCACATAGCCTGCCGCCGTGCGGATCGAGTTGCGCAGGCCTGCGTCAAGATCGGTGGCCGGCAGGAAGGTGTTGTCGAGCCAGCGCTGGATGATGCGGGTGATGGTGAAGCCCAGCGCGAAGAGCAGGGCCGCAATCAGGATCGACGACAGGGAGATGGTGACGTCGCCGACATTGAACCCGAAGAACAGGGCTCTGAGCGACCCCATCACGTCGGTCGATTCGATGCCCCAGGGCAGCAGCACGAGCAGGATCGCGATGATGATCAGCGCGAGGCGCGCGACGCCGCTCACCAGAATGCCGATCTGCTCCAGGGAGCGGCGGCGCAGGCCCGTATTGGCCTGCAGCGTCGTCGCGATCCGGCTCTGGCTGCGCAGCGACCCGCCGATGAACTCGTCCGCGAAGGCGATGCCGAGGATCAGCAGGGCGATGATGATGGAAATGCCCATCGCCTGGTCGACCAGGAAGGAGGCCAGCGCCACATAGCCGCCGATCACGCTGCCGACGACGAGGACCACGATGAACCAGCCGAGGCTCCGCAAGGGACCGCCGATATCGACCTCCTGCGGCACATAAGGGCCGAGGCAGGCCTCATCCTGATTCTCCCGGGCCGCGAAGCGCCGCAGGAGTTCGGCGAAGATGAGCGCCGCCCCCAAGGCGAAGACGGCGCGGGTGATCACCGTGATCGGCAGGGCGGCCGCAATGGCCTTGTTGAAGGCCTCGATCACCTTGCCGACGACCATGAATGTCGCCAGGGTAACGGAGAAGCTCATGATCCGGGCGGCGGAGGCATCCCGCACCGGAATCAGCCGCCACGAGGTGTGGTCCGGCGCCAGGATCGCATCGATCAGGGCCCGCACGAAGGCGATGAAGGCGAGGCCCCCAAGAAGCCCCTTCACCACCTGCTCCAGCCGCGTCGGCACGACATCGACCGAATCGAAGGCGATCCAGACCACCCAGCTGCCGGCGACGGCCGGGGCTGCTCCCAGGATCAGGACGCCCAGCGCCGCGAGCAGGCGGCTGCGGCGGGACGGATCGGTGACGGCCGGATCGCGCCGCACGAGGCGCGGAGCGATGGAGCGCCGGCCGACATAGAGGGCAATGGCCGCGCCCGTGGCCAACCCGAGAAGGAGCAGGATCCCCAGGGACGTATTGCGCCGGAGCTGATCCAGGGCGTCCTCGGCGATGATCCCGAGGGCGCGCACTTCGCGCGGGACAGCCTGGACTACGTTCATCCAGAGGCTCGGACTCAACAAGCCATCGCTCTGCTCGAACAGGGCGCGGGTGAAGCCCGAGCGGCGCAGGTCGCCGATCTGGGTGCTCAGCTGCTCGGCCTGCACGAGCAGAGCGCGGCCGAGCCGCTGGGTCTCGTCGAGCTCCGCCACGGCGGCCTCGCGCTCGGCGCGGTCCCGGGCCACATCGGCGCTTTCCTCGGGCTGCCCCTTCTCGGGCTTGGGTCCGAGCTGGGTCAGGCGCTGCTTGCTGGCCTCAAGCCGGGGAGCCTGCTCATCGACGACGGAGCGGATATCCGCGATGATCGGCTCGATCTGCTGGCGGATGTTCTGCAGGTCCGCATCGGACATGGTCCGGCCCTGGATGGCCGCTTCCTTCTGATCGAGATCGGCCTTGTATCCATCGAGCTTGGCGCGGGCAGCCTTGGTCTCCGCCGAAATGGCCGCAGGCGCGGGGGTCGGTACCGCCTGCGGTTGAGCCTGGGTTTGCGCTTGGGCCGGAGCCTGCGTCTGAGGATTGGGAGCGGTCTGAGTCTGCTGCGCATGGGACGGGCTGCCCGCTGCAACGCTCAGTGCGATCACGGCGGCCCGAAAGAGCCGCGTCAGTCCAACACTCATCATCCAGTCTACCCTATCGCATTCCCGTGCGGGCGTTTTCCCCGGCGGGCGGTTCTTTGCGAATCATTACGGCGAAAACTCGCCGCCGGGCAGACCCAGCGCAACAAAAAAGCCGGGGAGGCGCAGGGCGCCTCCCCGGCTTACCGAACGGAATAGTCTTACTGCTTCGGCGCTTCGTTGGCCGTGGGCCGGGCCTCGGGGGCAGGATAGGCCGGGTTGGCCGGCGAAATTCGGTTGGTCGGATTGGCGTTGGACGAACCGGTCGTCGAACCGGTCGTGGCCGAGCGGGCCGCATCCGTGCCCGGATCGTCGGGCGAAGTCGAGCCGACCCAGATCAGGTAACCGGTCACTGCAACAGCCAGAAGCAACAGCGAACCGATCAGGACACCCAGGACCGGACGGCCGGAACCTCCCTGGCGTGTGCGATCATCAGGAACCAATTGAGCCATCTCGATCCTCTTTGAAAAGCATGACGTTTTGTCGGGCGAGCAGCAAGGCTCGGCATTATCAGAGCAACGCCAGATAGCAGGGGCGGTTCCTGCCGATCTGAATCGTGGCTGTTAGCTGGTTGATGGCCGTCACGCTGGCGGGATCCAATGAAGCAGTTTCCCGTTGTCCGACACAGGCCACTAATCAGGGTCAGAGACGAGGGGCCAATGGGTCGAGCAAGCTTGCATGGCACGAGGTGTCGCAGGGCGGGCAACCGCCTGCGCCTCGCTGCGCTCAGCCATGTTTTCGCCGTTTTCGAAACCCTTGGGTAATCTCTGATTCAAGGAGAGATCATGCTGGACAATCGCATCAGTCTGGACGGGACTTGGGAATTTTTGCATGTGGCCGACGACCGTCTGTCGGGTCCTGCGGAGGTTCGCCAGATCACGGTGCCCAGTCCTTGGCAGGCCCAGTTCTCGGATCTGCGCATGCGGGCCGGCATCGGCATTTACCGCAGGACGATCCAGGTCGAGGAAGAGTGGCTCCACGACAGCATCTGGATCCGCTTCGGCGCCGTCTTTCACAACACGAAGGTTTTCGTGAACGACCAAGTGGTCGGCCATAACGAGGGCGGCTTCCTGCCCTTCTCCTTCGACGTGACCCCTCACCTCAAGCCAGGCCCGAACGAGATCAAGGTCCGCGTCGACAGCCCCACCGACAACCCGGCCGAATTCCCCGACTCGCCCTTTGCCGAGATTCCGTTCGGTAAGCAGAGCTGGTATGGCCCCCTCTCCGGCATCTGGCAGCCGGTCTATCTCGAGCGCCGCATTCCGGATCATATGAGCCGCGTGCGCCTCGTGCCCAACCTGACCACGGGGCGCGTGACGTCGGGCGTGTTCTTCGCGCGCCCGCTGACGGAGGCGACGCAGATCCGCATCCAGGTGACCGACCCGTCAGGCGATGTGGTGCTCGACGAGATGCACGAGACCCAGGTGGGCGTCACATCCATGCCGTTCGAGTTCACCCTCGACGACGTGCAGGCCTGGTCTCCGGACTTCCCCAATCTCTACCGCATCCGCCTGGAGCTCACGCGCAACGGCGAGGTGAGGGACGAGATCGGCGACACGTTCGGCTTCCGCTCCATCGAGACCCGGAACGGCAAGTTCTATCTCAACGGCGAGCCGCTCTACCTGCGCTCGGCTCTCGACCAGGATTATTACCCCGATACGATCTGCACCGTGCCGTCGGTCGAATTCCTCGAGGACCAGTTCCGCAAGGCGAAGGAGCTGGGCCTCAACTGCCTGCGCTGCCACATCAAGGCGGCCGATCCCCGCTACTACGAGGTGGCCGACCGGATGGGCATGCTCATCTGGACGGAGCTGCCCAACGGCGGCATGGCCACCGACCGCTCGCGCGGGCGCAAGGAAAAGCTCCTGAAGGGCATCGTCGACCGCGACTGCAACCACCCGTCGATCGTCATCTGGACGATCATCAACGAGAACTGGGGCGTCGACCTCGTCAACGATGCGGACCATCGCGACTGGCTCAAGCGCACCTTCGCCTGGCTGAAGGCCTATGACCCGACGCGCCTCGTGGTCGACAACTCGCCGCTGGCTCCGAGCTTCCATGTGGAATCCGACATCGCGGATTATCACTTCTACGCCGCCTATCCCGATCACCGGGAGCAGTGGGACCAGTTCGTGGACGAGTTGTCGGGCCGCGCCTCCTGGCTCTACTCGCCCCACGGCGATGCGGTGATCACCGGCCGCGAGCCGCTCATGTGCTCGGAATTCGGCAACTGGGGCCTGCCCTATCCGAAGGATCTGCGCGACGAGAAGGGCGAGGAGCCCTGGTGGTTCGAGACCGGCCACGACTGGGGCGAGGGCGTCATGTATGCCCACGGTGTCGAGAACCGCTTCTCGGACTGGAGCCTGGACCGCGTGTTCGGCGATCTGCGCCGCTTTGTGATCGCGGCCCAGTGGCAGCAGTTCCGGGCCTTCAAATACGAAATCGAGGCCATGCGCCGGAAGCCGAACCTCGCCGGCTACGTGATCACCGAGCTGCATGACTGCCACTGGGAATCGAACGGCCTTCTGGACATGCGCCGCAACACGCGCGTGTTCCACGAACTCTTCCCCATCATCAACTCGGACACGGTGATCGTGCCGAAATGGGAGCGCGCATCCTACTGGTCCGGCGAGAAGGTCTCTCTCGGATTGGCCATCGCGCATGGCGCCGGGCCTGTCCTGGAGGATTGCAAGCTGGAGATCACGGTCTGCGGTGAGACTCAGATGCTCTTGGTCCCGCGGATTGAAGCGCCGGATGTGCTCGACTTAGGGCGTATCGAGATCGAGCTGCCTCAGATGGACGAATCGTCGTTGCGTCGGGTCAGCCTTGATCTGCGCAGCTCCGACGGCCGCGTGATCGCGCACAACCACCACGACATTGCGATTCACCCCAAGCGCGGCCGCCCCGTGCATGCGCGCGAGCTGGTGTGGTCGCCGGACGAGGATATCCGTGAGCGCTTCCGCGCCTTGGGCTACACCATGGCCCGTGCCTTCGAGGAATCGACGCTCGTCGTGTCTCGCACGCACAACAAGGCGATTGCCGATCATGTACGCGCCGGCGCCAAGCTCCTGCTTCTGCCGGAAACCGACATGAGCCTCTATCCCTTCTTCCCGCACTGGCAGGCGGTGAAGGTGCAGGCGCGTCATGGCACGCTCTGGTCGGGCGACTGGGCTTCGTCCTTCGCCTGGCTGCGGCGCTCGGGCCATTTCGGCCGCTTCCCTTCCGGTCCCCTGCTGGACGAGACCATGGACCGTGTCCTGCCGGATTACGTGATCTCCGGCTGCAACCTGCTCGACTTCCAGGCTCGTGTCTTTGCCGGACTGGTGGTGGGCTGGATCCACAAGCCGGTCGCGCTCGGCGTCGAGCGCTCTTACGGACGCGGGCGCCTGGTGGCTTCGACCCTGCGGCTTCTGCGGGATGCCCCCCTGGCGGATCCGACCGCCACCCTGCTGACGGATGCCCTGGTGGAGCTCGCCGTCGAGTCTCGCGCGGCCCGTCTGGAAGAGGCGGTCCGGGCCGCCGAAGCGGCCGCTTAAAGCCATTCGACGATCATCGATACGGAAAAGGGCGGTGCAGAGATCTCTGCACCGCCCTTTCTTTTGCTCGCTCATAAAAGACATGGCTGGCGAGAGGCCAGTCATGTCTAAAGCTCCGCTGAAGCCAGGAGGTTACTCGGCGGCAACCTTCATGGCCTTGTCGGACCACTCCACTTCATTGTCGACGAAGAAGCGGTCGAGGGCGCTCTCGAGGCGGGGCATGAGGATGCCCCGCTCCGTGGAAAGAGCCGTGTTGAGTACGGGCAGATCGCCTGCATCCGTCACCAAGTTCGGATCGAAGCCTGCCCGCTCGGCCGCCATGGCGGCGAGATCGCACCAGGAGGTCTCGCCGATATTGGCCATGTGCCAGATGCCCGTGCCGCCGTCGATCAGGAGGTCAAGGGAGGTGTTCACGAGATCGGGCACATAGGTCGGCGATACGATGTCGAGACTGGCCTCCACCCCTTCGCCCTTGCTTAAGGTGTTGAGGATGGACCATACGAAGTTGTAGCGGTCCCATGGGCCGAAGAAGGCGCTCGTGCGCAGGATGAGCGCCCTGTCGTGCGCCTTAAGGATCCGGCGCTCGGCCTCGGCTTTGCTTTCGCCATAGACCGTGGTGGGGCTGACCGCATCGCTCTCCACATAAGGCCGTCCGAGAGTTCCGTCGAAGACCAGATCGGACGAGAAGGTGACCAGAGGGATGCCGAGATCGGCGCAGACCTTCGCCAGCACGGCGGCGCCCGTGGCGTTCTCCCGGAAACAGGCTTTCCGGTCGTTCTCCGCCTCGGCGACACGCACATAGCCCGCCGTGTTGACGACCGCCCAGGGGCGGTGGCACTCAAGCGCCCTGGCGACGCTCTTGGGATCGGCGATGTCCATGTCCTGCCGTGAGAGCAGCACATGGTTGAGGCCGCGGAAATCGCAAAGTCGCGAATAGGCGCGGCCCAGGGTTCCGGTGGCGCCCGTGATCAGCAGCTGGCGCGGCTCGTCGGCAAGCCAGCAGGCGCGCGATTCCTTCGACGGACGCTTGTAGAAGCGGATATCCCGTTTCCACCAGCCGGCGCGATCAAGCACCGGATGATCGAAGTTGCCGGTCGTGGCGAGCGATTCGGCCGCGTGAGCGAGGGCCGTACGCCGAGGCGCAGATGCACGAACGTCGAACGGACCGGGCTCGTAGAAACCGTTGCGCCTGGTGAGAAGGCTGTTCCAATCCACGGCCCCGTAGAGAGACCACACGGTCACGGCACGGATTTCCGCGCCCTCGTCGCGCAGCGTGTTGACGTCGTTCCACACCTCCATCAGCCAGCGCAGCTGATCGTCGCGCGTGCTGCCGTGATGAGCCTCCGTGATGGCGATGGGCCGCTTGTAGCGCTCCCACACCTCGCGCAGACGCGCAGCCGGACCGAGATCCGCGGACGGCAGCGGCATGCGCACGGCTTCCACATCCGCATAGCGGTGCCGGCCGTTTCCGCCCCAATGGTGCTCGGGATAGCGGTTCATGCGCTCGTCGAGATAGCGCTCGCTCGTCAGGTAATGGTTGATGCCGATGATGTCGGGTGCCGCATCGGCTTCGAGCAGAAGCTCGAGATCGGCCTGCGCAACGCCGTGATCGAGCAGGATCCGCCACCAGGGATGATTCCGGTCGACCATGCCGCACAGGAGATCGAAGCTCAGGAAACGACGCTGGTTCTCGTGCTCTGCCTGATAGGCCAGCGTCGGCGTCGAGAAGGTCTTGCCCATGTCGTCAGTCTGCACGAGCTGCGCATCGGGGCGGACCTTGCGAATGGCGCGCATGGACAGGACGGTCGCCTTGCACTCGTTGACGAGGATCTTGAGGAAAGACTCGTAGCTCGTGCCGTGCGGATGCCAATGTCCGTAAAGACCGCAGAATCTCGCCGTGGTGAGCGGCTCGTTGACCGGTGTGTAGAGATCCAGATGAGGATAGCGCTCAGCCACATTGGCGGCATGGCGCGCCAGCAGTTCCGGCCATGCGGGATCGAGCATATGGGTGTAGCGGGGGCCGCTGCCGTGATGGCACAGACCCGCGATGGCGCGGATTTTCAGCTCCTGGAGACGTTTCAGGCGCGTATCCTGCCAGGAGAAGTCCGTCCGGTCCGGGCTTTCGGGAGAGATCTTCTCCCAGAGCACCGGATGCCGGAGCGTGCGGATCCCGAGCTCAGCGATACGGTCCAGATCCTCGATGCGATCGTGGTAGCCGGTCTCCAGGCTTTGGTCGCGGTAGTCGTCGCCTACTCTTGCGACAGTACATTCCAAACCGCCCCAAAGCTCTAGTGGTTTATTCATCATTCAACTCCGAGCCTGAACATCAGATCGTAAGAACTATGCGTAGCGCGGATTGTTCGATGACTATTTTCATCAGGAAACGAGACCTGCCGATGCCGACACGACCTTGACGGCGGAGGTATCTGCGCCGACCGGCAGGGACTCGTTGATGCGCCGGAAGGTAGCGAGCGCCTGGCCGACGATCTGGTCCATGTTGTAGTAGCGGTAGGTGGCCAGACGGCCCACGAACCACACGTCGGGGGTGGCGAGCGCCAGGCGCTCGTACTTCTTGAAGAGCTCCTGGTTCTCCGCCTTCGGGATCGGATAATAGGGGTCGCCTTCGGCCGACGGGTACTCATAGGTGAGCGCCGTCTTGGCGTGCTCCTGACCCGTCAGGTGCTTGTATTCCGTGACGCGGGTGTAATCATTCGTCTGCGGGAAGTTCACCACGCCGACAGACTGATGCCAAGCCTTGTCGAGCGTCACGTGCTCGAAGCGCAGCGAACGGTAGGGCAGCTTGCCGAACTGGAAATTGAAGTATTCGTCGATCGGGCCGCAATAGATGACGCGACGATGCGGGATGACGTTCTTGACGTCGTCGTACTCGGTCTGCGTCATGATGTCGATGTTCGGATGGCTCACCATCTTCTCGAACATCCGGGTGTAGCCGTGCTTGGGCATGAACTGGAACTCGTCCGTGAAGTAACGGTCGTCCCGGTTCGTGCGGGTCGGCACGCGCGAGGTCACGGACTTGTCGAGTTCGGACGGGTCGAGGCCCCATTGCTTGCGGGTGTAGCCGCGGAAGAATTTTTCATAGAGCTCGCGGCCCACAACGGAGACCACAACGTCCTCCGACGTCTTGATCTCGCCGATCGTCTCGGCGCGCTCGGCAAACCAGTCCTGCAGCTGCTCGGAGGTGAGGTTCAGGCCATAGAGCTTGTTGACCGTGTCGAGGTTGATCGGGATCGGCACCTGCATGCCGTCCACTTCCGCCAGAACCCGATGCTCGTAGAAGCGCCATTCGGTGAACCGGGAGAGATGGTCGAAGATCTGCTTGGAGTTGGTGTGGAAGATGTGCGGTCCATATTGGTGGATCAGCAGCCCGTCATCGTCGTACCGGTCATAGGCGTTGCCGCCGATATGAGGACGGCGGTCAATAAGAAGGACGCGCTCGTTGCGCTCGCTCGCAAGACGTTCGGCTAGAACGCTGCCTGCAAAGCCGGCGCCGACAATCAGCCAATCATACATTCCAGATCACTCCGCAGGCGTGGTGGCATAAACGGGAAGAGACGATGTGGGACGCTCCGAGGCGGTATCGCCCATGGCGTCCAGCATCAGCCTGTGCATGGATCCCCAGGTCTTGTCCCAGGAGCCGGCGGCGAGATGCCGGTCCACCTTGGAAAGCCAGGAATCCTTCGGACGAGCCAGGATCGTCTCGACCTTGGCCACCACCTCCTTGGCATCCTTGGCGATCTCGACGAGGCCCTTTTCGCCGTAGGGGCGCACCACATCCGTGATGGCCGTCGAAACCACAGGTACGCCTGCCGCCAGGAATTCAGGGGTTTTGGTCGGGCTGATGAATTTCGTTGCCTCGTTGAGGGCGAAGTTCATGAAGCCCACGTCCCAGCCGGAGAGATAGCGCGGCAGTTCAGTGTAGGACTTGCCGCCGAGCCAGTGGATATTGGACCGCTGCGGCAGGCTTGACGGGTCGATCTTCACCACCGGACCGATCATCACGAAGTTCCAGTCGGGGCGCAGATCGGCTACCTCTGCCAGAAGATCGATGTCCATGCGCTCGTCGACGACGCCGAAGAAGCCGAGGCGGATGTGAGGAATGCTCGCCTGATCCTCCGGATCCTGCTGAATCGAGCGGGCCTGTGAGAAGTGATTGAAATCGATGGAGGACGGGAAGCCATGGACGCTGCGGTGGCGGTGCTTCTTGGCTTCATAGAGGCTCATGCCGCCCGTGAACACGAGATCGCAGCGCGAGAAGAGCGCATTCTCCAGGTCGATGAGCTCCTGGGATGCGCCGCGGAAGAGCGAAAGCTCATCCATGTTGTCATAGATGCACAGCTCGCATTCGAAATCGCTGGTGAAGGCCATCGCCATGGGCGTGTAGTACCAGAACACGCGCGGGCTCGTCGCCTCGCGGCCGATCAGTTCCTCGATCAGATCGTGCTGCTCGGAAAGGACGTCGTCATGGGACAGCCCTTCCGGAAGCATCGGAACGGCCACTGTGACACCCTGCGGCCGATCGCTCACATCCATATGCGGGGTCACGCCGGCCTTGAAAATCGGCTCTTCGATGATCAGCACGTTATAGTGCTTGACGGCACGGCTGAGAAGGTGCTGCGGGCGCTGCCAGACGAAGTCCCAACGGAGATGCGAGAAACAAACGAGAAGAGGCTTTTCCGAACCGGTTTTGAAAGGCAAACGAGGGGCATAGGACTGCGTCGTCAAACGCTCATGCATAGCGCGAACCTCAGATAAAGATGTGTTGTCACGGTCGGACAGAAGAACACGGTCCGGGGCGAATAAAGCGATGTCTTTAATGAAGCGCACCGGCGAAGGGTCGCGGTCGCAATCGATTTTACAACGCAGACGGAGCCGTTTGGTTCCATCTGCGTTCATCTTCGTGAACGCCTATTCATGCAAATAGCCGAGGCTATTTCTTCTCAAGCATGAGTGTTCCTTGCCTTTGGATGAAGGTCTTTGCTTTCTCCGCGACCATCGCAAGAATCCACGGCAACTGGACTTCGACGCGTACCTGATCCTGCATGACTTCGAGCTGGCCGCTGACGTTCTGCCCCATGGCACCAACGTGAAAATCCATCCGGTTTCCGCTCCATGTCTCATTGATGGACGCGACCTTGTCACCGAACTGCGATTTCAGGCTCGTCATGCCGCCTTGAAGCCGCCGCATGGCCTCGGCCTGGCCGAGATTATGGGGAATGGAAACGATAAGAGGCTTTGCCATCATGTTGCTCCGCTTTGCCACGACAAGCGAAGCAGCGCGGGTCAGGTTCCGTGGCTACAGCATCTCCACGCGAATCGCCCGGATCACGATGGCCTCCTGATCAAAGCGGCGCTCCAATTCAGCGCGGTAGCGCTCCCACCAGGCATGATCGAGTTCACGCGCCATCACCTCGAAGACGACGATATCGTCATGCGCCGTATGGCCGCCCTCCTTCCAGACGCCCTCGGCCGGCGCGCGCGTGAAGCTCGTAACGCCGCCGAAGCGCTCGGACAGTTCCGAGCGCACACGCCCATAGGCTGCGCCGTCAAAACGGCGGCCTGCATTGTCGGCCAGCGGCAGAAGGATCTGAACCAGATGCATCACCATCCCCCGGAACGCCATGGAGAGATGCAGGAGATAGTTCAGAGGACGGGAAAGGCGAGACCCTCAGGCACCGGTCCAGATGTGAGGGCCTGTTCCAGTCCCGATGCCTCTTGCTTCGATGTCTCCTGCCGGCGTGGCGCATCAGGCCTGCAGGGCGGCGAACAAATCCCTATCCGTCTCGGGGATGTCGTCATCACTGCAATAACGGCTCGAAGGCTTGGAGACGCGCCAGGGCCAATCGGTCGAGGCATGAAAGGCCTCGGACGGACGAAGCCGTCGGGCCATGCCGCCGGGCTTGATTTCGTCGATGACGACGAAGCCGAAGATGGTGAGCCGCGTGGCCATGGCCTTCGTGATGCGGTCGCCGGCCCCGATCGTCAGAGAGCCCGCAGCATAGACCGCATCCATGAGGCTCTTCTGATCGCGGCGGGAATTGGCCGACGAGCGTGCACCCGGAAAGCGTATGACGTTCGTCGGCTGAGACGATCTCGATTCCATGTAAGCAACCCTTGGTCCCGAATCGGGCCAAGAATCGCCGGAAGGGATTAAGAAGCGCCTAATTCAGCCGGTGGAGGGACACGTAGCCGACGCCGGACGAGGTCAGCCCGAGCGCCTGGGCCGGCCCCTTGGCAAGATCGATGATCCGCCGGTGGGCGAAGGGACCGCGATCGTTCACCCGGACGACCACGGAACGGCCGTTGGTTTCGTTGACCACCTTGAGCCGGGTTCCGAAGGGAAGGGAGCGGTGAGCCGCCGTCATGTCGTAGGAATTGAAGCGCTCGCCGCTGGCGGTCTTACGCCCGTGGAAGCCGGGCCCGTACCAGGAAGCTGCGCCCCGCTGAAACGCTTTTGCTGTCTCGAGATTCGCTTGCGAGATGGATCCTGTCACATCAGGGTCGTTGGAGGCGGTTGTATTGCAGGCCGTCATGAAAAGAAGTGGCATCATTGCTGATGCGAGGGTGAGGATATTCTTCAAGGACAGTCTCCCCTTCCGTTGTACTTGGAAGTGAAGCTGAACTTTAAAAAGGCAAGAATAAGGCGATAAGATTTTTCGAACGCCCACTCATACTTCAGAGATATGGATCTATTGGCAAAACTAGCCTGAAGAATTTTTCTTGAAGGCGACTATATGTGGAACAACGTTTCCTTTAACGCAGAGGAAAATTTCACCATCTCGTGATCTCCAGATTGCGTCTCTGGCCGAATAGTCAAGTCGCTATAGGTAAGTCTCCTACTGTCCCAAGACAGGTGAGGCCGCCGTTCGATGCTGAAAACTTCCCCATCCCAGCATGTCGCCATCGTCGGGGCCGGTCCGGGGGGCCTGGCATCCGCCATGTTGCTGGCACGCGAGGGGATTCCGGTCACGATCTTCGAGCGCGGGCCCGCCGTCGGCGGGCGCACGCGCACGATTCAGGCTCCGGGCGGCTACAAGTTCGACATCGGCCCCACCTTCTTCCTGTATCCGCGCATCCTGAAGGATATTTTCGAGGCCTGCGGCGAGCGCCTGGAAGATCATGTCGAGCTCAGGCGGCTCGACCCGCAATATCACATCGTCTTCGAAGGCGGCGGCAGCATCCGGGCCACCTATGACCTCGACCGCCTTGAGCAGGAAATCGCTCGCCTCGCCCCCGCCGACGCCCGCAACGTGCGCCGCTTTCTCGACGACAACCGCGAAAAGCTCGCGGCTTTCCGGCCCGTGCTGGAGCAGGCCTTTTCGAGCCCAGCGGATCTTTTCTCGCCCGCCATGCTGGCGGCTTTGCCGAAGCTCAGGCCGTTTTCCAGTGTCGACAGCGATCTCAAGCGCTATTTCGCCGATCCGCGCGTACGCCTCGCCTTCTCGTTCCAGACGAAATATCTCGGCATGTCGCCGTTTCAGTGCCCGAGCCTGTTCACGATCCTGTCGTTTCTCGAATACGAGCATGGCGTGTTTCACCCGATGGGCGGCTGCGGCGCGGTGTCGGAGGCCATGGCGAATGTCGCACGCAAGATGGGCGTCGACATTCGCCTGAACACGCCCGTCGACCGCATTGTCTACGAGAACGGGGAAGCGGTCGGCATCGAGGCCGGCGGCGAGCGGTTCGAGGCCGGCTCGGTTGTGGTCAACGGCGATTTCGGCCATGCCATGCGCCGACTCGTGCCCGAGGCCATGCGCCCGCGCTGGAAGAACAAGAAGCTCGATCGCGCCAAGATCTCGTGCTCCACCTTCATGCTCTATCTCGGCATCGAGGGCGATGCGGGCGATCTGGCCCATCACACCATCCTTCTCTCGAAGGAATACGAGCGCAACATTCACGAGATCACGAACGGCATCCTGCCGGAGGAGCCTTCGATCTACGTGCATCATGCCGGCGTCACCGATCCGTCCCTGGCGCCGAAGGGACATACGAGCCTTTACGTACTGGTGCCCGTGCCGAACCTGCGCTGCGGAATCGACTGGCAGCGCGAGGCCCCGCGTTATCGGAAGCTGGCGCTCGAGCGTCTCAAGATGCTCGGCCTCACCGACATTGAGAGCCGCATCCGCTTCGAGCGCGTGGTGACGCCGCGCGGCTGGCAGGACGACTTCGCCGTGTTCGAAGGCGCCACATTCAACCTCGCGCACAATCTCACGCAGATGCTCTACTTCCGGCCGCACAACCGCTTCGGCCGCAACGTGTATCTAGTGGGCGGCGGAACCCATCCCGGCAGCGGATTGCCCGTGATCTACGAGGGCGCACGCATCACGACGCGTCTTCTGCTGGAGGATCGGGAGCGCCGCAGGGTCGAGCGAGGCGAGCCGGAGCCGTCCGCCGCGCCTATGGGCGAGGCAGTCCTGTGAGGGAGGCCATCATGAGACGATTCGAGCAGCCTGGATGTCTCCTCCTCGCGGCTCCAAGCCGTTAGAGCGGCCATGTTGTGGCGCGCCTACGCCCTTCTGTCCCACGGGGGAGATCGCATCGGCCTCGGCTTCATGGGCTTTGGATCGTGGCGTATCCCGAGCCACTCATCGGCCTGCCGAAAAGCCGATGACGTCGTGAAAGTGCTCGAAGAAGCCGACACAGCCATCTGGTCGGCGAATGCATTGTCGGCCTGTGCCGAGACCGGCCTGCTCACGCGCCTCGCGCAGCCTGTCACCGTCGAAGAGCTGTCAGCCGATCTTTCCCTGCAGCATGCTCTCGTCCGGAGCCTGCTCGGCGTGCTCACGAGCTTCGGCTTCGTCGTCTGGGACCATGACAGGGCGCAAGCCTCGCCCGCCCTGATGCCCTTCACGTCACGCGAGGGGGCGGAGACCTTCAAGGCCGCCCTGCGCGCTCCGCTGCTGCAGGCGGAGGATTTCCGGCGCAGGATGAACACCGGCAATCTGCGCCTCGACGGCTGGTCCCACACGGATGATGCCATCATCGAGGCGCAAGGAGCGTTGACCCGGCACTGGACGACCCGGGCGCTGCCGAAACTGAAATTCCTGCCGGGCCTCGTCCCACGCCTGGACAGGCCCGGAGCGGCGCTTCTCGATGTGGGCGCGGGGGCGGCCGGTCTTTCGATCGCCCTCTGCCGGCACTTCCCTCATCTGAGCGCCGTGGCGCTCGAACCTGCTCCGCATCCGGCCGAGCTTGGCGAGAAGCACGTCCGCGAAGCCGGCCTTGCCGGCCGCATCGCCGTTCGCCGGGAACGGGTCGAGAGCTTGCAGGACGAACAGGCCTTCGACCTCGCATTCCTGCCCCAGATGTTCCTGCCCGACACGGTCATCGAAGAGGCGCTCCACCGGATCTTCCGCTCCTTACGGCCGGGCGGCTGGCTTCTGGTCGCGGTGCTCCCCCATGAAGGCCAGGGCATTGTCTCGGCGGTCAACCGGCTGAAGAACCTGCTCTGGGGCGGGAACACCCGGGATGTGATGCAGATCAAGCCGCTTCTGGAAGCGGCGGGCTTCGATCCGGTGATCCGGGCCCCGGGACGGCAGGCGCTGCGCATGGTCTGCGCCCGCCGCCCAAACCTGCGTGATCCGCCTTGAACTGGGTCATGCCATTCCTAGAAACAACACAACTGGACATGGGCTCGGGAACGAATACGCTCGTGTGCTGCGGGAGGACATCGTGAGCGCTCAAGGAACTTCGGTTGCAGTCATCGGCGGAGGCCTGGGCGGATTGGCAGCGGCCTGCGTCGCAGCGGCCCGCGGCCATACGGTCACGCTCTACGATAAGAACGCCTGGATCGGCGGCAAGGCGGCCGTCCTGCACGAGGACGGATTCCGCTTCGACATGGGGCCGACCATCCTCACCGTGCCGCGGGTTCTGGAGCGGATCTTCACGGAGGCAGGGCGCAACCTCTCGGATTATCTCGACCTTGTGCGGCTCGACCCGCAATGGCGCTGCTTCTTCGACGACGGCACGCAGATCGACCTGCAGGAAAACATCGATGCGATGGCCGGGGCCATGGACCGCTTTGCACCCGGCAAGAACACCGGCGAGGGTTATAAGCGCTTTCAGGAGATCTCCGCCCATCTTCACGACATTTCGAACAAGTTCTTCTTCTGGAAGCCGGTGGAGGATCTCTTCGACACGATCAACATCCGCGCCAACATGAATCCCGGGACCTTGAAGGATGTGCTGTCGCTCCGCATGGGCTCGTCCGTTGCCGGCACCATCCGCTCCAAGGTGAAGGACGAGCGCCTGGCGCAGATGCTCGACCACTTCACGCAATATGTCGGCTCGTCGCCTTACGGATCGCCCGCCGTGCTCTGCGCCATCGCTCATATGCAGGCAGCGGACGGCGTGTGGTATCCCATGGGCGGCACCCGCGCGGTGGCCGAGGCGCTGGCGAAGCTCGCAACGGAACTTGGCGCCACCATCAAGACCGACAGCGACGTGTCATCTCTCAGGATCGTGAACGGTGCGGTGCAAGGCGTTGTTCTCGCCAATGGCGACACGGTGGCCTACGACAGCGTCATCTCCAACATGGACTCCATCCGCACCTATCGCGAGCTCGTCGGCGGCGAGGTGGGCGAACATTACGCCCGCAAGGATTTCGAGCCGGCCTGCTCCGGCGTGGTGCTCTATCTCGGGCTCAACAAACGCTACGATCACGTTCTCCACCACGATTTCGTGTTCTCCCGCGATCCGGAGGAGGAGTTCGATTATATCTACCGCCGGGGCGAGCCTGCGCCGGATCCGACCTGCTATCTGGCGGCGCCGGCCATGACGGATCCGAGCGTTGCGCCGGACGGCGGCGAGGCGCTCTACGTACTCGTGCACACGCCTTATCTGCGCCCGCACCACGACTGGTCGCAGATGTTTCCGGCCTATCGCCGGGTGATCCTCGACAAGCTGAAACGCACGGCCGGCATGGGCGACATCGAGGAGCGCATCGTCGTCGAGCGCCACCTCACGCCGCAGGACATCCACGATCGCTACAAGGTGCTCAACGGCGCCATCTACGGGCTCGCGAGTCACGGCAAGTTCATGGGAGCCTTCAAGCCGGGCAACCGCAGCCGCCAGGTGCAGGGCCTCTATCTCGCCGGCGGCGCGGCCCATCCCGGTCCCGGCATGCCGATGGTCATGATGTCGGGCTGGATCGCCGCCGATGCCCTCGATGCGGATTGCAAGGCCACGAACCTACGGAACGTGTCTTGAAGCAGCAAACGAGCAACGCCGCGACGGTACGCCTCCCGCTTGACTGCGTGGAGCCATCGCCCGTCGCGCGCCGCTCTCCCCTCATCCACCGCTTCATGGTGTCGACGTTCCGCCGCTATTTCACGCGGCACATGAATGCGCTGCGGATCGCTTCCTGGGGAATGCCTGCGATGCCTGCGACAGGTCCCGTCATCGTCTATTCCAATCACCCCGCCTGGTGGGATGCAGCCGTTTATATCCTGGCAGCGGATCGCTTCTTCCCCGCTTATGAGAGCTACGCCCCCATCGATGCCGCGATGCTCAGGCAATACGGCGTCTTCGGACGCATCGGCGCTTTCGGGGTCGATCTCGAGAGCCCGCGCGGAGCAGCGCGTTTCCTGCAAGCCAGTGCGGAGATTCTGTCGTCTCCGCATCGCGCTCTGTGGATCACGGCACAAGGCCGCTTCGGCGATGTGCGCGAGCGTCCGCTCGGGCTCAGGCCTGGCGTGGCACGTGTCGTCGAATGCGCGCCCGACTGCACCATCCTTCCGCTTGCCATCGAGTACGGCTTCTGGCTGGAGCGCGGGGCGGAAGCCTTCATCGCCTTCGGCCAGCCGATGCGCGGGCGGGATCTTCTGGACCTTCCGCGCCCTGCCCGGCTGGAGCGTCTCGAGACCGACCTCACCGCAACACTCGACCGCTTGAGCGCCGATGTGCAGAGCCGCGATCCGGCGAGGTTTCGTTCCGTGCTCGCGGGCCACGCCGGGATCGGCGGCATCTATGACGGCTGGCGTCGGATGGCGGCGGCCCTGCGCGGCCGCGCCTTCGATCCATCGCATGAGGGGCGCTCCTCATGATGGTGCTCGGCCTCGTTCTCCTGATGCTGGCGGCTCTTCCTTTCGTTCTCGCTCTCGTGAACCTGAGCATCCTGCGCGCGACGCCTCGGCACATGCCGCGGGGCGACGTTCTCGTCTCGCTTCTCATCCCTGCCCGCAACGAGGCCAAGAACATCGGCCCCGCTCTCGATGCCGCTCTCGCCAGCGTCGGCGTGCCGGTCGAGATCCTGGTCATGGACGACGGCTCGACGGACGCCACGCCCGAGATCGTCCGCGCCTATGCCGCGCGCGATGGACGCGTGCGGCTTCTCACCGCGCCGCCTCTGGCGGATGGATGGACCGGCAAGGTCCATGCCTGCCACCACCTCTCCGAAGCGGCCAATGGCACGCACTTTCTGTTCGTGGATGCCGACGTGCGTTTGGGCCCTCATGCGGCAGCCGTGCTGGCGGGCCATGCGCAGGATACCAGTGCCGGCCTGGTGAGCGCCGTGCCGCGCCAGATCATGCGCTCTCTCGGCGAACTCCTCACCGTGCCGACGATCAACCTGCTGCTTCTCGGCTACCTTCCCATGGGCTTCATGCGCCTGTCCCGTGATCCGGGTCTCGGCGCGGCCTGCGGCCAGCTCATGCTCGTGGAGCGCGACGCCTATCGCGCAAGCGGGGGCCATGCGGCTATCCATGCACGGATTCACGACGGCATCCAGCTCGCGCGGCTCTTTCGCCGCAAGGGATTCATGACGGATCTCGTGCCGGGAGAGTCGCTTGCCTCCTGCCGGATGTATACGCGCTTCGACGAGGCCTGGAGCGGCTTTACCAAGAACGCTCATGAGGGCATGGCGACGCCCGTTGCCCTGCCGGTCTGGACCGTGCTTCTTCTCGGCGGGCATGTTCTGCCCTTTGTGCTGCTGCCCTTCGCACCAACCCTTCCTGTCGTCGCCGCTGCGCTCCTGTCGCTCGCGGCCCGGACGCTCGTGACGGTGACGACACGGGAGAATCCCTGGTCGATCCCCTTGCATCCCTTCACCATGCTGGTCGGGCTCGCCATTCAATGGAGCGTGCTCCTGCGCATCGGCACGGCCCGTCGGGCCGGATGGAAGGGGCGGCTTTATCCCGTGGGGGTGAAGCCATGAGCCTGAGGACGGCACAGGCACCGAAGCAACCGCGGGACGAGAACTTTCCCGTGGCGTCCCTGGTGCTCTCGCCTGAGCACCGGGAGGCGGTTCTCGCCTTCTATGCCTTTGCCCGAATGGCGGATGACATCGCAGACGCCCCCACCCTCAAGGCCGCCGAAAAACTCCAGCGGCTCGATGCACTCGAGCAGGCGCTGATTGCCGGCGATCCTGCGGTTCCCCAGGCGGCGCGTCTGCACGCCGCCGACAAGCGGCACAAGGCCGGGCTCGTCCAGGCGCGCGATCTCCTGCGCGCCTTTCGCCAGGACGTGGTGAAGGCCCGCTACAACGAGTGGTCGGAGCTCATCGAGTACTGCCGTTTCTCGGCCAATCCGGTCGGCCGCTTTCTCCTCGCTCTGCACCGGGAGCGCATCGCTGCTCAAGGACCGGCGGATGCCTTATGCACGGCGCTGCAGATCCTCAACCACCTGCAGGATTGCGGCAGGGATCATGAGGAACTCGGCCGCATCTACATCCCCTTGCGCTGGATGATGGGAGCAGGCTCCGAGAAGGCTTTCTTCGCTCCGGCCCAGGCCGCTCTGCGCCGCAGCGTGTTCGATGCCATGCTCGATCGGGTCGACACCCTGATCGATCAGGCGCAATCCCTGCCGGAGCGCCTGCAGAACAGGCGCCTGCGCGCCCAGAGCATCGCCACGATCGCCCTTGCCCGTCGTTTGAGCGAACGCCTGCGCCGCGGCGATCCGCTCCTCGAGCGTGTGCAGGTGAGCAGAGCCGATGCCGGTCTGGCCTTCCTGCGCGGTCTTGGCGGAACGCTCCGCCGGCCGGCCGGCAGCGACCAGCGCATCACGGCCGCGATGGTGCGGCGTTCCGGCTCGTCCTTCCGCCTCGGCATGCGGAGTCTGCCTCACGAGCGCCGCCGCGCCATGCATGCGGTCTATGCGTTCTGCCGGGCTGCCGACGACATCGCCGACGGCGCCGCGCCGCCTTCCGAGAAGCGCGCATTCCTAAGCGAGTGGCGGCGCGAACTCGACCGTCTGCACCGTGCCCCGGAAACGCCCATCGGGCGGGAGCTTGCCCGCGCCTCGACCCTCTTCAAGCTGCCGGTGGAGGAGTATCATGTGCTCCTCGACGGCATGGAAATGGACAGTGCCGATCGCGTGCGGATCACGAACGATTACGAACTGAGCCTCTACGGCCGTCGTGTGGCGGGCTCGGTCGGAGCCCTGTCGATCCGGATCTTCGGCGTTCCTTCGGCCCATGACTTCGCGCTCGATCTCGGACGCACCCTGCAGCTCGTGAACATCTTACGCGATGTGGACGAGGATGCAGCTTGCGAGCGCGTCTATGTTCCGCTCTCACGCCTTGCCCAGCTCGGGCTTCAGGATGCGCCGGCAGCCACCCTCGTGGCTGATCCTCGTTTCGCACGCGTTTGCGAAGGCCTGGCCGAAGACGCTCGCGCAGGATTTGCCGCAGCGGATGCCGCCCTGATGCACTTCGATCGCGCGGCGCTCAAGCCGGCAATCCTGATGATGGAGAATTACCGGCGCGTGCTCGCCCGGCTGCAGGCTCGCGGCTGGGGTGTGCGGCAGGGCAAGCTTCGCCTGAGCACCTCCGATCGCCTGCATCTCCTCACCCGCGCCATGAGGCCCGCATGATCGCACGACGCACCCATATCGTCGGAGCGGGGATCGCGGGCCTGAGCGCCGCGCTGGCCGTCACGGCCGATGGCGGCGAGGCCATTCTCTATGAGGCGGCACCGCATCCGGGCGGGCGCTGCCGCACGCTGCATCCCGCCGATGGCTTCACTCATGACAACGGCACCCATGTGCTGTTCACGGCCAACGGACGGGCGCTCGATCTCCTGAAAACCGTCGGCGCCCGCGAGCGCTGGTTCGAACCCGAGCCCAAGGGCCTGCCCCTCTATGACGGGCGGACGGGAATCATGCGCCGCGTCGGCCTCTCTCCCTGGTCCTGGCTCATTCCGTCGCGCCGCCCGCAGGGTCTGACCCTGCCCGATCTCGCCCGGATCGTAAGGCTCGTCTTTGCCGCGAAGGATTGTCCGGTCGCCGCCATCATCGGGAAGCGCCCGATCATGGACAGCCTGATCGAGCCGCTGACGGTCGCGGTTCTGAACACGCCTCCCTCTCAGGCTTCGGCCCAGCGGCTCGCCTGTGCCCTGCGGCAGCTCATCCGCCCCGGCGCCGGACGGCTCCTGGTGGCGAAGAACGGCCTGAGCGAGGATCTGATCGAACCGGCCGTCGCCACCCTCCGGGCCAGAGGCATATCCCTTCTCGCCGGGCAGCGCCTGCGCATGCTTCTCACGGCGGACGAGCGCGTCATCGGACTGGCGCTCACGGACCGGACGGTGATGCTCGGTCCCGACGACCGGGTGATCCTGGCGCTTCCTCCCTACGAAGTGGAACGGCTTCTGCCGGCTCTTCCGGTTCCGACGCAGTTCGAACCGATCCTCAACGTGCATTACCGCATGCCCGGGCTCGAGCCCCCCCGTTTCATCGGCTTCACGGGCACACTCGCGCAATGGGCGCTGATCCGCGAAAACCATGTGAGCGTCACCGTTTCGGCTGCCGATGCGGTGGTCGATCAGAACGCATCCGACGTGGCCGCACGGATATGGCGCGAAATCGCGCCCGCCTTGCGCGTACTCGGCCTCGATGCGGTTGCAGAGCGGCAACCCGAAACGCGGGTGGTGAAGGAAAAGCGCGCGACGATCCGACAGGCCGCTGAAATTCTGCCCCAGCCGCCGTTGCGGCCGCTGGCGAACCTGGCTCTCGCCGGTGACTGGATCGGCTCGCTTCCCGCTACCATCGAGAGCGCCGTCATGGCCGGCGAACACGCCGCTTCCATCCTGCACCATGCCCGGGGCACCCGGGCCATCATTGCCCGGGACCGAACCCTGAAGACGGAGGATGCAGCATGATTCAAGAGCATCCCCCGCTGACCGTTCTGCTCGCAGCCCCGCGCGGCTTCTGCGCCGGGGTGGAGCGGGCCATCCGCGCCGTCGAGGATGCCCTCGAGCAGACGGGAAAACCCGTCTATGTGCGCCATGAGATCGTCCACAACAACCGCGTGGTGGAGGACCTTAGACGCAAGGGCGCGATCTTCGTCGAAGATATGGCGCAGATCCCCGATGGCGCGGTTGCCATCTTCAGTGCCCACGGCGTGTCCCGTACGGTCGAGCTTGAGGCGGAGAGTCGGGGATTCTCCGTGCTCGATGCCACCTGCCCGCTCGTGCGCCGCGTTCACCTCGAAGGACAACGCCATGCCAAGGCCGGGCGCGAGGTCATCGTCATCGGGCATCGGGGGCACGTGGAGATCGAAGGCACCACCGGGCAGATCGACGGCACCGTGCACGTGATCGAGAGCGTCGAAGAGGCGCTTCGGCTGCCGGTCACGAACCCGGAGCGCATCGCCTACATCACTCAGACCACGCTTTCCGTGGACGATACGCGCGAGATCATCGCTGCCCTGAAATCACGCTTTCCAGCCATTCAGGGGCCGGACATCAAGACGATCTGCTACGCGACGCAGAACCGGCAGATGGCGGTGCGCGTCATCGCCCGGCGCGCGGAGCGGATCATCGTGTGCGGCGCGCGCAACTCGTCGAACACCAACCGCTTGTGCGAGGTGGCTGTCAACGAGGGCCGCCGGGCGCTTCTCATGCAGGATCCGAAGGATCTGACGCTCTCCTTCGTCGATGGCGCCGCCGTCATCGGCCTGACGGCCGGAGCCTCCGCTCCTGAGGACCTGGTGCAGGAGGCCCTGGCACGGCTCGCGCAATGGCGGCGCGTCACGGTTGAGGAGGTGCGCGTCACTCATGAGGACGCGCAGTTCGCCCCCGTGGATCTCTCTCGTCTCGTGTCTCAGCTGGCGAACGCTTCCTGAACGTCCTGCGGCGTGGCCGTGACCAGCCCCAGCCGGTCGCGGTGCAGCCAGCGCCACAACATCAGGCAAGCCACCACGGCAAGCCCGCTGGCAAGGCCGATCCAGATGCCGATGCCGCGCAGGGGCGTGCCGAAGGCCAGGATGACGCCGAGCGGGAAACCGACTCCCCAGTAGCCCATAGCCGCATAGATCATCGGCACCCGTGTGTCCTGCAGCCCGCGCAGCATGCCCGCGCCGACAACCTGCGCACCGTCCACCAATTGGAAGATGGCGGCCACCACCAGGAAGGAGCGGGCCAGATCGACGACCATCGCGTTCTTGGGATCGCTCAGGTCGAGGAAGGCCCCGAGGAGAAGGTGGGGCGCGAACATCATCAGCGATGCCGTGACGACCATGAAGCCCGTGCCCAGCGCGAACGAGGTCCAGCCGGCCCGGGTGACGCCCTCGGCATCCTGTGCGCCATAGGCGCGCCCCACGCGCACCGTTACGGCCTGCCCGATGCCGAGAGGAATGGAGAAGCAGAACGAGGCGATCTGGAGAGCCACCGCATGAGCCGCCAGTTCGCTTGCACCGATACGGCCCATCAGCATGGCCGCGGCGTTGAAGATCGTGACCTCGAACATGAGCGTCAGGCCGATGGGAACGCCGAGCCGCCACAGGGTGCGATAGCGCGGCCAGTCGGACCGCCAGAAGCGCCCGAAGATGTGATAGCGCCTCAGCTTCGGATCGAGGACGATCAAGAGGGCCAGCGCCAGGAACATGAAGGTGCTGGAGATCACGGTCCCGAGCCCGGCTCCGATGAGGCCCAGGGCCGGCAGGCCGAAGGAGCCGAACATCAGTGCATAGGCGGCGGCGAAATTGACCGGGATGGCCAGCAGCCCGATGAACAGGGCCCAGCCCGGACGCTCCAGTGCCGCCAGGAAAGACCGCAGCACCAGAAAGAACAGGAAGGGCAGAAGGCTCCACTGAAGCGCGCGCATGTACGCGCCGGCATTGTGGGCGAGGCCGGGCTCCTGGCCGATGGCGAGCAGGATCGCCTCGCCGTTCCAGGCGACGATCCAGATCGGGATCGCGACCGTCACCGAGGCCCACAGGCCCTGACGGACCGTGCGCCGCACCTCGCGCACGGAATGGCGCTTCCGGCCAAGCTCCTCGGCAATGATCGGCGAGGTGGCGTTGACGAGGCCGATGCCGAAGATCAGGAAGGCGAAATAGAGATTGGTGCCGAGCGCACCTGCGGCGAGAGATTCTGAGCCCATCCAGCCCATCAGGATCACGTCGGTCGTGATCAGGGCATTCTGCGCCAGGGTGGCGAGGATGAGGGGCCAGCCGAGAGCCAGGGTCGCGCGGAGTTCCGCCAGCCAGGCTGTGCGCTCTGTCAGTGAGGTGCAAGAAATCATGGTGCCGGGCTTGTAGACAACCTGCAGGCGGAAAGCCACACCTGAAGACCGGCAGGAACTCTCGCCTACGATGCTCTCATCCAAGAAGAAGCATCGGATGGATCCCGAAAGTGGTCTCCACCTTTGGGTCCGATGCTTTGGGCAAGGAACCTGAGCTCTAGCGCGCCCGTTCACCCCTTCACTCACGCTTTCGTGGTGTTGTTCCGGAGTTTTCGATGGCGCAGCCGGCGCTCTCCACCGCAATCGACTTCGTGCTGCCGCCGATCCTGCACAACGAGCAGGGGCAGGTGCGCACGGTCGGCGTCGAGATCGAGTTCGTCGGCCCCTCCGCCGAGAAGACGGTGCAGGCCTTGCAGGAGGCCCTCGGAGGACGGCTCATCGAGGAGGACCCCCATGCCTTCGCACTGAAGGAATCGGTCATCGGCGACCTGACGGTGGAGCTCGACAGCCGGATCCTGCACCCTGGCAAGCAGGCGGGAACGCAGCGCGGCGTGCTGCCCAAGATCGCAGCCCTCTTCGGCTTTGCCGCGAGCTACCTCGTCCCGTGCGAACTCGTCACGGCACCGACGCCCATCGATCGGCTCCAGGACCTCAACCGGATCCTTGACATCCTGCGCGGGCTCGGCGCCAAAGGCACGCAGGATGCGCCCTTTTACGCCTTCGGCCTGCATTTCAATCCGGAGATCCCGCGTCAGGACGCGGCCACCCTCACCGCTTTCATGAAGAGCTTCGCGCTCCTCAACCCCTGGCTCCGGCGCGAAGCCTCGCCGGACACGACCCGCAATCTCCTCGGCTTCGCAGATCCTTTCCCGGCCGAATACGTGCGCAGGATCGCCTCGCTCGATTACTGGCCGGACATTCCCACCTTCATCGACGATTACCTGAGCCAGAATCCGACCCGGAACCGCGATCTCGATCTCCTGCCGCTGCTGCATTACTTCGACGAGAAGCGCGTGCGCGCCGTGCTGCCGAACGAGAAGATCAATGGGCGCCCCACCTTCCATTACCGCCTGCCCGATGCACGGGTGAGCGATCCCGGCTGGAGCATCGCGCCGGACTGGAATCGCTGGGTCTGCGTGGAGCGTCTGGCCGCAGACCGCGAGAAGCTCGATGCGGTCTGCACCGCCTATCTGTCCTTCGAGGGCGAGGACAAGAGCTGGGCCAATGTGGTGGAGCAGGTGGCGCGGTCATGACGAGTCCCCTCATCGGCGTCACCACATCCCGGCAAGGCGGATGGCGCAGCTACCTCATGCACCGGCTGGCCCTCTATCGCGCGGGCGCGCGGTCGGTGCGTCTCGTGCCGGGCAGCCGCTTGCCCGCCGAGCCGCTCCACGGCCTTGTCATCGGCGGCGGCGACGATATCGGCGCTGAGATCTATGGCGGCAAGGTTCTTCCCGACGTGCGCATCGATCCCGAGCGCGACAAGCTGGAGCTCGGCCTCCTCAAGGCTGCGCTTCCGGCGGGGTTGCCGGTCCTTGGCATCTGCCGCGGGTCGCAGATGATCAATGTGGCGCTCGGCGGCACCCTGCACACGGACATCTACGAGGTCTACGTGCAGGCCCCGAAGATGCGCACCGTGCTGCCGCGCAAGACGGTCTCCATCGAGCCAGGCTCGCGGCTGGATCGGATCTTGAGCTGCAATCCGTGCCTGGTGAACGCCCTTCATCATCAGTCGGTGGATCGCCTCGGGCAGGGACTCACCATCGCAGCCCGCGACGAGAGCGGCATCGTGCAGGCCATCGAGAGTCAGACCGCGCCGTTCCTGCTCGGCGTTCAATGGCATCCGGAACTGCTGGTCTGGAAGAAGCCGCAGCAGCGGCTGTTCGCAGCCCTTGCCGATGCGGCCCGCGGGGCCGCACTTCCCCTCTCCGCAGCAGCGCTCGCGAGCTAGCTCAGCGAGCCCGCCTGGAGGTGCGCGGGAAGAGAGGAATCACCTTGCCGTCTCTCGGCGGATTCAGGTGCCGCTGGATCGCCGCGTGCAGGTCGCGGCTCACGATAGGCTTCTGCAGGAGCGGGAATTCGCTGCTCTCGTCGGCCGCAACGGGATTGCCCGTGATCAGGAGCACAGGCATGGAAGGAGCGATCTGTCTCACCTCACGGGCCAGCATGACGCCGTTCATCGTGCCGGGCATGGCGACATCCGCAAGCACCAATGCGGGCCTGCGGGCATTCAGGGACTTGATGGCCTGCACGGCATCGGTGGCGATGTTGGCCAGGTAGCCGAATTCCTCGAGGCTCGACTGGAGGGCCAGCGCAACCTCGAGTTCGTCGTCCACCACCAGGATTTCCGTGTGGTTCGGCACGCGCTCATCCGGCGCGTCATCCTCGCTCAGGGGACCGGGCGGCAACAGGGTCGCCGCATCGGCGCGCGGAAGATAAAGGATGATCGAGGTGCCCATGTCGTGCCGACGCACCTCCGAGGCGCCGCCGAGCCCTTCCAGGAAGTGCAGGCTCTGCCGGAGGGACAGCCAGGATGACAGATCGAGGTCGCGCAGGACGAAAGCCTGTTCGAGATCGGCCTCCGGCGCGTGGCGCGCATCCTGGAGGCCGGAGCTGCGGATCGTGAGCTGCACGAAATCGCCTTCGCGCGTCAGGTCAGGCAGGGATCCCTTTTCCACCCGCACGTTGCGGGCCTCGAGCGTAATCGTGCCGCCCTGAGGCAGCGCATCCCGCACATGCCCGCTCAAGGTCACGATGGCCGTCTGGATATCGTCCGGATCGGCTTCGACGGACCAGAGATGCTCCGCAAGGGACAGCCGCATCTCGACCGTGTCGCGCAGCAGCGAGCGGCTCATCAGGTCGGCGACCGAGCTCACCTGCTCCGCGATGCTCACGTACTGGACCTTTGCTTCGCCCTGCCGGGCGAAGGCTGCCGACCGGGCGATGAGCTTGGCCGCCTGGTCGGCAGCCACCAGGGCGGACAGGAGCTTGCGCTGCAGGATCGGCTGCTCCTTCAGCTGGCGGGCCGCGGCATCGATATTGGCGCTGATCACCATGAGCCGGTTGTTGAGGTCATGGGTGATCCCGTCGCGCAGCCGGTCGACGGCCTGCGCCTTCTGGAGACGGCGCAGGGCTTCGTCCTCATCCGGTGCGGAGGCCTCCACAGGAAAGCTGTCGTCAGGAAAGGCGAATGTTTCGGCGGGAGCCTGCATCTGACCGGTCGTCACGTCCTCGAAGACGGAGAATTCGTCGGAGGAGTCGGTTTCCTTTTCCCGGAGAGCCTGCCTGATCTGCCGCCCGAGCAGCAGGGGAGCCCCGGCAGCCACCAGCAGGAAGAGGCCCGCGGAAGCCGCGATCAACGCAGGGTTCCTGACATAGGCAGCACCGGCCAGTGCGAACCCCGACATGATCAGAGCGCAGGACAGGGTCAGGAGAGACAGCTTCAGCTGGGCCGGCAGCAAAGGCACTTGAGGTTTCCAAAATATGAATTGACCCGGCGCCCCTCAGACGCCACTTCCAACGCTTATCTTGTGTAGCACGAACCGCGGGCAAGCGAGGCTGCTCTCGCGATAAAGTGTTACTGTCCGACAAAGGAGATGATTGTGCGGCTTTCTGATGTCCAAGGCTTGGCAGGGCTGGCGCTTGCGCTGGTTCTGGCAACCCCGTTTTCCCTGCAGGCTGAGGCGCAGGAGACCGCCGTGCAATCCATCGAGCGACGCATCAACGAACTCCTTGGGAAGATGACCCTGGAGGAGAAGGTCGGTCAGCTGAACCTCGTCTCGCATGGCCCGCTCCTGCGCTGGGAGGACATTTCGGAAGGCAAGGCCGGGGCCCTGCTCAACTTCAACAGCGCCCAGGACGTCGCCCGCGCCCAGGCTCTGGCGCGCCAGAGCCGCCTCAAGATCCCGCCGCTCTTCGGCCTCGACGTGCTGCACGGCTTCCGCACCCAGTTCCCGCTTCCCTTAGGCGAAGCCGCGGCCTTCAGCCCGCGCATCTCCCGGCTCGCCTCCGAATGGGCTGCGAAGGAGGCGGCCTATGTGGGCGTGAACTGGACCTTCGCGCCCATGGCGGACCTCTCCCGCGACAGCCGCTGGGGCCGCATCGTCGAAGGGTTCGGAGAGGATCCCACTCTCGGCGCCGCCCTGACAGCCGCCCGCGTGGAAGGCTTCCGCAGCGGTGGCCTCGCCGCCGCGACGAAGCATTTCGCCGGCTACGGCGCCCCGCAGGGCGGGCGCGACTACGACACTACCTACATCCCCCGCGCCGAGATGTACGACACCTATCTGCCGCCGTTCAGGGCAGCGGTGGAGGCGGGATCCGCAAGCTTCATGGCCGCCTTCAATGCGCTGAACGGCGAGCCCTCGACGGCCAATCCCTGGCTGCTCACGGACGTGCTGCGGCAGCAATGGGGCTTTGACGGCTTCGTCACCTCCGACTGGGTCGGCATCGGCGAGCTGATCAACCACGGCATCGCGGCGGATGGCGCGGAGGCCGCCCGCAAGGCGATCCTCGCCGGGGTCGACATGGACATGATGGGGCTGCTCTATATCAAGCACCTGCCCGACGAGGTGCGCGCCGGCCGGGTGCCGGAAAGCATCGTGGACGAGTCGGTGCGCCGCGTCCTGCGCACCAAGTTCCGCATGGGCCTGTTCGACCGCCCGGGCATCGATCCGTCGCGCCTGGACTCGGCTTTCCCGTCGCCGGAATCGCGCCAGACGGCCCGCGAAGTGGCGCGCGAAACCTTCGTACTGCTGCAGAACCGCGACGGCGTGCTGCCCGTGCCGGCCGGCGCCCGCTCCATTGCGGTGATCGGCCCCCTGGCCGATGCGCCGCACGACCAGATGGGGCCGCATGCCGCCCGCGGTCACAAGGAGGACAGCGTCACGATCCTCGAAGGCATTCGCCGTCACGCGCAGGGCGCCGGCATCACGATCCGCCATGCTCCGGCCTGCGACCTGTTCTGCCGCAACACCGAGGCTCTGCCCGCCGCTCTTGAGGCAGCCCGGCAGTCGGACTTCGTCATCGCTGTCTTCGGCGAGCCGCAGGAGCTGTCCGGCGAGGCTGCATCCCGCGCCCATCTGGAGCTGAACGGCCGTCAGATCGAGGTGCTGGAAGAGCTCGCCAAGACCGGCAAGCCCATGGCCCTCGTCCTCATGGGCGGACGGCCGCTGGTGCTGGGATCGGTCGCCGAGCGCATTCCGGCCATCCTCATGGCCTGGTATCCGGGCACGGAGGCGGGCCCTGCCGTCGCCGACGTGCTGTTCGGCGACGTGAGCCCGAGCGGCAAGCTGCCTCTTACCTGGCCGCGCGCCACGGGACAACTGCCGCTCTACTACAACCGGCTGCCCTCCGGCCGTCCGACCAAGCCGGAGAACCGCTTCACCCTGCAATACATCGACGAGGCGATCACGCCGCTCTACCCGTTCGGCTGGGGCCTGAGCTACACGCAGTTCGCCTATTCCGATGCGGCTATCGGCCGGAAGCAGCTCGGTGAAGGCCAGGCGCTGGAGGTCTCGGTGAGCGTCAAGAACACGGGCGCGCGGGAAGGCCAGGAGGTCGTGCAGCTCTATACCCGCGATCCGGTGGCGAGCCGCAGCCGCCCGTTGCGCGAGCTGAAGGCCTTCGAGAAGATCGCCCTGAAGCCCGGCGAGACGAAGCGCGTGACCCTGCGGGTGCCGGTGGAGTCCTTGGGCTTCCACCTCGATGACGGCACCTACCTGGTCGAGGAAGGCGCGATCCAGGTCTTCGTCGGCGGCTCTTCGCTCGCCGAACAGGTCGGAGAGGCCGAGATCGCGAGGACGTTCCGCATACCACCCATGGAGCGGCGCGCCTCGGCCTCGACCATCGTGCAGTGAGCCGGCAAAGGCTGCCGGACGCCGGCAGCCTTTCGACGCATTGGATCCGTTAAGGGATCGGCGGCAGGCTCACGCCTATGAGCACCCGGTCGTCGGAAAACGGAGGTCCGCGATCTATCGTTTCGGGCCGGCAGAAGCTGAGAGGCCATTGGCTGGCGCGATCTGAATCCTAGCGCATCGTGCGGACCCAGAGGGCCGCGTCAGCGAAAAGTGTTTCCGGTTTTCCGCGCCTAACGATGCGCCAGCCAAGAGAAGGAGCATCGGAGTGGACCCAAAAGTGGGTCCACTTTTGGGTCCGATGCTCTAGAATCCGGCCATGCCAGAGCAAGCTGCAGGCCCATCCCCAGACCGCCCCGACAGCGATGCGCCGGACGCCCGCGGCCGGCGCGCGACCCGCCTCATCGGCGCGACCGCTCTTCTGGCGCTCACCCTCTGGACGATCCGATCCTATCTCACCGCACTCGGCTGGGCTGTCATCCTCGCCATCAGCGTCTGGCCGCTCTATCGCCACGTCCGCGCGCGCCTGGGAGGCTCACGTCTCACGGCGCCGCTGCTGGTCACGGCGTGTTTGGCCGTTCTCCTCGTCTTTCCCATTGCCCTCGCCCTCACCGAGATCGGCCGGGAAAGCCAATTCGTGGTGCAGTGGCTGACGGGCCTGCAGCAGAACGGCCTGCCGATGCCGGACTGGATCCAACGCCTGCCGCTCATCGGTCAACATCTGGATGCCTGGTGGCAGGCCCATCTGGCAAAGCCTCAATCGGCCGAGCAGTTCCTGAACGGACTCGACAGCGCGACGCTGACCAACTGGACGGAAGCCCTCGGCGGCGCCGTGCTGACCCGGCTCCTGCATGCCTTTCTCACCTTCGTGAGCCTGTTCCTCCTGCTGCGCAACGGCGACGCCATCGGCGATCGGGTGCTCACCACCACCGACCGCTGGTTCGGGCGCCCGGGCGAGCGCCTGGCCGAGGACATGGCGTCAGCCATGCGGGGCACGGTGAACGGAACGATCCTGGTGGCTGTCGGCGAGGGCATTCTGATCGGCATCGGGTTCATGGTGGCGGGCGTGCCGAACGCCGCCCTGTTCGCCATTCTCACCACCGCCTTCGCCATGCTGCCCATGGGGGCATGGCTGGCCTTCGGCACCGCTGCCATCGTTCTGGTTGTCACAGGCGGTTCCATGGCAGCCGCAGCCGGTGTCTTCGGCTGGGGCGCCGCAATCATGCTGATCGGTGACAACGTAGTTCAGCCGGCGCTGATCGGCGGTGCGGTGCGGCTGCCTTTCCTTTGGACCCTACTCGGCATTCTCGGCGGCCTTGAGACCTTCGGCCTGATCGGACTCTTTCTCGGCCCCGTCCTGATGGCGGCTCTTCTGACCATATGGCGCCAGCAGAGCGAGCCTCGCCCAAGCCCATCCTTCCTGGAGGGAACCGCCGTCATCCGAAGGAACAAGGAACATCCATGAAGGCTTGGCGGTTCACCCCTGACAGAGTGGAGTTATTGCCCATGCCGAAGATCAGCCGCCACCCCGTCGAGACCCTGGCCCGGTTCGGCTATGGCGCGCGAGGCGTGGTCTACGGTCTCGTCGGCGCCCTGGCGCTTCTGGCCGCCATCGGCTCGGGCGGCCAGACCGGCGGCAGCCGCAGCGCCCTGCAGACCCTGCTCTCCCAGCCCTTCGGCAAGGTCTGGCTCGTCCTGATAGCGCTTGGCCTCTTCGGCTTCTGCGCCTGGCGGATTCTGGAGGCGCTCACGGACGCCGACCATCGCGGTGCCGACTGGAAGGGCTGGGGCATCCGCGGGGCGCATCTGGTCAGCGGCATCATCTATGGGGGACTTGCCCTCTTTGCTCTGAACCTCGCCCTTGGGCGCAGCTCGGGCGGCGGCGGGGAGGATCAGGCCGCCCAGGATTGGACGGCCTGGCTCATGGGCCAGCCCTTCGGCCAGTGGCTGGTGGGCCTGGTCGGCCTTGCCGTCGCCGGCACGGGCCTCGCCTTCATCGCAAAAGCCTGGCGCGGCCGGGTGGCGGACCGCCTCTCCCTGCCGGCCGACAGGCGGGACTGGTTCATCACCATCGGCCGCATGGGTTTCGCCGCTCGCGGAGTGGTCTTCGTGATGATCGGCGGCTTCCTGGTTCTAGCCGCGATCCACGCCTCCTCGTCGGAGGTCCATGGCCTGGGCGGCGCCTTGCAGGCCCTGCGCCAGCAGCCCTATGGCTGGGTGCTCCTGGCGCTCACGGCGCTCGGCCTCTTCGCCTTCGGCCTCTTCGGCCTGATCCAGGCCCGCTATCGCCACATCGACGCTCCCGACCTCGCCGACGCCAAGGCCGCCGTCGCGCGGGCGGCGCGATAAAAAGCTTGCTATAGAGAATCAATCATCGGCAGCGTTGCAAGCGACATCTTTATTCGCAATATCTCTACATCTGAACAGGGTGCGCATACACCCTCAATGGCCCTTTGCACCCTTTGACGGTTGTCGACCTATCCATTCAAAGAGTTGCACAACGTTACATAAGATTGTTGACTGGAATACTTTGACATTATTCAGGTCGTATTCTTATGTTTTTGACAATCCTATCCGTTCTCAGGCCCACGGCTGCCGACATTGTAACCCGGGCTACCACCACGGCCACAGGTGCGCAGGCGTCCGGCAATGCCGACGTAGCCCAGATCAGCGCGGATGGACGCTATGTGGTCTTCCGGAGCGAAGCCACTGACCTCGTCCCTGGCGACACCAATGATGAGGGCGACATTTTCCGCAAGGATCTCCTCACAGGCGAGATCATCCTTGTCTCCACAGCGGCCAACGGAGCCCAGACGATAGATGGCGATTCCTCCTACGCTGGAATCAGCGCGGATGGGCGCTATGTGGTCTTCCGGAGCGAAGCCACCAACCTCGTGGCGGGCGATACGAACGGTCGATGGGATATCTTCCGCAAGGATCTCCTCACAGGCGAGATCGTGCGCGTCTCCACAGCGGCCGGAGGAGTTCAGGCGGACGAAGATGCTTTTGGACCTCAGATCACTCCGGACGGACGCTATGTGGTCTTCACCGGCGATGCGACCAACCTAGTCCCTGGTGATACGAACGCCAGGCCGGACATCTTCCGCAAGGACCTCCTCACGGGCGAGATCGTGTGCGTCTCCACTACAGCCACCGGCGCTGCAGCGACGGGCGGCGGTTCTTCTGACGCCCAGGTCAGCGCGGACGGGCGCTACGTCGTGTTCGAGAGTAGCGCTACCAACCTCGTGACGGGGGATACGAACGGTGCATCGGACATCTTCCGCAAGGATCTCATCACGGGCGAGATCGTCCGTGTATCCACCGCAGCCGCTGGAACCCAGAACTTAGATGGTTCATCGAATGCTCAGATCAGTCCTACAGGACGGTATGTTGTGTTCGAAAGCTCGGCTGACAATCTGGTCCCCGGGGATACGAATGGTAATAACGACATCTTCCGCGTCGATCTGGTCTACAAGGCGAACATGACAGCCATCGCGGAGGGGCGGTTCATCGACGTGCGGCTCGGCGTGGGCTCCGCCTCGAGCGCCACCATTGCCTGGGGCGACGGCACGAGCACGACGGCCTCGCCGGTCGAGGGCAGCGTGCTCCTGAGCCACGCCTATGCCGCCGCCGGCATCAAGACCGCCACGATCAGCCTCGTCGAGGGCGCCCTCACCTGGGTAGTGCCGCACACTGTGAATCTCGCCGCCGGCACTATGGCCCGCAACACGGCTCTGACCGACGCCCTCTCGGGCGGAGCCGCCTCAGACATTCTGATAGGGGATGCCTTTGCCAACCACCTGATCGCCAACGGTGGCAATGACCGGCTGAACGGCGGTTTGGGCAATGATCGCCTCGTTGGCGGCACGGGTAAGGACACCCTGACCGGGAATACAGGCCGGGACGTGTTTGTGTTCGACGACCGGGAGACGAGTTCCTCCAAGACCAAGGCCGATACCATCACCGACTTCAAGGGTCGTAGCGGCGACCGGATCGACCTGAAGCTGGTGGACGCCAACACCAAGAAGCGCGGCGACCAGAAGTTCTCCTTCATCGGAGACGACGAGGCGTTTACGGCGGCAGGCCAAGTGCGCTACGAGAGGACGAAGGGCTACACCTACGTCTATCTCAACACCGACAGCGACAAGGCAGCAGAGGCCGTGATCAAGCTCAAAGGCGCCTTGGATCTCAGCAAGGGCTGGTTCGTGCTCTGAGACGTTCCTTGCACCAAGGCGACAAAGCCCCGCAGTTGCGGGGCTTTTTGTTGACCAACTGTAGAACCTGCTCACGTAGCTGGGGTAACGAGCACGCTACCCTGGAAAACTGGCGATCCCGGGAAGACTCGAACTTCCGACCTTCGGTTTAGGAAGCCTGTTTTAACCTCACGGAATCAAGGGCTTAGTGCGTTACGCCTGTAAACCAGCCGACGAACCATCAAAGACTTAGCTGGCATTTGTCAAACCTAAGGGGCTTTGGACTGTCTCGGTTCCCTATGCTGACGAATCCCTTGGGACAGCGGCAACCCCAGGGTAGATCGTGAACGTGCATCCTGCCATCGGTGGCGCTGCCCTCATTGATCTTTCAAGGAACGGTTCCGTTGAGGCGTCAGGAGTTGCTCAGCCCTGATGGGCGACATGGTGGAGTGTTAATGAGAGTTGGTGCAGGAGAAGCAATCATTGGCCATGCAGCAGCAATATCGTGTCGCGCTGTTTTCCCCCGGTCTTGAAGTCTGACTCTCACCGGGGGGTATTCTGACTCGAATCGGCGAAAAGCGTGACTCTCCAGTCCTTACAGCCTTGGGTTGTGGATGAACCGACAGAACTGGGCGCGTCCGCCAAGGACTGAGAAAAGGCCCGTTTCCGTCAAGGAGGACGGGCCTTTTCTCGTTCGGACGTCCGCCGCGCCCCAGATCTCGAGTCCTTTGGGCAGGTCCTGCCGCTCTTCTTCAGCGAAGGAACGCGGAAATCACGAGGATTCCGACTGCCAATCCCGCAAGGAATTCAATGCGTTTTACTGATGTCGCAATCCTGTCTGCGTGCTTCCTGATGACTTCCAGGCGCTCCAGGGACGGGTCGGCCAAAGCTTCTGCGTGGGTGACTTCGGTCATGTCACTTGCAGCAGGTGCCGAGAATCTCTTGTCGACGGCGACATCGTCTATCTGCGCGGTCGTAACACCGCTGGGGAATACGACGTCCTCGGGGAATCCGGGTGCCATGCCGGCCATCGCATACTGGAAGCAGGTCGGCGAGATCGCCACCCGGAGGATCGCCGGTGTCGGGCTGATCCAGAGATGCCGGAACAGCACGTCGAACTGATCCTGGGCGAGAATGACGTCGACCTGCGCCAACGGCGGTTCGTCGTGGATTAGGCAGTGCACAACGGCCCTTACGGGGGTGCCGGACTGGACGCGAAGGCGAATTCCCTTAATGCGCCGGAGGTTATCGCCCTCGAAGGCGTAGAGACGGTCCTCGCATGTGGCGGTGCCCGTGACCGCAGCACCGGTGCTCGCGGAGAGAACGTCGAAGAAGGGGGCGGAGCCATCGCTGCGAAGATACTCGGTGGCACCGATGATGCCGTGCAGATCCGCGCCCTCGTGTGTACGGACCTTACTGTCGAATGATGCCGTCGACCTCAAGGCGAGATCCGTTACCGTCAGGTGCAGCGTGGTGATCGTGCGGACGAGGTCTTCGGTCTTGCCCTTGTCCTTGTGCAGCAGGATCCGGCTCGCGCCGGACTTCTCGATCCTCTTGATGTCCTTCAGCATGTGTGCAGCCCCCAGCCAATTCATAGCGGCTCCTCGGTGGTCTCGCCATACGCCTGACGTCGATGACAGCGGCACGGCGTGATCCCGGGATTTCCCCACATTCCACAGACCCAGAACAAATGAGGAACATTGCGATGGCGGATGGAGCTCCGAATCAGTATCGTCGCGGCTCTCAAAGGAGGTGACGATGACCGATCAGGTGCAGCCCACGTGCGACACGGACCAGATGGAGGCCGACGTCACGGCCGTGATCGAGGCTTGCGGTGGTGATCCTCGAACCGCCATCAAGGCACTCCTCGTCGAGCAGCTCATCCAGGAGCAACGGATCGAGCGCTTGGCCGCGGCACTGTCGTTTGGCTACGTGCGCGGGAGGATCGGCGTCACGCCAGTCCATGGTAGCTCCAGCCACGGTGAAATCACTCGGTCATGATGGTCCCAGCCTGTTCGGCGTCGTCAACCCTGCTCCAGCGACCGGGGCAAGTGCGAAATTTCGAGGGCTTGATTCCATGCGACATGGTCATTCGAGAAAGTCCCGGCGCCTCATGACCCCGGAAATCGCCGAAAGGCTCCTGGAGTCCCTGCGGCCGACCCGCCAACTCCTCACGCGGACGTTGGCGGAAATCCCGATCGGCGACCCGGAGTACCGACAGGTCGACCGCGTGGTGCAGGAGATCGACGGGCTGGCCAGGATCCTGATCGGGGATGAGACCCACTACTTTCGCGAGGACAGTCGCGCTCGCATCCCCGACACGGGACGGGACGGCGAATAGTCATAGAATGACACAGGCCCATGCCGCACGAAGCGAGCGCGATGGGCTTTCGAGTTGGGGCAGCCTCAGGCAATCGGCAGTTGCCCGAACGTCCGGTTGCCGCCGCATCACCGACCTTCGGTGTACTTCCGCCTCGTGCCAGAAGGCGACATTCCGGACTTGGCTGGCGTGATGACGCTCAACGTCATCATCGCAGGATGGGCAGGTAAGGCCGGGACAGGGCCTGCCAGAGGGTACGCGGACGCTCCGGATCGAGGAACTCGTGATCTGCCAGAACCTTCTCGGCATCGTTGATTTCGGGTGGATCGAACGGCCGGAGAGAGCGCCCAGGCCCCGAGAGCAACTCGATCGCTGCGATCAGAGATCGCCGCTCGGCCACGATAGCGGAAACCTGCTCCGGCGACGTGCCAAGGTGCTCCGCCAGCAGCCTGGCCCGAAAGCTCCGGATCACGTGGGCTACGTCCGCGTCGTCATCCGTCTCGAATGCAAGGTCGCACTCGGTGTCGTAGCCCATGGAGCGGTTGTTCAGATTGGATGACCCTACCCGCATCAGCCGGTCGTCCACAATCATGATCTTGGCGTGAACGTAGATCGGCTGCGCACCCTCCGTAACGGGCGTATACACCCGCAGGCGCCCGAAGCAGTCGCGGCGCCCGAGCATGGCCAGGAGACGGGCTCTGGCTGAGCCCATTGCCTCCTCCTCAAGCCAGCCCTCCGCGGACTCAGGGTTGATGATCACGAACTCGGGTCCTTCCGGCTCGCTGAGGCGCCGCGCAATGGCTTCCGCAATGGCACGTGAGGCGAAGTACTGGCTTTCGAGGTAAACGCTCCTGCGCGCGGCCGCGATCGCGGTAACGCACAGGGCTTCGATCTCGCGCACCTCAGCCTGGGTGTCGTAGGCTGGGATGGTTCGGGCGATTGCAACCGCCACGTCGTTCATGTCGACAGGCAGGCCCTCGGGCCACGGGTCTGAGCCCGCTGGTGGTGGCGCCAGGATCTCCCCTGACGCTCGCTCCCAGCGCTCACGTGCGTGATCGCCAAGGGCCTTGGCCGCCGGTCCGCTGACTGCCGTGGTGGCGTCATGCCATGGCCCATAAGCGCGCCGCGTGAAAGGACGACGACGGCGGGGATCATCATCACGGTGCTCTGATGTGTCCCAACGATCGCCGGTCATGTCGATGCCGCCACAGAACGCGACGGCATCATCGATCACAACGATTTTGTGGTGGTGCGCTGCGCCGGGCGGGTGAGCACCATCCAGCTTGAAGGTGATGCGCTCGTGCAAAGCCCATTGGGCCACGCGGAACAGGGTCGTACCCCGCCACAGGGTTTTCACCGTGCCGAGATCCCACTTCAAGATGTTGATGTGAAGACCCGGCTTGGTGTCGGCAAGCCACGTCAGGAATGCCCCCAGCCGCCTGGGATATTCGTCCGTTCCGTCGGTCGGGTCGAGGTCGATGCGCGTATCGAAATCCCACCCGATCAGGAAGATGGAATGCTGCGCCTTGAGCATGGCTGACCGGGCCGCCCGAAAGTAGTCGGCGGCATCGACGATAAGAGCAACCCGGTCGGCCTGCTCGATCCGCCAACATGTATGACCAGGCCGCAAGACTCGCACTGCTGTCCTCTCTGTCGTCCCGACGCGCTGCATATCTCGTCCTTTGGCAGGAGCGTGGCTGTATCCAAGGTACCGTGGCTGTAAACTGGGTGCGGTCATCTACGGTTCCGCAGAGAACCGTGGGCGTAACATTGGTCCGGTTAGGTTGGTACGGTCTTTAAGCGTGGTCGTGTAAAGGTCTGCTTCACGCTCTCATATCAGAAGTTCGGCTTGGGTCAGCCCCGCGCCAAGTCCCGACTTTCACGTCGTGTCACGCAAGGAGAGTGCTGTTCAGAGAGGCGTCAGCTCCCCCGAAATTGCCGCTGCCCGGAACCTCTCGCCTCACCCGACCTCCACAATCCCGCCTATATCCAGGCCGATGCTCAAGAGCGCTGCTTCACCGGAAGCCGCTCTCCGGCGAAAGGCCGGGACGGCCGCAGACCGTCCCAACAGCCGCCCTCCTTAGGGCCGTACGCAGCCATGAGGCGGGCTCCGACCGCACAGGACGGGAGGCGGATCATGGCTGTCATCAACGGCACCCCCTTCGACGATGACATCGACTTTTACCGGTTCGGGCTGAGCAATGACCGGAGTAATGGCGCAGCCGGCGACGACTGGATCCTGGGCTGGGACGGCAACGACTCCCTCAACGGCAGCTCCGGCAACGACTGGCTCGAAGGCGAAGCCGGCAACGACACGCTGCTCGGAGGCAGCGGCTGGGACTGGCTCGACGGTGGCTCCGGCGCCGACCGAGTCGACGGCGGAACCGGCAACGATACGCTCCTCGGCTTCAGCGGCAACGACCAGCTGTACGGTCGGAGCGGCAACGACGCAATCGACGGCGAGACGGGAGCGGACACCATATATGGCGGGTTGGGTGCGGACGATCTCTGGGGCGGCATCGACCGCAGCCTAGACCGCTTCTACTTCGCGACCGCCGACACCGGCAACATCGCCCTGGGGCGGCAGGACATCATCTATGACTTTAGCGAGTCGGACCGGATCTATCTCGAGGGCAGCTATGCCTTCAACAGCAGCGGCACTCGCTCTCCGGCGGAAGGGCAATACAGCATCTGGCGGGCCGATGGCGGCTGGGTCGTGACGTACAACTCACCCACCGACGCGGGCTTCCACGATATCCTCGTGTATGAGGCAAACCCTGCGGGCAACATCTTCTTCTACACCTGACCGGGTAGCGCATCGAGCGCACATAACAGGCCGCGGCGGGGATGGACAAGGACATCGCCGGGCATCCCATTCCTCAGTTTCCCGAGTTTCCTGTCTCCAGGTGGTGCCATGAGGCCCGATATTGGTTGTCGAAGAGATAAACCTTCGATCTTGGCGTTGCGCATCCGAAGGTCGGCTTTGGGTCACGGACTGAAATTCCCGCTTCCTTCAGAACGTCTGGTTACGTGAGGATTGCTGCCCTTGGGCTAACGTCTCAGAGGTGCCAATTGACGACCTTCGCCAATCGACGAGAAGGGTTGTCGCACCATGCCATTCTCATCCGTGGCGAACTTGAATCGTAGCCGATACCCGGCTGAACGGGCGACGGGTTCGGGAGCCCGTTCAGCGTTGGTCACCGAGTGGCTTTCGTCGAGGTATTCAGGCTGCTGCGAGGATCTCGTCGGCGGGTCCGAAGAACTCGTAATGGATACGGTTCGACCGGACCCCGGCCAGCGCCAGACCGCCCACGAACGCCCGCAGGAACGGCCGCGGACCACAGAGGTAGTAGCCCGCCTCGTCCAGCGGTGTGTTCGCCCGCAGCCAGTCCACCGTGATCAGGCCCTCGTGATCGTACTCCTGGCCCCGTTGGTCCTCGGGGCGCGGCTCGACGTAGAAGGTCGTGGCCTGGATGTTGGGATGAGCGCCGGCCAGGGACCGGACCCGGTCCTTCATGGCATGGGTTGAGCCGTTCAGCGTGCCATGCACGTAATGGACGGCCTTGTTCGGATACCGAGCGGCGATGGTCTCCAGCATGCTCATCACCGGGGTCAGCCCGACGCCGCCGCTCAGGAGCACCACGGGCCGGGGAGATTCCTCGTTCAGGAAGAACTCGCCTGCCGGCGGCGCCACCTTGAGAACAGTCCCGACTTCGGTCTCCTCGTGCAGCCAGGTGGAGGCAATGCCCTGCGGCTCCCGTTTGACCGAGATGCGGTAGGTCTCGCCGTTCGGCGCGCTGGAGATGCTGTAGTTGCGCTTTAGGGGATGCTGGCCTGGCACCTCGATCCAGAAGGTCAGATACTGGCCGGGCTGGTGGCGCAGGACGGGTCGTCCGTCCTCGGGCCGCAGCACGAACGAGGTGATGATCTCGCTCTCCTTCTGATTGCTTTCGATCCGGAAATTGCGCCAGCCGTTCCAGCCGCCGGGCGCTGAGGCCAGGCTGGTGTAGATCGCCTTCTCGCGCCCGATCAGCACGTGGGCCAGGAACCAGTACGCTTCGCCCCAGGCAGCCAGGATCTCGTCCGTGGCAGCGCCGCCGAGCACGTCCTTGATCGCGCCGAGCAGCGCCTCGGCCACATGTGGATAATGCTCAGGCAGGATGTTCAGGCCAACATGCTTCTGGGCGATCCGCTCCACGGCCGGAGCAAGCGCGCCGAGATTGTCGATGTTCTGCGCATAGGCAAGGATGGCGGAGGCCAGCGCCTTGGGCTGCGATCCGGTCTCGCCATGATGCGACTGGTTGAAGAGATCGCGGATCTCCTCGTTCCGGAACATGCGCTCGTACATGCGCTTGGTGATCGCCAGCCCATGTTCCTGGAGTGCGGGAACCGTGGCTTTCACGAGATGGATGGTGGCGTCGCTCAGCGTGTCCGTCATGGGATGACCTCCTCGTGTGCCTTGAGAACGCGGATCGGGTTGCGAGGTGCCATGGATCATGCGTTGCGGGGCGAGACCATCGGGATGCATCGGCTGACGTTCCCTGATCGTGACCGGGGCCAAGCTCGTGATGCCCAATCCGCGACGGGCATCATCCCATTGGCCGGGGTCGGCCCAGCGTCACGAGAAGCTGAGATCGGCGGGCCGTTCACCCCGCAGTTCCCGCACAGTCTCTGCGTTGGGGCAGTACCCGTGGTAGGTCAGGGACGCCTGTCCGCGGTCGAGATCCCGTCGGCAACGGGCGACCGCCGCACATTCCGAGCAGGTCACGCTCATGTCGCGCATCAGCGCAGTCCGCTCGTGCATGATCCTGTCGGGGTCAAGTGCGAGAACCCCCATCAGCCGCGGCAGCTCCGCGCCCGCTTGAGTGCCACGCGCCACGAGGCGGACCACCACGTCCTCCGGCACCCCAATATCGCGGGCCAGTGCCTCCCTCTCATCCGGACCGAGCGCGGCGAATTCGCGCGCGCACGCCCGGTTCGATCGCCATTGCCTGATCGCCGTCGCCAAACTCATGATCGCCTCCATGCTGTGCGACGCAGGATGCCGGAGACCGCAGCCCCGAACGTTGATCCAGCACAAATCCAGACGCTTTCCGCGGTCTCAGGCCGTCACGCGCGGACGGGTGAACACGGCCCAGTAGGCCAGGGTGAACCCGACGAAGGCTGCTGCCCACGCACCGCCCGCCACATGCAGCAGGGTGCCGCTCCAGGCGGGATGGATCGCGGCGCAGATCCGGGCAAGGGCGGCCGCGACCAGCAACAGGTAGATTGCCTGAACGGCCGCCGTTGCTGCGAGCGCCCTCCCCGTATGGCCGAGGCTTGCCCGGGACATTACGGCCAGGGTCATGATGCCCATGGCGCCGCCCGTCCAGGCGTGGATCCCGGCTCCGGTGGACAGCAGTTCCAGCGACGCCAGCCCCGTGAGAACGAAGCCCAGGGGCACGAAAGCGTAGCCAACATGTAGGATCACCACGAGACGGTCCCGCCAGGTGCGCTCGCCGGCCCAGCGCGCCAGCCGCGCCGCCTGAAGCACGCCAGCCGCGATCAGGGCCGCGCCGGTCACGCTTCGGTCAGGAGCGGCAATCCAGGCCAGGAACGCGGCGCCTGCGGCGATCATGGAGACGATGTCGAAGCGCCCGAACGAGGCCGGCAGGCGGCCGGGGTTTTCCCGCACGAGCCAGTTGCGAGTGAAGCTCGGGATGATGCGCCCGCCGACGAGCATGATCAGCATCATGGTGGCAGCGATCCCGAAGCGAACGCCGTAGTCGGCGGCACCGAGGACATGGGCCTCGATGTGGAAGACGATGTTACCGGCGGTGAGGACGCCGAGCGCGATCAGGACCTTGAGGTTGCGCCAGTTCCTGCCCTTGATGATCTCCCGCCCCAAGACGGCCGCGACGAGCAGAAGGAACGCGTTGTCGACGACCGCCGCCGCCTCCCAGCCGGTCCAGGCGGAAGTCGTGACCGCGATCCGGCCTGCACCCCAGGTCAGGACAAGGACGAGCAGCGGCCGCCCCTGGAGCGGCATGCGCCCGGTCCAATTCGGGACCGCCGTCAGCAGGAACCCGGTGATGACTGCCGGAAGATAGCCGTAGAGCATTTCGTGGATGTGCCAGTCGCGCGGGGCGAAGACGGTCGAGAGCTCCAGTTCGCCATAGAACATCGGGAGCCAGGCCAGGATCGCGAGACCGGCATAGAGGGAACCAAAGAGGAAGAACGGCCGAAAGCCGTATGAGAGGAGTGCGGGTCCCGTGTAGTCCCGCAGGCGTGGGATCGGAGCCATCATCGGCCTCCTTCGACTGGAATGAAGATGTCGTGCACCGTCACGGCGCCGCCCGATGCGACGTCGGTCGCCGTGAATGCAATGGGCTGCCTGTCGTCCGCAGGAGCCGTCAAGAGCGCGCGCAGTTCGCGGGTCGTGTCGGGGGCGACGCTCACAGGGCCATCCTCGCCGACCACCTCGACGGTTGCGGACTGCAACCCAGTCACGATCACGCGGAACGAGCGCTCCCGGTCCGCCTTGTTGTAGAGACGGACCGCGTAGCCGTTCCGGGTTCGGCCATCCGATAGCCTCACGGCAACGGGATTGCGGTCGTGGATTACCATGATCTTGGCATCGCTCCGCATCGACAGGCTCCCACCTATCATCCCTGCCAGAGCCATGACGGACAGCCCAAGGCCGACGGTCTTCGGCCTCCACACGCGCCGACGGGAAGGCTCGTTCCTGCGCTCGCGTTCGATGTTCGACCAAGCCTCGTAGTCGATGAGGCCGCGAGGGCGGTCGAGCTTGGCCATCACGCTGTCGCAGGCATCCACGCACAGGCCGCAGTTGATGCAGGCGAAGTTCGGCCCCTCGCGGATGTCGATACCGATCGGGCAGACGTTCACGCACTGCATGCAGTCGACGCAATCCCCGGCGGGCTCGCCCTTCGCCCTCAGCTCGGCTGCCTTCTTGGCCGAACCGCGCGGCTCGCCCCGGTGGTTCCTGTAATTGACGGTCAGCGCCTCCGTATCCCAGATTGCGCCCTGGAGCCGCGGCCACGGGCACATCCAGGTACAGACCTGCTCGCGGGCGAACCCTGCCAGGGTGTAGGTGGCGCCGGTCAGGATGCCGACCCACGCATGGGCAAGCATTGAGGCGCGACCCGTCGCGAGATCGACCAGCAGCGTCGGAGCGTCCGTGAAGTAGAGGACGAAGGCACCTCCGGTGAGCATTGCGATGAGGAGCCAGATCGCATGCTTGAGCCCGATCTCAAGGATTCGCCTCGGCGTGAGCGGAGCGCCGTGCTTCTTCAGGCGCTCCCTGCGGTCACCCTCGGCGAAGCGCTCGACGAGCAGGAACAGGTCGGTCCAGACGGTCTGCGGGCAGAAGTAGCCGCACCAAACGCGTCCCGCGACGGCGTTGAGCCAGATGAGGATCAGCGTCGCCAGGATCAGCAGGCCCGTGAGGTAGTAGACCTCCTGCGGCCAGATCTCGACGAAGAAGAAATAAAAGCGTCCGCGCTCAAGGTCGAGGAGGACGGCCTGGTCGGGCTGGCCCGGGCCGCGGGCCCAGCGGATGAACGGCAGAACGTAGTAGACGGCCAGGCAGGCGATCAGCGCGATCCACTTGAGGCGACGGTATCGGCCAGAGACGGATTGGGGAACGACCCGCTCCGTGATGACCCCGCGCTTCGGCCTGCGCAGGTGGGCGCGTTCGGGCTTGAAGCTGATGTCGAGGGTGGCCATCGGGCGCCGCAAGGATTGTTGGCGCCGCCGCGGAAGGAACACCGCGGCGGCGCAAGGAGTTGTGGCTAGCTGAGTTACTTGGCGGCGGTCTGGGTCGCCGCGAGCTTGTCGAACAGGGTGGCGAAGGCTTGCTTGGCCTTGCCCGGATGCGTCGCGGCCTTCGCCTGGTCTGCGTTCGTCGGCTCGCCGACGACCACCATGCCGACCATGCCCATGCCGTAGTGCGGCTTGCACTTGTAGCCGTACACGCCAGCCTTGTCGAAGGTGATGGCCAACTCCTCGTTGACCTTGCCGACGAACTTCTGCCCGCCCTCAGGCAACATGCCGTCGACGGTCTCGACGTTGTGGCCCTTGTCCGCGGCCACGAACTTCACGGTATCACCGGGATTGATCTTCACCAGCGCGGGCTCGAACACCATGACGCCTTCGGTGCCCTTGTTGAGCATCTTCACCTCGACTTCGGCGGCAGCGGCTGCACCCACGAATCCAAGGGCAGCCACAAGGGCGCCAAGCACGATAACCTTCTTCATGATCCTTCTCCTTCAATGAAGCCTGCGAGCCTCACCGGCTCTTGAGGAGGAGTCATACGCCTCGCCGCGCGTGCCTTGTTTGATCTGCCACAAACTTACGGACATTCTCCATCGAAAGATCCGGATGCGGGTTCCATTCCCCCCTAGCGAGGACTGAGTGGCTTGAGATACATCAATTCGATTGGATCGCCGCTGACGTAATAAGGATGGAGCAAGATATCCGATGATGATCGGGGTTGGCTCCATGGCATCCACATACGGGAGGAAGGGCGTGACCTCGCTCCACCTTCGGGATACCATCGGCGTGACGCTTGAATGAGAGATGGAATCCGCAGAATGCCGAACCTGGACAAGTCCCTCGTGGCCGATCTTCCGATGTTCGCGGGAGTGGAGCCGGGCGATTTCAACGACATCCTTCGGGAAGCGCAATCGATCCGTTATCGTAAGGGCGCGAGCGTCTTCCAACAGGACGAGGAGGCACATTCCTTCTTCATCCTTCTCCACGGGCACCTTCGGGTCATGAAGGTCACGCCCGACGGGCAGCAGGTCGTGGTCCGCTACGTGACTCCCGGCGAGATCTTCGGGATCGCCATGGCAATGGGTCGCGGTACTTACCCGGCGACCGCCTTGGCCGTCGTGGACAGTCTTGCCCTCGTGTGGCCGTCCGCGGCCTGGCCCCGCCTCGTCGCGAAGCATCCTTCGCTGGCCGTCAATACGATCCAGACCGTCGGAAGTCGCCTCCAGGACGCCCACACCCGTGTTGTCGAGATGTCGACGGAGCAGGTCGAGAGGCGCATTGCCCACGCGCTCCTGCGTCTCGCCCAGCAGGCAGGGCGGAAGGGCGAGGACGGCATCCAGATCGATTTTCCGATCTCACGCCAGGACGTCGCGGAGATGACGGGAACCACGCTTCACACGGTCAGCCGCATCCTGAGCGCCTGGGAGGATCAGGGACTCGTTGAGAGCGGGCGCCAGAGGATCTCCATCCGGGACCCACACAAGCTGTTCATGCTTGCCGAGCGTCCATCCGCCTGAGGATCATCACTTCATCCTGGCCAGCGGGCCGGGATGGATGCAGGCTCGTCCCGCACAGAGAGAGCGGAACCTTTCGCGATGATGGTCCTCAAGTCGGCCAGGAATTCGGTCGGATCGACACCATGCTCGCGGCAGGCGTCAGCCACAGTGTGGAAGCAGGCGATCGGGCAGCCGACGCAGTGCATCCTGTGGTTCAGGAACGCCCGGATCGTCATCGGCCACCGCCGCATGACGTCATCGACGAGCTGGGTGGGTTCAACGGGCATCATGGCCTCCACGCTGATGGCTTGATTGACATGGCCCCATCTAATCAGTTCCCGGCTGCCTTTCTTTGCGCGGCATCAACCAGGCAAAGGGCACAGACGTGCCGGCGCTTTTTGTTTGAGATGGGGCAAAGAAGCGGCGGGCTCGATGGGAGAGTGTCCCGGTCATCGAACGTGGGCGTCATCGGGGACCCGCGGGAGCGATCCTGCGCCGGATCCGGAATGCCCCCCTCCATCGATGCCACCCCGTCCGGGATCCGCAGGGATAACCCGGACCTCGCCACCGACCATGGCCGGAACCTGCCCGGCTGCCCGCCAAGGAATGCTTGCCGATGTGCAGTTGCAACGTGACCGAAACCGTCCTTGATGTCCGCCAGATCATGCCGCGGATGCGCCACCCCCTGATTTTCAGCACCTTCGACCAGCTCGATGACGGCGAGGGCTTCCTACTCGTGAGCGACCATGACCCGAGGCCCCTCCTCTATCAGTTCGGCGTCAACTACCCGGGCGCCTTCGATTGGGATTACGTGGCGAAAGGACCCGATCTCTGGCAGGTCCGCATCAGCCGTGCGGCAGCCTGAGTCGGAGTGTCCGAAAACACCCTGACGCGGAGCCGCTCAGGACTCCGCGTCATGCCGCCGTGCCCGGCGCACCGTCGCCGGGGCTCCATGGCGCCCCATGAAGGATCATGCAGGCTAGCGGATCATTTCCTCCCATGCCGCGATTCATGCCCGCACGATCCCTGGCCCGCTGGCCGGACTGATCCTGGTCGAGTGCAGACCCAACCTGGAACCGTCACCCGTGACTGAATTTACCCTTGCCTTGGCCATCTTCGTCGCGGCTCACCTGATACCGGCAAGCCCCGGCTTGCGGTCGCGCCTGATCGCAGCAACGGGAAGGACGACCTATCTCGTTGCCTATTCGATCCTTTCCCTCGGTCTGCTCGGCTGGCTCGTCCTCGCCGCTCAGCGGGCGGAGACGATCGTGCTCTGGGATCCCGCCCCCTGGCAGTGGCACGTGCCCTTCCTTGCCATGCCGGTCGCCGCATTCCTCCTGATTGCCGGCCTCATGTGGCCCAACCCGCTCTCGATCTCGCTGCGGAGCGGCGAGGAGACGGGTCCCATCGTCGCCGTCACGCGGCACCCTGTCCTCTGGGGCTTCCTGATCTGGGCGGCATCGCACATCCCGGCGAATGGAACTCTCGTCGCGGTTCTTCTCTTTGGCGGGATGGCCACATTCTCGATGCTCGGGTTCTTCCTGGTCGACCGCAAGGCCCGCAAGCGCATGGGCTGCGAGCGCTGGGGCGCCCGAAGCGCCGGAACATCCATCGTCCCGTTCACGGCACTGTTGCAGGGGCGGGCTCCACGGACATCGCTGCGTCCCCTGACGCTGCCCGCCCTGATCGCGATCGCCGCCTGTGCCTGGTTCGTGCTCCAGGGGCATGCGCTCCTCATCGGACCCGACCCCCTCGCAGGCATTCTCGCGATGCGGTAGACGCCGAGGCGCCGGAACCGCGCTATTGGGTCAGGAAGAGCGTGACCGCGATGGCCACCGACATGGTCACGGCGGCGATCGTGCCGCTCAGGCGCAACACCCCTATCCCGTGAAGCATCACCGCGAATATCACGATGAGGGGCGTCGCCATCACCAGTCCGACCTGTGCATCGCTCATAACACGTCTCTCCTGTCTTCGAGTCCCGTCACTCTATGGACCGGGAGGCCGAGGACTTGTTTGAGGCAGCGCAACGAGAATGCCCGAAGCCGACCATAAAAATCGGTATCGGCAAGTACGGAATGACAGGGAATGATGGACGCTGCGCAAGAGGACAGACACTGGGGTGCGCTCTCGGAGCTGCCGGGACACCCGATGATGTGGGTGCTCATCCTGACCGAGGTCGTGACCTTCGGGCTTCTCCTCGCGACCTTCACCGTCACGGGAGCCGTTCAGCCCGGCGTCTTCGCGGCGGGCCGGGCACAACTCGACTCCGCCCTCGGCGGCGTGAACACACTCGTGCTGATCACCAGCGGATGTCTGGCCGCATTGGCAGTCGAGGCCTGCATGATCGAATGCCGGAGGTCTGCGCGTCTGCTGCTCGCCGGAGCAGCGGCCCTGGGTTGCGTCTTCACCGCCATCAAGGTCGCGGAATACGCGGCCAAGGTCGAGGCGGGCATTGGCCTGGAGACCGACACGTTCTTCACGCTCTACTTCCTTATCACCGGATTCCACCTCCTCCACGTCGTGCTCGGAATCGTCATCATCGCGGCGGTCGCGCTGCATGACAGCCTTGAGAATCTGAAGACCGGCACCGCCTTCTGGCACATGGTCGATCTCGTCTGGGTCGTGATGTACCCGCTGATTTACCTGGTCGGATGATGCGATGACCCACATTGCCGCACGCCGGGCAACACGCGCCTGGATCCTGCTCGTCCTGCTCACCGTTCTCAACATGGTTGCCGGGCAAGCGGGCGCCGGAGGCCTCGTCGGCAGCGGCGTGGTGCTCGTGGCGGCCGTCGCCAAAGGGCGATGGATGCTGATGGACTTCCTCAAGCTCCGTCATGTGCCGCCCGGCTGGCGGATCCTGCTGTCGTCATGGCTGGTCCTGGTTGCCGCCTCGGCCTGGATCGCCGCGGCGATTCCCCGGTTGCGCGGCTGACGGCGACGCTCCCCTCCTGAGCTTGTCCCAGAGCAAAGAGCGTTCCGCCCGCTCCTGTACGTTGCCGACCATCCGCTCCGCGCGGCAAGCGACTTCACTGCGAGGCGTCAGCCATGTTCAACCCTTTCGACCGGACAGCCCACTCCCGGAGCCCGCCTCGGGACCCTCGACATTGCGGCCTTGGCCGCACCTCTGCCTTCCCTGCCCAAACAAGAAGGATCGCGTGATGGCTGAAGTCCTCACCAAGTCGGCGGCGAGAAACGTGTTCTATGGGGGCTCGTTCTTTTTCTTCGCCATCTTCGTGGGCCTGACCGCCCACAGCCACTACTACATGAACACCACATCGACCGATGTCTCGACGCTGTCGTCGTCCGTCGCCCGCGGCAAGCACGTGTGGGAGAAGAACTCCTGCATCAACTGCCATTCGATCCTCGGCGAGGGCGCCTACTTCGCCCCCGAGATCGGCAACGTCTGGGATCGCTGGGGCGGCAAGGAAGACCCTGCGGGAGCCCGCGAGACCCTGAAGGCCTGGATGGCGGCACAGCCCACCGGGATCGAGGGCCGCCGGCAGATGCCGCAATTCAACCTGACGGACCAGGAACTCGACGACCTCGCCGATTTCTTGGAATGGACCAGCCGCATCAAGACCCAAAACTGGCCGCCGAACAAGGCCGGCTGAGAGGGGAATCGTCATCATGAAGTACCAAACGCAAAAGGTGGCCCTGCTCTACTTCTACGGAGCGCTCGGCCTGTTCATCGCCCAGGTCCTGTTCGGCGTTCTCGCCGGCACGATCTACGTCCTGCCCAACACCCTCTCGGAGCTTCTGCCGTTCAACGTCGTCCGGATGATCCACACCAACGCGCTGATCGTGTGGCTCCTGATCGGCTTCATGGGAGCGACCTACTACCTGATCCCGGAGGAGACCGAGAACGAGCTCTTCAGCCCGCTCCTCGCGAAGATCCAGTTCTGGATGTTCTTCGGTGCGGCCGGCGTCGCGGTGGTCGGCTACCTGTTCAAGATCCATGAGGGCCGCGAGTTTCTCGAGCAGCCCTTCGTGATCAAGGTCGGCATCGTCGTCGTGTGCCTGATGTTCCTGTTCAACATCACCATGACTGCCCTGAAGGGCCGCAAGACGGTGGTCACCAACATCCTGCTCTTCGGATTGTGGGGCGTGGCGATCTTCTTCCTGTTCTCCTTCTACAACCCGTCGAACCTCGCCGTGGACAAGATGTACTGGTGGTATGTCGTTCACCTCTGGGTCGAGGGCGTGTGGGAGCTGATCATGGCCTCCGTTCTCGCCTTCCTGATGATCAAGCTCAACGGCATCGATCGCGAGGTGGTGGAGAAGTGGCTCTATGTCATCGTCGGGATGGCGCTGTTCTCAGGCATTCTCGGCACCGGCCACCACTTCTACTGGATCGGCGCCCCCGGCTACTGGCAGTGGATCGGCTCGCTTTTCTCGACGCTCGAGGTCGCGCCCTTCTTCACCATGGTGGTCTTCACCGTGCAGATGACCTGGAAGGCCGGACGCAAGCACCCGAACCGCGCGGCGCTGCTGTGGTCGATCGGCTGCTCGGTGATGGCCTTCTTCGGCGCGGGCGTGTGGGGCTTCCTGCACACCCTGTCGTCGGTGAACTACTACACCCATGGCACGCAGGTGACCGCCGCCCATGGCCATCTCGCCTTCTTCGGCGCCTACGTGATGCTCAACCTCGCCGTCATGGCCTATGCCATGCCGCAGATCCTCGGCCGCGCCCCGTACAACCAGATGCTGAGCATCGTCAGCTTCTGGATCATGTGCACGGCGATGTCGGTGATGACCTTCGCGCTTACCTTCGCGGGCGTGATCCAGGTTCACCTGCAACGCGTGCTCGGCCAGTCGTACATGGACGTCCAGGACCAGCTCGCGCTGTTCTACTGGGTCCGCCTCGGCTCGGGCGTGTTCGTCCTGATCTCGGCGCTGATGTTCGTCTACGCGGTGTTCGTTCCCGGCCGCGAGGAGGCCCCGCGCCTGGCGCAAGGTCTCCAACCCGCCGAGTGACCCCTCCGGGGCGGCCCGGATCAGGTCGCCCCGCCGTTACCATCCCGTCATGAAGGATTGACCGATGAAGCCCCTTCTCCACGCCGTCCCGCAACCCTCCGTCGAACTTCCCTACTACGTCCCTGCCGGTAACGAGTGCGTTCTCTTCGAGCTCGCTTGGCGCAAGCGCCTGCCGCTGCTCCTGAAGGGCCCGACGGGGTGCGGCAAGACCCGGTTCGTGGCGTACATGGCATCCCGCCTCGGTCTGCCATTGCACACCGTTTCCTGCCATGACGATCTCACCGCCGCCGACCTGACGGGACGCTACCTTCTCAAGGGCGGCGACACGATCTGGGCGGACGGTCCGCTGACCCGCGCCGTGCGCGAGGGCGGCATCTGCTACCTCGACGAAATCGTCGAGGCGCGCAAGGACGTGACCGTCGTGCTCCACCCGCTGACCGACGACCGCCGCATCCTGCCGCTCGATCGGACCAGCGAGGAGTTGCAGGCGCCGGATTCCTTCATGCTCGTGGTCTCGTACAACCCCGGCTACCAGACCCTGCTCAAGTCGCTGAAGCCCTCGACCCGCCAGCGCTTCGTCGCCATCGAGTTCGACTTCCTCCCGATCGATCAGGAGATCGCCGTCGTCGCCGCGGAAAGCGGGCTGTCCGCGGAGCGCGTTCGTCCCCTTCTTCTGCTGGCCCGCCGCCTGCGCGCGCTGAAGGGCCAGGATCTGGAGGAAGGCGTGTCGACGAGGCTGCTGGTCTACTGCGCCTCCCTCATCGCAGCGGGTGTTTCCGCCGAGGATGCCGTTACCGCGACGATGGTCGAGCCGCTCACCGACGATCTCGACGTCAAGAAGGCCCTGATCGAGGTCGCCCGCGCGACGCTCGCCTGAACCGGAGACCCGCCATGCTCGATTTCCTGGAACTCGAGGAGACCGTCGGCCAGTTCTGGCATCGGCTCGTGGGGCGCGCAGTGACCTATCCACGCCATCCCGGGCTAGGCGTCTCGCTCGACGAGGTCCGCGCCTCCCTTGCGGTCTTCTTTCGCGGCCTTGGCGGCGAGGCCGGCGTGCAGTTGGCCGGCACCGCAGCCCGGGCCTCGTCCCACCGCCTGAACCTTCTGCAACGGATCGGCGTCGCCGAGGAGCGGTTGGAGCAGCCGGGACGCGATGCGGCCACCCTCTTCCTTCCACCGAAGATCGAGATCTTTCCTTCGAGCGCGCTGAACCGCTCGCTCTACTACTGGCTGGCGGCCTACTTCGCCTATGTCCCGACCGAATCGATCAATGAGGCCGATCCGCTGCGCCGGGACCTTCTGGTTCTCCGGAGGGTGCAGGAGACGGTCGCCACCGTTCTGGCGGAGTGCCCCGGTCTGACAGGGACCTACACCGAGCTTTGCGCTGCCATGCGCGAGGCCCGGCCGCGGCGGCCCCTCCCGGCATGCGAGGATAAGGTCGAGAGCATTGTCCTCTCGCTCTTGGGCGACGGGTTCGCGACCCCGCCTCCCGTCTGGGACACTGCCGCAGGCCCCGCTGGCCTGCCCCGGCAGACTCCGGCTGGCTATCAGCCCTTCCTGCCGGTTCCGCTCTGGGGCGACACCTGGATCCGCGAGGCCGGAGCGGCAAACCGCAACGGCGATGAGCCCGCGGGTCCGGGCGACCTTGCCGCATTGGACACGCGCAAGCGCTTCGCCGCACGGCGCGAGGCGGATCAGGCCCAGCGCGGCGACCCGTTCATCCTGAACCGCTTCGAGAAGATCCTGGCGATGGCGGAGATGGTCAACGTCAACCGTCCCTCGGACGACGACGAGGACGAGAACGCCGAGAAGGCCCTGGACGAGATGGAGGAGATTCCGCTCTCCCAGCACAAGGGCAAGCCGGCGAGCAAGCTCAAGTTCGACCTGGACCTGCCGCCGGAGGCCGTGGACACGACGAGCCTGACGGCCGATCTGGCCTATCCGGAATGGGACTACACCCGCAAGACCTACCTGCCCGACCACTGCCGCGTGCTGGCGGCGTATGCCTCGGACCAGGGAGAGACCTGGGAGGCTGACGACGAGGCCCGCCGGATGATCCGGCGCGTGCGCCGGCAGTTCGAGGCGCTCCGGCCCAGGCACGAGATCCTCCGGGCGCAACCGGACGGCGAGGAGCTCGACATCGATGCACTGGTGCGCGCCCGCAGCGACCTGCTCTCGGGTGGGTCGGGATCGGATCGTGTCCACCTCGCCAGCAAGCGCCAGGCCCATGATCTCGCCGTGACGCTGCTGGTCGACGTCTCGCTCTCGACGGATGCCTGGATCGACGACCGTCGCGTGCTCGACGTGGAGAAGGAGGCACTTCTGGTTCTGGCGCACGGAATGGCCGCATGCGGTGACTCCCATTCCATCCTGACCTTCACCTCGCGGCGCCGTTCCTGGGTGCGTGTCGAGACCGTGAAGGATTTCGACGAGCCAATGAGCCAGGCCGTGACGCGGCGCATCACGGCGCTGAGGCCCGGTTACTACACCCGCATCGGTACGGGCATCCGCCATGCGACGGCCAAATTGGCGGAGCGCCCGAACCGGCAGCGCCTGCTGCTGGTGCTGACCGACGGCAAGCCGAACGACATCGACCACTACGAGGGGCGCTTTGGCATCGAGGATACCCGACGCGCCGTGATGGAAGCGCGACGCGCAGGCGTCACCGTCTTCGGCGTGACGGTGGACCGTGAGGCACAATCCTACTTCCCCTACCTGTTCGGTCGCGGCGGCTATGCCATCGTCGGCCAGGTGGCGAAGCTTCCCTCGGCCCTGCCGGCCATCTACCGCCAACTCGTGAGATAGGATACGTCGCAACACGCGGAAAGGCCCACCGTCGGTGACAGACGGTGGGCCTTTCCGCATTCCTCCCTGAAGCGTCGGTCAGACCGCGCGGCTGTGCGTCCTTCCGGATGCGCCCAGATAGGCGTCGAATGCGGATGCGACGGTGCGGACGAGAAAGCGGGTGTCGTCGCTGACCGACAGCACGTTGTCCTTCAAGCGGATGATGCCGTCCTGCTCCAGCATCTTGAGCCTGGGGATCGATTGCAGGAGGGACTCCGGTTCAGTGCCGTGCGTGCGGCAGACCTGCGAGACGTCGACCTTGAAGTCGCACATCACCCGCTCGATCAAGTCAGCCCGCAGGCGGTCGTCCGCGGTCAGGGCGTATCCTTTGGCGGTCGCCAGCTCCCCGCGTGAGATGCGCTCGGCATAGCGTCCCAGCACGACCTCGTTCTGGGCGTAGCCCTGCGTCAGCCGGCCGATGGCCGAGGCGCCGAAGCCGATCAGCACATCACTCGGATCGGTGGTGTAGCCCTGGAAGTTGCGGTGCAGGACGCCGTCGACCTGGGCCTGCACCATGGAGTCCGGCGGCAGCGCATAGTGGTCGAGCCCGATCCGGCGATAGCCGGCTTGGATCAGCGCCCCGGCGATCGCCTCGGCCTGCTCGTAGCGGGCGGCGCCGTCGGGCAGTGCGGCCTCGTCGATCCTGCGCTGGTGCTTCTTGAAGGTGGGAACGTGTGCGTAGCCGAAGACCGAGAAGCGCTCGGGACGAAGCTCGATGCTCTGCCGCACGGTCTCGATGCAGGACTCCACCGTCTGGTGCGGCAGGCCATAGATCAGATCGAAGTTGACCCCGCGGATGCCCGCATCCCTCAGTCCGTTCGTGGCCCTCGCCGTCTGCTCGAAGCTCTGGATGCGATTGATCGCGCGCTGCACGACCGGATCGAAGCTCTGGACGCCGAGGCTTGCGCGGGTGACTCCTGCCTCGCCGAGGGCAGCCGTCATGGCGCGGGTGAGCGTGCGCGGATCGATTTCGACGGCGATCTCCGCGCGGTCACCAAGGGCGAACCTCTGCCGCATGAGATCGATCAAGCCGATGAACTCGGCGGGTTCCATGATGGTGGGCGTGCCTCCGCCGAAATGGACGTGGCTCACCGGCAGGCGGGAGCTCAGGCGGTCAGAGACGAGCCCGATTTCCCGGCGGAGTACCTCAAGGTAATCGACAATCGGCGCATCCCGCTGCGTGATCGTGGTGTGGCAGCCGCAGTACCAGCACATGGAGCGACAGAACGGGACGTGAAGGTACAGCGAGGCCGTCGTTCCGCCCGGGATGGCGGCGAGCCACTCCCCATAGGTACCATGCCGTATGGCATCCGAGAACTGCGGCGCAGTCGGGTAGCTCGTGTAGCGGGGAAGCCGCTCCTCGCCGTATTGCGATCTCAGGTCGTTTCTCATCGCGATGGCTCCCATTAAGGACGCTTTCCACGTCGGGTGCGTCGGATCGATGGCTTGTGAGGCACATCTACGGCTGTTTGCCGCCGCTTTCATTGAGCTTGCTCAATCTATCCGAAAGCCATTCGCCGAGCTGTGCATTCGTCCGGTTATTTGCGTTGCAACAAATTGCCCCCGCGGCAGAGGTGTACAGCTTGACCATCCGATGACGGACCAATTCCGATCCGCCAGGCGGTCCCACGAAGGAGGGTTACGATGAAAGCACTGAAAACCTCGGGACGCCGGCCGCTGCTTGCGACCGCTGCCGTTCTCGCGCTGGGCGCGGCGGCTCTGCTCGCCCAGCCCCTGCCCGCCGATGCCGGCGACAAGTTCGCCGCAGCCACACCGCACGTGCATAGCCACTTGGATGCCAACGGCACCGCGGCGACCCCAATCAACGTGGTGCGCCTGCCCACCGACCTGCCGGGCCCCATCGGCAAGCGTGGCCCGCAGCGCGTGAAGGTCGACCTGGACACCACCGAGGTGACAGGCCAGTTGGCGGACCGGACGACCTACCATTACTGGACCTTCAACAACAAGGTTCCAGGGCCCTTCGTCCGGGTGAAGGTCGGCGATACCGTCGAGGTCAAGCTCAAGAACCATGACGACAGCGTCATGATGCACAACGTCGACTTCCATGCAGTCACCGGACCCGGCGGCGGCGCGAAGGCCACCGAAGCAGCTCCCGGCGAAACGCGCGGCTTCGAGTTCAAGGCTCTGAACCCCGGCCTCTACGTCTACCACTGCGCCACCCCGACGGTCGCCCAGCACATCGCCAACGGCATGTACGGCCTGATCCTGGTGGAGCCGGAGGAGGGCCTCCCGAAGGTCGACCGCGAGTTCTACGTCATGCAGGGCGAGATCTACACCGAGCAGGCGTACGGCACGAAGGGCCATGCGGAGGAGAGCATCGACAAGCTCCTCAGCGAACGCCCCGAGTACTTCATCTTCAACGGCAGCACCGAGGCCCTGAAAAAGAACCCGCTCAAGGCCAAAGTCGGCGAGACGGTCAGGATCTACTTCGGCGTCGGCGGCCCGAACTACACCTCGTCGTTCCACGTGATCGGGGAGATCTTCGACAAGGCCTATCCGATGGCATCCCTGAGCTCGCCCATGAAGGACGTCCAGACGATCACCACACCTCCCGGCGGAGCCAGCGTCGTCGACTTCAAGCTTGAGGTTCCCGGCAACTACATCCTCGTCGACCATGCCCTGAGCCGCGTCGAGCGTGGACTGGCCGGCATCCTCCAGGTCGACGGACCGCAGAACGAGGCGATCTTCAAGGACTACAACCCGCAGAAGTCGGCCCAGTCGACCGGTGGCCACTAGAACAAACGATAAGAAGCGGTCACATGCTGGCCCGGGCGCAAGCCCGGGCCACTTCTTTTGCATGCTTCAGACGGTGAACCCGTCTCGGAACGGGTGGAACAAGACCTCGTCGCCCTGGCCCACCGGAGCATGAAGCGGCTCAATGCGCACGAGTCCGTCCGCCGCGGCGAGAGGCTTGAGGCGGGCCGATCCGCCCCGCCCAAGGATCTCGACCGCCGAGCCGCCGCTGACCTGGACAATGCGGGCGGGCGCGAATTCAGTCCGTCCCGGCCGCCGGTTGAAGGCATGCACCAGCGGAAGGCGCATCCCAGGGAGAGGACGGGTCCGGCGACCGTCCAAGGCAGCCAACACGGCACCTCCGAGGAGCAGCCATGACACCAGGGCAGCCACCGGGTTTCCCGGGAGGCCGAGATAGGCTGTTGGCCCGATCGCCCCGACCACCGCGGGCTTGCCAGGCTTGAGAGCCACCTTGAGGGTTTCGCCCCTTCCCCTTGCGCCGACGAGCGCAACCATGGAATGGTCCTCGTCACCGACCGAGACGCCGCCCGTCGTGACGATCAGGTCGCAGTGGCGAGCAAGCTCCGAGAGGGCTCCGGCAATTAGGTGCGGGTCATCCCGTACGATCCCCCCGTCGACGACATCGCCCCCCGACTGGCGCGCAAGCGCAAGGATCATCGGGCGGTTGGAATCGAAGAACGAGGCTTCGGTCAGCAACTCCCCCTGGGAGCGAAGTTCGTTGCCCGTCGAGAGGACGCCGATCCGCACCTTGCGTCGAACGCACGTCCGCTCAAAGCCTTGCGCGGCGAGCAGCGCGACGTGTCGCGCATCGATGCGCTCGCCCGGCCGGAGCAGCACCTCCCCGGCCCGGACGTCCTCGCCCCGCCGACGGATGTTGTCGCCGGATCTCGCCATGCGGGTCAGGACGATCCTGCCGCTGACATTGGTGACATGCTCCTGCATCACCACGGCATCGGCACCATGGGGGATCCTTGCGCCCGTGAAAATGCGCAAGGCACTTCCTAGCGGCAGGGGCAGTTCCTCGTCGCCAGCCGCCACGCGCCCGGCAACGGCCAGGGCGATGCCCGACGGCAACCCGTCACCTGCCCTCACGGCATAGCCGTCCATGGCTGACTGGTCGAACGGCGGCAGCGGCAGGACCGACGTCACCGGCATCGCCAAGGTCCGGCCGAGGGCCTCGCATAGGGAGACCTCCTCATGCTCCTCGATTACGGAGGCATAGGCTGCTGCCCGGGAGCAGGCCTGCTCGATCGAGATCAGACCATCGGGAGAGTCGCAGGAGAAGGCTTTGGCGTGTTCCGTCACCTTCCTGCTCAAGGCCTGACCGCCTCGTACATCTTCTGCGCGCCTTCCTGCTGCCGCTGCAACTCAGGAAGGACCTGGTCGGCGAACGCCTTGATTTCCGCCGAGGGGCTACGGGCTGCCGCCTGATAGATCCCGATCTCCTGCCCAACCGCCTGGATCTGGATTTCCGCGTAGCGCCGGCTCAGCGCGAGGTAGTCGAGCGGCTCCAGGTTCTCGATGATGACCTGGTGCTCGAACTCCTTCACGGACGGGAGCGGCAGGCTGCGCTCCCTGGCGAACGCCTCGATCCTTTGCAGGAGCCCGAGGCGGAAATCGGCGGCCGAGGCCGCGAAGCTCCTGACCTCCGGCCTCGTCTCCCGGCTGGCAGCCAGCCTGGCAGCCTGACCTTGCAGGGTCGCGGAGCTGTAGGCCAGCCGGACAAACTCCTGGGGCTCGATGGGGCGAGTCTGAGCAGGAGCGCCCGGCGTCCCCTGCCCTTGCGCCCGAACCACGGGGATCGCACTTGGCAGCACCATCGCCAGGACCGAAGCAGCAATCATAGATTTGAAGGCTTTCATGAGCTTACTGCCATCCCGGCACGCCGGACATGTCCGGCAGACGATGCGCGATGCCCTTGTGGCAATCGATGCAGGTCTTCTCGCCGGAGAAGAGGAAGCGCTCGTGTGCCGACGCCGCGCGTGGGTTCTGCTTCGTCAGGTCCATCGATTCGTCACTGTGGCAGTTGCGGCATTCGAGGGAGTCGTTGGCCTTCATGCGCGTCCATTCCCGTTCGGCCAAGTGCTTGCGCATGGCCAGGAACTTGTCACGTGTGTCGATGGACCCGAAGATGTGGCCCCAGACCTCCTTCGAGGCCTGCATCTTGCGGGCGATCTTGTTGGTCCACTCGTGGGGAACGTGACAGTCGGGGCATTCGGCCCGCACCCCGGACCTGTTCGTGAAGTGGATCGTGCCCTTGAGTTCCTCGAAGACGTTGGCCTGCATCTCATGGCAGCCCACGCAGAACTTCTCCGTGTTGGTGTACTCGAGTGCGGTGTTGAACCCGCCCCAGAAGATGACACCTGCAACGAAGCCGCCGAGCGTAAGGAAGGCAAGGCTGAGATAGCCAGGCGGGCTCAGGGCCGTCCTGACCCAGCGATTGCCGCGGAACCAGCCCCAAGTCCGCATGATCCCCGCCGCCATCAGTGCCTCCCCCGCGCGGGCTGCCGCTCAGGCTCGGTGAGAGCGTCCATGTCCATGAAAATGTTGTCGACGAGAGGCTTCGCGTTAGTCTGCGGCACGTGGCAGGAGACGCACACGTAGCGCCGCGGCGCCAGTCCGCCGAGGGTATTGCCGGCCCGGTCCTGGTAGTGCGTGACGCTGATCATCGGAGCTTGGCTCTGCTCCGTGAACTTGCGGGCATGGCACGACATGCACTTGTTCGCGTTCAGGTCGACGGCATAGCCCTCGATGGAATGCGGGATCACGGGAGGCTGGTCCGGATAGTTGCGGCCCACGCGCACGTCGTCCGTAATCTGGCGCTGCATGGGCGGAGCCGGAACTTCCCTCGTGAAGGGCTCGGGCCCGCGCAGGCGCGGCGCATCCTGCGCGAGAATCGCCCCCGCGGCCAGGCATGGCACGATGCTGACGAGGCACAGGAAAACACCACGCCTCATTGCTGCCCTCCTGCATCGGCCGTTGCGGCCGAGACGACCTTGACGGCGCATTTCTTGAAGTCGGTCTGTTTCGAGATCGGGTCCGTCGCGTCCAGCGTCACCTTGTTGATGAGCTGGCTCGCGTCGAAGAACGGGACGAAGACCAGGCCGGGAGGCACCTTGTTGCGCCCGCGCGTCTCGACCCGGCTGCGGATCTCGCCTCGCCGGGAGACGATCCTCACCTCCTGCCCCCGTCGCAGGTTGCGCTTGGCGGCATCGTCCGGATGCATGAACAGCACAGCCCCGGGAAAGGCCTTGTAGAGTTCGGGAACGCGCAGGGTCATGGAGCCTGAGTGCCAGTGCTCGAGGACGCGGCCCGTCACGAGCCAGAGATCGTATTCGCCATCCGGGGACTCGGCGGGCGGCTCGTAGGGAGCCCCCATGATGTTGGCCTTCTTGTCGGGGTTGCCGTAGAACTGCACCCCACTGCCCTTCTCGACATAAGGATCATGGCCTTCCCGGTAACGCCAGCGCGTTTCCTGCCCATTCACCACCGGCCAGCGCAGTCCCCTCACCTGATGGTATGTATCGAACGAAGCAAGGTCGTGCCCGTGGCCGCGGCCGAAGGCGGCATATTCCTCGAACAGACCTTTCTGAACGTAGAAGCCGAACGACTTTGACTCCCGGTTCTCGTAGGCTGGGTCGATCTCAGCAACGGGGAACTTGTTCACCTCACCGTTGGCGAAGAGGACGTCGAACAGGCTCTTGCCCTTGTACTCCGGATGGGCATCGAGGATCTCCTTGGTCCAGACCTCGTCGGTGGTGAAGCGTTTCGAGAACTCCATCAATTGCCAGAGGTCGGAGCGGGCATCCCCGGGTGCGTTGACGAGCTGGTGCCAGAAATGGGTGCGCCGCTCCGCGTTGCCATAGGCTCCCTCCTTCTCCACCCACATGGCGGTCGGCAGGATCAGGTCTGCCGCCATGGCGGTCACGGTCGGGTAGGGATCCGAGACGACAACGAAGTTCGCGGGATTGCGGTAGCCGGGATAGGTCTCGTTGTTGGTGTTGGGCGCCGTCTGGAGGTTGTTGTTGCACATGATCCAATAGGCGTTGAGCTTGCCGTCCTTCAGCATTCGGTCCTGCTGCACGGCGTGGTAGCCGGCCTTGTCGGGCAGGAGGCCGTGCGGCAGCTTCCAGATCTCCTCCGCGTGCTTGCGATGTTCGGGATTCGTCACCTGCATGTCGGCCGGCAGGCGATGGCTGAAGGTGCCGACCTCGCGTGCCGTGCCGCAGGCCGAGGGCTGGCCCGTGAGCGAGAACGGTGAGTTGCCCGGCTCCGAGATCTTCCCCGTGAGCAGGTGCAGGTTGTACACCATGTGGTTGGCCCAGACGCCGCGGACGTGCTGGTTGAAGCCCATGGTCCAAAGCGACATCACCTTGACCTTCGGGTCGGCATAGAGCTTCGCGAGCGCCTCCAGTCTCTCTTTCGGAAGGCCTGACAGCTCCGAGGCCTTCTCGACCGTGTATTGGCTCATGAGCCTCGCATAGTCCTCGAAGCTCGAGGGATGGGATACCTGCGCGTCGTTCGCATGCTGCGCCCGCTGCTCCAGTACGTTGTCGGGGCGCAATCCGTAGCCAATGTCGGTGTTCGCGAGGCGGAAATTGCAGTGTCTCTCCACGAACTCCCGGTTCACCGCCCCGTTCTGGATGATGTAATTCGCGATGTAGTTCATGATCGCGAGGTCCGAGTTCGGCTTAAAGATCAAGGCCATGTCGGACAGGTCGGTCGTGCGGTGCTCGTAGGTCGAGAGCGTCGCGATCCTCACATGCGGATGGCTGAGGCGGCGGTCGGTGACACGGGTCCACAGGATCGGGTGCATCTCGGCCATGTTCGAGCCCCAGAGCACGAAGGCGTCGGCATGCTCGAAGTCGTCGTAGCAGCCCATCGGCTCGTCCATGCCGAAGGTGCGGATGAAGGTGACGGCAGCGGACGCCATGCAGTGGCGGGCGTTCGGGTCGAGGTTGTTGGAGCGGAAGCCCGCCCGCATCAGCTTGGAGGCTGCGTACCCCTCCCAGATCGTCCACTGGCCCGAGCCGAACATGCCCACGGCCTCGGGGCCCTTTTCCTGGAGCACGCGCTTCCACTGTTTCGCCATCTCGTCGAAGGCGCGATCCCATGAGACGGGCTGCAACTCGCCGTCCTTCGCGAACTGGCCGTTCCTCATGCGCATGAGCGGCTGGGTGAGGCGGTCGTTGCCGTACATGATCTTGGACAGGAAGTAGCCCTTCACGCAGTTCAGGCCGCGGTTGACCTCCGCCTGCATGTCGCCGTGGGTAGCGACGACCCGGCCGTCCTTGACCCCGACCATCACGCCGCAGCCCGTGCCGCAGAAGCGGCAGGGCGCCTTCGACCATTGAAGCTGGATGTCCTCGCCAGTCGGGATGTTCTGGGCCTCGGCGGGAATGGAAACGCCGGCTGCGGCGGCCGCAGCGGCAGCAGCCTGGGTTTTCAGAAGGGTACGGCGCGTGAGGTCCATGGGTCTACTCCCGCTCTTGAACAGGCTCGAAGTGGTGGAAGACGAGAGTGGCGGCGAGGACGCCGTCGAGAAGCTGGATGGCGTTGATCCGCTCGACAACCTGGCTCTCGGTGTCTGTCTCAAGGGTGACGATGAGCTTGCCGGTCTCTTGCCCGCCGTGAACCTCGGCACCCTCGATCAAGCTCAGATGCTCGATGATCGAGGGAACCCGGTCGGGCCGACCGTGGATCACCAGGCTGGAAATGTGACACTCGCCGCTCATGAGGCCTCCTCGACAGAGGAAATACGGATGGCGTCGGCTGGACAGGCCCGGGAGCAGTCACCGCAGCCGGTGCAGGCGTCAGCATTGATCGTGGGGCGGGCGCCGCCGACGGCAAGCTCGAACCTCACGGCACCGGTGGGACAGGCGTCCCGGCAGCTCATGCAGGCAATGCCCCGGAAGGCGAAACAGGAGGGGCCGATCACGGCGACCGGAGGTCCAACAGGCTGGTGTGCTTCGGCAAACCTGCCGAGCAGGAAGCTGCGGCGCTTGAGGTGAGGGGTCTCGGTCATTGACAGACCCTGTCAGACCGGACCGGGCGGTCCGGTGAACAGGTAGTACATCCAGACGAGGAACCCCCAGCCCGCGACGACACCGACGGCGATGAAGGGCCAGATCAGGACGGCAAGGATGAGGAACGTGAACGCCTCACGCTTTTTCCTGCCGGTTTCCAGTGAATCTGATCGCATTCGGAAATGCTCAGAAGGGAGTTCACGAGTCGGTGACAACGCTCAAGCTCCATCGAGGTTCCAGCTTCGGGCGGGGGCCAGGACAGGCACAAGCGTACAGCCACTTTCGTACGCGCACGCGGCAAGGCCGCCAACTCAAGTGTGCCCCCAAGGAGGCTCGGGCCGAAAGACCATTACCGACCATGATAAGGCCTTCCGCGGTTTGGGGCATGGGCATCCTTGCTTGCTTTCTTTCCGGCACGACACGGGATGCAGTCTGCCCGTGTGCAGACGATGCCAAGGGCGGTGGGAGCGCTCCACTCAGGAATTGTACTTAGGGTAACCCTGCGCGGATGATGGCATCCGGCTGTCCAGGCGCCTCCCACTCCGCTTCAGAGAGTGGAGACGTGCGGATGCCACGATCCCGTCCGCGGCAACACGACCTCTGAAACGGTCCTGCTCGGGCACGTCCCTCATCCCGCAAGATTGAGGCGTCGGTACCGTGTGTTAATCCACGGAACCAGCCAGAAACCATGCTCCGGACATATCGGCGTCCTGTTTGCGCGGTGTCAAAGACGACCTTCATCCGACGGGCCATGGTCGCGCTGTCGTCAGCAGTCAGGCGTCAATGTAATCCGCAGGATCCCTAATGTGCGCCGTATCCTCATCCAGCAGGGCCTCGCTTGACGCCTCGGTCCCTCAAGGATCCGCCAGGGGCATCAAGGGACTCCGCCTTATCCTGCTTGCCTTCGGAATCTTCACCCTGATCACCGGCCTGTGCGGGGCGCTGTGGCGGCTCGGATGGACGTTGCCCCACGGTTCATCGCTCGCAGCCATTCACGGGCCGTTGATGATCTCAGGTGTGTTCGGAATGCTGATCAGCCTGGAGCGGGCCGTCGCTGATGGTCGCCGATGGGCCTACTCAGCCCCGGTCCTCGCTGGCATCGGTTCGCTTGGCCTGGTCATCGGCGCACCGATGGAATTCGGGGCGGGCGCATACGCTGCCGCAGCGGCGGCACTGGCAGGGGGATCGCTGTCGGCCACGATCCGGCAGCCAGGCCTTCCCACCGGTGCCCTCCTGTTCGGCGCGCTGGCATGGCTCGCAGGTAACGTGCTCTGGCTCGCAGGCATGGGGGGAGCGGATGCGTCGGGTTGGTGGCTGACCTTCCTGATCGTCACGATCGTCGGCGAACGCATGGAGCTCAGCCGGCCGATGCCGCAGCACCGCGGCGTCGAGGCGTGGTTCCTGTTTGCCTTTGGCTTGCTCCTGGTCGGTGCGCGCAACGGGCTACCGACCGGGAATGGCGCGATCCTCTATGGTGCCGCCCTGCTCGTCACCGCCCTGTGGTTCCTGCGGCACGACATTGCCCGCCTGGACGTGCGCGGGACCGGGCAGGCTCGCTTCACGGCCTCCTGCATGCTGGCGGGCTACGTCTGGCTCGCCATAGCCGGGTTTGTCCTGATCGCCTCTCCATCTGGTGGCGCCTTCGGCTACGACGTGACGCTGCACGCGGTCCTGGTCGGTTTCGTCCTCTCGACGGTGTTCGGTCATGCGCTCGTCATCCTGCCTGCCGTGGCCCGCGTTAACCTCCGCTACGCCCCTGTCCTCTACCTGCCGCTCGCGCTCCTGCACCTTTCGGTCGCCCTGCGGGCAGGCGGAGGCCTCATGGGGTGGGACTCCGGGCGCAAAGGGAGCGGTCTTCTCACGATCGCCGCGCTGGCATCCTTCGCCGCGAGCCTCGTCTTCGCCCGGTTGCGCGAACGCCGTGGACCACCCCCGGAGAGCGCGTCCGTTGAACCCCAGACACTCCAGCCGAGGTGACGCACGATGTGGCCATCTCGGAAGGTTCTGAGCGTGACCAGGGCAGCGGCCTTCGCCTCGGTCATGTCTCTGATCATCCACATCGCCCTGATGTCCCTCGGGGCGGGCCGCGCTATGCCTGCTCCACCGACCGCCGGGACGGTGAGCCTGCACCATTCGCATGATGCAGGTGGCCATGGCCCAAGCGAACCCGTCAAGGATGCCGGACACGTCCAAGCCTGCTGCATCCTCAGCCAAATCCCGGGGTTGTCGGCGCCGCCATCAACCGGGCCCTGGCCACTTTCTCTCGCGACGACCGTCGTGACCTTCGTCGGGGCAGCAGGCCCAGCCGACGTTCGCATCCCGCCTCCTTATCCCGTCGGTGCGAGGGCGCCGCCGTTGTCAGCCTGACCGACACGACGCGACACCCCTCTCACAGACAGGACAAGACCATGATTACGATCCGTTCCCGCGGGGCCCTTGTAGCCGCATTCCTCTCGCTCGCCTGCGCGGCCCAGGCCCACACCACCCTCGAGACACAGCAGGCCCCCGTTGCCTCCGCGTACAAGGCAGTTCTGCGCGTCGGCCACGGCTGCGGGGGCGCGCCGACCCTGAAGCTGCGCGTGCGCATTCCCGAAGGCGTCATCAACGTCAAGCCGATGCCCAAGCCCGGCTGGGAAATGGAGACCGTCAAGGCTCCCTACGGGAAGGCGTACGATTACCACAGCGAGCCCTTGACCGAGGGCGTACGGGAGATCGTGTGGACGGGCAAGCTGCTCGACGAGCACTACGACGAGTTCGTCTTCCGCGCCCACCTCACGGACAGCCTAAAGCCGGGCACCATGCTCTACATCCCGATCGTGCAGGAATGCGGGGACGGCAAGGCGGACCGCTGGATCGAGATCCCTGCGGAAGGCAAGAGCGCCGACGACTACAAGTATCCGGCCCCGGGGCTGAAGCTCCTGCCCGCCAAGGCCACGCACTGACAAGGGAGCGGGGAGCCGCGTGACGGCTCCCCGCATGGCCATGACCCGCGCCATCCTCATCATGCTATTGCTCGCGCTCGGGAGCCTGCTTGGCGCCAATGCGGCGTTCGCCCATGCGGCACTCGTGGAGTCCCATCCCGCGGATGGAGCCGTCCTGGATGGCGTGCCGCCGATGGTGCGCCTTCGCTTCAACGAGCCCGTTTCGCCCTTGGTCATCGGCTTGACGGACGCACGGGGACGGCGACATCACGTGCTCAAGACACTTGCACGCAACGAGGTGCTCGAGATCTCCGTGCCGCCGGACATGCCCCGGGGCAGCCATATCCTGAGCTACCGCGTGAATTCCGGTGACGGCCATCCGATCGGCGGGTCCGTCGTGTTCTCGATCGGCGCACCGACGGAGACCGGGACGCGTCCAAGGGCAGAAGGGGAAGGTGTCCGCATCCCGATCGTTCTAGCCCGTACGATCGTGTACATCGGCCTGTTTGCGGGAGTGGGAGGCGCGTTCTTCCGCGCATGGCTTGCTCCCGGCCTCGCCGGAAGGGGAACGGACCATGCGCTCGTTGCCTTGATGGCCACAGGGTTCCTTGCATGCTCGGCATCGCTGGGCTTGCAGGGCGTCGATGCCTTGGGCGGTGTCCTCACCGACATGGCGTCCGCAGCCACGTGGGCTGCGGGATGGGCAACCTCCTATGGGATGACGGTCGCAGCCGGAACGGCGGCGCTACTTCTCGGATGGCTTTCGCTGCGGGGGCCTTCGGGATGGAGACGTGTGTGCAGCCTTCTCGCCATGGGAATGCTCGGCCTGTCGCTTTCCCTGAGCGGCCACGCCAGTGCCGCAGCCCCGCAATGGGTGACGCGGCCCGCGGTCTTCATCCATGCCGTGGGGGTCGCCTACTGGATAGGTGCCCTCTTTCCGCTTCTGGTCGCCATCCGCAAGTCGCCGGAAGCGGCGTTCCCGATCGTGCGGCGCTTCTCCACGGGTGCCCTCGTCGCAGTCGCGGCACTTACGCTCGCAGGAATTGCATTGACCGTGATCCAGATGGGGTCACCAGCGAATCTGATCGACACCACCTATGGACAGGTCCTGATCGCCAAGACCCTGCTCGTGGGCACCCTGCTCGTCCTGGCCGCCTTGAACCGTCTTTGGCTCACGCCCGCCATGACCATTCCGGACGGCTCCGGAGCCAAATGGCTGGCGCGGTCGATCAAGGCCGAGATCATCCTTTGCCTCGCCATCCTCGCGCTGGTGGGACTGTGGCGCGTCACCCCGCCACCCCGCGCGATCGCGGCCATCTCCGAGGCTTCGCGTTCGGCAAGCGTTCACCTGCACTCGAACAAGCTCATGGCACAGTTGACCCTCTCGCAGGGAGGTGCAGGGGGCACGCGAGTACGGATCGTCATCGCGACCGGACAGGCCGAACCGATGAACCCGAAGGAAATCACGCTTCACCTCGAAAAACCGGATGCCGGGATCGAACCCATCTCGCGCCAGGCCAGGAAGGTGGGGACCGATGGATGGGAAGTGGCATCCCTGGCGCTGCCGGTGGCGGGGGCGTGGAAGGTGAAGGTGGACATCCTCGTTGACGACTTCGAAAAGGTCAGTCTGGAAGGAACCATGACCGTGGGGCACTGAAGCGAAGGGAGTTCGACATCCCGGGAGTTCCAGATCTATCGGTGCAGCTCGGGCAGGTCGTCCCTCAGCCATGCCAGGCGGGAAATGGCATTCCCGGCCAAGGATTGCATGCGTCCCAGCGTGGCCTCGTCGTCGGCCATGTCCCCGATTTCCAGGTAACGTTCGGCCAGCAGCTCGGCGAGCGCCACCGGATCGTTCGGAGACTTGTGTCTGGCCTCCACGCCTCCCGAAGTGGCAGGGTTAAGGTCAAGTTCCCGCGCATGGCGTCTCGCCTCCTCCACGAATCCTTCCAGACGTATCCGTTCCGGAGCCGGAGCGGCGGACGCGAGAGGTTCGAGAAGATCGGCGAGATGCCGCTCGAGGGCGGCGAGGCTCGTGGCATCCTTCGGGTCACCTTCATCGGTGCGGTGGCGCTCGGCATGGAATGCTCTCCTCCGCTCGCGCCGGAGGATCGACACGTGTCCCAGCTCCTCGTGGGCCATGGCCTCCGCCGCCTCGCGGATCTCGGGGGCCTCTGCATGGGCGGCGACATAGGTCCAGAAGGAGAAGGCGCGCTCCTCATTGCGCACGGCCATCGAGAGCGCACGGTAGGCGCTCAGGAGGCGCGGGTGGGCCGTCGCCGCGCCCTCGTCGTCGAACGTCTCCGGGAGTTCCCATCGGATCCGGACCGGATCGGGCGCCTGCCCCTTGGTGCTCTGCGACCAGTGCACGACGCTGTTGAGGTGGCCCCGTTCGTCGGCGGACAGGCGCTCGAACAGCTCAGCCAGCGCGGGATCGCCCTCCTTGCGCATGCGCGCGGCGATCTCGGCATAGCGGGTTGCCGCCTCCTGCTCCATGGCGGCGGCAATGGCGAACAGTTCCGCCAGGGACTTCACAGGACCAGGCGGTTCTTGCTTCAGCAATGGCATGGGAATCTCCCTGAGTCGAAAAATCGGCGCGAGAGGTTGACGGGCACCCTCACTTCCGACAGTTTGACGTAAGTCAATGCGCGCCCGATTATCCAATAGCATGATGGTTCCGGGCCATGCGAGAGCGATTTCAACGGCCCCGGAAAGATCGCGCGCTCCCGTCGGAATCAGTCCGATTGAAAGCCGTTAGCGTTTTTCTGTTCAGAAGCACAAACGCTATCCTGGACGGTCCCCCGTTGGCAAAATCGCAGTCGCCCGAGTCCGCCAGACACCTTGCGAATACTGTTCTCAAGCTGCTTTGGATCGTGGCCCTGCTCGGTGCCGCGATGCTCCTTTGGACGACGGCTCCCGGCATGGCGGCGGGGCGCGTGCAGGAGTTCCTCCCCAAGGCACAGCCGGCCGATTTCATTCCCGGAGCGGACCGCTTCGGAGCGCCCCAAGGCGATCCGCCGCTCGTCCCCGTCCACCAGGGCGACCGTCTGCTCGGTTACGTTTACCTGAACTCCGACATCACAAGCGCGGTCGGCTATTCGGGCAAGCCGATTCACATGCTGGTGGGCATCGATCCGAACGGCGTCGTCACCGGGATCAAGCTCGTCGACCACAAGGAACCCATCGTCCTCATCGGCATTCCCGAGCGTCGCATCGTCGATGCCGTGAACACCCTCATCGGGCGTGACATGAAGGCTGTCGCCACCGGGGCCGAGCGCCCGCCCCAGGTCGACATCGTCAGCGGGGCGACCGTGACCGTGCTCGTCATGGGCGACAGCGTGGTGCGCTCCGCCGTGCGGCTCATCCGCAGCGGCCGCCTCGGCGCCGCCCAAGGCGCTCCCGCGGTCGCCGCGGTTCCCCCGGCCATCAAAACCCTCGACCTGACGAGGAGCGAGGTCCGCGACTGGCAGACCCTTCTCGGGGATGGCTCGGTCCGGCGCCTGTCGCTGACCGTCGGCGAGGTCAACGAGGCCTACGCCAAGGCAGGCAATCAGGAGGCGGCGAACAACGCCGAGACGGCCGATCTGAATGACACCTTCATCGACCTGTACCTCGCCCCCGTAAGCGTCCCCACCATCGGACGCAGCCTGCTCGGGGACACGGCCTATGAGCAACTCAAGGCGCGGCTCAAGCCGGACCAGCAGGCCATCGTCGTGGCCGGCGACGGCGCCTACTCGTTCAAGGGCTCCGGCTATGTCCGCGGCGGCATCTTCGACCGCATCGAACTGCTCCAGGACGGCCAGGGCATCCGATTCCGTGACCGCAACCACACTCGCCTCGGGGCGCTGGCCGCTGACGGTGCGCCCGACCTGCGCGAGATTGCCCTGTTCGTGGCGCCCGAGGACTTCAAGCTTGATCTCACCGAGCCGTGGCAGGTGCAGTTGCTCGTCCAACGCAACATTGGCGCCCGTGACAGGGCCTTCCTGACCTACAACCTCGAATACACGCTGCCGGAACAGTATCTACGCATCGAGCAGCCCCCTGCCCAAGCAGCGCCCCCCGCTCAAGCGCAAGCCCAAGGGCAGCCAAGCACCCCCGCACCGACTGCATCGCCTCCTGCCACACCCGCCGAGCTATCGCTGAACGATGCGGACGCGCTCGCGGCCGGCGAGATCGAGGAGCCGCTCTGGCTCAAGATCTGGAAGACGAACACCGTCTCTATCGGCATCGCCGCCGTCGCTCTCCTTGTCCTGTCTGCCATCTTCTTCTTCCAGGACAACCTGGTCCGCCGTACGAAGATCTACGTTTGGGTCCGGCGCTCCTACCTGACGTTCACGCTGGTCTGGCTCGGCTGGTACGCCAATGCCCAGCTCTCGGTCGTCAACGTCCTCACCTTCACGAACTCGCTCATCACCGACTTCAACTGGGAGTTCTTCCTCGCGGCACCGCTGATCTTCATCCTCTGGGCCGCGGTCGCGGCAGCGCTGCTGTTTTGGGGCCGCGGTCCCTTCTGCGGCTGGCTCTGTCCCTTCGGCGCCCTCCAGGAACTGACCAACAACATTGCCCAGTG